>CAYUDT010000065.1:0-27592 GCA_964443695.1 uncultured Conexibacter sp. | reverse complement strand
CGCAACCTCATCGCGATGAACGAGATCCTCCGCGACACCGAGCGCGTCTCGATCCGCCTGGTGATGAACCCGGACCGGATGGTCATCGACGAGGCCCGCCGGACGTTCACCTACCTCAACCTCTACGGGTACCTGACCGACGCGGTCATCTGCAACCGCGTCTTCCCCGAGGAGGTCGGTGACTACTTCGGCCCGTGGCGCGAGCGCCAGCAGGAGCACCTGGCGGCCGTGCGCGACGCCTTCTCCCCCGTCCCGGTCCTCACCGCGCCGTACTTCTCGCAGGAGGTCATCGGACCCGACCTGCTCGACGGGCTCGGCGACGCGCTGTTCGGTGACCGGGACGCGGCCTCGGTGCTGCACACCTCGGTGACGCAGGAGCTCGTCATCGGCCACCACACCGCCCGGCTGCGCCTGGACCTGCCGTTCGCGGAGAAGGGCGACGTCTCGCTGAAGAAGATCGGCCTGGAGCTCATCGTCGGCATCGACGGCCACAAGCGGACGCTCATGCTCCCCCCGGCCCTGGGCGACTATCGTCCCGCCGGCGCGCGCCTGGACGACGGCGCGCTGCACGTGACCTTCACGGCTCCCGACTGATGCCCGACCCCGACGATCCCCTCGAGGACCTCCGCGCCCGCATCCGCGCGACGCAGGAGGCTGCCGAGCGCCTGGCCGGCGAGGCCGCGGGCGCCCGGGCAGCGTGGGACGCCGGCCACGAGCCGCCGGCCGGCTGGACCACCGCCGAGGAGCACCGGACCCGCACCGACGAGGTGCAGGCGCTCGCCGCCCTGCTGCAGACGCTGCGCGATCTCGTCCCGTCGGACCTCGAGGCGCAGATCCGCGAGGTGCTGCGCCAGGTCCTGCTGCTCGTCCGCGCGCTGATCGACTGGTGGGTCGAGCGCATCGACAACCCACCCGCCGCCTCCCCCCGGGCCGTCCCCGACGACGGCATCGAGGACATCCCGATCGCCTGATCACAGAAGTGGGGATGCGGCCGCATCATCCGACCAGCGGCCGGGTCGGACCCGTCGGACGATCGGCCGCGGCGCCGCGCGGGCCGATACCTGACACGTGCCCACCGTCCGCGAGACCTGCGACGCCTCCCAGGTGGCGTGCGCGCAGGCGGTCCGCGACCGCGGCGACGTCATCACCGGCTACGTGTTCCACCCGGACGGCACGGTGACGATCGTCGCCGAGCGCCGGGCCGAGGCCTGACTCTCACACAAGCCTCACGCAGGCGCCTTGCCCCGGCGCGTCCGCGTCCCTACCGTCAGCGGGGTGACGAAGGCACGGAAGCCTGCGTGGTCCGAGGCCCACGCACGCCGCTTGGCCTGGCGCGCCGGCTACGGCGCGCGCCCCCACGAGCTGGCCGAGCTGGCGCACATGGGGAGGGCGAAGGCGCTGAACCGCTTCCTCAACGGCGAGGGAGGCTCACACCTGGGCGGTCCCGCCCCGCAGGTCGACGGCGCGCCGCTGGACCCGGACAACGAGTTCGACCATGACGTCCTCTGGTGGCTGGATCGCATGGTCCGCACTACGCACCCGCTGGAGGAGCGCATGACGTTCTTCTGGCACGACCACTTCGCCACATCCGGCGTCGACACGCCGTTGCTGCTGCAGCAGAACCGGACGTTGCGCGCGCACGCACTGGGCCGCTTCGACGATCTGCTCGAAGCGGTGTTCCTCGACCCCGCGATGCAGCTGGCGCTGAACATCGCCGGCAGCCACAAGAGCGATCCCAACGAGAACTTCGCCCGCGAGCTGCTGGAGCTCTACACGCTCGGCGTCGGCAACGGCTATACCGAGCAGGACATCCGCGAGGCCGCGCGGGCCTTCACGGGCTGGGTCGCCGACCGCTCCAACGGGGTCGTCACCGGGGTCCACTTCGACCCCAGGCGCCACGACGACACGCCCAAGACGATCTTCGGCCAGACCGGCAACTGGAAGGCCGAGGACGTGCTGCGGCTGACGCTCGCCCACAAGGGCGTGGCGGAGTTCCTCGTCGGCAAGCTGTGGGCCGAGCTGGTCGGCACCCCACTCGGCAAGGAGACCCGCCGCAAGCTCGTGCGCGAGTACCAGCGCAGCGGTCGCTCGATCAAACGGCTCGTCGCCGCGATGCTGCGCGCGCCACAGCTCTACGAGGAGCTCGGGCGGCCGGACCTGGTCAAGTCGCCGGTGGTCTTCGTCGCCGGCCTGCTGCGCACCAACGCTTGGGCGGTCGACCGCACGTCCTGGGCGAGGCTGCTGACCGTCATGGGCCAGCGCCCGTTCGCGCCGCCCAGCGTCGCCGGCTGGGACGGCGGTGCGGCGTGGTGCTCGACCACCGCGTTCCGGGCCCGGTTCGTCGCCGCCGCCGAGGTGCTGCGCGACAAGAACGGCCTGGCGCCCGTGAAGGCGGGGTCGGTCGACCCCGGGCTGGACGCCAAGGGCCATCTGGCGCTGGCCAAGCGCGCGCTCGGCCAGCCGTTCACGACGGGCCGCACCGACCACGAGCTGCGGACCCTGGCCGCGCAGATCACCGCGCGGCCGGCCAGGAACGACGACCAGCGCCGGCGCGACGCCGAGCAGGCCCAGCGCGCGCTGCGGACGCTGCTCATCGCCGGCCCCGACAACCAGTTGATGTGATGGCCCGCTACTCCTGCGACGACTTCCACCGCACCAGCGAGGCGCGCCGCCGCGAACACCTCGCCACGCCGCTGACCCGTCGTGAGCTCATCGGCGCCGGCCTCGGGGCCGGCGTCGCGCTGTACCTCGCGCCCGGTCTGCGCCTGGAGCAGGCCCTGCAGGCCAGCGCCCAGGCCGCGACCGGTGACCCGGGCGCGCGGGTGCTCGTCAGCGTCTTCCTTCCCGGCGGACTGGACCTCCTGGACACGATCGTGCCGCTGAACCAGTACGGCACCTACCGCGACGACCGCGGCGCGATCGCGCGGCCGGAGTCGTCCCCTAAGCTCGGCAGCACCGGGCTGGGGATGCACAGCGCGCTGACCCGCGGCAACCGCGGCGGGCTGAAGGGCCTCTACGACCAGGGCAAGCTGGGGCTGCTGCCGGGCATCGACTACGTCAACCCCAACCTCAGCCATTTCAACTCGCGCGCGTTCTGGGAGACGGGGCTGGTGACCCGGGAGCTCGCAACCGGCTGGCTGGGCCGCTGGGCCGACCGCTTCGGCTCCCAGGAGAACCCGTTCCAGGGCATCGGCCTGGGCGCGCAGCTGGCGCCGGTGCTGCGCACCGCCGGGGCGCCGGTGGCGGCGATCGAGACGCCGAGGAACGCGGCGCTGAACGCCGTCGGCCTGGACGCCGAGTCGCTGGCGATGACCACCGCCGCATACGCGCGGCTGGGCCGGGCGGGTTCCAAGCGCTCCGGGCGGGACGCCGTCAACCGCGCCGCCCGACTGACCAAGCGCGTGGCCGACGACCTCGCGCCGTACGCCGCGCAGGCCCCAGCGCCGTCACAGGCGCCCGGCGCGGGCGAGCAGCTCGCGGCGCTGCTGGGCGGTGAGCAGCAGGTCGACGACTCCGCGCCGCAGTACCCCAAGTCCCGTCTCGGGGACCGGCTGAAGACGCTGGCCTTCCTGCTGGCCCAGCCGCTCGGCGTGCGGGTCGCCGCGCTCGACGCACTGGGTGGCTTCGACACCCACGACGGGCAGTCCGCCGCGCTGGACCGGCTGCTGGGCGACGTCTCCCAGGCATTGGCCGCCTTCCAGCTCGACCTCGAGCAGCGTGGGCTGGCCGACAAGGTTCTCGTGCTGACCTGGAGCGAGTTCGGGCGGCGCCCGAAGGCCAACGCGTCGCTGGGCACCGACCACGGCGCGGGTGGCGTCGCGTGGGTGCAGGGCACGCAGGCCCGGTCCGGTGTGCTGACGGACTATCCGTCACTCACGGACCTCGACCCCCTCAAGAACCTGAAGGTCACCGTCGACTTCCGTCAGGTGTACGCGTCGCTCATCGAGCAGTGGCTGGCCGCTGACGCCAACGCGATCATCCCCCGCGCCGGTGAGCTGGCCCGGGTGCAGGTGGTGCGCTGATGCTCGCCACCGTCGTCGCCCTGGCTGCGGCCGCCGTCCCTTCCACCGCCGTCGGCGTCGGGCTGGATGAGTTCAACGTCGCGCTCTACCGGGCCAGGGCGCCTGCGGGCGTCGTGCGTCTCAACGTCACCAACCGCGGCGAGGACCCCCACGACCTCGCCGTCCGCAACAGCAGCGGAAAGGTCGTCGGCCACCTGGATCGGCTGGGGCCGGGCGACCGCGGCCGGCTCCGGCTGAAGCTGAAGCGGCGCGGCACCTACACCCTGTTCTGCACCATCGCCGACCACGAGAGCCTCGGCATGAGGGCGAGGCTCAGGATCACCACGCGCTAGCCTGCGGCGCGGTGTTCAACGCGATCTGGAGCTACGTGACGGCCGCCATCGGCCTGGCCTCCGTCGCCTGGCTGGCCTGGTGGGCCGGCCGGCCCAACAAGGCCCGTGAGGGCGAGCAGTCCGATCGCGACTTCTTCGACGCGCACGGCCACTGGCCCGACGAGGACCCGTCGGCCGCGCCGGCGCAGTGGAAGCCGCCGGTCGGCATCGACGGCCCCCCGCCGAAGGACTAGTGCCGACGTCGCCGGTCGTTCACCGGCACCCGCGACCTCCGGGGCGGCTTCAGCCTCTGACCACGGCGCCGTTGTCGGCGACGCGGAACTTCTTGGTGGAGATCGTCTTGCTGCCGACCTTCACCGCCAGGCTCAGCCTGGCGCCGGGGGTCGGCGAGGCCCGCGGTGAGACGTAGACACGCGCCGCGCCGATGTAGCCGCCGTCCTCGGACAGCAGGGTGAAGCGGTCGACCCGGACGACGAGCTTGCTGCTCCAGAACCCGCAGGCCATGTCGAGCTTCAACGTCTTCTTCACGCCGGCCGACGTCGCGACGACCGAGACCTTGTCGGCCGTGGTCAGCGGGCAGCCCGTGCCCTTGCCGCCGACGGTGAGCAGGCCGCTGTCGCCCTTGCGCGCATCGCTCTGACCGTCCTTGCTGCCGACGACCGGCTTCTGCGCGGAGTCCGCGGAGACGATCTTCATGTCCCCGGTCCGAGCCTCGCCCTGGCAGGGGTGCGTCGGCTGACCGGGGTCGTTGTCGGTCCAGCGCACGATCGCGCGCTCGCCGGGCGAGAAGGTGCCCAGCTGCACGTCGAAGCCGATCGTCGAGTTGGGCTTGGCCTTCTTGTAGTCGGCCAGGATGTTCTCGGTGTCGGCGATGCCGCCGTCGGAGATCCGCTCGAACGTGATGCCCATCGCGGTGATCTTCGTGTTGAGCAGCTTGCCGTTCTTGCCGCGCGGCTTGATGCGCACGATCTGGTGGCGGTTGGCCACCGACCTGGCCGGCAGCTTGGAGACCTTGACGGGCGCCAGGCGCGAGGAGGTGTAGCTGCAGGCGGGCAGGTTGTCCTGCGCGCCGGCGCCGGGGACGGAGGCCAGGACGGCCACGCCGGCGACGGCCGCGAGGGCGACGACGAGCTTCATATGCCCCGATGCTTTCAGGTGACGCGGTGTCGTGCAGCATCCACCGTGAGATGCACGCCCCCGGCGACGAGGTCGCGCGTCCGCTGCAACGCGTCGAAGACGTCGGCGAACGTCGTCGTCAGCGCGGGGAACCCGAGGCGCACGACGTCGGGCGCGCGGAAGTCCGGGACGACCCGCGCACGGTCGATCAGCGCGCGGGTGATGCGCCAGCCCTCGTCATGCGCCAGCGCGACGTGGCTGCCCCGGCGCACCGCCTCGCGCGGGGTGTCGGTGCGGAAGCCCAGCGGCGCCAGCCACTCGTCGTGGAGTTCCAGCGCCAGCTCGGTCAGCGCGGCCCCCTTCGCCTCGACGTCGGCGATGCCGGCCTCGGCCAGCAGCGCGACACCCGCCCGGATGGGCGCCAGCGCCACCATCGGCGGCGTGCCGGCGAGGAAGCGCTCGATGCCCGGCTGGGGGTGGTAGCCCTGGCCCATCGCGAACTGGTCGGCCTGGCCGAACCAGCCCTGGATCGGGCTGACCAGCTCCTCGATGAGGTCCTGCCGCACCCAGAGGAAGGCGGGCGCGCCCGGCCCGCTGCAGAGGTACTTGTACGTGCAGCCGACGGCCAGGTCGGCGCCGTCGCCGGGCAGGTCGATGGCGAGGGAGCCGACGGAGTGGCTGAGGTCCCAGAGCATCAACGCCCCCGCGTCGTGCGCGGCCTGCGAGACCGCGGCCATGTCCGCGCGCGCGCCGGAGCGGTAGTGCAGCTGGGAGGCGATGACGAGCGCGGCTGCGTCGCCGCAGGCCTGCGCGACGCTGTCGGGCGTGACCTCGCCCTCGATCCAGCGCAGCTCGCGCCCCAGGCCCTCGGCGACATAGCGGTCCGTCGGGAAGTCCTCGCGCGCGGCGACCACCGCACCGTCGCGGGTCCGCAAAACCGCCGAGGCGAGCTTGAAGAGGTTCACCGTGACGCTGTCGCAGACCAGCGTCTCCCCCGGCCGCGCGCCGAGCAGCGCGGTGCCGAGGTCGTCGCCGATCCGGCGCGGCCAGTCGATCCACTCCGCCCAGCCGCCCACGAGGTCGCGCGCCCACTGCTCCTGCAGCGCGTCCAGCGCGGCGCCGGCGGCGTGCGCGGGGAATCCCAACGAGTTGCCGTCGACGTAGATCCGGTCCGGGTCGCGGATGTCGAACTCGTCCCGGTAGCGCGCCAGCGGGTCGGCCGCGTCGAGGTCCAGCGCGTCCTGGCGGTTCACCTGAGCTGCTCCAGCCAGCGGATGACGGCCTCCCACGCGGCGCTGCGCGGATCGATGTGCTCGAAGTGCCCGTCCTGCTCGCGCAGGACCAGGGTCACGTCGTCCCCCGCCGTGCGGGCCACCTCGGCGTACTTGACGCTCATCGACGCGGGGACGGTGTCGTCGCGCTCGCCGTGCACCAGCAGCTGCGGCACCCCGAACGGCAGCTGCACCGCGGGCGACGCGGCGCGGTAGGCGTCCGGTCGCTCCTCCGGGGTACCGCCGCAGAAGGTCTGCACGATGCCGTCGCCGAGGTTCAGCTCGGCGCCCATCTCCAGGTCGCTCACCGCCGCCTGGCCCACGGCACCGGCCAGCTGGACCTTGTGGGGGCGTCGCTTGCGCGCGGCCGCCGCCCACAGCGCGAGGTGGCCGCCCGCGCTGTGGCCGATGGTCACGACGCGGTCGAGGTCCAGCGGCGCGTCGAGGTCGGCGAGCTGGTCGATCGCCGCGGCGACGTCCTGCAGCGTCTCGGGGTGCCCGCCGCCGTTGCCGACCCGCCGGTACTCGACGTTGTAGGCCGCCCAGCCCCGGGAGACGAGGTCGGTGCAGAGCGACTCCATGAGGTCCAGCCGGTAGCGCTCGCGCCAGAAGCCACCGTGGATGACGACGGCCACGCCGAAGGGCCCGTCGCCACGGGCGGGCAGGGTCAGGTCGGCGAACTGGTCGTCGTGCGTGCCGTAGGCGTGACGGGGCAGGCGGTGATCGTCGCACGCCCCGCGTACCATGTGGAGCGATGACCATGGGACCCACCTACGGCGGACGCGGCCGCCGCGTAGCGGCCCGAAACTCCGGGTAGCCGCCACCGGTACCCATCCGCGATGAGCGACGCCTCCGACCGCATCCGCACGCTGCTCCTCCGGGCCGACAACGTGCTCAAGAACCCGGGCGATGGGTCCGACCGCCAACGCCGGGCCCGCGAAGCCTTGGACGAGGCTGCCGCGCTGGCGGAGTCCGGCGACGTGGACGAACGCGTGCGCGCGCTGATCACCCGACGGCTGGAGGGCCTCGATGAGCTCACCGGGACCTGAGGAGCGGCGCCGCGCCCGCGAGGCCCGGCGCCGGCAGAAGCGGGCGCCGCGTCCGGCACCGACGGCGACGTCCGGCGGCTCGTTGCTCTCGGCGTTCGGCAAGCTCGAGCGCGAGCAGCGCCGCGTCGTCTTCGCGGCCGTCGTCCTGTTGGCCACGATGTTCCTGCCCTGGTACTCGCGCAACTACGCCGCGACCGGCCCCAAGGGCAACCTGCAGACGGCCAACGACCCGACCTCGGCGATCGGCGTCTTCAGCTTCGTCGAGGCCGCGATCTTCCTGGTCGCCGTCGGCGTGACGCTGCTGATGCTGGCCCGGGCCGACGGGCGTCCCTTCCACCTGCCCGGCGGCGACGGCACGATCGTGACGTTCGCCGGCGCATGGGCCGGCTTCCTCGTCTTCTACCGCTTCGTCGACCAGCCCGGCGGCGGTGTCTCGGACAAGCTGGCCTTCGACTACGACCTGCACTGGGGCATCTTCTTCGGCTTCCTCGGCGCGGCGTTCCTGGCCTACTCCGGCAACGCGCTGCGCGCGGCCGAGCTCGGCGAGCCGCCGCTGCCCGGCGACCACGCACCGACGACGGCACCTCCCGCAGTACCGGAGCGGGAGTACCCCGAGCCTGCCCCCGGGGACCACGCCCGCCGGCGCGTCCAGGCCGACGCCGCGCCCACCGTCGTCACCCCGCGCACCAGCGCCGGGCGCCGCCGCACCGAGCCCGAGCAGGAGTCGCTGTTCGACGACGGCGCCGACCACGGGACCGCGCAGCCGGCCGACGACGAGCCGACCGACGTCACCCGCCGCCTGCCCTTCGAGCAGGCCTCCGCGTTCGAAGACGAGCCGCCCGAGTTCCCCCGCCGCTGACCCGCGCCCTGGGCTAGCTCTGTGGGTGGTCGTGGCCGTCGAAGGCGGCCAGGGCCGGGAAGGCCAGGGCGATCAGCGCGGCGCCGGCGACCGTGGCCAGGCCGCCGCTGACGACGCTGAAGCGCACCCCGCCGAGCGCGGCGACGGCCCCAGACTCGACGTCACCCAGGCGTGGGCCGGACGTGACGACGAGGCTGAAGACGGACGACATCCGCCCGCGCATCTGGTCCGGCGTGACGACCTGGTTGATCGTCGACCGGCAGACGGCGCTGACGGAGTCCGCGGCGCCGGCGAGGGCCAGGCAGGCCGCGGCCAGCCAGATCGAGCCGCAGATCCCCGCCACCGCGATCGCCGCGCCCCAGGCGATGACCGAGGCGATCGTGATGCGCCCCAGCCAGCGCGCGTGCGTCAGCCACCCCGTCGTCAGGGCCGCCACGGCAGCCCCGGCGGAGACGGCCGCGTAGAGCAGCCCGGCGCCCTCCGCACCCGCGTGGTAGACCGAGACGGCCAGCACCGGGAACAGCGCGCGCGGCATGCCGAACGCCATCGCCACGAGGTCGATGCCGAACGACGCCTTCAGCGCGGGCTGGCCGTTGACGAAGGTCAGGCCCTCGCGGATGGACTCGCGGATCGTGGCCACCGCGCTGTCGGGGTCGACGCCGTGCGGCGGCTGCGGGGACATGCGCAGCACGCCCACCACCATCGCCAGGCTCGACAGCGCGTCGGCCAGGTACGCCGCACGCACTCCCGCGGCGCCGATCAGCAGCCCGCCCAGCCCGGGGCCGAGCACGAGGTCCAGCTGCGCCAGCCCGTAGTTCAGCGCCAGCGCGCTGCGCAGCTTCTCCGGCGCGACGAGGTTGGGGACGATCGCCCCGCGGGCCACGTTCTGCACCGCACCCGCGCCGGCGAGCAGCCCGCCGACCACGTAGAGCAGCGCCAGCGGCACGTCGCCGCCGGGCCAGGCCAGCACCGTCAGCACGGACGCCAGCAGGATCAGCGCGACCTGGTCGAGCAGCAGCAGCCGCCGCCGGTCCATCCGGTCGGCCAGCGCGCCGCCGTACAGCGCCATCGTGATCAGCGGCAGCAGCTCGACCGCGCCCAGCAGTCCGGTCAGGAACGCCGAGCCGGTCTGCGCGTAGAGCTGGAACGGCAGCGCGACGAGCGCTGCCTGGGTCCCGAGGCCGGTGATGAAGTTGCCCGCGACCAGCGAGCGGAGGTCGGGCGAGTCGCGCAGCGCCGAGGTGTCGACGGCGATGCGCCCGAGCCGGCGCCTCATCAGGACCGGGGGCCCGGCTCAGCCGCGAGGGCCGGCCATCGGCACGGCCCGGCGCTTGTCAGCGGCCCCGCCACCCTCAGCGGCAGTCGGGGTTGTGCAGCTTCTGGTTGCAAGGACGCGGATCGCCCGGGTCGTCGTCGTAGGCGAGGACCCCGCCGATGAACATCGCGGCCGTCGCGAGGAAGACGAGGGCGATGCCCAGCGCGGCGACGCCGTTGTTCTTGGCGCTGTGCCCGAAGGTCGCCATGACGACGCCGAACAGCATCACCGCGAGCACCGGAGCTGCGGGAATGTCCGACGCAGCAAGCAGCAACCCGGAAGCCGACACGTACCTCAGAGTATCTTTCCGGGTTCGATGACCGTCACTCCCTCCTCCGTCGACGATGTCGCCGCGGGCCTGCGCGCCACCGGCTATCTGCCCGGCGACTCCACCGCGCTGGTGTCCTACCTCGCGACCCGCCTCGGCAAGCCGGTCCTCGTCGAGGGCCCGGCCGGCGTCGGCAAGACCGAGCTCGCCAAGGCCCTGGCCAAGTACCTAGACCGCTCGCTCGTGCGCCTGCAGTGCTACGAGGGCCTCGACGAGGCGAAGGCGCTGTACGAGTGGAACTACCGCAAGCAGCTGCTGCGCATCCAGGCCGAGTCCAAATCCGATTCCGCCCACCCCAGCAGCTGGAGCGATGTCCAGGAGGACATCTTCGGCGAGGAGTTCCTGCTGGAGCGCCCGCTGATGACGGCCATCTCCAGCCCGGAGCCGGTCGTGCTGCTGATCGACGAGATCGACAAGACCGACCAGGAGTTCGAGGCGATGCTGCTCGAGCTGCTGAGCGACTTCCAGATCTCGATCCCGGAGCTCGGCACCGTCACGTCGACCACGCACCCGGTCGTGCTGCTGACGTCCAACAACTCGCGCGAGCTCACCGAGGCGCTGAAGCGCCGCTGCCTGTACCTGTGGCTGGACTACCCCTCGCTGGAGCACGAGCTGGAGATCGTCCGGCTGCACACGCCGGAGCTGCCCCAGACCGTCGCCGACAAGCTCGTCGAGCTCGTCGCGCTGATCCGCGACCTCGACCTGAAGAAGCCGCCGTCCATCGCCGAGTCGATCGACTGGGCGCGTGCGCTGCTGCTGCTCGGCGCCACCGACATCGACGCCGAGACGTTCAAGTCGACGATGTCGATCATCGTCAAGCACCGCACCGACCTCGACGTCGTCGCCGAGCGCGTGGGTGTGAAGCTCACGCTCAACAATGGCGCAGCGTCCTAGGAGCCGACGTTGCCGGCGCCGAAGAAGCCCGACTCCCGCCGCGCGGCGCTCCACGCCCGCACGCCCGAGGGCGAGGCGCCCGCGGGCCTGGCCGCGCGCCTGCTGGAGTTCGGCGAGGAGCTCCGCGGCGAGGGAGTGGCCATCGGCACCGCCGAGCTCCTGGACGCCTTCCAGGCACTCCAGCACGTCGGCTGGGACGACCGCGGTGACTTCCAGGTCGCGCTGAGCTCGACGCTGGCCAAGTCGCCCGACGATCGCAAGATCTTCGACCTCGTCTTCGACCGCTTCTTCTTCCGCGCCGCCGAGATGGCCGCGGTCGAGCAGGGTGTCCGGGAGGAGGGCGGCATCTCGCCCGAGCAGGCGGGCGAGCTGGACCTCGAGCAGCTGCGCCAGATGATCGCCGAGGCCATCCAGCAGGGCGACGAGGACCGCATGGCCGACCTGGCCCGGCTGGCCATCGCCGCGTTCGCGCGGGAGGGCAACGGCTCCGGCGTCATCGGCGTCGACGTCCAGCGCATCCGCCGGCACCTGGGGCTGAAGGCCGAGGCCCAGCCGGACCTGCCCCAGGACGACCCGCGCCGCGACGGCCTGCCCCGCGAGGACATCCGCAAGTTCGAGCAGGCGCTGCGCCGGGAGCTCGAGCGCGGGCAGATCGAGCGCCAGCAGGCGCTGCCGCCTGCTCGGCCGCTGAACGAGATCGACCGGGCGCTGCCGTCCGGCCCGCTGCAGGACCTCGCCGCCGTCCACCGTGTCGTCGCCCAGCTCAAGCGCCGGCTCAAGACGCAGGGCCAGGAGAACCGGGGCGTCAAGCGCCACGCGCACGTCGACGTGCGCAAGACGATGCGCGCGTCGCTGCAGACCGGCGGCGTCCCGGTCGAGCTGAAGTTCAAGCCGGTCCGGCCCCGTCGCCCGGAGATCTACGTCCTCTGCGACGTCTCCACCAGCGTCACCTCAGCCTCGGTCTTCTTCCTGTCGGTGCTCCACGCGCTGCACGACAGCTTCCGCAAGATGCGCTCCTTCGTGTTCATCGAGCGGATCTCCGAGGTCACCGAGATCTTCCACAAGGAGCGCGACTTCAAGGCGGTCAACGAGGCGATCGCCCGCGACTCCGGCGTGGCCGACATCAGCGGCTACACCGACTACGGCCGGGTCTGGAACGAGTTCCGGGTGCTCGTCGAGGACGACCTGCACCCGCGCGCGACCGTGATCGTGCTGGGCGACGCCCGCACCAACGGCCGCGACCCGAAGGCCGAGGTCTTCGGCGCCATCGCCGAGAAGGCGGGCCGGACGTTCTGGCTGAACCCCGAGCCGCGCCTGTACTGGAACTACGGCGACAGCGTGATCAAGGCCTACGAGGACTACTGCCAGGCGTACGAGTGCTGGACGACGGCGCAACTGGAGGAGTTCGTCAAAGCCTTGACGAAGCCCGTCGTCGCCGGCGCGTAGTCCCTCCTCGGGGATCGCACCAGTCCGCCCGCGCCGACCGGCACGTGTGTGGACTGCTGTCGCACCGCTGCGACAGCAGTCCACGCACGTCAGGCGAGTCGCGCTCAGCGCGGCACGGAAGAAGCTCGTGACCCGTCAGTTGCTGCGCGAGCAGCGCAGCCCGCGTTCGCGGCTGTTCGGTCTGTCGCCATCGCGTTCGTTGTTGCCGGCGGTCTCGCGCTGTCCGCGGAGTCGCTGTGGTGGACCCCGGCGTTGATCGCGGCGGCCGCGAGCTACGAACGCGCCCGCAAGCTCGACGCTCGGCAGCTCAACGGTCAACCTCGGGGTGCGGCCGCGGGCCGCGAGCTGCACGGCCACCCGGCGTGGTCAGGACCGCGACATTCGGTTTACCTGAATCCCGTAGCGAAGATGTCGGCGGTGATCTTTTGCCGTGCGATGCTGAGCACATGCGCTCTGCGGACGTCACGCAGCGGTTGGCGCGGGATTTCCCGCAACCGATCGATCACGACGCCGCGGCAGACCTCCTCGGGAGCATCGAACGGGAACTCTCGACCTGGGAGATCGTTCGCGTCACAGACCGAGTCGAGCTCGCGGCGTTGGCCATCGCGAACGGCGACCTCGAGTTCCTCAAGGACGCTGTCGAGCTTGCACTCGCCGATTGGCGTGACCTGCTGGTCGCCGTCGGGGACGCCTAGCCTGCCGACTGTCGCTGGCGCGCACCACTGTCGCTGATCTCGCGATCGGCCGCTCCCGCTCGCGCGGCGTCGTCGGGGAGCACCGACGCGCGCGGCGCGCAACAGCTCCTCCGTCGCCGCGGTGTGGAGATCTCACGTCGTATGGACACGTCAGATCGACGCACCAGCGTCGGGGCGGCGGAGCCGCTCTCTCCGGAAGCCAACGGCGCGAGACCGCCGTGGAGGAGCGGGTGGCCGTGCGGCCGTGGTCAGGCGTAGGAGTGCTGGACGACGGCGCTGGGGATGCTTGCCGGGGAGTGGTCAAGCCCAGCCGTTGCCGGGGCGTAGTCGACTGCGCGGCGCGCGCCGCGAAGGGACGCCCCGCACATGGGGCATTCATCGCGCGTTGAGAAGCGGGCCGCTGAGTACGCCGTCGTCGTGCAACTCGAACAGGTGAGGTACGGCATGTCACCCGTACAACCGGGTGTCGGCGGCCGGTGTTACGCTCGTGCTCGAGATTTTGCGACGAGATGGGGTGCTGGGGAGACCGCCCGGCTGAGATAGCTCCGCGCTGGAGCTGACCCGCAGAACCTGTGGGGTAATGCCCGCGAAGGGAGTTGGTGGAGGCGGACGTTCGCCTGGATCAGGTAGGTCGCCGGTACGGGACGGTGCAGGCGTTGGACGGGGTCTCCCTCGACGTGCGGTCGGGCGAGTTCGTCGCCATCGTCGGGCCGTCGGGATGCGGCAAGTCGACCCTGTTGGAGCTCATCTGCGGGCTGCAGCAGCCCGACGCGGGGACGGTCACGTGCGCGCGCGCCGTCTTCATGCCCCAGAAGGACGACCTGCTGCCCTGGGCGGACGCCACCGACAACGCGGCGCTCGCGCTGCGGGTGGCCGGCAGCTCGCGCGCCGACGCGCGGGCGCAGGCCCGGCCGCTGCTGGCCCAGCTGGGCCTGGCCGGCTTCGAGGACGCCAAGCCGCACGAGCTGTCGGGCGGCATGCGCCAGCGCGTGGCTGTCGCGCGGACGCTGCTGTCCGGCGCGCCGGTCCTCTGCCTCGACGAGCCGTTCGCCGCGCTGGACGCCATCACCCGCAGCGAGACGCAGCGCTGGGTCCAGGACGCCCTGCAGGGCCGCACCGTGGTCCTCGTGACCCACGACGTCGAGGAGGCCGTGGTGCTGGCCGACCGCGTCGTCGTCCTGGCGCCGCGGCCGGGGCGGGTCACGCGGACGATCGACGTGGACCTGCCGCGCCCGCGCAGCGCCACCGACCCCGCTGTGGCCGCGCTGCGCGCGCAGGCGCTCGAAGGGCTGGCGGCCTGACGTGCTCGCTGCGCTGGCGCTGCTGCTGTTCTTCGGCTCCTGGGAGGCGTACTGCGCGCTGTCGGGCGTCGACCCGATCGTGCTGCCGCCGCCCAGCGACGTCGCGCAGTCGCTGGTCGACCACCGCGGGCTGCTGCTGGACCAGCTGGCCGTCACCGCGCGCGAGATGGGCATCGGCATGGTCGTCGCGCTGGTCGCAGCCGGGCTGGCCGCCGTCGCGATGCACCAGTCGCCGCTGGTCCGGCGCGCGCTCTACCCGCTGCTGATCGCCTCGCAGACGATCCCGATACCCGCCCTGGCCCCGCTGCTGGTGTTCTGGTGGGGCTTCGGCATCCTCCCCAAGGTCTTCGTCATCGGCCTCATCTGCTTCTTCCCCGTCCTGGTCGCGGTGCTCGACCGGTTGCGCAACGTCGACCCCGGGCTCATCAAGCTCATGCGCACGTTCGGGGCCACCCGCTGGCAGACGCTGAAGCTCGTCGAGGGCCCGGCCGCGCTGCCGGGCCTGTTCACCGGGCTGAAGCTGTGCGTCGCCGTCGCCGCGATCGCCGCCGTCCTCGCCGAAGGCACCGGCGTCACCACCGAGGACGGGGGCCTGGGCGTGCTGATCACGCGCGCCCAGAGCAACCTCGACACCGCGCTGTCGTTCGCCGCCGTCGGCGTCCTCAGCGTCCTCTCCCTCTTGCTGTTCGGCCTCGTCGCGCTGTTGGAGCGCGTGGCCGTCCCGTGGGCCATCAGAAAGGATCCCCCGCAATGACCCGCCGTCCCCTCGCCCTGCTCGCCGCCACAGCCCTGGCCGCCGGCCTCGCCGCCTGTGGCTCCAAGAGCGACAACGTCAACGGCACGCCGACGCCACGCAACCTGTCGCTGTTGCTGGACTACCTGCCCAACGCCGACCACGCGGGCATCTACGCCGCCGAGGCGCAGGGTGACTTCAAGCGTGCCGGCCTCAACGTCGACATCAGCACGCCGGGCGACGCCGCGACGCCGCTGAAGCTGCTGGCCGGTGGCAAGGTCGACCTCGCCATCTCCTACGAGCCGGAGCTGCTGCTGGCGCGTGACCAGGGCTCACGCCTGGTGGCCGTGGCCGCGGTGGCCCAGGTGCCCCTGACCTCGCTGATCAGCCTGCCCGCGGCCAAGGTCGACTCCGTCAAGGACCTCGTCGACAAGAAGGTCGGCACGGCAGGCATCCCCTACCAGGCGGCCTACCTGAAGTCGCTGGCGCAGGACGCGGCGGTCGACCCGGACAGCATCAAGGAGGTCAACGTCGGGTTCGACCTCGTCCGCGCGATGGTCTCCAAGCGGGTCGACGCGACGCTCGGCGCCTACTGGAACGTCGAGGGCGTGCAGTTGGCCGCCGACCGCAAGCGCCCGCGGATCGTGCGCATGGAGCAGGCGGGCGTGCCGACCTACGACGAGCTCGTGCTCGTCGCCCGGGAGGACTGGCTGCGCGACAACGGCGCGCTGGTCCGCCGCTTCATCCAGGCGCTGCAGACGGCCACGCGCGCGGTCGTGGCCAACCCGACGGTCGGCGTCAACGCGCTGAAGGGCAAGGCCGAGGGCGTCGACGACAAGGTGCTCGCCGCCCAGGTCACGGCCACCGCGCCCGTGCTCGTGCCGGCGGACGCGTCCAAGCCGTTCGGTTGGATGGAGCCCAAGGAGTGGGAGGCGTTCAGCCGCTGGATGCTGGCCAACAAGCTCGTCTCGCAGCTGCCGACCGACGCGGCGCTGACCAACGAGTTCCTGCCCGGTCAGGGCGTCGTCGCGGCCGATGACGACGCGCGCCGCGGCGAGACGAACGCGGTCGGCTCAGACGGCTAGGCCCTGGGCGGGCCCGAGGTGCGCGACGCCGGAGCTCCGCAGCGCGTGGAGCCCGGCCAGCGCCTTCCAACGCCCGAACCGTGCGAAGTACTCGCGGACCTCGTCGACCTCGGCGCGGTCGGCACGGCCCTGCAGGCGGGCGACGAGGATGACGTAGGCCAGGTCGCCGGCGGGCAGCATGTCGAAGCGGCCCTGGCCGGCCGTGGCGGTGACCTCGATGGTCCAGGCACCGATGCCGGGGATCGCCTGCAGGCGCGTCCAACCGGCCTCCTGCGCGGCGGGGTCGGTCGTCTCCAGGTCCACGCGCCCGGTCGCCACCTCGCGGGCCGCCCGGCGCAATGCCGCGGCGCGGCCCGCGGTCAGGCCGCACGCCTCGATCTCCGCCGGGGAGGCGCAGGCCAGCGCTTGGGCGCTCGGAGCGTCCCTGAGCCCGGTCAGCGCGCAGCGCCGGCCGAAGCGGCGGATCAGCTGCTTCTGGATCTCCACGGCGCGGCGGAACTCGATGAGCTGCTCGGTCACCGCCCAGGCGAACGCCTCGAACGGCGCGGGGGTCCGCCGCGGACGCAGCCCCGGCACCTTGCGGACCGACGCTCCGATGAGCGGGTCGTCGCGGAACTCCGCGTGGAACTCGCGGAGGTCGTCGTCCACCCCGGTCGCCGCGCGCACCCGCGCCACACCCCAGGCGGCGGCCTCCGGCGAGTCGCTGCGCGCACCGATGACGATGCGGTCGGACGCCGGCTGCGCCAGCCGCACGACGACGGCGTCATCGCCGTGGTGCAGGAGGCGTTCGCGCATGAGCGCGCCGCGGCGACGCCACAGCCCGTCCAGGCCCACCCCGGGCAGCCTGAGCGGCCACACGGGCGTGAGCTCGACCCGCTCCTCGCACGCCCCGGGCCAGGGCGGCGGCTTCACTCCCGTCCGCCGAGCATGTGCACGTCCACGAGGAACGTGCGCGTCGCGACGACGTGGAGGGTCTCGTCACGACGGGCGGCCGGACGGCGGGCGGGCCGCTTGGCCTTGCGGACGACGGCGGTGGCCAGCGCGCCCGCGGCGAACGACGTCACGGCGACGGCGGCCGCCTGCGCGACGACCTGTCCGATGGGCCTGACGACCATGCCCCGCGGCGGCTCGGGCGCCGGGGCGGGAAGGCGTGCCGTGGCCACGACCGGCAGCGCGTCGACCTCTTCGACGTCGTCCTCGGCAGGCGCTCGGGTCTCGGACACGCCTGCGAAGTCTAGCCCCGCCCCCGGCGGGTGGCCGAAACCCCCCAGAGTCCGTACGCGACATTTGTAAGGTGTCCCTCATGCACGGTCAGGGCGAGCACAGCTCCTCGTATTCCTCGCGGTCTGAGGAGCTTCGAGCGTCGCCCCCGATGTTCGCCTCTCCCCTGCTGGACCGGTTCACGCGCGTGCACGTGGCGGTCGTCCCCGCGATCTTCGTCCCGATCATCGGCGTCTTCGCCTACCTCGCGTTCGCGGGCACCCGGACCGCCGCGGTCTTCGGCTACCTCATCGTCGGCTACATCGTGTGGACGCTCACCGAGTACTGGTTGCACCGCGTCGTGTTCCACTTCGAGCCCGAGAAGGGCATCGGCGCGCGGCTGCACTGGATGATCCACGGCGTCCATCACGACCACCCCAACGACCCGCTGCGCCTGGTCATGCCCCCCAGCGCGTCCCTGCCGCTCGCGTCGCTGTTCGCCCTGCTCTTCCAGGCGATGTTCCCGTTCGCCGCCGCCTGCGCGATCAGCGCCGGCTTCTTCCTCGGCTACCTGGCGTACGACATGACGCACTACTACGTCCACCACGCCACGCCCCGCACCCGCGCCGGCAAGAAGCTCCGCGAGCTGCACATGCGCCACCACTTCCAGGACGACACGACCGGCTACGGCGTGTCCGCTCCCTGGTGGGACCGCGTGTTCGGCACCTACTCCCGCCGCGACTGAGCGCGGGCCGGCGGCTCAGCCGATCCCGACGACCGCTCGGCCACGTGGTGGCCCGCGATCGTCAGCGCGCGAGCGCAGGACCGAGCCGGCCGGCCAGCCGGACGCTCGCCTCGATCTCGACCTTGCGGATCGAGACCGACTCGATGCTGATGCCGAACGGAACGCCGAGGTGGCGGCAGAAGGACATCAGCTCCAGCGCGGTGGCCTCGGCGTGGTCGACGGAGGCCTCGAGCGTGTCGTGGGCGTGGCGCAGGTCGTTCTCGATCCAGCGCGGCACGTCGATGCCCAGCCAGCGGAGGAACTCCAACGTCTTCATCGAGCCGCAGACCGACAGCGTGAACACGAGGGGGACCGGGGTGATGCCGCGGTCCCGGCACGCATAGGCGTAGTCGGACACGAGGTTCTTGGCAGCGTTGACGTCGTAGACGATCTGGGTCACGAAGTACGCGCATCCGGCCTCCTGCTTGGCGATCAGCCGCAGGTGCTCGTCGCCGTTGCGCGTGTGGCGCTCGGGGATGGCCACACCCCCCAGGAGCAGGTCCGGGTTGACCTCGGTGCGCAGCTGCTGGGCCCTGCGCAGCGTCGTCGCGACGGGCTTGGTCTGCGAGGCCGCCCCGACGAGGACCGTCATCCGCCTGGCGGTGTCCTGACCGCTGAGCCAAGCGCGCAGTTCCTGCTCGCCGTACTTCGCCGTCGCGCGGTAGACGATGACCGGCGTGCTCCAGGCCTGCAGGTGCCGGTCGAGGTAGTCGGCGGGGTCCATCGTCGGCAGGAACGGGAACGGCCGCTCGTCGGGGTTGCGGTCGGACTCGTCGTCGATGTCGTAGAGGATCAGGCCGTCGATGCCGAGCGTCCCCAAGCGCTCGAGGGTGACGTCCGCGATCTCCTGGGCGTGCTCGGGGCTCGTCGACAACCGTGGCGGTGTCAGCGCGAAGAGCAGGAATTCTCCCTCGCGGGAGACGAGGCGACGCTGGAGGTCCATGTCCGGGTCCGGTCAGGCGTCGGGCTTGAGGTAGGGCTCGGCACCCTCGGCCAGCAGGCGCTCGTAGAGGCGATAGCGCTTGACGATCTTGCCGCCCATCGCCTCCATGCCGCGGTTCATCGCGGTGTTGGTCTCCAGGATCCAGCCCATCTCGCCCCAGGTCTGCGGGCGCACCTCGGCCATGTTGAAGTGCTCCTGGTAGAGCCGCGCGGCGACGCCGGTGTGCTGGTACTCGGGCTTGACGCCGAGGAACCCGACGCGCACGCGCGTCATGTACTTCTGGCGGTTGAGGAACTTCCACCAGCCGAACGGCAGCAGCCGGCCGTTCATGTGCTTGAGCACCTGGTTGACGTCGGGGACGGTGATCGCGGCGGCCACGGCCTCGCCGGTGTCCTTGCGCTCGGCGATCATGAACCAGTGCTTGTCGAAGACGAGCTGCATCTCCTGGGCGTAGGCGTCGAGGTCCTCCTTGCCGTACGGCGTGAACCCGAAGTTGCGCTTCCAGGCCTTGTTGTAGATCTCGCCGAAGGTGTCGAAGTCCTTGCGCAGCGAGCGCCGCGACATCTTGCGCACGACGATGCCGTGCTTGGGCTCGACGTCATCGGCAAGCTCCCAGAGCACGGGCATGACCTTGTCGCGCTCGTTGACGTAGAGCTCGTACATGAAGAGGTCGACGACCTTCGCGAGGCCCGCCTCCTCGCAGCGCTGCTGGTAATAGGGCGGGTGCCAGGGCTGGCGGATGAACGGCTCGCGCTCGAAGCCCTCGATGACGATGCCGGACTCGTCGTTGGGGATGAAGTTGGCCGGGCCGATCATGCGGTCGCGCCCACGGCCCTTCAGCCAGCCCGCAGCGGCGTCGAGCAGCGCCGTGACGACCTCCGGATCGTCCTCGAACTCGATCCATCCGAACCAGCCCCAGTCGTTGCCCTGGAACTCGTTGAACTTGTGGTCGATGTGGGCCGTGATGCGCCCGACGACGCGCTCGCCCCTCCAAGCCAGGAAGTACTCGGCCTCCCCGTGCTTGAAGAACGCGTTGAGCCGCTTGGACAGCAGCATCCGCTGGTCCAGCTTGAGCGGGGGGATCCAGACCGGCGAAGTAGCATGGAGCCGGAACGGGAGGTCGATGAAGGCCTTCAGGTCGCGTCGCGACGCGACCGGTCTCACTTCAACTGGCACGACGGAGCACCCTACTGATGGCCACTGTCCCGGAGATTCCCGACGTCTTCGCCAAGGCTCGCAACCACGAGCGCAAGGAGATCCTCGCGGCAGCGCGCGCGGCGGACGCCCTCCCCTACTTCCGCACCATCGACGGACCTGCCCGCCCGGTCATGGTCATGGAGGGCGCCGAGCGGATCATGCTCGGCTCCAACAACTACCTCGGTCTCACCAGCGACGAGCGCGTCATCCAGGGCGCCCAGGACGCGCTGAACGTCTACGGCACGGGCCTGACCGGCTCGCGGCTGCTCAACGGCACCACGCCGCTGCACCTCGACCTCGAGCGCGAGATCGCCGACTGGATGGGCACCGAGGACGCGATCGTCTTCACCACCGGCCACCAGGCCAACGTCGGCACGCTGGGCACCATCCTCACCGTCGGGGACACGGTCATCGCCGACTCCGGCGACCATGCCTCCATCCTGGACGGCTGCCTGCTCTCCAAGGCCAAGCTGCGCCCGTTTCGCCACAACCGCCTGGACAAGCTCGAGAAGGCGCTCACCAACGCGCAGAACGACGGTGGCGGCATCCTCGTCGTCGTCGACGGCGTGTTCTCGATGGAGGGCGACATCGCCGACCTCCCGAGGATCGCCGACCTCTGCGAGCGCTACAACGCCCGCCTCATGGTCGACGAGGCGCACGGCGCCGGCGTCCTGGGCGCCCGCGGCGCCGGCACCGCCGAGCTGCTGGGCGTGGAGGACCGCGTGGACCTGCGGATGGGCACGTTCTCCAAGTCGCTGGCGTCCTGCGGCGGCTTCGTCGCCGGCCCGGCCGACGTCATCGAGTACCTGCGCATTCAGTCGCGCGCCTTCCTCTTCACCGCGTCCGCCGTCCCGGCGGCGATGGGCGCCGCGCTGGCCGCCCTGCGCGTGCTGCGCTCCGACGAGGGCCCGGCGCTGCTGGCCGGCGTCCTGGACAACGCGCGCTACCTCCGCGACGGCCTGGAGGAGCGCGGCTTCGCCGTGGTGCAGCCGCAGCGGCTGCCCGACGGCAGCGACGTCGTCACGCCCATCGTGCCGGTGCTGGTCGGGGACGACTGGAAGTGCGCGCTGCTGTGGAAGGGCCTCTACGAGGCCGGGGTGTTCGTCAACACCGCGCTGCATCCCGCGGTGCCCCCGGGGGGCGCGCTGCTGCGCACGTCGGTCATGGCGACCCACGACCGTGAGGTCCTCGACCGCGCGCTGGAGACCTTCACCCAGGTCAAGGCGACGTTCGAGGCCGAGCACGGGCCGCTGCCCGGCCCCGGCGCGCACTGACCGGCGTTCGCTGGACCGGGTGTCCTCGTGACAGCGTCCGGCGCGCCGTCAGCACGGAAATCAGGGTAGGCACTCAACAGGTGTCCGACGAACTGTCGGGGCACGGACGGCAGCAGCCTTTGTACAGATTTGGACGAGGTCCGAGCCCAAGAAAAAAGTGCGCTCTGAGCGGATGTTGTGCAAGTTCACACGTTGACGGAGGCGTCCGGGAACGCGTACGTTCGTGGGGCGTCAGCGATGGCGCCGGGGAGAGGGGTTCACCGAGTGATGCGCCGCCGACTGGGGAGGCGCGCGTCCTCGCGGGACACCTACGAGAGGGCCCCCGGCCCTTGCGACGCAGCACGCATCAACCATCATGGAGAGTCGTCGATCGGGTGCCACACCGGTCGACAGGAGGACGTATGAACGCCACAGCGACGATCGCCCCTGCGCGCCCGCAACATCTGCGCGCGCTTGCCCGCGCCAACGAGGTCAGGCTCGCCCGAGCCGACCTCAAGCGGCGGGTGGCGGACGGGGAGATGTGCGCCGCTGAGGTCATTCTCGATGCACCGTGGGAGGCGGAGACGATGACCGTCGCCGACCTGCTCATGAGCCAGCACCGCTGGGGCCTCACGCGCTGCCGCAAGTTCCTCCAGGGTGTCCCGATGTCCGAGAACAAGACGATCGGCACGATGACCGACCGTCAGCGCAAGGCGCTTGCCGACATGCTGTTGGCATCCCGTCGTGACACGGTTCTCGTGTAGAGACAGCCTGCAGGTCATGTAGCAGCAGACGGCCCGGCCATTCGGTCGGGCCGTCGGCGTTTCGGGGCCGTCGCGCTAGGCGCGGAAGCCGAAGCCGCCGCTGCGCTCGGCGAACACCTTGCGCAGGATGTAGAACGCCGCGCCGAAGCCGGCGACGGCGATGCCCAGGGCGACCTCGTGCGGCACGCCGATGAGGGTCGTCACGATCGCCAGCGCCACCGCGGCGACGCCGGCCAGCATCGTCGTGTGTGAGCGGAAGCCCGCCGCGTGCTCGCGGATGCCCTGCTCCAGGCCGGCCACCGCGGCCAGGCCGACGCCCGCCACGATCAGCGTCGGGCGCCGGTCACCCCCGCCGATGAAGCCGATGCCCATCAGGACCAGACCGAGCAGGACGCACAGCTCAACCAGCGGGAACGGCGCCCATGGCGGCGGGGGCAGCTCGTCGAGGCTGGCCTTGCGGCGCGGCGTGCGCGGGGCCGCCGGCTGCGGCGCGGGCGCCGGCCTCGGCGCGCCGGACGGGCGCGAGGGCACGTCACGCTTACGAGAACGCTTTCCCATGGACGTCAGAACCTACCGGCGACGGCGTAACGGGCAGCCGCTGGAGAGCTTGACGTGCCACCAGCCGGCCAGCATGCCGATGAGGCCGTAGCGCGGGCGCACCACGTAGACGCCGCAGCCGCCCTCCCCGAGATCGCGGTTGGCGACCCGGTGGAACTTGTGCTTGCCGGGCGCGAGGAGCATCGCCTCCAGGCGCTCACGTGCGCGCTGCTGGTCGGCGCTGCGCTCGGTCAACCGCTGCCGCGCGAGCTTCAGCTGCGCGGCCAGGTCGTCGCGGAGCTCCTCCAGCTCGGCCAGGCCCAGCAGGCGCGGCCCACGCACCCGCGCACCGGCGCGGGTGTCCAGCGCGGTGATGGTGCCGTGTGGGAAGACCGCGACGAGCGCGGCGGCCAGGTCGCGCTCCAGGCGCGCGATCTGGGCCTTCAGGTCGGCGCGCGCAGCGCTCTCGTCGGGCTGCTGCCCGACGAACCCGACCGGATGTGCGACGACGACCACGTGGAACCCTCTCCGATCCTCAGGATACCCAGGGTCCTACCCAGCGTCCAACGCCTCGGCGCACAGCCACAAGGCCTCTTCCACGTGGAGCTCCGGGACCCCGTCGACCTGCAGGGCGAAGATGCGCAGCGACGTGGTGCTCCTGCTCGGACGGCGCTCGTCGGCCAGCTCCCCGAACAGCACCGCGACCGGACCGGCATCGTCGGCGACGACCAACCGGCCGGCCGGCAGCTCGTTGGCGTACTCCCCGGTGCCGAGCCGCTCACCGTGAGTGGTCTCCCGGACGCACAGCGCGCCCCGCAGCGTGTCGTCGTCCACCGCCCAGATCGGGACGCCGGTCTCCACGATCGCCAGGAGCACCGCGTCCTGCACGAGGTCGTGGGACGTGAAGCCGCCCTCGACGAGCCGCCGCATCGCCGCCTCCTCGACGGGGGTGCGCGTCTCCGGGTCGTCAGGATCGAGCCCGATGTGGCGGTAGAAGACGCGATAGGCGTGCGGGATCGGCTCGGACCGCATCGACACCGCCCGTGGCCCGGAGAAGCGCGAGGAGAGCTGCTTGAGGCGCAGCCTGATCTCGCGGGGCGATCGCACGGGGCCACCCGGCGCGAGGATCGAGCAGAGCCGCAGTCCGGGGTGCTCCTCGCGCACCGCCGCCGACACCGCGCCCTCCTCGATCAGGGGATCGTCAACCGCCACTGCGCTGGCGAGCCTACGCCTACGTCACGACGTCGACGGCGCCGGACTCCAGGGCCTTCAACTGGGCTTCGACCGCCTCGACCGAGAGCTTGCCGATGTTGGTGCCCGCGACCTTGCCGCCGCGGCGGACGTAGGTGACCTGCGGGCAGACGGCGACCCCGTAGAGGTTGGCCAGCACGCCGTCGTGGTCGTAGACGACCGGGAAGCTCCAGCGGTGCCCGCGGACCAGGTCGGCGACGTGGGAGCGCTTGCCCTTGATCGACACGCCGACGACGCTGACGCCCGGGTGCCTGCGCGCGACGTCGCTGAACGTGTCCAGCTCGTCGATGCACTGCCGGGAGCGGTCGACGAAGAAGAGGATCGCCGTCGGCTTGGCGTTCCACGTGTCGCAGATGTTCAGCGCGCCGGCGAGGTGGACCTCGCAGGCCGGTGTGTCACCGGCCTCGCCCTGGTCGCGCTTGGTGGCGACGTTGACGTCGCCCTCGAGGTCGCTCGTGGCCAGGGGCGCGGCGAACGCGTGCGCCTTGTCCCCCGCCTCCGGTCCGCGCGATCCGACGCTGTCACCGCTGCTGCGCAGCGTGTTCAGGCCGATGTAGACCAGCAGCACCAGCGCGATGCCGCCGACGATCCACCCGTAGCGCGCGGTGCTCGCGCCGGGCATCCGATCGCGGGGACCTTCGCCCGTGGGGTCACGGGCGGGCTCGGCGGGCAGGCGTTCCGGCGGGCGGTCCTCCTCACCGCCGCCGAAGCCGAGCGGCCCGTCGCCGCCGTCGGCGAAGAACATCAGGCGGGCTCTCCCGCAGGCGTGCTGCGCCGGCGTCGCGGACGGCGCGGCAGCGGCGGACGGCGCAGGCGCACTGACGGCCAGCCCAGCCGCCCCTGCTCGGCGAGCACGAGGACCGCGGGCAGGACGACCATCACGCCCAGCAGCGAGACGAGCAGGTCCACGACGGTGACGATGCCGAAGTCGCGCAGCATGCGGATGTCCGACAGCACGAGCACGGCGAAGCCCGTGATCGCGGTCGCGCCGGACGCGAGCACCGCGGCACCGGTCGAGGAGTAGGCGCGAGACAGCGCCGCCGACACGTCGTGCCCGGAGGCGCGCTCCTGGCGGAAGCGCTCCGAGAGCAGCACCGAGAACTCGGTGGAGATCGCGATGACCAGCGCGCCGAGCGTGACGCTCATCGGGTTCAGCGGGATCCGCGTGATGAAGAGCACCAGCGCGCTCCAGCCGGTGGCCAGCGCGATCGGGATCAGCGGGATCAGCGCGCGGCGCCGGTCACGGAAGGCCAGCAACAGGACGGCGCCCACGGCAAGGAGGCCCAGCAGGGCCAGCAGCGCCCGTCGCCACGGTGACGCGACGGCCGCGTTGGCGTCCGCGGCCAGCACCGGCAGGCCGGCCAGCTCGGCCTTCACGCCGGCCGGCGGGTCCAGCGTGCGGCGCATCTCCTGCACGACCTCCTCCTGGCGGTCCAGCGGCATCAGGCGGATGCCGAAGGCCAGCGTGGCGGTCTTGCGGTCCTCGGTGATGACGTTCTGGGAGAAGTAGGCCGGCACCTGGTCCAGCAGCGCCGAGACCTGTGCCTTGGACTTCACGCCGTTGGTGAACAGGTCGGGCAGCGAGAACGCCGGGCACAGCTCGGCCTTGCCGCAGCCGCGCGAGGACGAGTAGCCGTACTTCTTGGTCAGGCGCGCCTGGTAGTCGCTCATCCAGCCGATGACCTTCGGGTCGGCCACGTCATCGGCGCGCACCACCACGTCGATCTCGCCGCCGACATGGGTCGACTCCTCCAGCGCGGTGAGGTCCCGCAACGCGCCGAGGTTCTGCGGCACGAGCTTGGTGATGTCCGACTCGACGCCGGTCTGCGTGTCCAGGCCCCAGCCGATGACCGCGATGGCGACGGCGGCGCCCAGGACGCGGGTCGGGCGCACGGTGGACGCGCGCAGCGCCCGCTGCCACCCGTTGGCCGTCCACGTCCGCAGGCGCCGCGTCACGGCGTTCTCGAAGACGATCTCCCCGGCCCCGCGCAGCGAATCGCCCAGCACACCCGTGCCGGACCTGCCGCCCGTCGCGGAGCGCCGGTCGGCCAGCGCCAGGACGGCGATGCCCAGCGTCAGCGCGCAGGCCAGGGTCACCGCGATGCCGCCGACCATGATCAGGCCGAAGCCCTGCACCATCGGCACCGGAGAGATGATCAGGACCAGGAAGCCTGCGGCCGTGGCCGCGGCCGCCGTCGCGACCGTGGGTGCTCCGCGGACGGCCACCCGCGCCGCCGCGGCCGCCACGGACGGTGCGGGTTCCTCCTGGATCCTCGACTGCAGCTGGATGGCGTAGTCGACGCCCAGGCCGACCAGCACCGGCAGTACGGCGATCGACGCCATCGTCAACGACGCGCCGAACACCGCGAGCAGGCCGAACGTCAGCCCGAGCCCGGCCAGCGCGACGCCCAGCGGCAGCAGCCGCAGCGGCGCCCGGAACGCAAGCGCCAGCGCCAGCGCCATGAGCAGCACCGCCGCGATGAGCAGGACCTCGGTGGAGTCGGTCACCGACCTCGCCAGGTCGCCGACGACGACGGGCGCGCCGGTGACGACGTAGCGGCCCTTGCCCTCCGACAGCGTCCACTCCTTCATCCGGGCGGCGGCGCGGATCAGGGTGATGGCGTTGCGGCGCTCGTGCTCGGTCAGGTCGGGCTTCAGGCGCACCTGGATCAGCGCGCTCTGGCAGCCCGGGAAGATGTAGGCGAAGCGCGCCTTCGGGGTGCAGGCCGGCTTGGTCTCGTCGAAGACGATGCGGCTGACGAGGCCGGTGTCGTTCAGCGTCGGGATCTGCGTCGGGCTCAGCCCGTACTGGGTGACCAGCGGCAGCACCTGCTGCATGAACTGCTGGAGCACCAGCGACTGCGCCTCCTGGGCGACCCTGGTCTGCTGTGCCTTGGAGTAGCCGCGCTTCTTGGCCAGTTCGATCGCGGCCCGGGCCGCGTCGTCGCGCTGCTGGGTGAACTGGGTGAAGCGCGACTGGTACTCGTCGGCCAGGCGACCGACCGACGTGTTCAGGAACGTGCCCGGTCCGAAGACGACGCGCGCCGGCTTGGCCGCCGCGAGCTTCCAGCAAGGCCCGCCCTTGGCCCCGAACGGCTTCTTGCCCTTCGGGACGTTGCCGGCCAGGCAGCCCTCCAGGCCGATGACCCGGTTCAGGTCGGACGTCAGCGTCGTGAACGTGATCTTCTGCTTGATGAGCACGTAGACCGCGTCGTCG
>CAYUDT010000064.1:0-27620 GCA_964443695.1 uncultured Conexibacter sp. | reverse complement strand
CCTGGCGCACGACACCTACGTCGACCACCGGCCCGACGGCAAGACGCTGATGTACTCGGCGTCCATCCACTCCACCGACGTCTTCGACCTGTCCAACCCGATGGCGCCGACGATGATGCAGCAGGCCATCACGCCGGACTCCACGATCAGCCACCAGGCCGAGCCGAACTTCAAGCGCGACGTCATCGTCATGGACGACGAGTCCGCCGTGGACGTCGGCGCGCCGGTCGGTGCGTTCTGCGGTCGCATCGGCGCGGGCCCGGCGACGGTCGACGTCGGCTCGGTCCACTTCTTCGCGGCCAACGCCGACGGCACGATCCAGGGCGGCGGCCTGACCGAGCTGGGCTCCTGGAACACCGGCCCGGCGAAGGTCGCCCCCGGCACCTGCACCGGCCACGTCTTCTGGCAGGCACCCGACGAGAACCGCCTCACGCAGGCCTGGTACTCCGAGGGCGCGCACGTCCTGGACTTCTCCGACCCGGCCAACCCGGTCGAGCTCGGCTCGTTCAAGGCGACGCCGTCGACCATGTACTGGTCGGCCAAGCCGCACCGTGGCTACATCTTCGCCACGGACATGGACCGTGGCCTCGACGTCCTGAAGTACACCGGCGAGGACGGCAAGCGCTGGCCGGCGACCGCCGGGCCGGCCGAGGTGCAGCGGGCCAAGCGGATGGGTGTGACGCTGCCGCCGAAGGCCGTCGAGCCGCCGCTGCCCGCGCCGGCCCCGGGTGCGATGGCGCGCAAGATCGGCCGCTTCGTCTTCTCCGTGCCGGTCCGCCGGACGGCCAAGGGCCTGAAGCTGGTCTTCCGCCGCGGTGGCAAGAACGTGGCCGTGGTGTCCGTCCCCAAGAAGCACGGCGCGAAGGTCCGCGTGAGCGGCACCGCGGTGGCGGGGTCCTACCGCTGGGCGCTGAAGTCGGGCCGCAAGACGCTGCGCCACGGCGTCGTGCGCGTCAAGCAGGTCAAGAGCGCCAAGCTCGTCGCGTCGGCCGAGATGTCCGCGACGGCGAAGTAGGTGCGGGTGCGGGGCGCGCATCTGGTCGGTTGCGCGCTCCTGGCGCTGGTCGTGGCTCCTGCGAGCGCGTCCGCGGACTCCAAGATGACGGTGTCGGGCGGCGTCCTGTACTTCGTCAACGAGGACGCCGGCATCGCCAACGCGCTGAGCGTCGACCATGACGGCAAGGGACGGTTGCACTTCGTCGACGTGGCCGATCCGTACGGCATGAACTTCCCGTCGCCGCCGTGCTCGCCGGGCAGGCTCAACGGCGCCGGCAACGTGGTGGAGGTCTTCTGCGAGAAGAAGGGCTACACCAGCGTCACGATCAACTCCGGTCCCGGCGAGGACCGCGTCGCCTGGGCGGTCGACGAGGTCCCGGTCACGCTGTCCGGCGGCGTCGGCGCCGACACGCTGGGGGCGGCCGGCGGCTACGACACCGTCAACGGCGGCCAGGGCAACGACGACCTCGGGGGCGGGGCCGGCAACGACCAGGTCCTCGGCGAGGATGGCGATGATGTCCTGCGGGGCGGAGCCGGGGAGGACCGCGTCAACGGTGGCCTCGGCGCGGACACGATCGACGCGGGCGACGGCAACGACACCGTCCAGGCCTCCGACGGCTGGGGTGACGTCGTCGACTGCGGCACCGGTGAGGACACGGCCGTGGTCGACCAGGCCGACACCGTGACCAACTGCGAGCGCCTCACGCGCGAGAACGTGACGCCGCCCGCGGGTGCCACGTCGGCGCAGAAGGACACGACGCGCCCGTCGGTCTCGGTCGGCGGCTCGACGCTGCAGCGCATCACGCCGGCGCGGCGGCGCGTGACGCTGCTGGTCACCGCTTCCGAACGTGCGCTGGTGCAGGTGTCGGGCTTCCTGGAGGCGGGCGGCATCAACTCGCGGCTGACGCCGGCGTCGGCCACCGTGTCGGTCGGCGGGGGCGGCGTCGCCGTGCCGGTGACGCTGTCCAAGCGGCTGGCGGCGCTGGTGACGCGCGACCTCAAGCGCCGCCGCCACCCCAAGCTGCGCTTCACGGTGTCCGCCGCCGACGCGGCGGGCAACACCTCGAGGTCGCGCCACCTGACCGTGGCGCTGCAGCGGTAGGCGTCGCGCGCCGCCCATCCGGGTGGTGGGAATGGGTGACGCTCAGCGTCGCTGGGGCCCACCACCCCAGGGCGCGGAGGCTCAGCCGCCGAGCGTGATCGTGCGGGTCTGCGACGCGCGGTGGCCGGCGTCGTCGGACGCGGTGACCTTCAGCGTCGCCTTCGTGGCCCGCCTGGGCGTCTGCCTGACCTTCACGAAGAGGTAGGTGTCGCCGCGGTCCTCCAACCCGCCGGCGGCGGTGCCCAGGGTCGTGCGGCCCGTCGTCAGCGTCGCCTTCAGCAGGCACGGCGCGTCGCAGCGCACCGGCACGGCCAGCCCGGCCTTGATCTGCTGGGCGCGGTAGCGCCGGGCCAGCTTCAGGACCGTGACCTTCGGGGCCCGCTTGGCCGCGGCGGCCGCGGCCGGGTCGGGCTTCCTGGTCTCCGGGTCGCAGAGGTCCCCGAGCCCGTCGCCGTCGGTGTCGGCCTGGTCCTTGTTGGCGACCTTCGGGCAGTTGTCGCCGGCGTCCTGCACGGCGTCGCCGTCGTCGTCGACGTCGCAGGAGTCGCCGCCCGTCGTCGGGTCGCGGTAGCTGATCGGCACCGCCTCGTAGGGCGGTGCTCCGGAGTCGTGGTCGGTGTCCGGCTGGGACGGGTTGTAGAGCCGCTGGCAGTTGTCCTGGAAGTCGAGGACCCCGTCACGGTCGGTGTCGGGCACCCGCCCGCACGTCGGGTCGATCGGACCCACCGTCGGCACCGGCAGGTCCGGCACGTTGGGCAACTGCTGCGCACACGCCGTGGCCGTCGTCGCACCCACGCCCGCGAGCGAGCTCAGCGTCACCGCGCCCGCGATGGCGGCGGTCAGCAGCAGCGGTTTGGACACACGTTCAGCCACGACTCAGAGCACCAACGAAACACCACCGCAGAAATGGTGCCAGGCCCGCATTCCAGAATATCGAACCGCCATTCCAGCAAACCGGACATGGTGCCAGGCACCATGTCCGGTTTGTTGGAGCGGCGGTTCGATATGTCGGACTCGGGTCGGTCAGCCTCGCGCCAGGACGGTGCCGGTGTAGGTCACCTTCAACGGCTTGGTGGTGCAGGCGGTGCGGACCTTCAGCGCGGTGAGGCGCGGCTCGCGGGCGCTGCCGTAGGTGGTGGACATCGTGGTGGCGCTGACCGGCTGGCTGAAGCGGACGGTGTAGCCGCCCCGGGCGAGCAGGCGCTCGCGCCGGGTCAGCTCTCCCTCCTTGGGGAGGAAGACCGTGAGCTGCAGCGCCCGGCCGGACGGGCAGGTGCTGGTCATCTGCACACCCTCGGCGGTGGGCGCGAACGTCCAGCTGCCGGAGGCGACGCCACCCCAGCCACCGGAGAGCCGGATCGACGACGCCTCGGCACCACCCCGCGTGACCGACGGCGCGTAGGCGACACCGCCGCTGAGCAGCATCGGGCCGCCCGCGGGGCTGGCCTGACCGGGACGGACGATGGGCCGCTCGGGCATCAGCGACTCGTAGCGGCCGTCCGCGTTCCTGCGCAGCGCCCGCAGCAGACCGAAGTCCTGACGCGCGTCGGAGCGGTGGTCACGACGGCGGTGGACCGCCAGCCAGACGTCCCCCTTGCGCAGCGTCAGCAGCCCGTTGCCCTGCGGGTCTGAGGCACGCCCGCCGTCCACCTCCGACGGCAGGTAGGACACGTCGCCGGCCATGGCCGTGGAGGCATCGCGCGCCAGCTCCAGCCAGGTCAGCGCCAGCGACGCGTTGCCGATCTGGGAGGCGTAGTGGTCGATGCCCGCCCGGCCCGCCCGGTTCAGCGGCGTCTGGGCCAGGCCGGTGTCGGTGAGCCGGCCGGCCAGCGCGGCGAGCTCGATCTCCGCGACCCGGCGCAGGCGCGCGGCCAGCCGCGGGTCACGCGACGCGAACAGGACGCTGCCCTGCACACCGGCATACAGGTTCGCCGCCAGCGTCCAGACCTCGTCCTGCCCGCGGCCGAGGTAGGTGATCTCGCCGTTGGGCGCCGTGAAGCCGACGTTCTCCCACAGGGCGGCGCGCAGCAGCTGCCAGACCTTCTTCGGGGTCGAGGAGCCGCCCAGCGTGACCGCCCGCGTCAGCAGCGCGGTGCACAGCGTCTGGTAGGCCAGCGGGTAGGTGTGCGGGTCGCTCAGCGCCGCGGCCGTGAACGTGCCCTGGCCGGGTGCGATGACCCGCGCGCTCTGCGCCGTCGTCCGGGGCAGGACGTCGCGCAGCCAGCGCAGCGACTCGTCCCGCAACGCCGGGCGGGCGAGCCGTGCGCCGGCGGTCGAGCTCTTCAGCCCGGACGCCGCCAGCTCCAGGTTCAGCACTCGGGACACGAGCGAGTAGTTGTTGAAGCAGTCGCTGCGCTGGAAGCAGGCGTCGGCGACGCCGGGCGCATGCAGCCGCCCGAGCTCGCGCAGCCGCGCGTCCAGCCTGCCGGACAGCGGCCCGTCGGCCGCGCGCTCCGCCGACGCCCACAGCGCGACCGCCCACTTGTCGAGGACGTTGGAGCCGCCGGTGCCGCGCGTCAGGACGCGGCGGGCCAGGAGACGGCGGGAGGTCGCCGCATCGCTCGACAACCGCAGCGACTGGTGCGATGCGGCGAACGCCGCCTTCGTCAGGCCGATGCCACCGACGCTGCCCTTGGTCGTGTCCTTGAAGGTGCCGTCCTCGCGCTGCGCGCGGATCAGGCCCTCCATCGCCGGGCCGGCGACGGCATCGAGCTGGTCGGTGAAGGACGCGGCGGACGCCGCGGCGGGAGCGCAGGCGACGGCGGCGAGGGCGAGGACCGCGGCGCGACGGGCGCGACCGGTGAGGAGAGTGACAACAGCCATACCCTCCTGACGGGCGGGCGCCCGTCACGCACGGCCACCCCAGGGTGGCGATCGCCCCACCTCGGGGGCGACCTTTCACACCACCGGCGTGGCCCTAGGCCGTGCGGCGGTCGGCCCGGCGCGCCTCGGCCAGCGTGCGGATCCGCTGGGTGAGCTGCAGCGGGGACAGCGCCCCCTTCTCCATCAGCTCGGTGACGCCGGCGGCGGCGACGTCCGGCATCGCCACGCCGTCGAGCCCCGCGGAGATGATCGCGACCGCGACGTCGATGCCCTCGTCCTTGGCCGTACGCGCGACGTCCAGCCCGTCCAGCCCCGGCATGTACTGGTCCAGCAGCGCGACGTCGGGACGGTGCTCGCGGATGGCGTCCAGCGCAGTGCTGCCGTCCTCGCACGAGGCGATGAGCGTGATGTCGGCCACCCGTGCGAGGGCGCGCTCGACCTGCATCCGGTTGACCGGGTTGTCGTCGGCGATGACCACGGTGATCTCGGAGGGCATCGCCGACGGTCTACCCAGGATCAGGCCGGGACAGGCACGCGACCGCGGATGAGGTCCGCAGCCCGCTCGGCGACCATGATCGCCGGTGCGTTGGTGTTGCCACCGGGGATCACGGGGAACACCGACGCGTCGACGACCCGGATGCCCGTCAGCCCACGGACCCGCAGCTCGGGGTCAACGACGGACCCGATCGCGCACGTGCTGGTCGGGTGGTAGATCAGCTCGACCCGCTCCCGCAGCGCGGTCTCGAGGTCGTCGTCGCCGTACCCCGGGCCGGGCAGCACCTCGCGCACGATCTTCGAGGCCAGCGGCTCGGCGGCGACGATCTCGCGCGCCTTGCGCATGCCGGCCAACATCGCGGCGACGTCCTCCGGCTCGGTGAGCGAGTTGGTGAGGATCTTCGGCTTGGCCAGCGGGTCTGCCGACCGCAGCGTCACCTCACCGCGCGACTTCGGCGCCACCAGCGTCGGCGCCACGACCGCGGCGTGCGCGTCGAGCTCCTCCGACCCGTGCTTCTCGAAGTACAGCCCACCCATGTGGAACTGGATGTCGGCGGCGGGCAGGCCCGCCCGCGACCGCCAGAAGCCACAGACCTCGGCCGCGGTCGACGTCAGCTTGCCGGACTTCCGCAGCGCCCACTCCGCCAGGAACTTCGGGTGCGTCGCGCCGTAGAGCGTGTCGCTGTCGCGCACCTCGTAGTTCATGGTCAGGAACGGGTGGTCCTGCAGGTTCTGCCCGACGCCCTCGAGGTCGTGCAGCACCTTCACCCCGACCGACTCCAGACCCGCCGCCGGACCGATGCCGGACACCATGAGGATCTGCGGCGAGTTCAGCGCACCCGCGCAGAGGATCGTCTCGCGGGCCGGCCGCACGGACTCCTCCTTGCGGCCGCGCTTGTAGCGCACGCCGGTCACGGCATCGCCCTCGACGATGAGGCCGAGCACCTGCGCGCCCGTGACGACCGTGAGGTTGGGTCGCTTCATCGCCGGCTTCAGGAACGCGTCGGCCGCGCTCCAGCGGCGCCCGTTGCGCTGGTGCACCTGGAACATCGAGACGCCGTCCTGCTCGGGCCCGTTGTAGTCGTTGATCCGCGGCAGGCCGGCGGCCTCGGAGGCGGCCAGCAGCTCGCGGCACAGCGGCCGCGGGGAGCGCTGCTCGGAGATCGTCAGCGGCCCGCCGACGGCGTGGAACTCCGAGGCGCCGCGCTGGTTGTCCTCGGACTTCAGGAAGTAGGGCAGGACGTCGTCCCAGCCCCAGCCGGTCGCGCCGGCCTCCACCCACATGTCGTAGTCGATCGGGCGGCCGCGCACGTAGAGCATCGCGTTCATCGAGGAGGAGCCGCCGAGCATCTTGCCGCGGGGGACGTAGAGCCGCCGCCCGTCGCAGCCGGGCTCCGGCTCGGTCTCGTAGTCCCAGTCGAGCTTGGTGTGGAACTGGTTGGGGAAGGCCGCGGGGATCTTGACGTTGATGCTGCTGTCCTTGCCGCCGGCTTCGAGCAGCAGGACCTGGACGTCAGGGTCCTCGGACAGGCGCCCGGCGAGCGTGGACCCGCTCGAGCCGGCACCGATGATCACGTAGTCAGGGGCGGAGGTCGACATGGTGTCAACCCTATTCATCAGTCCAACTGATGGGTGATGCCGCAGATCCTCGTGGCGCGATCGGGTTGCTCTTGCGAGAGTGCGTTGCAGAAGATGGACGACTCCGCGCGCGAACGATTCCGGGCCGGACTGCGCGCGGGCGTGCCGTTCGCGCTCTCCGGCATCTTGGTCAGCATGAGCTTCGGCGTGCTCGCGACCGACGAGGGCATGACCACCGTGGCCGCGGTCGTGATGTCCGCGATCGTGTTCGCCGGCAGCGCCCAGTTCGCGGCCGTGTCGATCATTGCGACCGGCGGGACGCTGGCCGCTGCCATCGTCGCGGCCGCGATGATGAACTCGCGCTTCCTGATGATGGGCATCGCCCTCGCGCCGTCGCTGCCCGGTCGCGTGACGACCCGCGCGCTGCAGGGCCAGGCCGTGGTCGACGCCTCCTGGGCGATGGCGCTGAAGGACGACGGCTCCTTCGACCGCCACTTCCTCTTCGGCGCGACCGCGATCCAGTACCTCACGTGGTCGTCGGGGACGCTGCTCGGCGCGCTGGTCGGCGGGGCGCTGGGGGACACCGACAAGCTCGGCCTGGACGCCGTCTTCCCGGCGTTCTTCCTCGCGCTGCTGATGGCCGAGGCGAAGACCAGGCGCGGTCTCGTCGCGGGCGTCGCCGGCGCGGTCATCGCGACGGCCCTGGTCGAGTTCACCCCGGGTGGCGTGCCGGTCCTGGCCGCCACGTCGGTCGCGCTGGTGGGCATCTGGTGGCGTGGCAAGGAGGCGGTGACCACCGCATGACGCGTGCTGCGCGCTCGCATGCGGCGCGAGACCTCGCCTGGCGGCTCGCCTGCACGTCCGTGCGCAGGGACGTGACGCCGTGAAGGACATGTGGTGGCTGATCGCCGGCTGCGCCGTCGTGACGTTCGTCATCAAGGCCGCCGGCCCCGTCGTGTTCGGCGGACGCGAGCTGCCCGGCTGGTTCAAGGGCGTCGTGACGCTGCTGGCGCCCGCGCTGCTGGCCGCCCTGGTCGCCACCCACATCTTCGCGGTGGACGACGACCTCAAGGTCGGGGCCAACACGGTCGGCGTGGCGGTGTCCGGCGTGGTGATGTGGCGGACCAACAACATCATCTGGTGCGTCCTCTCCGCGGCGGTCGTGACCGCGGGGCTGCGCGCGATCTGACCCCGGGCTGCCATCCTGTTGGCCTGTGACCCGTCTTCTCGGTCTCGGCCTGGCGCTGCTGGCGCTGGTCCCCGCCACCGCACAAGCCGCCGGCACCGGCACCGTCCGCAGCGGCAGTTCCGTCGCCCTCCGGGAGACCCCGGGCGGCAAGGTCCTCACCAAGATCAAGGGCGGCACGACGCTCAGGATCACCTGCCAGCGCAACGGCAAGACCGCCAACGGCTCCCAGGGCCGCAGCGCCGTCTGGAACCGGACCACCTACAAGGGCAGGACCGGCTTCGTGTCCGACGCCGTGACGGTGACGCCGTCTCGCGAGCTGGTCGCCGGCTATTGCAACGCCCCCAAGCCGGTGGCGGTCGACGATGACCCCGAGACGACGTTCGGCGCGTGCTCGATCAGCGCACCCGTCGCGCTGGTCGCGCCCTACACCGACCACGGCAAGTTCCTGAAGGACGCCATCCCGGGTGCCAGGCAGTCCGACCGCGAGACCCAGGTCCCCGCCGCGGTCACGCTGGCCCAGGCGATCCTCGAGTCCGGCTGGGGCCAGTTCAGCGCGGGCGGCAACAACTTCTTCGGCATCAAGGCCCAGCCGACCGCTGAGGCGGGGGTCTTCAGCTGGGCGGACATCGCGGTCGGCTGCGTCCTGCGCAAGACCTTCGAGGAGGTCGACGGCAAGCAGGAGGTCCAGATCGGCGCCTTCCGCGCCTACACCGGCCTGAAGGACTCCATCCGCGACCACGGCGCGCGCCTGCTGGCCAACCCCATCTACCGGCCGGCGTTCAAGTACACCGAGGACGACAACAAGTTCGCCCGGACGATGGGCCGGCACTACGCCACGTCGTCCACCTATGCGTCGCAGCTCATCCAACTGATGGACAGCTACAAGCTGCGCCAGTACGACGTGAAGACCAAGGGCGGCGGCACCTCGACGACGCCGACCACCACGTCCACCACGCCTACGACGTCCACCACGCCCACGACGTCCACGACCCCGGCCGCGGGCAGCGGCGGGGCGGCACCGCCTCCGTCCCGCTGACGCGCGCTACGGCGTCAGCGGGCAGACGAACCCGCCGTGGTCCTCGTCGCCGAACGGGTCGGGGACGGCGGCCACTGCCGCCCGGGCGCCCCGGCCCTTGGCGAAGGACGACAGCAGCGTCGTGGTCCGCTTCTTGAGGTCGCGCACGAAGATGCCGGTGAGACCGGCCTTCTTGTCGCGCATCAGGTTGCCGGCGGTCGACGCGAACGCCACGCGCGTGCCGTCGGCCGAGATGCTCGGCTCCGAGGCGAACCCGTCACCGGCGCCGCCCTCGGCGCCGGTGCGGCGCGAGACCAGCGTCGTCCGGTGGGTCACCCGGTCGTAGACCCACACGCGTGAGCGAAGGCCCGTCAGCGTGAAGCTCTTGGGCTTCAGCCGCTCGACGAAGGCCACGTGACGACCGTCGGCGCTGATCGACGCGGCACCGGCCGCGCCGTCGACGCCACCGGACACGAGCTCGGTCACGCCCCGTCTGACGTCACGGACGTACACCCGCAGGTGCTTGCCAGACGCGCGGAGGTTCGGCGCGGAGGACGTGAACGCAACGATGCCGGCGTCCCGCGACAGGGCCGGGTCGAACGCGTCGGAGTCGGCGGTGGCGCCGTCCTTGCCGTCGGCCCGGGAGACGATCGTGCGTGTGCCGTCGTCCACCCGCTGGGTGACCACGAGCGTGCGGCCGTCGGCGGCCGGCTCGGCGTAGGCGACGGTGAGGCCGTCGGCGCTGATCTTCGGCAGGTACGCCGCACCCGGCTTCTCGTCGACGATCTTCGTCTGCGTCCGGGCGACCCGGTCGTACAGCCACACCGCCGAGGTCGACTCGGCGCCGTCGACGCCGGAGTCGGTGGCCTCGTAGACGATCCGCTGACCGTCGCCGGAGATCGACGGGTTGAACGCGGTGCGGGTCGGCGCGCCCTTGGGCAGCTCGGCCTGGCTGACCTTGTAGACTTTGCCCGTCCTCACCTCGCGGACGAGGATCGACATCTGCCCGACGCGCTTGGCCAGCGGGTAGGTCGACTCGGCGGTCTCGAACGCGACGGCCGAGCCGTCGGCGCTGAGCACGCTGTTGTAGGCGGAGTGGGGTCGGCGCGAACCCGCGCGGACCGCGGGGCTGATCTCGTAGCGCTTCACCGTCGGCAGGTCGGTGCCGCTGACGTGGATCTCGCCGAGCTGCTCGGCGTCGTGCACGGTCTGGCGGTAGGCGTCCCAGACCACGCGCGTGCCGTCGGCGCTGATCGACGGGTGCTTGGCCACGTCCCCCGCCGGGATCTTCGGGGCGTTGGCGCCGCCGGACGGGCCGTTGTAGCGGTTCTGCCCCAGCCAGCGGGGCAGCTGGCGCAGCTGGCGGTCGAGCATGACCGCGGCCTGCGTCTTGGAGAGGTTGCCGCTCCTGCGGCCCGTGCGGACGGCGTCGGTCAGCGCGCGCGACGCGCGGTGCAGCAGCGTCACGCGGGCGATGCCGTGGAGCTCACCGATCTGCAGCGGCGACAGCTCGGCGCGGCGCAGGCGCAGGAACTCCTCGTTGGAGCCGACGCCGAAGATCTGCTGGGCGTGCGACGGGATCGCGGTCTGGTGCAGCGCGTGGAACAGCAGGTGCTGGCCGAGGTGGGCCTGCGTCAGCGTGCGCTCGGTGTGCGCGAGCAGCGTCTTCTTCGTGGCGGCCGAGACGTCACGGTCGGCCACGAGCTTCGCCGCGAGCTGCTTGACCGACAGGCCGCGCTTGCGACCCAGCTCGGCGAGCGTGTTCGTCGCGTCGATGCGGACCCAGCGGAAGACCTCGCCGCGCGTCATGTCCAGGGCCTTGTAGAGCGAGGCCTCGTCGTAGGGCAGCCACAGCAGGTTGACCCACTGCTCCGGAGGCAGCCAGTTCGGCGGCGCGCCCTTGGGCGCGTCGGAGTCCTGGGCCATCGCCGGGGCCGGTCCCGCCACGCCGAGCAGCGCAGCCGCCAGCGCCGCGGCCGTCAAGAAGCGCTTCATAGCTGCGCAAACGCTACGCGACAGCGCGGCGTGACGGTGACAGATGGCGGTCATGCCAGAGCACGAACGCGATGAGCGCCCACAGCGCGCGGCTGTTGTCGGCCCGGCGCTCGACGTGGTCCTCGAGCAGCGTCCCGACGGCGGCGGCGTCCAGCCAGCCGTGGCCGTCGATGACGGCGGGCGACAGCATCTCCCGCGCCATCGGCAGCAGCGGCCCGCGCAACCACGCCGCGGCGGGGGCGACGAACCCCTTCTTGGAGCCGCGCGCGACGGCCGCCGGGAGCAGCGGGTCGGCCACGTCGCGAAGGATCGCCTTGGTCGTCCGGCCCCGCAGCTTCATGCGCAGCGGCAGCGCCCGCGCGAACGCGTGGACGCGCGGGTCGACGTAGGGCACGCGGATCTCCAGGCCGTGCGCCATGCCGGCGCGGTCGGTCTGGGGCAGCAGGTCATCGGCCAGGAACGTCCCGATGTCGACGTCCTGCATGCGCGCGATGTGCTCGGCGCCCTCGGTCTCCGCGTAGCGGGCGCGGTGCACGGTCAGCGGGTCGACGGGCGCCCGCCGGTCCGGCCGGACCAGCGCCGCGCGCTGCGCCGCGGACAGGATCTCCTTCCACGCGTGGTGGCGCTCCAACGGGCTGAGGCCCGCGCCCAGCGCCAGCCGGCGCAGCCGGTACTCGAGCGACAGCCGCCCGGAGGAGGACGGGACGCGCCCCAGCAGCGGCGACAGCGCGCGCGCCAGCGGGGCGGCAACGCGTCCCCAGCGGTCAGCGACGTAGGTCGGGTAGCCCGCGAACAGCTCGTCGCCCCCCTCGCCGGACAGCACGACCTTCACGTGCTCGGCGGCGAGCCTCGCCGCCATCCAGTAGGGCAGCGCGGTTGCGTCGCCGCGCGGTTCGCAGAAGGTGTGGGCCACGTCCCACAAGTGGTCGAACGCGTCCTGCGGCGTGACGGTGAGCTCGTGGTGGACGGTGCCGTAGCGCGCGGCGACCGAGCGCGCGCAGTCCAGCTCGTCGAAGGCCTGCTCGCCGAAGCCGACGGTGAACGTCTGCAGCCCCTCACGGCTCTGTGCCGCGAGCGCGGTGACCACGCCGGAGTCGACCCCGCCGGACAGCAGGATGCCGACCGGCACGTCGGCCACGAGGTGCGTGTCGACCGACTCCTTGAGCACGCCCCGCAGCTCCTCGACGAGGTGCGCCGCCGGCTCGCGGCGCTCGGCGTGCTCCTGCGCGGGCAGGTCGCGCGCCCAGCGCTCGATGCGGACCCCGCCAGAGTCGGCGATCAGCAGGTGCCCCGCGGGCAGCCGCTGCACGTCACGGAGCATCGTCCTCGGCGGGAGGACCGTGTTGACCGCGAGGTAGGTCTCCAGCGACTCCGGGTCGATCTCGCGGGACACCCAGGGCAGCGTCAGCAGCGCCTTGAGCTCGGAGGCGAACGCCAGCTGCCCGGTCCGGACGTCACGCGTCCAGACCAGCGGCTTGATGCCGAAGCGGTCGCGCGCCAGCAGCAGCCGCCGCTCCCGGGCGTCGTAGAGCGCCAGCGCGAACATGCCCCGCAGGTGCTCCACGAACGCCGGCCCGTGCTCCTCGTAGAGGTGCAGCGCGACCTCGATGTCGCTGCCGGTCGCGAACCGGTGCCCGCGACGGCGCAGCTCGGCGCGCTGCCCCTTGTAGCCGTACAGCTCGCCGTTGCCGACGATGTGCACCCCCTGGTCCTCGCTGGAGATCGGCTGCGTGCCGCCCGCCGGGTCGATGACGGCCAGCCGGCGCATCGCCAGCCCCGCCTGGCCGACGAAGATCGACCCCTCGCCGTCCGGCCCGCGGTGCGTCAGCGCCGCGTTCATCGCCGCGACGGCCGCCGGATCGGGTGGACCGCCGGGGGCGTGGATGCCGCAGATCCCGCACATCAGCAGTCGTCCCCGACCCACACGCCGAAGGTGCGGTTGCCGCCCACGTGCCGGAACCCGGCGGGAGGGGTCTGGATGGCGATGTAGTCGTCGGCCGGCACTTCGTGGACGTTCAGGGCGGAGCGGTTCTCGTACCTGCGCTCGATGATCAGCGCCACCCCGCCGGAAGGATGGCCGTGCCTGCGGTCGGAGCGCGCGACCACCGAGCCGTCGCGGGAGTGCAGCAGCCAGCGGATGTCGGGCATCAGCTTGTGGTTGGCCGTGGACACCGGGCCGCAGCGCCGGGCCGCCCGCACCTCCGGCATCCGCAGGATCCGCGCGAGGTCGTGATGGATGTGGGCGCGCAGACGCAGGTCGGCCTCGGCCTTCTTCGGGCTGGTGTGGGTGAGGGTGAACAGCGCGCCGAACGCGACGAGCACGGTGGCTGTGGCCGCCCACACCTGACGCGGGCGGCCACGGTCCAGCGTCGTCCACCCGGTCAGCGCGTACGCGCCGAAGACCGCCAGCGCCAGCGCGGCGGTGAGCAGGTAGCGGTACACCGTGGCCAGTCCGCCGCTGGCGATGACGAGGTAGGTCGCGCAGGTGACCAGGCACAGCGCCGCCGGTGTCGCCAGCACCCGGCGCCGCGTGCGCCAGGCCGCGACGACGCCCGCGAGCGACAGCGCCAGCAGCGGCCACTTCAGGATCTCCGCGAGCAGCCGCACCATCACCGATGGCAGCGTGTGCAGCGGGCGCTCGCGCACCAACTCCTCGGCCAGCGCGCTGGTGTGGTGGATGGAGAACAGGAGGTCGCCGGTGACGACGAGGTCGACCAGGCACCAGAGCCCCGGCGCCACGCACGCGTAGGCGAACGCGCGCACGCGGCCCGCGCGATCCAGCGGCCAGGCGAACCAGGCGGCGTAGAGGAACGTCAGCACCCACGCCTCCGGGCGCAACAGCCCGGCCAGCGTCAGCAGCACGAACACCGGTCCGCCGCGCCGCGGCCGCTCGACCTCCAGCGCCAGGGCCCAGGCGACGAACGCGCAGTAGGGCAGGTCCAGGAAGCCGATCGACGCGAGCAGCCAGAAGTTCAGGCGCGAGGCGATGATCGCGGCGGCCGCCAGCCCGCCGAGCATGCCCGCAGCAGCGGCGCCGAGCCGGTACATGGCGGCGACGAGGAGGACCAGCGACACCATGCAGACGGCCACGAACGCGCGCAGGGCGGCGTCGTCGCCCAGCAGCGCCAGCGGCACGGAGATCGCGATCAGCAGCGGATGCTCGGTCGGCGCGCGGTAGGCGTCGAAGGAGGGGACGATGCCGTCGAGGATCTCCCGTCCCCACACCAGCGAGTACTGCGAGTCGTAGTTCGGGTAGGACGGGTAGCGCAGGAAGACGACCAGCGTGGCCAGCGCGAACAGGCCGAGCAGCGCGAGGGGGATCGTCGGGCGGCGGCTCAATGCCGGCGCAACCTACTGAGCGGGTCGGTCAGGCGAACGCCAGGTTGGTGCGGTCGGCGGGGTCGACGCGGACCCCGTACTCGCTGCCGGCCTCGTAGGGCGCGGTGTCGTCCCCGTGGATCGGCGTGCGCAACGTCGTCAGGTAGGGCGCGACGCCCTCGACCGTCACCAGCAGGTCGACGTCGAGGACGTAGTTGCCGGCCAAGCGCTCGCCGGTGTCGCGGGCGCCGGTGATGAGCGCCTTGCCGGCGACCCCCTCGACGAGCAGTCGCCGGATCTCACGGCCGTACGCGTTGATCCGCGCGGCATCGCTGGAGGCGACCCGGTCCATGTCATCCAACCTACGCACCTGCGCGCGGAGCGTCAGTACCGAGCCGGTCTCAAGACCCGGTCAGACCCGCTGGACCTGCCGGCCGTCGCCGGACGCGCGGACGTACGTGCCGTCCTTGAAGTACACGTAGATCGAGAGCTTGCCGAGGATCTTGGAGACGACGAGGTAGTTGACCTGCGTCGCCGGCCGCTTCAGCAGCGCGCAGGCGCGCGCCACGGCCCGCGACGGCGCCTTGGAGCTCAGGGAGCTGAGGCTGAACCGGCCCAGGGCGGCCGGGGGCGCGACCGGCACCTTGACGACGTTGCTCGTCCCGGCCCAGTCGATCTGCGCGATGCGCTGCTTGTTCGTGGCCGTGACGATCGTCGCGTTGATGCGCTCGGCGTCGATGCGGACCGTCTGCGCGTTGGCGCCGATCTTGCGGAGCGCCGGAAGCGTGCGGGCCAGCGCGTCGGCCCGGAGCATCGAGCGCGGCTGCAGGCCCTTCGGCGGCGTGGCCGGCTTCTGCTCGCCCGGGGCGTCGGTCTCGGTGATGGACGTCGTCCCGTTCTCGACGGCGATGCCGGGGACCGAGACGCTGGGGACGCTGAAGCTGTTGGTGACGCTGTTGACGGTGTCCTTGACGGAGTTGACCGCCGGGATCACCGCAGCGGCGACCGCACCCAGGATGCCGAAGACGATCAGCAGGCCGACGATCTTGCCCAGGCCGCTGCCGCCGCTGCGGCGCCGGCCGCCCGGGATGTTCGGCAGCGAGGTCGGCAGGGTGTTGGTGCCGCCGCCACCGAAGTCACGCGACGAGGTGATCGGCGTGTTGACCGGCGGTGCCATCGGCGTCGGCGGTGGCGCGGGAACCGGCGGGGCGGACGGGGTGTCGCTCGTACCCCAGCCCAGGTTCTTCAGGGAGTCGTCATCGATTTCGCGCCCGAAGGCGTCGCGCTCGGCCATGTCAGTCGGAAATGTAGGTCGTGGTCCGGGGGAAGTCAGTCGCAGCGGGGTATCGGTTGCCGGCGTCGCGGGCAGTGGCTCGTGGTTGCGGCATCTGCTCTGACAACGCGCATCGGCGGTCGTGCTTACGGATCCAGCAGCGGCCACAGGAGCGTCGACCAGCCGAAGTCGTGCGCGCCCATGCCGTGGCCGTCGAAGCTGTCGTAGTACTCGCGAAAGCCCTCGCGCGCCCAGACCGCCTCCAGCCGCGCCGCCAGGGAGGCGGCGAGGTCGTGCTCGCCCAGCCGTCGCAGGCCCAGCGACACGAGCCAGGCGCTGTTGACCCAGCTCGGGCCGCGCCAGTGGCGGTGGCGGCGCAGCAGCCCGAACTCCTCGCGCCGGTCGTGGGCCGGGTCGTCGGTCGCGACGCCGGGCAGCGGCACCGCGTCGGCGAAGCCGGGGGAGAGCAGGACCTCCTCGATGAGTCGCCGGGCGATGTCGTCGGGCAGGTCCGGCAGGGCCAGCGGCGCGAGCGTGTCCCACGTGCGCGGGCGCTGCGGCCCCGGCGTCGGCCTGACGGCATGGCGGACGTCGTCGTAGAAGCGGCCCGTGGCCTCGTCGTAGAGGCGCTCGACGAGCCTCGGCGTGATCGAGGGCCGGCCCAGCGCCAGTTCGCTGAGGCCGTGGGCGACGTTGGTGAGCACCTCGCAGACGACGGGGTGACCGGCCTCGTCCAGGCGCCGGGCGTCGAACCCGTGGCGGCGGTTGCGCGCGATCAGCAGCGGGAACAGCGGCAGCCCCTGCGCCAGCCGGCCCCAGACGTGGTCGAACTTCGGGGAGGCGTCCATCCCGGACTCGTCGCCCTGGATGATCCAGAGCAGCCCGTCTCCGTCGAGGTCACGGTGCGCGCGCAGCCAGGCGTGGTGGCGTTCGATGCCCGCGTGTCCGGCCGGCGGGCCGACGACCAGCGACCAGGCGAAGGCCAGCACCGGCGGCTGGATCGTCCGCGTCATCAGGTCCTGGCGCGAGGCGATGTTGTAGCGGACGGCCCGCTGCAGATCGAGCGGATGGCCCCACAGCACCGTGTGCCCGATGAAGCCGTCGTCGTCGGCCGCGTTGAGCAGCGTCTGCAACTCGGCCTCGGCACCCGCGCGGTCGTAGCGGGCGCGCACGATCGCGTGGAAGCAGGAGTCCCAGTACCACTGCCACGGATAGCTCCGCGGCGACGGGACGCTGAAGCTGTAGTCGCGCCCGCGGTAGCTGCCCTGCCGGTGGTTGCGGTCCAGCAGCGCCTGCGCGGCCGCGGCGACGCCGACGCTCACAGCGACTCGGCGATCACGACGACCATCGCGACGACCGCCATCAAGACGAGCCCGCCGGTGAGCAGCCGGTAGGGGCCGTCCAGTGCGATCGGCTCGCCGTGGCGCAGCGCATGCTCGTTGCGGCGCCAGCGGCCGAGGCTCAGCACCGCAAGCGTCGCGCCCAGCAGCACCGGCGGCAGCGAGATCAGCAGCCGCGCGAGCGTCGAGTTGAAGTCCAGCACCTGCCCCGCCGCCAGACCGGCGGCGATGAGCGCGAGCGCCGTCCGGTTCCAGGCCAGGAACGTGCGCTCGTTGGCCAGTGTCATCCGCGGATCGGGGTCCTCGCCGAGCGGCATGACCCCAGTGTCGCGCACGCGGTCAGTTGACGGTGGACGAGCCGGTGAACGACATCCCGGGACTGCCGGCCGGGAGGTGGGGGACGCTGATGCGCACCCCGGCCTCGCCATCGACGCCGGTCATCATCCGCACGGTGCCGCCGACCGCCTCCACGCGCGCGGTCAGCACCTCCTGCGCGGTCACGCTGGGCTCCGGCCCGTCGTGGATCAAGGTCAGCACCGTGCGGCCGTGGCCGCCGGCGAGGGTCAGCGTCATCACCTGCGGCACGCCCTCGTCCAGCGCACGGTCGATGAGGTCGCGGACCAGCTCGTAGAGCAGGTCGTCGTGCATCCCCGTGGCCTCGGGGTCCAGCTCGGTGGTGATCTGGATGTGCTGCGTCGCCATCGTCCGGACGGCCAGCGAGCCGAGCGCCGCCGGCAGCACCGAGCCGGCGAGCGGGGAGGAGTCCATGTCCTCGACGAGCGTCCGCACCGCCGAGACGCTGTCCTGCAGCCCCGCGCGCACGTAGTCGAAGGCCTCCGGATCCCCGGCGGCGGCCTCCTCGAGGTCCTGCTGCGCGGCGAGCAGCGTCTGCAGCGCCGTGTCGTGCAGGCTCTGGGAGTCCTCACGCCGCTTCGTCGCAGCCATGGACGTCGTGGTGGCCAGCAGCTCGCGCTGCCGCGCGGTCATCGCGCGCAGCAGCCGCGTGCTCTCCTGCCGGACGCTCGCCGCGGCGACGTTGAGCGCGACGACGGCCAGGCCGGCACCGATGTAGACCAACGTGTCGCGGGGGCCGATGGGGTCGACGATCACCGGGATCCCCGTGGCGGCGACCATGAACAGCGACAGCACCGCGATCTGGCGTGGCGGCAGCACGCTCGTCGGCACGACCATGATCAGCAGGGCCAGCCAGCGCATGTCCGCCTGGGCGCCCCCGGAGGCCGCCACGCCGGCGCCGATCGCGGCGACGTCCACGGCCAGCAGCCAGGGCAGCGGGTAGTGCTGCCAGCGGGGACCGAGGAACCACCGCAGCTGCAACAGCTGCCAGAAGATCCAGGGCACCGCCAGGGCGAGGATGAGCGCGGCGTCGGTGCCGGGCTCGGTCAGGCCGACGGTCGCGAAGAGCGGGATCGCCGCCAGCCGCGTGACCGCCACGACACGCACGCCGGACCGCAGCTCCGGTGTGTTCCATCCCAGGGTCTCGGCCCCGCGTGGCATCGGGCTGAATCATGCACCGTTCACCAGCAGCGCGTGGCAACTGGGCATGCGCGCACGCATGCGGTCGACGTCAGCCGCGCCGGTCACCACCGCGACGATCGCGCCGCCCGAGCCGGTGTAGTTGGCGCGGCACGACCCGGCACGTGCGGCCTGCGCCAGCCGGCGGTGCTCGGCGTCGAGGGGACCGAGCTCGGCGCGGATCGCGAGGGTCGCGTCGAGCGTCGCCGCAAAGGCCTCGTGGTCTGCCGCCAGGAGCGCGGCGCGGGCCCCACGGGCCAGCGCCGCCAGCCGCGCCATCGCGTCCTGCACCTCGGCGGCCGGCCGCGCCCGCAGCGCGGCGTGCCAGGCGCCGGAGGGCGTGCCGCCGTCCGGCAGCCAGGCCACCGCGAGCGGCGGCAGCAGCGCGCGGTCCAGCGGCTCGGCGTGCCAGTGCCCGCCGGCGAAGTCCATGAACACCAGGCCGCCGTGCGCCTGCACCACCCGGTCCTGCGGGCCCGCCGCGATGCCGAGCTCCTCCGTCTCGACCTCCAGTGCACGCCGCGCCAGCTGCAGCGGCTGGGGCGCCGGCAGCTCGTGCCAGGCGTGCAGCGCCCGCAGCGCCGCGATGACGATCGCGCTCGACCCCGCCAGCCCGACCTCCCGCGGGATCGTCGTCTGCACCCGCAGGCGCGGGGACCGCGACGGGCGCAGCCCCTGCTCGTGCAGGAAGCGACGGCGGGTGGCGCGCAGGATCTCGGGCTCATCCGCATCCGGTGCGCCGGCGGAGGCGGTGACGGTGGCGGCGAGCTGGGGGATGGTGACCGCGAGGACCGCGCCGCCGTGGCCGTCGGACGGGTTGCCCGCGAGGGCCGCGCGCGCGTGCGCGACGCCGCGGGCCTCAGCCATCGAGTGCGGCCCGCAGGGCGGGGCCCAGCTCGGGGTCGGCCAGCGCCACGGCCGCGAAGGCCTGCGCGTAGGACGCGAAGCCCCCGACGTCGCGGCGGTCCTCGCCCGGCGCCAGGCGCACCGCGACGACGCGATGACCGGTGGCCACCAACGTGGCCAGCGCGTCGGTCAGCTGCACCTCGCCGCCGCGGCCGGGTGCCGTGCGGCCGAGCACCGCGAACACCTCGGGGCCCAGTACGTAGCGCGCCGCAACGGCCAGGGTGCTCGGCGCATCGGCGGGGTCCGGCTTCTCGACCATGCCCTTGAGCATCAGGACCTCGGCGTCCGGGTCGGCGGGCGCGATGACGCCGTAGCGCCCGGTCAGCTCGCGCGGGACGTCCTGCACGGCGACGGCGGCGACGGCATCGTGCGCGGCGAGCGCGTCGTGCAGCCGGGTCAGCACCGACGCGCGCGCCACGCCGTCCCCGAGCAGGCAGTCGCCCAGGGCGACCGCGACGGGCCGGTCGGCCGCGAAGCCCGCGCCGAGCAGGACGGCGTCCCCGAGGCCGCGCTGCTCGTGCTGCAGGACGAACGACAGCTCAAGCCCCTCGGCCTCGGCCGCTCCGTCGAGGTGGATCGCGATCGCCTCCTTGCGCGCAGCGGTGACCATGAGGACCCGTCGGATGCCGTTGGCGCGCAGCTCGTCGACGACGTGGCCCAGCACCGGGAGCCGGCCGACCGGCAACAGCTCCTTGGGGACCGCGCGGGTCAGCGGCAGCAGACGCGTGCCGTGACCGGCGACGGGGACGATCGCGTCGGTGAGCGTCAAGACGCCGGCGATCGTATCCGGGCCGGATAGGCTGGTCGGGTGGCCGACCTCCCCCCGGTGCTGCTGCCCGAACGCTTCCAGGAGCTGTTCGACGACTTCGGCGACGAAGCCTCCGATGTGATCAACGAGTTCGTCGCGGAGACCGAGGGCGAGATCGCAACCCTCCGGACGCTGCTGGGCACCGACGCGCCGGACACCGACGAGGTCCAGCGGGTGGCCCACAAGCTCAAGGGCGGCTGCATGCTGATCGGGGCCAAGCGGCTGCAGGACGTCGCGGTCGAACTCGACGCGCTGGGCAAGCAGGGCGTCGGCGGTGACGCGATGACCGTGCTGGCCCCCAGGCTCGAAGCGGCGTGGCGGGACACGCTCGCCGCGCTCGCACCGCACCGTTGAGCGACGGCCCGTCGCAGCAGTGGGTGACCTCCCCGATCTCCGTGTGACGCGCGTCACCCAAGGCTGCCGTTGTGAGACGGCGGACACACTTGGCCAGGCGCCCCGGAGCTCCACTGTGCCTCGCCGCGCAACACCGCCCGGCACGAACGCACAGGAGGCACGTCATGTCCACGTCTTTCAACCGTCTCGCCATCACCGGTCTTGCGGCAGTCGCCGTCGCCGGCATCGCGACTCCTACGACCCAGGCCGCCACGGTCAAGGTCAAGGCACCTGCCGTCAAGCTCAACCTCAAGCTGGACAAGCCGGCGGTCGTCAGCCCGCTGTTGGAGGACGTCAAGTCGCTGACCAGCGACACGGTCATCAACGCCGACCACACCGCGCAGGACGTCGTCGACAACGCGGTCGACACGGTCAACGACGCGATCCATGGCACGGTCGGCGCGACCGTCCCGCAGGTCAACGCGGCCGTTGCCGACACGCTGGCGGCCACGGCGCAGGTCGGCCTCGACGAGGCGCTGCGGGTGCAGGCCGACGCGCAGGCCGCAGGTGACCCGGTCGCCCTGGCCGACGCGGTCGCCGACGTCGTCTCGGCGCAGGCCGTGGTGTCGCTGAACGACGCGACCAGCCTCGTCCGCGACGCCATCACCGGTGCCGTCGTGACGGTCCGCGCCACGGGTTCGGGCGCGCTGCGCCTGGTGGACGGGCTGCGCTTCGACCCGGTCTCGGTGCAGCTGTCGACGTCGCTGCGTCGGCTGGGCGTCACCGCCTTCGCCGTCATCGACGCTCACGGCCGTGTCCTCCGCGGCCCCGGCGCGCTGGGCGTCAATACGTTCATCGGCGGTGCCGAGCTCACCTGGTCGCGCTCGCTGGCCGGCTGCGCGATGGTCGCCCTGAGCAACGACATCGTTCCGCGCATGCTGGTCGTCGACGCCGTCACCCCGGTCCGGACCCGCATCGCCGACCTGGACGCCATCGTGCACGCCGGCGTGCGCACACCGCTGCGCAACGTCACGGTCGCCGCCCTCTGCTAGGCGACGCGGTGCCGCAGGCTCGCCGGAGGGGGAGCACCGCGACGGGCCCGGCGAGCAGCCGGGCCCGTTGCCGTTTTGACAGAGTGTCCGGTCGCTATGGCTGACCGGCACGTGGACCATCTGTTGATCGGCGGCGGCATCGCCGCCGCGAGCGCGGCGAAGACGCTGGCGCAAGAGGCCCCCGGGGCCTCCGTGCTGCTGGTGGGACGTGAGCTCGACCCGCCGTACCACCGCCCACCGGCGTCCAAGGGCTACCTCCAGGGCAAGGAGTCCAAGGAGGACACGCTCATCGAGCTGCCGGACGCCGTCGAGGTGCTGACGCGTACGAGCGTCATGTCGCTGGACACGGAGGCCAAGGAGGCGACGCTCTCGACGAAGGAGACGGTGTCCTACGGGACGGCCCTGATCGCGACCGGCGCCATGGTCCGCCGGCTGCAGGTCGAGGGCGCAGCGCTGGACGGCCTGCACTACCTGCGGGCGCTGGGCAACGCCGACACGATCCGCGCGGACGTGGCGGAGGCCACGAACGTGGTCCTGGTCGGCGGCTCCTACATCGGCTGCGAGGTCGCCGCATCGCTGACGGTGCTCGGCAAGACCTGCACGATCGTCATGCAGGAGGACCACCCGTTCGAGCGCGGCTTCGGCCCTGAGGCCGCGAAGTTCTTCCGCGGCGTCCTGGAGTCCCACGGCATCACGGTCATCGGTGGGGTGGAGGTCGAGCGCTTCGATGGGAGCGACGACCGAGTGTCTGCCGTCGTCCTGAAGGACGGCCGCTCGATCCCCGCCGACGCCGTCGTCCTCGGCGTCGGCGCCCAGCCCGACGTCATGCTCGCGCGCAAGACGGGCCTGGAGCTCGGCGAGTCCGGGGGCATCAGGTGCGACGCGACCCTGAAGACGAGCGCCGATGGCGTCTACGCCGCCGGCGACTGCTGCGAGTACGAATCCGTCATCCACGGCGAGCGTCTGCGGGTCGAGCACGAGGACCACGCCGAGCAGCAGGGCGCCGCGGCCGCGCGGAACATGCTCGGTGCCGACAAGCCCTACGACGTCGTCCCGTACTTCTTCAGCGACCTCGCCGACTGGGCGTCCCTGGAGTACGTCGGGCCCGCCAAGGGTTGGGCCCAGGAGGTCTTCGAGGGGGACGTCGACAGCGGCGAGTTCTGGGTGCGCTACCTCGACGACGAGCGTCGCCTGCTGGCGGCGCTCTCGGTGGGTGGCGCGGGCGACCTGGACGCCGCCCGCACCCTGCTGGTCAGCGGCGAGCCGCTGCCCGCCTGAGACGAGAACCTCATTGCATTCCTGAGGGTCTCGTCAACCCTCAACCACCCTCCGGGTGCCTGTCTTCCTGAGGGTTGGCGGTGGAGTCAGCCCTCGGGCTCTTCGTCCTCGCCGGCGAGCAGGCGGTAGACCGCCTTGCGGGCGTCGTTGAGGATCTTCTTGACCTCGGCGATCTGCTCCTCCGAGCCGCCGCGGGCGACCTGCTCGACGGCCATGCCGAGCTGGCCCATGCCGAAGAAGAGCGCGCCGACGCCCTCGGGGACGCCTTCGGCGACCGCCTTCCAGGGCGAGCCGAGCTGCTCGCGCCGCTCCTCGACGTGGGCGCGGCCCGCGTCGGTGAGCTGGAAGACCTTCTTGCCGTCGGCCTCGGCCGAGGCGATCAGGCCCTCATCCTCGAGCTGGGCCAGCGCGGGGTAGACCGAGCCGGGGCTCGGGCGCCAGAGCCCGTCGGAGCGGGTCTCGAGCTCCTGCATGAGCTGGTAGCCGTTGCGGGGCTGCTCCTCGAGCAGCAGCAGGGCCGCGGAGCGGACGTCGCCGCGACGGGCGCGCCCGCGTCCGCGCGGGCCGCCGGGCCCGCCGAAGCCACGGCCGGGGCCGAAGCCCGGGCCGCCGAAGCCGGGGCCGAAGCCCGGGCCGCCACGGTGGCCGCCACCGCGCATCGCGCGGAACTTGAAGTTGGGGCCGCAATCGTGATTGAGGACGACCCACCTGGGGGTGAATGCGTGAGACAAGGGTCTCTCCTTGAGTATGAACTATCGAAGACCTATCTAGATATATCAAGATAGGTTTACGATAGTCAAGCGGTCGTGCGCCAGGAAGGCGCTCCGCGGTCGCGGGAGATATGCTCCGGGACGTGTTGACTCTCGCCCTGAGCATGGCCTGGAAGAACACGCTCGGCCTCGGCATCGTGTTCTTCGTCGCCTTCCCCGCGCTTGCGCACGGCCTCATCGCCTACGCCGCCGCCCAGGTGGCCGCCGAGCGGGAGGAGAACCGCCGCTACCGCGAGGGTCTGGACGACAAGCAGTCCTGACGGACACCGCGCGCCGGATGACGGCGCGTAGACACCATCCGCCCCGGTACGGTTGGCCCCATGGGTCGCCGGTCATGGGTCGCAACGGGCGCCGCTTTGGGCGCCCTTCTCGTTTCCGGGGCGCCGGCGCAGGCCGCGTTCGACCCGGTCTACGAGGCCAAGAACTTCTCCAAGACCACCGAGCGTGCGGTGCACATCACCAACACGCTCGACTACCAGGCGCTGCTGCGCGCCAAGAACGTCGTCCGCGAGGGCCAGGCCGCGCAGATCTTCGCCAACGACCCCGAGCGGATCTTCTTCGGCCAGCTCTGCTGGCAGAAGATGGACGGCTGTGCCGGGGACGTGCGGATGTACGACTGGGTCACGCGCGGGGCCGGCATCGCGCTTCCCGTCCTGTACACCGCGCGCAACGGCAGCACCATCTCCGGTCACCTCTGGGCCACCGCGCAGGGCGACCCCAAGCGTCCCGCGATCGTCCTCACCAGCGGCAGCGTGCAGGCGCCCGAGGAGCTCTACTGGTTCGCCGCGCAGTCGCTGGCCAAGGCCGGCTACGTCGTCCTCACCTGGGACGTCCAGGGCCAGGGCTACTCCGACACCGGAGGCGAGGGGGACGACTTCTCCGACGGCGTGCCCTCCCAGTCGGGCCGCCCGTTCTACGACGGCACCGAGGACGCCCTGGACTTCCTGCTCTCCACGCCGACGGGCCTCTACGTGCCGCGCAAGTCGTGCACCTCGGGCACGAGTCACGCCGCCAAGCAGGAGCGCCGCGTCAAGGCCGGCCTCAACAGCGCCTACAACCCGCTGTACGGCCTCATCGACCCGACGCGCATCGGCCTCATCGGCCAGTCCCTCGGCGCGGGCGCGGTCAGCTACATCGGCCAGATCGACCCGCGGGTCGATGCGATCGTCGGCATGGACAACCTCTCCAGCCCGGCGGCCCAGAACCTCGGCAGCGGCATCGCCTGCGCCAGCGGCGCCGGCCCGCGACCCGCCCAGCCGCCGGTCACCAAGCCCGGCCTGGGCATCTCCAACGACTACGGCCTGACGCCGCAGCCCAACACCGCCGAGCCCGACCCCGACGGCAAGACGACCGGCTCGAAGTCGCTGTCCGGCAAGGGCGTCGACTCGATGGAGGTCGTCATCCGCGGCGGCACCCACTACGAGGGTGCCTTCATCCCCAACATGGCCTTCGGCGGGACGCTGCGCGGCAACGACCTTGAGGCCTGGTACCTCGTCGCCTGGTTCGACAAGTACGTCAAGGGCGACCCCACCGCGGACGCCCGGCTGCTGACCGACCGCTGGCGCCACGACGACCTCGAGGCCGCTGTCGACCCCGACCGCGACGGCAACCAGTTCAGCCGCTACTACCGCTCACGGGTGCAGATCCACACCGCGGCCGGGGCCGAGGTGCGCTGCGAGTCGCTGCGCGACGCGAAGGACTGCCCGGCGCTGAAGCCCGACGGCGAGCACGTGCCCTACGACATGGTCGCCGCGGTCCAGGCCAAGGAGGCCAACACCCAGGGCCCGGGCCGCGACGCCGCCAAGGGCTGGAACATCACCACCGACCCGGCCGGGGCCGACGGCGTCAAGCCCGCCGCCAACGCGATCCCCGCCCAGCCGGACGCACCCGCCTGCGCCGACACGACCCGCCCCACATCGGTCGTCGCCAAGAAGGGGCGCGCGCTGGGCCGCAACGGCGTGCGGTTGCGCGGCACCGCCTCGGACAAGGCCTGCCGGGGTGCGAAGGGCCGGGTCGCCCGCGTGCTCGTCGCCGTGGCCAAGGTCGAGGGCACCCGCTGTCGCTACCTGCGAGACAGCGGCCGGCTCGCCGACCGGCGGGGCTCCTGCCGCTACGGGCACTACCTCGTCGCCAAAGGCACCCGGCGCTGGACGTTCGCGACGAAGCGGGCCCTGCCGAAGGGCAGCTACCGCATCTACGTCCGCGCGGTCGACGCCGTCGCCAACGTCGAGGCGAAGCGCAGCCGCAGGACCGCCTACCTGCGCATGCGGGTCCGCTGATCAGGGCCAGCACCCATTTCCCTGGGGGTGAGCACGCATCTTGCGTTTGTGACCGACCGGTTTCCTGTTGCATGCCCTGCGTGAGCAGGAGGGGGCCGGAAGTCATCTGGGGGGTGCCATCGTCGTGTGCGTCCTCCACCGCGTCCGCGGTCGTGGCACCAGATGCCGGCACGTCTTCGGCTCCGGCGCCGCGTCCGGCCATGCAGTTCGGGACCAAGCCACCCGAGGCCGGCGCGGCGCACCGGTTGCGCTAGGCGGCGACCCCGGTGTCTGCGCCGCCCTGGTGCAGGGCGCCGAGGTCGATGGCGTCCGCGGGCACGGAGACCTTCACGTGCTCCTCGAAGCCGTTGAGCCGGTAGTCGGCCTTCGTGGTGGTGTCCGGCGTGTCGTCGTCGCCGCAGGACTTCACCTTCACGCCTCCGGGCCGCGCCGGGCCGGACTGGGTGACCCGCAGCGGCAGCGGCTTGCCAGTGGCCGCGACGTACAGCTCGCCCGGCGACGCGCCCGGCCGGTCGCCCTTGTCGACGAGCACGATGACCCGCTCGCCATCCAGCGTGGCCTGGCGGGTCGACAGGGTGCCTGTCGCGCCGTCGCGCAGGCAGGACGCCAGCCCGGCCGGCCGCAACGGCTCGACGATCGCCTTGAGCTCGCCCGCGAACGCGCTGGTCTTCACCCAGTGGCCGCCGAGCTTGGCACCGACCTCGTCACCTGCGGTCGACTCCCAGAACTTGGCATCGCCGAGGATGTAGGCGTCGCGGCCGATGAGGCGGAACGCGAAGTGCTGCCCGCCCTGGTCCATGGTCGCGTCGACGTCGCCGCCGGCGTCCACCCGCGCATCGAGGCGGCCGGGGCCCTCGGCGTCGGTGATCGTGCCCGAGATGTGCATGCCGTCGGCCTGCTCCAGCGCGTCGGCCACTGCGGCGATGACGTCCTTCGGCGACTTGCCGGCGACGTCCCCGCCGCCCGCATCGCCACCGGAGCCGCACGCGGCCAGGGCCAGCGCGGCGGAGCAGGTCAGGGCGACGACGGAGAGCCGGGAGGACACCCGGCCCAGGTTACCCCGCGGTGTTCGCCGCGTTCTTGCGGGCACGCGCCGCCTTCACGCGCGACACCTGGTCCAGCGCGACCTTGCGCAGGCGCACGACGTCGGGCGTGACCTCCACGCACTCGTCCTCACGCAGGAACTCCAGCGCCTGGTCGAGCGACAGCAGCCGCGCGGGGGTCAGGCGCACCAGCTCGTCCGCGGTGGAGGAGCGGATGTTGGTCAGGTGCTTCTCGCGCACGGCGTTGACGTCGAGGTCGTCGGCGCGGGAGTTCTCGCCGACGATCATGCCCTCGTAGACCTCGTCGCCGGGTGACACGAACAGGGCGCCGCGCTCCTGCAGCTGGAAGCAGGAGAACGCCGTCACCTTGCCGGAGCGGTCGGCCACCAGCGAGCCGGACGGCCGCGTGCGCAGCTCGCCGAACCACGGCTCGTACTTCTCGAAGACGTGGTGCATCAGGCCGGTGCCGCGCGTCTCGGTGAGGAACTCGGTGC
>CAYUDT010000063.1:0-28226 GCA_964443695.1 uncultured Conexibacter sp. | reverse complement strand
AGCGCGAACGCCTCCGCGTAGAGGAACAGCGTGCCGGCCGCCTCGGCGTCCAGGCGCTTGGACACCCGGCCCAGCAGGTCGCTCGAGGCGACGAGCCCGAGCACCGCGGCCGCGGCGCCGACCAGCAGCCCCGGCCACCAGGTCGACGACACGTCGTCCAGCGCGCCGGCGCCCTGGACGGCCCCCAGCCCGATCGACAGGCCCTGCAACGCCGAGAGCCCCGGTCCGGACTCGAACAGCCTGCGCTGGAAGGTCGTCACCCCGCTCAGCACCACGAGCACGAGCAGGAAGACCGGCGACTCCAGGAACGCGAAGGAGGTCCCGTCGAAGTCGACAGCGATGTCGCCGGACGCGAACGCGCCCACCAGCAAGGCGGGCAGGAACGGCCGGACGCCGATGGCGGCGCCGCACCCGGCGCCCTGGAGAACTGCAAGAAGAGCGGTCATGGGGAGAGTCAGGGGTCCGATACCCTGAGGCGGGATGACGATAGACGACAAGCGGCGCGGCGGCCGGTCACAGGCCGGTGACCTCGAGCGCTACGCCTCCCTGTTCGCCGATCGCACCTCGGTCATGAAGTCCTCCGCGATGCGCGACCTGATGGCGATCGTGGCGCGCCCGGAGGTCATCTCGCTGGCCGGCGGGCTGCCCGACACGACGCAGTTCGCCAACGAGGAGTTCGCCTCGATCATGGAGACCGTGTCGCGCGGCACGGCCCGCGCGCTGCAGTACTCCCCCACCGAGGGTCTGCCCGAGGTGACCGATCCCGTCGTCTGGATCATGGGCGAGGAGGGCACGCACGTCGACCCCGACGACGTCCTCATCACCACCGGCGGGCAGCAGGTCATCGACCTGGCCTGCAAGACGTTCCTCGATCCGGGCGACATCGTCATCGCCGAGGCCCCGACCTACCCGGGCGCCGTCCCGACGTTCAGCTCCTACCAGGCCAACCTCATCCAGATCGACATGGACGAGGACGGCATGCGCATCGACGTGCTGGAGGAGACGCTGGACCGGCTCGACGCCGAGGGCCGGCGCCCCAAGTTCATCTACACGATCCCGACCTTCCAGAACCCGGCCGGCGTGACGATGTCGCTGCCCCGCCGCAAGCGCCTGGTCGAGGTCGCGCGCGAGCGCGAGCTGCTGGTCATCGAGGACAACCCCTACGGTCTGCTGCGCTACGAGGGCGACCCGCTGCCGTCGCTGTACTCGCTGGACGGCGGCGAGTTCGTCATCTACTGCGGCACGTTCTCCAAGACCCTGGCCCCCGGCCTGCGCCTGGGCTGGGCGGCGGGCCCGCGGCCGGTCATCCAGAAGTTCAACATCGGCAAGGCCGCCACCGACCTCAACTCCTCCAGCGTCTCGCAGCTGTTCGTCGTGGAGTTCCTGCGCAGCGGCCGCTGGCCCGCCTACCTGGACCGCACCCGCGCGCTCTACGCGCACCGCCGCGACGTGATGCTCGACGCGCTCTCCGAGCACTTCCCCGAGGGCGCGTCGTGGACCCGTCCCCAGGGCGGGATGTTCCTCTGGGCGACGCTGCCCGACGGCATCGACACCACCGACCTGCTGGCCAAGGCGCTGACCAAGAACGTCGCGTTCGTGCCCGGCCGCGCCGCCTACCTCGACGGCCGCGGCGCGACCTCGATGCGCCTGAACTTCAGCGCGGTGGACGACGACGACCTGCGCGAGGGCATCCGCCGCATCGGCGAGGTCGCGACCTCGCAGCTGGACCTGCTCGGGTCGCTCACCGGCCGCCGCCCCGCCAAGCGCGCCGCGCAGGATCGGCCCGCCGAGGCGCCCCGCGCCGAGAACGTCGTCGACCTGCCCCGGCGCGAGCGCACCCAGAAGCGGCGCGAATCCTCGTGAGCGCCGACGGCGCGAGGGACCGAGCGTGAGGGTCGTCGTCCTGAAGGGCGGCCGCTCGCTGGAGCGCGAGGTCTCGATGATCTCCGGCGCGCGGGTGGAGGACGCGCTGGCCCGCCTCGGCCACGAGGTGCAGGGCATCGACGTCGACCACGACCTCGTCGCCCGCCTCACCGCGCTGAAGCCGGACATCGCGTTCGTCGCCCTGCACGGTCGCGACGGCGAGGACGGCACCGTCCAGGAGCTGCTCGAGGTCCTCGGCATCGCCCACACCGGGTCGGGCGTCTCGGCCTGCATCCGCTCCAGCGACAAGGTCCTGGCCAAGCACGCCTTCCGGGACGCCGACCTGCCGACGCCGGACTTCGTCTCCTTCAACGAGCAGGCCTTCAAGGAGCTGGGCGCGGCCGAGGCCCTGCCCGCGATCGAGGCGCGGCTGAGCTTCCCGATCGTCGTCAAGCCGGCCGACCAGGGCAGTGCGCTGGGCATCAAGTTCGCACCGTCGGCCGCCGAGGTGCCGGGCGCGCTGGTCGCCGCCTTCTCCTACTCGACCAAGGTGCTCCTGGAGCAGTTCGTCGACGGCCGCGACCTGGCCGTCTCGGTCCTGGGCGACGAGGCGCTGCCGATCGTCGAGGCGATCCCCGAGCAGGGCGAGGACCTCTTCAGCGCCCGCTACACCATCGGCGGCACGCACTTCCACTGCCCGGCCGACCTGACGCCGGACGTCACCGCCCGCGCGCAGGAGCTGGCGCTCGCCGCCCACCGGGTGCTCGGCTGCGCAGGCTTCTCCCGCGTCGACCTCATGCTCGACGCGCACGGCGAGCTGCAGATCCTCGAGGTCAACGCCATCCCCGGCCTGACCGAGACGAGCCTGCTGCCCCAGGCCGCCGAGGCCGCGGGGCTGACGTTCGACGAGCTCGTCGAACGGATGCTCAGCGCGCCAGCCGGCGTGTGAGGTTGGCCTTCACGTCGGCCCACTCGGGCGCGATGACGCTGAACCAGGCGCTGTCGCGCGAGCCGTACGGCGTGATCATGTGGCGCCGGAAGATGCCCTCGAACTGCGCCGGCAGCGCAGCCATCGCGGCGCGCGAGCGTGCGTTGCGCGCGTCGGTCTTCAGCTCGATGCGCTCCGCCCCGAGCTGCTCGAACGCGCGGGTCAGCATCAGCAGCTTGGCCTCGACGTTCGCGCCGGTGCGCCACGCCGGACGGGCCAGCCACGTGCCGCCGATCTCCATCGTGCGGTGCTCGGGCCGGATCGCCATGAAGCGCGTGGTGCCGACCGGCCGGCCGCCGGCCCGCAGGACCGTGCAGTACGGCTGCTCCGCCCCCCCGCGCGGCGTTGGCCAGCATCTCGGCGAAGGAGGCCGCGAACTCCGCGCGGGTCGGCGGGCGGCCGTGGTAGAGCCAGCGCCACAGCTCCTCGTCGCCCTCGGAGACGGCGAACAGCGGGTCCTCGTGATCGGCGTGCAGCGGCACCAACTCGACGAGCCTGCCGACGAGCGGTCCGGGCGGAGGCGGCCAGGCGGCCTCGGCGTCAGCCACGACCATCGCCACAGGCAGGGAGCAAGCGGGCCATGTGGCGCCGAGGGTAACGCGCGATCCCCGCCCGGAGGTGGGTCGCGCGACCGGTCAGCGTCGGTACGATCCTCCGTGTGGGTAGCCGAACCAGGTCGGCCGTCGACCTGATCGAACGCGAGACGGAACTTGCGCGGCTCACGTCTGCGATCAGCGACGCGCAGGCGGGCCGTGGGGTGCTCATCGTCCTCGAGGCCGCCGCGGGCCTGGGCAAGTCGCGCCTGCTCGACGCCGCCGCGGAGCTGGCGGACGGGTTCGACGTCCTTCGGGGCCGCGGCGACTCGCTGGCCCGCGAGGTGCCCTACTCGATCGTCCGCGACCTCTTCGTGCGCCCGCTCGTCTCCGTCGACGACGACGAGCGTGACCAGATCACGGCCGGTGCCGCCGGGCTGGCCGCGGGTGTCCTGCTGGACGCGCTGCCCGACGGCGGCGGCCACGCCGGCGCGGCCTTCGAGCACGGGCTCTACTGGCTGATCGCCAACCTCGCCGCACGCAGGCCGCTGCTGCTGCTGGTCGACGACGCCCACTGGGCCGACCGCCAGTCGCTGCAGGCGCTGGCCTTCGTCGCCCGCAGGCTCGACGACCTGCCGGTGGCCCTGGTGCTCGCCACCCGTCCACAGGAGCCCGACGCTCCGCAGGACCTGCTCGACCGCCTGGTCTTCGACGCCGACCTCGGTCGCATCGAGCCGCGCGGCCTCGGCGCCGAGGGTGTCGCGGCGGTCGTGCGCCAGTCGATCCCCGACGCGTCCGACGAGGTCTGCGCCGCGGCCGCCGCCGCGACCGACGGCAATCCGTTCTACCTCGGCGAGCTGCTCACGCGGCTCGTCGCCGGGAAGAACGGCGCGCCGCTGACCGCCGAGGAGGTCGCACGCATCGCCGGCGTCAACATGGCGCGGACGTTGATGGCCCGCCACGCGACGCTGCCCGCCGAGGCCCACGCGCTGGCGCGCGCGGTCGCGGTGCTCGGCGACGGCACCCCCGTCTACCGCGCGGCCTCGCTGGCCGGCCAGCCTGCAGCGAGCGCGTCGGTCACGGCCGACCACCTCACGCAGGTGGGGCTGCTCAAGCCCGAGCGGCCGCTGACGTTCGCCCACAGCCTGGTGCGCACCGCCGTCTACGACGCGATCCCGCCGGGGGAGCGCTCGGACCTGCACCGCCGCGCCGCCCGGCTGCTGCACGCCGAGAGCGCCGGCAACGACGCGGTCAGCGCGCACCTGCTGTCCTGCGAGCCCGCCGGTGAGGCCTGGGCGTCGCAGGCCCTGAGCGCCGCCGCGATCGACGCCGCCCGCCGCGGCGCGCCGGACGCCGCCGCCGGCTTCCTCGTCCGCGCGCTGGCCGAGCCGCCGGCGCCCGAGCAGCGCCCCGACATCGAGGCGCGCCTGGGCCTGCACGCGCTGCAGGCCAACCTGCCCGACGCGGCCGCGCACCTGCTCGAGGCGTTCAACCGCGCGCCCGATCCGCTGTCGCGCGCGGAGATCGGCTGGGGGTTGGCCCAGGCCTACCTGCAGGCCGGGCGCGCCCTGGAGGCGCTGCCGCTGCTGGACGAGGCCCGCGCCGCCCTCGGTGACGCGCACCCCCAGGCCGGGCTGCGCCTGGAGATCGCGGCGATGGACCTTTTGCGCACCGACGCCGACCGCCAGCAGGAGTTGCGCGACCGGCTGGGCCGGGCGGCCCGGGCGTCCGCCGGGTCCGGCCCGCTGGAGCGCGTCATCGACGCCCACCAGGCCTGGGAGGCGACGGTGGAGGGCCTCGACGCGATCGGCGCCGTGCAGCGGGCCGAGCGCGCGCTGGCGGCCGGCGAAGAGCTGCTCGACGCGGAGAACGAGGTCGGTCCGGCCTGGTTCATGGCGGTCCGCTCGCTGATGGTCGCCGACCGCTTCGACGACGCCCACCGCCACCTCACCGCCGCGCTGGACCGGGCGCAGCGCCGCGGCGCGCGCTTTGCCTTCGCGACGGCGTCCTGGTACCGGGCCGACGTCGAGTTCCGCCGCGGCCGCCTCTCCGACGCCGAGGCGGACGGTCGCCTGGCCTACGCCATCTACGACCCGTCCCACGGCCTGTTCCCGGCCGCGACCGAGGCGGTCGTCAACGCGCTGGTCCGCCGCGGCGAGGCCGAGACCGCCGAGGCGATCATGTCCGAGCACGGCTTCGGCGGGCGGCTGCCGGAGGCCCCGCAGTGGGTCGGCCTGACGCTGGCCCGCGGCCGGCTGCGCGTCGCGCTGGGCGACGTCGAGCGTGGCCTCGCCGACATCCTCGCCGCCGGTGAGCTGCGCAACCGGCAGCTGCGTCCCAACCCGGGCTGGAACCCGTGGCGCTCCGACGCCGCGCTGGCGCTGTTGGCGCTGGGACAGGACGACCGCGCGCTGGAGCTGGCCCGCGAGGAGTTCGAGCTGGCCCAGCGCTGGCAGTCGCCGCGCGCGGTCGGCATCGCGCTGCGCACCCTCGGCCTGGCCGAGAACGACCGCGCGCGCCTGAGCGCCGCCGTGCGGATGCTGGAGCGCAGCGGTGCCGAGCTCGAGCACGCGGTCGCGCTCGTGGAGCTCGGAGCGGCGGCTCGGGCGGCGGGCGACGTCGACGAGGCCCGTGACGCGCTGCGCCTGGGGCTCGACATCGCCGCGCGTTGCGGCGCGACGCCCCTGGCCGACCGGGCCCGCGAGCAGCTCGTCGCCTCCGGAGCCCGGCCGCGCCGGTCGGCCGCCACGGGGGTCGACGCCCTGACGCCGGCCGAGCGCCGGGTCTGCGAGCTGGCCGGTGAGGGCCTCACCAACCGGCAGGTCGCCGAGTCGCTGTTCCTCACGGTGAAGACCGTCGAGGGACATCTCGGCCGGGCCTACCGCAAGCTCGGCATCAGCGGCAAGGCCGACCTGGCCGCCGCACTGGCCTGACCGCCCGGGCACCCTGGGGGACCCTCACCACCCTCACCTGAGGGTGCCCGCCAAAACTCAGGGGTACCCGCCTAGATGTAGGCCCGGGGGTGGTGGCGCAGACTGCACATCACCAACCCACCAACGACACGGCGCCGCCTTCCTCTCCTCCTCAGGCACTCGCGCCGAAGTCCTGTCCAGAGCCTCGCCGGCCACCTCCCGACACCGGCCGTGCGATCGCTCTGGGCGGACGTCCTGCGACGTCACCCTCCCAAGTACGCAATGGCCGCGGGCCCCACCCGCGGCCTTTTGCGTTGCCGTGCCGGCACCGCCGGCACGCACGTCACTCGTCGCCGGCGAAGTCCTCGGGCGTGACCTGGTCGAGGAACTCCTTGAAGCGGTCGACGACCTCCTCGGTGTCCTCCACCTCGTGCTCGAACTCGATGGCCGACTCGGCGATGACGTCCTCGGCCGCGTAGATCGGGGCGCCGGAGCGGACGGCGAGCGCGAGGGCGTCTGACGGGCGCGAGTCGATCTCCATCTCACGGCCGTTGACCGCCAGCGTGATCTGCGCGAAGAACGTGTTGTCCTTCAGCTCGGTCACCGCCACCTGGGTGCAGCGCACCTCCAGCTCGCCGAGCATCTCGACCATGAGGTCGTGCGTCATCGGGCGCGGTGTCGTGGCGCCCTGCAGCTTCATCAGGATCGCGGCCGCCTCCGGGTGGCCGATCCAGATCGGCAGGAACTTGTTGCTGTCCACGGTCTTCAACAACACGATCGGCTGCTTGCCGACCATGTCGAAGCTCACTCCGTAGATGACCATTTCCTGCACGTCGCGCTCCTCGCGGCGAAAGCTCTGAGTCCGTCTCCCGCGAGTATAGGACTGCAATGGCCCCTTCCCGCAGGTCGACAGGGTTGTCTACGCTGTAGGGCGGGTTGGTCGAGACCGGGGTGATCGGGGTCGTTCTCTGCGACGACGTTCCACAGCTGCGAATGCTGCTGCGCTTCGCCTTGGAGGACGACGACTCGATCGAGGTCCTCGGCGAGGCGGGCGACGGCGCCGAGGGGGTGCAGCTCGTGACCGAGCTCCGGCCGTCGGTGGTGATCGTCGACCTCGCGATGCCCGGGATGGACGGCCTGGAGGCCATCCCGATGATGCGCGCCGCGTCGCCCGACACGGCCATCCTCGTCTTCAGCGGCTTCGTCTCCGACGGCATCGCCGACCAGGTGATCGCGCTCGGCGCCGACCGCTACCTGGAGAAGGGGTCCGACATGGACCTCGTCGCCCAGACGGTCATCGAGCTCGGCCGCGCGGCCTAACCGAGGTCCTTCGACCAAACGACGCGCTCGATGAGCTGCTCGTCGTGCAGCGTGTCGACGCCGCCGCCGACGCGGGGCCGGATCGCGCCGCCCAGCCGGCGGGCGATGTCGGCGCGGACGAGGCCCTCGAGCTGGTGGCGCCGCTGCAGGAACGAGCGCAGCGCGGCGAGGTCCGTCGGCGTGATGGCGGTGACGTCGAGCGTCCCGGCCCAGGACGGGCGCGGGGCGGCGGGCAGCGGCGGCGGGGTGGCCGGGTCCAGCGGCGCGGCTGCCGGGGCCGGCGGGGCGAGGTCGATGGCCGCCGCGGCCACCTCGTGCTCTCGGACGACGATCGTCCGCGCGAAGAGGTCGCCGATGCGCTGGTTCTTGCTGGTCACCAGGACGGCGATCATCCCGGGGACGTAGGCCAGGCCCAGGCCCTCGACCAGCCGCACGGTGTTGCGGATGCCGCTGGACAGGAAGTCGACCGGGCGACCGTCGGTGCGCAGCACGCGCAGGTGCGTCGCCTTCTTGCCCGGCGTCTGGCCGCCGCTGAGGACCTCGAAGGCGATGTCGTAGCCGACGTAGACGACGAAGACGGCGATCGAGACGATGGCCAGGCCCGCCGATCCGGCCGACGCGAAGACGATGACCACGCCGAGCAGGACGACGGCCTTGATCACCAGGTCCAGCAGCGCGGCGGTGAAGCGCGAGCCGAGGCCGGCCAGGACGAGCTCCACCTGCAGCCCTTCAGGCGTGGAGATCGCCAGCCGGTCCTGATAGTCCTCCACTGCACGTGACGCTACCAGCCGCCCCATGAAGCTCAACCGATTCGTCGCCGACCGTCAGGCGGAGTGGGCTGCGCTGGACGCGCTGCTCGACAGGGCGGGTGGCCGGCCGGAGGCGCTGGGCAGCGGCGGCGTCCGCGAGCTCGGCGCCCGCTACCGCCAGGCGGTCGCCGACCTGGCGATGGCGCGGCGGCTGTTTCCGGCCGAGCCGGTCACCGCGACACTGGAGCGGCGGGTGCTGCGCGCCCGGCAGGCGGTGTACGGCGAGGCCGGGCCGACGCGCTCGCCGGTGCAGTTCCTGCTGCGCGGCTACTGGCGCGAGGTCCGCAAGCTGGGGCCCGCGCTGCTGCTGTCGGCCGTCCTGTTGTTCGGCACCGCCACCTTGACGACGATCTGGGGGGCGCACGACCCCGACGCGGTCCGCGCCCTCGTCCCGGACATCTTCATTGACGCCGCCGACCCGCCGGACGCCGACCAGGGCCTCACCGCGGGCGAGGCGTCGGCGTTCTCGTCGGAGATCTTCACGAACAACATCCGCGTGACCCTGACCGTGTTCGCCGCCGGCATCCTGTTCGGCGTCGGAGGCATCGTGATGCTCATGTACAACGGGCTCATCCTCGGGGCGGTGATGGGCATCGCCTGGCACTCGGGGACGTTCAGCGCGATGGTCCGCCAGATCTCCAGCCACGGCGTGCTGGAGCTGTCCTGCATCGTGGTCGCCGCCGCGGCGGGCATGCGCTTCGGCTGGGCCCTGGTGGACCCGGGCCCGTTGCGACGCCAGGCCGCCGCCGGTGCGGCGGCGCGCCCGACGATGGCCGTCGTGTTCGGGACCGCGCCGTTCCTGGTGGTCGCCGGGATCCTGGAGGGCTTCGTCAGCCCCAACGGCATCACGCTGCCGGGCGCGCTGGCGGTGGGCTTCGGCGTCGGCGGCGCCTACTGGGCGCTCGTCGCCTTCGCGGGGCGACCGGCTAGAACCGCGCCCGGGACTTCAGCCTGAGGTAGGCCTCCACGCAGGTGGCAGCGAGCGCGTCGGCCGGCGCCTCGATGACCAGCGCGCCGACGCCCTGGAGCCGGGCGGCGGCCCGCCGGCGCGCGGCGAGCGCATCGACGGCGACGACCTGGGCCAGCGCTTCCCGCTCGCTCGAGGGAACGGTGGCGACGACGGCCTCGACGTCGGGATCGCGCGGGGACGCGACGACCACCGCGTGGCGCCGGACCAGCGTCGGCAGGGCCAGCTCGAGCGGCCGCGCCGCCGACTCCTCCAGCAGGTCGGTGAGGACGAGGACGAACGCGCGCTTGCCCGCACCGATCAGCCCGAAGGCCTGCTCGGGATCTGCGTCGCGGGTCGTCGGCTCGAGGTCGAAGAGCGCCTCGACCACGACCCGGCCACCGCCGCGCGCGGGCAGCACCCGCCGGACGACCCTGTCGTCGTAGGCCAGGGCGCCGGTCCGATCGCCGAGCTCGTCGGCGACGTAGGCCACGGCGGCCGCCGCGTCGAGCGCGCAGTCCAGCCGGGTGCGGTCGCCGATGGGCGCGGTCATCAGGCGGCCCGCGTCGACGCACACGATGACGTCGCGCTCGGTCTCCACGCGGTGCTCGTTGCTCATCGGCCGCCCCGCGCGCGCGGTGGCCCGCCAGTTGACCTGGCGGATGTCGTCGTCGGGGACGTAGTCGCGGACCCGCTCGAACTCCGTCCCCAGGCCCATGGGTCCGCGGGCCCGCAGGCCGGGGTCGCGGCGGCGGCCCTCGCGAACCGCCGCGGCGAGCCGACGGGCGGTGACGAGGTCGGGGTAGACGCGCACCTCGGCCGCGCCGCACGCGCGGTGGTCCCAGCGCCCGAGCCCGAGCGGGCCGGTGACCCGGACGGCCACCGGCGGCAGCGCGTGGCGCCCCCGGCGCGAGGCGACGACCGAGGTGCTGAGCCCGTCGCGCGCCTGGGCCACCAGCGGCCGCAGGTCCGGCAGCGCGGGCTGGCGGACGTCGACGACCAGCCCGGCAGCCGCCCCGACCTCGACCCGCAGCTCGCCGGGCTGCCCGCGCGACAGCGACGCGGGCGCGATCCGCTCGACCGCCGGTGCGCGCCGGGCCAGCAGCGCATCCGCCGCGCCCGCGCCCACCAGCGCGAGCAGGAGCAGCGCGGCCGGCCAGACACCGAGCAGCAGCGCCGAGGCCGCCGCCGCGAACGCGGCCAGCACCAGACGCGGCGCCGGGCTCACGCCGGCGCCACCCGGGACCGCAGCGCCTCCCCCGCCCACCGCATCCCGGTGGCCGCGCGACACGCAACGGTGAGTGGGGGCGCGATCATCGGGGGACGGGCACGGCCGCGAGCGCGGCCTCGACGGCGTCGCGGGCGGTGAAGCGGTCCAGCTGCGCCTCGGGAGAGAGCAACAGGCGGTGGGCCAGCACCCGCACGGCCAGGCCGACGACGTCGTCCGGGGTGACGTAGTCGCGGCCCGCCAGCCAGGCCGCCGCGCGCGCCGCGCCGAGCAGGTGGACCGCGGCGCGCGGTGAGGCTCCGAGCTGCACGGCCGGCAGCTCGCGGGTGCGGCGGACCACCGCGACGATGAACGCCTCGACCTCGTCGGCGACCGTGACGCGGGCGGCGGCGTCCCGCGCCGCGCGCAGCTCATCGGCCGTCAGCACCGCCGCGACGGCGTCGACCGACGCGGGGGCCACACCGTCCCGGGCCAGCCGCAACAGGGCCCGCTCGTCGGCCTCGGACTGATAGCCCAGCTCGACGCGCAGGAGGAAGCGGTCCAGTTGCGCCTCCGGCAGCACGTAGGTGCCCTCGTACTCGATCGGGTTCTGCGTGGCCAGCACCAGGAACGGCTCGGGCAGCGGGCGGGCGGTGCCGTCGACGGTGACCTGCCGCTCCTCCATCGCCTCCAGCAGCGCCGCCTGCGTCTTGGGCGGCGTGCGGTTGATCTCGTCGGCCAGCACGACGTTGGCAAACACCGGGCCCGGTTGGAAGACCAGCTCCCCGCCCCGGATCGCCACGTTGCCGGTCACGTCGGAGGGCAGCATGTCGGGCGTGAACTGGATGCGCGCGAAGCCGACGTCCAGCGCCCGCGCCGTCGCGCGCGCGAGCAGCGTCTTCGCGGTGCCGGGCGGTCCCTCCAGCAGCACGTGACCGCCGACGACCGCCGCGATGAGCAGGGACTCGATCGCCTCCTCGCGTCCGACCACCGCGCGCACGACCTCGGCGCCCACCCGTTCCAGCACTCCGCTCATCCGCTCTCCTCCGGGTTGCTCAACCGCGCGAGCGCGCGGCCGGTGACGATCAGGTCTGCGTCGCCGTCCAGCGCCGCCGCCTCCTCCTCGGTGAGGCCCAGCGACAGCGCGGCCTCGCGCACATCCCCCTCGGGCGTCAGCGCCGTGCGGCGCGCCAGCTCGTAGCGCGCGGCGGCTCGCAGCGTCGCGACCGGGGCCTCGCGGTCGCGGGTGCGCAGCAGCGTCGCGGCGACGGCCTCCACGTACTCGCGGCGCGGCGGGTCCAGCTCGCGGGCGGGTGGCTCCGGGTCGCCGAAGCGGCGCGCGCGCAACAGCATGAACAGCAGGCCGGCGACGGCCGCGAGGATCAGGAAGGCCTTCCAACGCGCGGGCAGCGCGGCCAGGCCGCCGGGCCGGTCGTAGCCGTGGACGTTCTCGACGAACGTCACCGCGCGGGACGAGGGACCCGTCAGCCCCACTGCCAGCCGCGCGTTGTCGGCCTGCGCCAGCAGCCGGTTCTGCAGGGGCGAGACGTCGGCGAGCAGCAGCGCGACACCGCGACCGTGCCGGACCTGCACCGCGCCGAGGGAGCGGTTGGCGGCCACCAGCAGCGGCAGCCCGCTGCCGGCCGTGCGGTAGGCGCGCTCGCCCGCCGACTCGACCTTCCTCACACCCGCGCTCGCCGGTACGGGGACGGTGACGTGGAGCTCCTTCTCCGCGTCGGCGCCGCCGTGCACGTCCGCGCCGAGCGCCCGCACCAGGTCGCTGGTTCCCGCACCACCGGTGACCAGGCGACCGCCGTCCTCGACGAACTGCGCCAACGCAGCTCCCTCCTGCACCGTCAGGCGCCGTGGCTCGAGCATCACCACCGTGCGCCGCGGGTCGGGCCGCTCCTCGTCGACCGGCGTGCGCTGGCGGCTGACGTTGTAGCCCAGCCGGTCCAGCAGCGAGGCGTACGCCGCCACGCCCTCGGGCGACGTGGCGTAGGAGGACGAGCGCGGGCCGTGCGGTTGGTCCTGGTCGCGCGCGATGAGGTTGGCCAGGACCACGGCAGCGAGCACCACCGCGACGAGCGTCCAGCTCCGCGGGCTCAACGGCGGGCCTCCTCCAGCACGCGTGGCCAGCCCGAGCGGGCCTCGTCGACGTCGCCGGCCACCGCGGCGTCCTCGCCGTAGGTGACCCGCTCGAAGGTCAGCGCCAGCGCGTCGAACTCGCCGGATCGCAACGCCCGCCGGACCTCGCCCGTGGTCAGCGACGGACGCAGCTCGATCACCGCGGCGTCGTCGAGGCGGCGCAGCCCGGCGCTGAAGCGCAGCCGCAGGGCGTCGTCCAACCGCCCCTCGCGCTCGGCTGCCTCGGCCCGGCGTTCCAGCTCCGCGGCACTGCCCGCCCGCGCGGCGGCGCCCGCCGGCGACCGCGCCTCGTCGTCGAGCTGCAGCCGCCGCCCCATGCGCGACCCGAGTCCGAACGCCACGAGGAGGATCGCCAGGCCCAGCAGGAACCAGGGCACCTCGACCCCGCCGGGCAGGAGGTCGTCGAGGTCGTCGATGCGGTCCTGCACCCAGTCGCCGATCGAGTCGAAGAAGCGCTTGAAGGGCTGGGGCGCCTCCTCGGTGTCGTACTTGCCGTCGGCCAGCTCCTCGCGGGCTGCGACGAGCGGGTCGGTCCCCGCCCCGGACGCCCGCCCGTCCAGTCCGGCCTGGAGCGCGACCAGGCGGGCGTGCAGCGCAGCGCCGCTCGCTCCGGAGAGGGTGGCGCCGAGGTCGACCGGCGTGCCGTCGATGTCCGTGACGGCCATCAGCTGCGCAAGCGCCGCCTCGTCCCCGCCATCGGCACGGGTGATCAGCCCGCGCACATCGGCGACCGTTGTGGCGGCGGCGGCGGCCGGCGCGCACAGGACGACCAGCGCGAGGACGAGCGCGCGGCGGATCACGGATCAGGTGGAGGCGGCAGGCCCACCGAGGTCGCCAGGGCGGAGGGCGGCGGAAGGTCGGCGACCGGCGTCGCCCCGGGAGGCGGCGGTCCGGCGACGCGCGGAGAGAGCGCGTCCTCCCCGCCCATGCGCTCGGCCATCAGCACGAGGTCGAAGCTCTCCTTGCGGACCCGCAGGTCGAAGTACAGGAGGATCGTCACGGCCGCCGCGAAGGGCGTGGTGATGATCGTCCCGATGATGTTCGCGATCGTCACCAGCGTCATCCCCAGCGTCGACCCGTCGTCGACGCCGAAGAACAGCGCGCTCGCGGCCAGCAGTCCGAACACGCCGCTGATGACGCCGGCCAGGACGCTGGCGATCGTCGTCGCGCCGAAGACGCTCCACCAGTGCTCCCGCACCAGGTCGCGCGAGCGCTTGAGCGCCTGGCGCCCGCGGCGGTCCTCGACCATGAGCGCCGGGATCGCCAGGCCCCACGCGTAGGTGAAGTAGATGCCGGGGATGATCAGGCAGAGGTACGCGCCGAGGAGCAGGACGCCCATCACCAGACCCAGCCAGATGACCGAGGGCCCGCGCCGCGCCGCGTAGCCGAGCGACTCGCGCGCGGTCGTCTGCCGGCCGAGGTAGCCGTTGGCCAGGATCCGGAAGCAGGCGATCTGGGTGAGCAGGTACTGCACGCCCATGAGGAGCAGCTGCGCGCCGACGCCGGCGTAGTAGGCGCCGTCGTCCTTGACGTAGCGTGAGCCCTGGTCGACCTCGAAGCACCCGGGTCCGCAGTACTCGGTCGTCGACGCGTCGATGAGCGTGTTGAGGATCGCGATCGGCGTCGCGACCAGCACCATGACGAGCATCAGCGCCTTGAGGTGCCGGCGCGTGAGCTTGATCGCCGCGTCCAGGATCTCACCCAGACCCAGCGGCCGGATCATCAGGACCGGTGCCGACCCATCACTCATCGGGTGCGCTCCATCGCGATGGGCGCGACCCTACTCTGCCACTGCCGGTACTGCTACACCAGGCCGCGCGAGGACTCGGGAAAGCGCGGCAGCCCGTCGTCGGGCAGCGGTTCCCAGACCGCGGCGGCCGAGACCCACTGCCGCAGCGATGGGCGCACGCCGGGGTCGCCGTCGAGCGCACCCATCCGCACTGACATGTCCTCGGGGTCATCCTGGCTGTGGCTGAGGACGTGCCCGCCGCAGCCGGCGCAGAACACCTTGGCGAACCCCTGCTCCGGCACCCACGCCTTCAGCAGCTCCTCGCCTGCGGTGATGCGAAGGCTGCCGCGCTCGACCACCGCGCTGACCGACGAGCCGGTGCCGGTGCGCCGCTGGCACCGCGTGCAGTGGCAGTACAGCGCGCGGACCAGCGGCCGGTCGATCTCCAAGCGCACGGCACCGCAGAGGCAGTGGCCGGTCAGCATCGCCCTCAGCGGATCTCCGCGCGCGCGATGAGCTGCTGCAGCGGTTGGGGCGCGCCGCGCATCAGCTTGTAGGCGATCGTCGACTCGACGCCGACCGGCACGACGTCGCGGTTCTTGGTGACGCACTCCTCGATGGCCTTCGCGACGATGCTGACGTCGTGCCCCCGGGCCAGTCCTCGGATGGCGCGCTCGCGGTACGCGGCGCGGCTGCCGACGTAGCGCGTGGCCTTGGCGATCGGCGTGTTGATCACCCCCGGGCAGACGACGCTCACGCCGACGCCGGCATCACGCCAGTCGGCGCGCAGGCACTGCGAGAACTGGAGGACCGCCGCCTTCGACGCGCAGTACGCGGCCATGTTGCGGTTGGGGAGGTACGCGGCAGCCGAGGCGATGTTGACCACCTGGCCGCGACCCCGCTCGACCATCCCCGGGCCGAACGCCAGGCACCCGTGCGCGACGCCATCGATGTTGATCGAGCGCAGCCACTCCCAGTTGTCCAGCCCGGCCTCCAGGAACGGGCCGTAGGTCCCGACGCCGGCGTTGTTGACGAGGACGTCCACGTCCCCGTGGTGCTCGGCGATCGTGGCCGCGAGGTCGAGCATCGCGCCGGCGTCGGCGACGTTGCATTCCAACCCGACGCCGCCGGTGGCAGCTGCCGTCCGCGCCGCCGATTCGGCGTTGACGTCGACCGCGAGGATGCGGCTGCCGCGCGCCGCGAAGCGCAGGGCGGCAGCTTCGCCGATGCCGCTTCCTGCTCCGGTGATGACCACCAGGGCGCCGTTCAGGTCGATGCGACGGCCCATGTGTTCCTCAACTGACAACGGGGCATGTCCATACGCCGTCGTACGTTACCGCTCTTGAACCCCGTCAAAGGTGAAACTGCGAGGCACCGTAGCGTTTCATTGCACCGTGACAGTGTGTCTCGCAGACGACTAATGTGTGACGGGCAAGTCCCCTGCAAGCAGGCCCCAAAAAGGAATATCCCCATGGCCGTCATCGACGACCTCGAGCGCCAAGCCCGTGAGCGCCTCGAGGAGCTCCAGCCCTACGTCGACGAGTACCACCGCCTTCAAGAAGTCGTCCGCAGCTTCAACGCTCCTCCCCGCAGTCGCGGGCGAGGCGACGGCCCCAGGCGGGGCCGCCGCGTGGACGAGGCCCTGGCCCTCGTGAAATCCGAACCCGGCATCACCGTGTCGGAGATCGCCGAGCGCTTGGAGATCGGACCCACGTACCTCTACAAGCTCCTGCCCGCGCTCGAGCGCGAGGGCAAGGTCCGCAAGATCGGTCGGGGGTATGAGCCGGTCTAGCTGCAGCTAGCCAGGCGCCGGCCCGGCCATCCCGACCGCCTGCTTCACGGCCGGACCGGTTCGGCCGCCGTGCTCTTCGGGTCGATGAGGATCTTCGCGTGCGCCTCGGGGTCCCCGAGCGCCGCGAAGGCGGCGTCGACGCCCTCCAGGCCGACCGTGCCCGTGATCAGCGGCGTGGCGTCGACCTTCCCCTCGGCCAGCATGTGCAGCGTGTCGCGGAACTCCAGGGGCGTGTAGCCCAGGACGAACCGGAGGTCGATCTCCTTGTTGATCGCCATCGACGGCCGGATCGTGTCGTGGCCCATGCAGACGCCGACGACGACCACGCGCGACCAGATCGGGGCGTGGGCGATGATGTCGTCGATCACCCCGGGGACGCCGACGCACTCGAAGATGACGGGGGCCTTGGGCCCGAGGCCGAGCTTGTCGACCGCCCGCCAGATCGGCCACTGGCTGATCGGCAGCCTGTGGAGCTTCTCGGTGACGCCGACCGCGAGGTCCAGGGCCTGCGGTGCCCTGGTGATGTGGCCCCGCTCCTCGCAGATCGCGTAGGGCGACTCCAGGGCCGGGTCGATGACGATGTCCGCGCCGCAGCGCGTGGCCAGCGCACGCCGGCCGACGCTGTAGTCGCTGGCCACGACGGTCCGCACGCCGTTGGCCTTGAGCAGGCTGATGACCGCCAGGCCGACCGGGCCGCAGCCGATGACGATCGCCACGTCGCCCTTCTTGACCTCGCCCCTGCGCACTGCGTGCCAGCCGACCGCCATCGGCTCGGTGAGCGCCGCGGTCGCCGGGTCCAGGCCGTTGGGGACGGGCACCGCGCAGGCCTCCTCCACCAGGACGTGCTCGGCGTAGGCGCCCGGGGCCTTTGCGCTGAGCCCGGTCGTGTGCACCTCGGCGCCGCGCTTCAGCAGCGGCAGCGCGACGACCGGCGTGCCGCTCGACCACGGCTTCTTGGTCTTGGGACCGTACTCGGCCACTCGCCCGCTGAACTCGTGCCCGAACACGACGCTCTGGCTGGAGCGCATGAAGTCGTCGTAGCCCATCTCGACCATGACGTCGTTGAGCTCGTCGCAGTGATGTCGCGCGTGCAGGTCGCTGCCGCAGATGCCGCAGCGCACGACCTCGATGAGGATCTGGCCCGGGCCCGGCGTGGGCGTCTCGAGCTCGCTCACCGCGAGTTGGGCGTCGTGGCAGGTGACGGCCTTCATGCGCCCAACCTACCTGAGCTGACCGATCGGTCAGGCCGGCCGGCCGGGCGCCCCGGGAACGACAAAGGCCCCGCGCCTGCGGGGCCTTCAGTGGGCGATGGTGGATTCGAACCACCGACCTCATCCTTATCAGAGATGCGCTCTAACCGACTGAGCTAATCGCCCTTGGGCCGGGCAGTGTAGCGAGACTTTGCGCGAGGGGCGTGCTCGCCGGACCGACCTCAGGCGGTGACGCGCTGGGCGAGCGCGACGGCAGCATCGACGTCGTCGAACGCCAACTCGACCTTGTAGCCCGTGCCCCGCGGCCTGACCCGTACGTCCGTGCCCAGCGCGCGGCCCAGGACCTCGGCGATCTCGGCCATCGCGGCCTCCTGGTCGGGGTGCAGGGCCGCCCGCCCCTTCGTCGCGCCCTTGGGTCCATCGGCCGCGTCGCGGGCCTGCTGCTCGGTCACGCGCACCGACCAGCCCTGCTCGGCAGCCGAGCGGGCGAGGGACCGGCGGACGCCGTGATCCTCGGCCAGCAGCAGTGCCCGGCCGTGGCCCTCGCTGAGCGCGCCCTTCTCGAGGAGGTCAAGCGCCTCGTCGGGCAGGTCGAGGATGCGCAGCAGGTTGGAGACGGCGACGCGCGAGCGACCGATGCGCTTGCCGACCGCCTCGCGGGTGAGGCCGAGCTCCTCCACCAGCGCCGCAATCGCGCGGGCCTCTTCCACGGGGTTGAGGTCCTGGCGGGCGACGTTCTCGATGAGCGCGACCTCGAGGGTCTCGGCGTCGTCGCGCTCGCGGACGATCGCCGGCACCGTCTCCAGCCCGGCCAGCTGGGCGGCCCGCCAGCGGCGCTCGCCGGCGACGATCTCGTAGTGGCCGCCGCCCGTCGGGCGCAACAGCACGGGCTGCAGGACGCCGCGCTCGCCGAGCGAATCGGCCAGAGCCTGCAGCGCCTCGTCGTCGAAGCGCTTGCGGGGCTGCTTCTCGTTCGGGGAGATCAGCTCGACGGCGACCTCGCGCAACTCGTCGGTGGCCCCCTCCGCCCCGCCCTCCGGCGGCGCCACGCTGAGGATGGCGGAGAGGCCCCGCCCCATGCCGGTCTGCCTAGCCACGGGCCGCGACCTCCTTGGCCAGCTCGAAGTACGCGTCAGACCCCGCGCAGTGCGGGTCGTGATGGATCACCGGGATGCCGTAGGACGGCGCCTCGGAGATGCGGATGTTCCGCGGGATCACGGTGTCGAAGACCAGCGCCGGGAAGTGCTCGCGCACCTCGCGCTCGACGTCACGCGACAGGCGGGTGCGCCCGTCGTGCATCGTGAGCAGCATGCCGGCCACGGCCAGGCGCGGGTTCAACTCGCGCTGCACGAGGGCCAGGGTGTCCAGCAGCCCCGCCAGGCCCTCCAGCGCGAAGTACTCGGTCTGGACCGGGACGATCACGCGGTCGGCGGCGACCAGGGCGTTCACCGTCAGCGGGCCCAGCGAGGGCGGGCAGTCCAACAGGACGTAGGCGAAGCGGTCGCGCACCGTGTCCAGCGCGCGGCGCAGGAGCTGCTCGGAGCCCGGCTGGCGGGGAAGCTCCATGTTCGCCCCGGCCAGGTCGGGGTGCGCGGGCAGGATCGTCAGCCGCTCGATCTGGCTCTGGGCCAGGGCCTCCTCCGCCGACGCCTCCCCCGTGAGGACGTCGTAGATGTTGGGCCGCGCGTCCTTCGGCAGCCCGAGCGCGACCGTCGCGTTGGCCTGGGGATCGATGTCGACGAGAAGGGTCTCGAAGCCCGCCTCGGCGATGCAGGCGGCGACGTTGACCGTCGTGGTCGTCTTGCCGACGCCGCCCTTCTGGTTCGCTACTGCGTAGACCGTTGCCATCCGACGGCCCAAAATAGCGGCGGGGTCGGTCGGTCGGTCCCGAACTATCCCGCTCAGAGCGACCTTTTCTGCGCGGTGATCGGCTTCTTGCGGGCCATTCCGGCCCGGCGCGGGAACTTCGGCGGCGTCTCGGCGACCTTCTCGTAGACGTGGAGATGCCGCGCATCGGCGCCCGGACGGGGCGCCATCGCCACCACGTCCCGCAACTCCATCCCGGTCACGGCGGCGCACGCCGCCCCGTCCGCCTCCTCCGCCACATCCCGCCGGCCCTTCCAGGCGACGAGCACGCCACCGGGCTTCAGCAGTGGCGCTGCGTACTCGACCAGCGCGGTCAGCGGTGCCAGGGCCCGAGCGGTGACGACGTCGCACGTGCCGATGCCGGCCGCCCACTCCTCGGCCCGCGCGTTGACGACCTCGACGTTGTCCAGGCCCGCCGCGGCCGCCGCGCGGTCCATGAACGCGCACTTCCGGCCGACGCTCTCGATCAGCGAGACCGAGGCCTCCGGGAGCGCTGACGCCAGGACCAACCCGGGAAAGCCGGCGCCCGCCCCGATGTCGGCCAGGTGGGTGGCCTGCGTGATTGCGGGGATCCGCAGCCCGTCGAGGGAGTCCTCGACGTGGACGCGCATCGCCTCGTCCGGGGCGGTGATCGAGGAGACCGAGGCCTCCTCGCGGGCGAGCAGGTCGAGGACCGTGGCCATCTGGGCCGCAAAGGCGGAGGGCAGCGTCACACGTGAAACGTCGCATACGAACCTGGGCGCGCGTCTGCTGCCCAACGAGAACACCCGCCACGGTGGGCGGGTGTAAAACGTGAAACGTCTGGGTGGGCGGGTTCCGGCTACTCGGCGCCGGTGGCCGGGGTGACCACCAGATGCCGGTCGGGCTCCTCGCCCTCAGAGTGGGTGTCCACCCCGCCCTTCTCGCGCAGGTACTCATGGACCAACCGGCGCTCGGACGCGGTCATCGCGTCGAGCGCGACCGCGCGGTCGTACTTCAGCGCCTCCTCGGCCGCGTCATCGGCCAGCGCCTCGAGTGCCTCCTGCCTGCGGGCCCGGTACCCCTCGGCGTCGATGACGATGCGGCGGCGCTCGCCGAGGCCGTGGAGCACCATCCGCACGGCCAGGTGCTGGACCGCCTCGATCGTCTGGCCGTGGCGCCCGATGAACAGGCCCAGGTCCTCGCCGTGGAGCGTGCCGCGGATCTCATCGTCGTCCTCGACGACCTCGACCTTGGCCTCCAGCTCCAGCGCCTCGTTGATCTCGTCCAGCAGGTCCTGGACGACGTCGACGGCAGTCCGCTCCTCGCTCATCGCGGGGCAGCCTACCGACGCCGGCCGGACTTCTTCTTCTTCTTGGCCCGCGGCGGTGGCGGCGGGGCACTCGTCGAACCGCCCGAGGTTGCCGGAGCAGGTGTCGCGGCAGGCTTGGTCAGTCCGGCCAGGAAGCCGCCCTTGGGCTTCTCGTCGCCCTCGGCGGCGGGCTTCTTCGGGTCCTTCGCCGACGGGAGCGTGGGCGGCGGCGGCGCGTTGCGGCGCATGATGTAGCCCTGCCCGACGGTCCAGAGGTTCGTCGTGATCCAGTAGACGAGCAGGCCGGCCGGGAAGCCCTTGACGAAGAGGACGAAGAAGAACGGCAGCGCCAGCATGATGTAGCGCTGGTTCTTGTCCACGGTCGTCGACATCAGGATCGACGACAGCAACTGCGAGCCGACGTACAGCGCCAGCAGCAGGATCAGCACCCCGCCGGTGGCGGGCGCGGTGAGGTCCGGGATGAAGAGGAACTTCGCCGACCCGTGGGCCAGCGTGTCGCAGTGGGTGTTGACGATCTCCTTGGCGGGGATCTTCGCCGCCTCGATCGCCGGGCCGCAGATGTCCTCCTTGAGGTCCTTGCGCAGCATGTAGAACAGCGCGATGAAGACCGGCATCTGCATCAGGAGCGGCAGGCACGAGCCGAACGGGTTGACCCCGTGCTCCTGGTAGAACTTCATCATCTCCTGGTTCAGGCGCTGCCGGTCGTCCTTGTACTTCTCCTGCAGCCGCTTCATCTCCGGCGCGAGCACCTGCAGGGCCCGCATGGACTTGAACTGCTTGTAGGTCAGCGGGAAGAGGACCAGCCGGACCGTGACGGTCAGGGCGATGATGGACAGGCCCCAGCCGAGCCCGATGCTGTCGTGGAAGAACAGCAGGACCTGCTCGAACAGGTCGATGATCGGCTGGAAGATGTTCGCGAGGGGGAGCATTCAGGAGTGCGGATGCGGCTCGGGGACAGGACGCGGCTTGAAGAGCTTCTGCTCCTCGACGGGGTCGAACCCGCCGTTGCTCAGCGGGTTGCAGCGCAGCAGCCGCCACCCCGCCAGGATCGAGCCGCGCAGTATGCCGTAGCTCCCGATCGCCTGCGCGGCGTAGTGGGAGCAGGTCGGCTCGTACTTGCAGCGGCGCGGGATGCCGGGAGAGATGAACCGCTGGTAGAAGCGGATCGGAGCCAGCGCGATCCGCCGGCCGAGGCTCACGACTTGGCCTTGGACTCGGCCAGCTTGGCGACGAGCTCCGCCAGCGCGTTGCGCACGCCCACCAGGCCCTCCCGCTCGGCGAGTTCCAGGACCTCGGGGCGCGCGACGATCACGACGTCGAGGTCGGCGGGGACCGCAGCGCCCTCGACGGCGAACGCCTCGCGCAGGAGGCGCTTGACCTTGTTGCGCTCGACGGCACCGCCGACCTTCCGGGACACCGAGAGGCCGACGCGCGGATCGTCGCCCAACTCGGGCGCGGCCTGCGCAGTGGACGCGTCCTCACTCCGCGGGAACGTGTAGAGGACGAGGTAGCGGTTCGGGAAGGAGCGGCCTTGGCGAAAGACGCGGTCGAACTCGGCCGACCGCGAGAGCCGCCCCTTCTTCTGCGGGCGGCGCGCGGGACGAGCGGGCTCAGATGGCCGCGACGCGCCGCTCACGCGCTCAGACGGTGAGCTTCTTGCGGCCCTTGTCGCGACGACGCTTCAGCGTCGCGCGCCCGGCACGCGTGGCCATGCGCTCGCGGAACCCGTGGGTCCGGGCGCGCTTACGCTTCTTGGGCTGGTAGGTGCGCTTCATCTCAGGAGAAAAGTCATCGGCGGGCACGGCGCCCGACCGGCGGTCGAGTGTAGCGCGCGTGGGGCGCGGGACGCCGTGCGGGGTGCGGCGGCCAGGATTCCTGCAGTTGTCCACACGCATATCAACAACACGCGCACACGCGTTGCACACGAGTCGGACGGCTTTTTGTCCGCGATTTGCGGGCTGGCTCCGGAGGGCACCGTGAGGGTCCTTACCCCTCTGCTATGTTCGCTCGACGGGCCCGCCGGAACCCTTTGGGAGAGGAGCAGCGGCCCGCTTCTCCAGACACTTCAACCGCATCTGAAAGGTGCCGTCGACCCCTGCCGTGAACCCCGAGCTCGAGCACATCTGGCACCACGCGCGCGCCGAGCTCCAGCGGACGGTCAGCTCGACCACCTTCGACGTCTGGTTGGCCCCGCTCACCGCCGTCGCCCTGCACGAGGGCGTCCTCACGCTCGCGGCGCCGGCCGAGCTGCGCACCTGGATCTGCGACCGGCACGCGCCGAAGATCCGCGCGGCGATCCAGCGCATCGCCGGACCCGAGGCCGAGATCGCGATCATCGAGGCGGGCGCGGCGCCGCAGCCCCAGCCACAGCAACGGCAGGCGGTGGCAGCCCCTGCAGCGGACGGCGCGCCCCCGCGCGTGCCCACGCCCGACCTGAACCCCAAGTTCACCTTCGGCCAGTTCGTCATCGGCGACGCCAACCGCTTCGCCCACGCGGCCGCCCTCGCCGTCGCCGAGCTCCCCGGCCAGGCCTACAACCCGCTCTTCATCTACGGCCCGCCGGGCGTCGGCAAGACCCACCTGCTGCACGCCATCGGCAACTACGTGCGCGCGTACGGGGACGGCCTGACCGTCCGCTACACCACGGTCGAGCACTTCACCAACGACTTCGTCGCCTCGGTCCACGCCGGCAGCACGAGCATGGAGTCCTTCAAGGACCGCTACCGCGGCGTGGACGTCCTGCTCATCGACGACATCCAGTTCCTCGAGTCCAAGGCCAAGACCGAGGAGGAGTTCTTCCACACCTTCAACGCGCTGCACGCGATCGGCTCGCAGTTGGTCCTCACCAGCGACCGCGTCCCCTCCGACCTGGCCGGCCTGGAGGACCGCCTGCGTGAGCGCTTCGAGGCGGGCCTGGTCACCGACATCCAGAGCCCCGACCTCGCGATGCGCGTCGCGGTTCTGCGCAAACGCGCCCAGCACGACGGCATCGAGCTGGCCGACGACGCCGTCCTACCCCTCATCGCCGAGCGCATCCCCACCAACATCCGCGCGCTCGAGGGCGCGCTGATCCGCATCGTCGCCTTCGCCTCGCTCACCGGGCAGACCGTGAGCGCCGAGCTGGCCGACGAGGTCCTGGCCGGGCTCTACAAGGAGCGGCCGTCGGTCGGGGCGCGGGTGAGCGTCGCCGACATCGTGGCCCTTACCGCCGAGGCCTTCGAGCTCACCACGGAGGAGCTGCTCTCCGAGAGCCGCAGCCCCCGCGTCGCCTGGCCGCGGCAGGTCGCCATGTACCTGGCCCGCGAGCACACCCAGGAGACACTGCCTGCCATCGGCCGGCAGTTCGGTGGTCGCAACCACACGACGGTGATGCACGCCGTGAAGGTCACGGCCGACCGCGTGGCCACCGATCGGGACGCCTACGACATGGTCACGCGCCTGGCGGCCCGTCTGCGAGACGGTTCCGCCCGCCGCGACTGACAGACTCATGCACACGGTCATCCCCACGCTCGACGTCGTGTTTCCCCGCAACGTGCGGGCGGGATGCTGACCTGTGCACATCTTCACTTCCCCTATGACTCCTTCCTTCTCTGAGAGGTCTTCATCGTGAAGCTCTCCACGTCCAGCGCCGACCTGCTCGCGCAGCTGCAGACCGCGACCCGCGTCGCCTCCACCCGGAGCGCCGTCCAGGCCCTCTCCGGTGTCCAGATCGACGCCACCGGCGGCCGCGTCGAGCTACGGGCCACCGACATGGAGGTCGGGCTGCGCGTCCCCCTGTCCGCCGAGATCGAACGCGAGGGCTCGGTCGTCCTGCCGGCCCGCCTGCTGCTCGACGTCGCCCGCCAGCTGCCGAGCGGTGGTGTGTCGCTGGAGCTCCGTCCGACCGAGCAGGACGTCGAGGTCATCTGCGGCCCGGCGAAGTTCCACATCCGCACGCTGCGCTCGGAGGATTTCCCCACGCTGCCCGAAGCCGGTGGCGACGAGGTCGTCGACGTCCCCGCGCAGGCGTTCGTGGAGACCATCCACAAGGTGGCCCGGTCGGCCTCCCGGGACGAGACGCGCCCGATCCTGACCGGCATCCTCGTCTCGGCCTCCGGGACCGAGCTGCGCATGGTCGCGACCGACTCCTACCGCCTCTCCGTGAAGGAGACCAAGCTCGAGGCGCCGCTGGTCGGCGGGTTCGAGGCCAACGTCCCGGCCCGTGCGCTGCAGGAGCTCGAGCGGATCGCCGGCGGTCTGGACGTCGAGCGCATCCGCATCGGCGTGCGCTCCAACCAGATCGTCTTCGAGGCCGGCGACATCACGCTGTCCTCGCGCCTGATCGACGGCCAGTTCCCCAACTACCGCCAGCTGCTGCCGGAGACCTACGAGCACCAGCTCCATATCGATGGCGACGAGCTGGGCGGCGTCGTCCGTCGCGTCTCGCTGATGGCGCAGAAGAACGCGCCGCTGCGGCTGGCCTTCGAGGAGGGCCAGCTGACCGTGAGCGCGCAGACGCCGGACGTCGGGGAGGCATCGGAGCCGATGCCCCTGCCGTTCAGCGGCGAGAAATTCGAGATCGGGTTCAACCCGGAGTTCCTGAAGGACGGCATCGAGTCGCTCGGCTCGGGTGACGTCGTCCTGAAGCTCACCAGCCCGCTCCGGCCGGGGCTCCTGGAGAGCGGCGACGACTCCGGGTTCCTCTACCTGATCATGCCGATCCGGCTGAACGTCTAGCCGAGGGGTGGCGAAGCCGCTCACAAGCATGTCGCGGTGCTGCCGGCCGGCCGTCGCGGCGAAGCTGGGCCCCCAGGTCTGATCCGGTGGAGGTCAGCCGCCTGCGCCTGCGTGAGTTCCGCACGTACGCAAGCGCGGACGTGGCGATCGGTCCCGGGCTGACCGTCGTTCACGGTCCCAACGGCGCCGGCAAGACCAACCTCCTGGAAGGGCTGTACTTCGGGTGCACCGCGCGGTCCTGCCGCACCTCCAACGAGCGCGAGGTGCTCCGGTTCGAGGCCGCTGCCACGCGCATCGAGGTCGACGGCGAGGATCGCGACGGGCGCCACACGATCAGCGTCGGCTTCCAGCCGGGCGAGGACAAGCGCATCAAGGTCGACGGCGCGCCCGTCGAGCGACTGCTGGACTCGCCCTACCGTCCGCTGGTCTCCGTCTTCCTCCCCGACCGCCTGGAGCTCGTCAAGGGCCCGCCGGCGCTCCGGCGGTCGCACCTGGACGCGCTGGTCACGGGGTTGTGGCCGGCCCGCAGCGCCACCCGCCGCTCCTACTCGCAGGCGCTGGCGCAGCGCAACGCCCTCCTGGGCCGCATCCGCGCGGGCCACGGGTCGCGGTCGGGGATCCAGGCCTGGGACCTGCAGCTCGCGCGCCACGCCCTGGCGCTCCGGGCCGATCGGGCCGCCGCGGTCGCGCTGATCGCGGAGCGCTTCGCCACCAGCGCGGCGGAGCTGGGCCTCGTCGGGACGGGTGAGCTGCGCTACCGCCCGCGCACGAAGGCCGACACGCCCGAGGAGTTCGCCGCCGAGCTGGCCGAGCGCCTGGACTCCGACCTGGACCGTGGCTTCACCCAGCACGGCCCGCACCGCGACGACCTCGCGCTGTTGCGCGACACCCGCGAGCTGCGGGTCTACGGCTCGCAGGGCGAGCAGCGGATCGCGCTGCTGGCGCTGCTGCTGGCCGAGCGCGACGCGCTGGCCGACGAGCGCGGTGCGCCGCCGCTGCTGCTGCTCGACGACGTCATGAGCGAGCTCGACGCCGACCGCCGGGCGGCGCTCATCGCCCGGGTCAGCGCCGCCGGCCAGACGCTCGTGACGACCACGGACCTCGCGCACGTGCCCGGGGCCGAGGATCCCGGCGTCGTCAAGCTGGCCGTCGCGCCCGGCGGCGTGGTCAGCGAGGAGGAGATCTCGGCCCGCCGCTCCGCGGCGCGGGATCGTGCGGGATGAGCGGCGTCGGACCGCTCATGGCAGACGTAGCCGCCCTGCGGCCCGACACGGCGGCACGCAGCCGCCCCCGGCACCCATGAAGCGCCGGCGGATGCCCCGTGACATGGGCGCCGCGCTGGAGGCGCTGACCGGTGCCATCGCTCCGCCCTCGCTGCTGGCCGACGTGCAGCGCGCGTGGCCCGAGGCGGCGGGTCCCGTGCTGGCGCCGCGCGCGACCCCGACGTCCGCGCAGGCCGGGGTGGTCAGGTTGACCTGTGAGAGCGCCGTCTGGGCCCAGGAGCTGAGCCTCATGGCGCCCGAATTGGTGACCCGGCTGAACACGGTGCTCGGTGACGAGCGGGTGGTCTCGGTGACCTGTGGCGCGGCTGCCGGACCGGGCTTCGCGCGTCGTCGCTGAAGCCCGCCGCAAATAGTGCGCATTTGCAGCACTTTTGCCGCTGGCAAATGCCGGTTGATAAAGCCTGCAGTTGCTATACTTCTGTCAACTAGATGTTCCGGCCCCGCCGCGCGTCGGATGACGTGTCGAAGGGGCTTTTTCGCGTTCAACGGAGGACCATGTCCGACGAGCAGTCCAGCCAGGGAAACAAGCGGGGGTCAGAGAGCTACGACGCCTCTGACATCACCGTCCTCGAAGGCCTGGAGGCGGTCCGCAAGCGGCCCGGCATGTACATCGGGTCGACCGGCATCCGGGGCCTGCACCACCTGGTCTACGAGATCGTCGACAACTCGGTCGACGAGGCCCTCGCGGGCTTCGCGACCTCGGTCGACGTCACGATCCATCCCAACGACTCCATCACCGTCACCGACGACGGCCGCGGCATTCCCGTCTCCACCATGGAGAAGGAGGGCAAGTCCGCGCTCGAGGTGATCCTCACCGTCCTGCACGCCGGCGGCAAGTTCGGCGAGGGCGGGGGCTACAAGGTCTCCGGCGGCCTGCACGGCGTCGGTTCCTCGGTGGTCAACGCGCTGAGCGAGGTGCTCTCGGCGGAGGTCCGCCGTGATGGCCACGTCTGGCGCCAGGAGTACGTGCGCGGCGCGCCGCAGGCGCCGATCGCCAAGGGCGAGCCGTCCAAGGACCACGGCACGACGATCACGTTCCTGCCGGACTCCGACATCTTCGAGCACACCGAGTTCGACTTCTCGATCCTCGAGACCCGCCTGCGCGAGACGGCGTTCCTCACGCGCGGCCTGAAGATCTCGCTCACCGACGAGCGGGGCGAGGGCAAGCAGGCCGTCTTCCACTACGAGGGCGGCATCGAGGACTTCGTCAAGTACCTCAACGAGGGCAAGACGGCCGTCGGCGACAAGGTCATCTACTTCGAGCGCGAGGGCGAGGCCGGCACGCCGCAGGCCGGCAGCTACGTCGAGGTCGCGATGCAGTGGAACGACTCCTACCAGGAGTCCTGCTCGTCGTTCGCCAACAACATCAACACGCACGAGGGCGGCTCGCACATGTCGGGCTTCCGCTCGGCGCTCACGCGCACGATCAACAAGTACGCGCGCGAGAAGGGCGAGCTCAAGGAGAAGGACCCCGCCCTGTCCGGTGAGGACGTCCGCGAGGGCCTGACCGCCGTCCTCTCGGTCAAGCTCGAGGAGCCGCAGTTCGAGGGCCAGACCAAGACCAAGCTCGGCAACCCGGGCATGGAGGGCTTCGTCGCGTCGGTCGTCAACG
>CAYUDT010000062.1:0-28696 GCA_964443695.1 uncultured Conexibacter sp. | reverse complement strand
CGAGCCCGTGCAGCCGCCGCGCCTGCGCGCCGTCCCGGCAGAGCCCCAGCTGCCGCCGGCGGCCGCGCCCGCCGCCCTCGAGCCCGCCGACCCCGCCCCGCTCCTCGAGCCGCCGTCGCCCGAGCCCGAGCCCGAGCCCATCGCGCAGGAGCCCATCGCGCAGGACCCCGAGCCGGTCGCGCCCGCGCCGGAGCCGATCGTTGCCGAGCCCCCGCCCGCGCCGGAGCCGGAGCCGGAACCGGTCGTTGCCGAACCCGAGCCCGAGCCGGAGCCGGAGCCCATCGCGGAGGAGCCGGAGCCGATCGCGCAGGAGCCCGAGCCGACCGCGCAGGAGCCCGAGCCCGAGCCCGCGGCCCCGGCCGCGCCGATCGCGGCCGCTGTCGCACAGCCGCAGCCGCAGCCGCGGCCCACGCCCGTCCGGCCCCCGCACCAGCGCAGCACCCTGCACCCCGCACTGCGCCGCGCCACCACCACCGCGGCAGCTGCGCTGATCCTCGTCGCCCTCGTCGCCGCCCTCCTCGGCGGCGCCGCGGCGCTGCACGAGCAGGACAACGGCCCGGCGCCGTGGGCCAACCCCACCGCGCCGACCATCACGCCCGCGCCGCTCGACGCCCAGTAGGGCTCAGACCAGCGTCTCGCGGCGACGGCCGGCCAGCAGGTCCTCGATGCATTCGCGCGCGGCGGCGACCCAGACGGCCTGATCGCCCCGCGGGTCGGCCTCCAGCAACCGGAACGGGATCTCGTTCATGCGGTTGGCGAAGTGGATCTCCTCCAGCCCCGAGGCGAGCACGTCCGGACCGACCGTCCCGGCGTTCTCGTAGACGACGCCCCGGACCGTCGAGTCCGTCGCCTTCTCCAGCAGCATCCGCAGCCGCCCCGCATGGAGGTCGGCGACGTTGTCGCCGGAGGCGGTGCCCAGGAACCAGGCGATGATCGTGACGTTGTCCAGCGCGTAGCGCAGGGTCCCGATCCGGTCCGGGTCACCGATCCAGCACTCACAGCCGACGGCCTCCAACTCGGCCCGGCGCTCCTCCGAGCGCGTCACGGCGCGGACGGCATGTCCCTCGGCCACCAACGAGGACGCAAGGGCCAGCCCACGCGAGCCGGTACCGATCATCAAGACCCTCAACTAAAGCGTCTCCTTGAACTCTTCCAACGTCATTTCGGGCTCCCCGCGGCGACGCCGGCGCGCGTTCTTGGCGTCCAGCATCTGCACGATCTCGAGGTCCTCGAGGTACTCCTCGCGCCGCTTCACGCTCTCACCGGTGGCGGCGTTGATCTCCGCCTGCAACCCCGCCTCGGTCAGCTCCGGCTTGCCTCGGGCACGCCGCCGCGCGTTCGTCGCCTCGAGCATCTGGTCGAGGTCGTCGATCTCGTTCTGGATCTCGGTCTCCGGCGACCGCGTCGGCCGCCAGTCCAGCTGCTCCGCTCCGGAGCCCGGGTAGTAGCGCCCGAGCAGCCACAGCGAGACGACGCCACCGGCCGTACCGCCCAGGATGATCACCGCAAAGGGGTCCACGACCGCCGAGTGTACGCTCGCGTGCATGGACTTCGATCTGACCGACGAGCAGCGGCTCATCCGGGAGACCGCCCGCGACTTCGCCAACAAGGAGGTTGCGCCGCGTGCCCGGGACAACTCCCGCGAGCACCGGTTCGACACCGATCTCGTCAAGAAGATCGCCGATCAGGGCTACCTGGGAGCCATCGTGCCGCGCGAGTACGGCGGCCCCGGCCTGGACTACCTGAGCTACGGGTTCATCGTCGAGGAGGTCGGCCGTGCCTGCAGCGGCATGCGCACGGTCATCAGCGTGACCACGAGCCTCTTCTCCAGCGCGGTCATGAAGTACGGCACCGAGGAGCAGAAGCACAAGTACCTGCCGGAGATCTGCTCCGGCGAGGCGCTGGGCTGCTTCGCGCTGACCGAGCCCGACACCGGCTCCGACGCCGCCAACCAGAAGACGCGCGCGGTCCGGCAGGACGACGGCACCTGGCTCATCAACGGCTCGAAGATGTGGATCAGCCTCGGCAACTACGCCAAGTACGCCCTGGTGTTCTGCCAGACCGACCCGGAGCTCGGCTACAAGGGCGTCGCCTGCTTCATCGTCAACACCGACCAGCCCGGCTACCAGCCGTCCCCCATCCACGGGAAGATGGGCATGCACGCGGTCGACACGGCCTCGATCAGCCTCATCGACGTGAAGGCCACCGACGCCGAGATGCTCGGCAACATCGGCGACGGCTTCAAGGTGGCGATGAGCGCGCTGGACTCCGGTCGCTTCAGCGTCGCCGCCGGGTGCGTCGGCATCACCGAGGGCTGCATCCACGAGAGCGTCAACTACGCCAAGGAGCGCGAGCAGTTCGGCCGCCCCATCGCGTCCTTCCAGCTGATCCAAGCGAAGATCGCCGACATGCGCGTCCGCTGTGACGCCGCCCGCATGCTCGTCTACCGCGCCGCCTGGCTGAAGGACAACGGCAAGCCCAACACGACCGAGACGAGCATCGCGAAGTACTTCTCCACCGAGACCGCGGTGTGGGCCGCCAACGAGGCCATCCAGATCCACGGTGGCGCGGGCTACGTCGACGACCACCCGGTCGAGCGGTACTTCCGCGACAGCCGGGTCACGACGCTCTACGAGGGCACGAGCCAGATCCAGCAGATGATCATCGGGCGCGCAGAGACCGGCATCAACGCGCTGATCCCGGCCTAGCACCATGAGCCAGCCAGCACAGGTCGTCGGTGTCATCGGCGCCGGAACCATGGGCGCCGGGATCGCGCAGCTCGCCGCCGCCTACGGCGCGCACACCCTGCTGCACGATCCGTTCCCCGAGCAGCTCGAGAAGGGCCTGGCCCAGGCCCGCAAGGGGCTGGCCAGATGGCAGGAGAAGGGCCGGATCGACGGCGAGCCGGGCCCGCTGGATGCGGCCGGCGCGCTGGAGGATCTCAGCGGCTGCGATCTCATCATCGAAGCCGCCCCGGAGAAGCTCGAGCTCAAGCAGGAGCTGTTCGCCCGGCTCAGCGAGGTCGCGCCCAACGCGGTCCTCGCCTCCAACACGAGCAGCATCCCGATCACGGCCATCGCTCCGGCGGCGAAGGACCCGAGCAAGGTCACCGGGATGCACTTCTTCAACCCGGCGCCGCTGATGCAGCTCGTGGAGGTCATCGCGGGCATCGAGAGCAGCGACGCGGCGCTCGACCTCACCCGTGCGACCGGTGCGGCGATGGGCAAGCGCGTCATCGACGCGGCTGACGTCACCGGCTTCCTGGTCAACCGCTGCAACCGGCCCTTCGGCCTGGAGGCCCTGCGGACCGTCGAGCAGCGCCAGGCCGACATCGAGACGGTCGACATGATCTGCCGCAGCGCCGGGTTCAAGATGGGCCCGTTCGAGCTGCAGGACCTCGTCGGCATCGACACCGGCTTCAGCGTCTCGAGGTCCTTCTACGAGCTGAGCTTCGGCGAGCCCCGCTGGCGCCCCAGCCCGCTGAGCGCGCGCATGGTCGCCGCCGGCCGTCTGGGTCGCAAGACGGGACGGGGCTGGTACGAGTACGAGGACGGCCGGCCCCACCGCGAGGAGGACCCGCCCGCGCCGCCCCTCGGCGGCGGGAACGGCCGCCTCGTCGTCATCTCCGGTGACCTCGTCATCGCGCACGAGCTCCGCGCGCTCGCGGAGGAGGCCGGCTGGCAGGTCGCCGAGGAGGCCGAGGGCGAGGTGCCCCACCTCTGCATCGACGCCGGCCACGAGCCCGGCGAGTCCGAGCCGCTGCAGGGCGCGCCGCAGCTGCTGCTCGTCGCCGAGGCCAGCCTCAGCCAGCTCGACCCGGGCGGCAACTGCGCGGGCTTCCACGCGATCGGCCCGCTGGAGCCCGGCTCCCCGGTCGAGCTGTGCAAGGGGCCGTACACCACGGTCGAGGCGCTGACCCTCGGCGTGGAGTTCTTCAGCAGCCTCGGGCTGCGGACCTTCGGCGTGAAGGACGGCCCCGGCCTGGTGCTCGGCCGCATGGTCGCCCAGCTGGTCAACGAGTGTGCGTTCAGCCTGCAGGAGGGCGTCACGGAGGACCCGGCCGCGGTCGACGACGGCCTGGTCCTGGGTCTCAACCACCCGCGCGGCGCCCTGGCCTGGGCCGACGAGATCGGCCTGGACCACGTGCTGACGATCCTCGACGGCCTGCGCCTGGAGACCGGCGAGGAGCGCTACCGCGCCGCGCCGCTGCTGCGCCGGATGGTCAGCGAGGGCCGGCTCGGCGTCGCCACCGGCGCGGGCTTCCACCAGTACGACCTCCACGACCACGAGCACGGCGACCACCTCCACGACCACGGCGACGGCCACTTCCATTCGCACGACTGAGGGCCGGCTTCTGAGGGTGTTCGCTGCGCTCACCACCTCCCGGATCTCACGAACCGCGCGGTGGGACGGTTGAACACCCAGTGAGCGCCCTCCCGCCCTTCCAGCGATTCCTCGACGCCGAGCGCGAGGTCGTCTGGCGCTACGTCGTGAGCGTGGTGGGACGCGGCGAAGCCGACGACGTGTTCCAGGAGACCTTCATGGCCGCCCTCCGGGCCTATCCCACCCTGCAGAAGCAGCGCGACCACAACCTCCGCGGGTGGGTGCTGACGATCGCGCACCGCAAGGCGCTGGACCACTTCAGCGCCACCCGGCGCCGGGCGACGCCCACCGACGCGCTCCCCGACGTCCCCACCTACGACACGGAGCTGCCCGACCACGAGCTGTGGCAGCGCGTCCATGACCTGCCCGCCAAGATGCGCACCGCGGTCACCCTGCGCTACGCCGGTGACCTGACGCACGCCGAGATCGCGCAGGCGATGGGCACCAGCGAGGACGCCGCCCGGCGCAACACCTTCGAGGGCCTCAAGCGGCTGCGCGAGGTGGTGGCCCGATGAACCTCCACGACGACGCCGCGGCCGCCGCCGCGCGCTTCATCGCCGGCGCCGCCGACGAGACCGACATCGCCTACGCGACGACCGACTCACCGATCGGGCCGCTGCTGCTCGCCACCACCCACACCGGACTGATCCGCGTCGCCTTCGACGGGGACGAATCGGTCCTGGAGACGCTTGCGGCGAAGGTCTCGCCCCGGATCCTCGAGAACCCCGCCAGGCTCGACGTCGTCCGGCGTGAGCTCGACGAGTACTTCAGCGGCCGGCGCACGAGCTTCGACCTGACGCTCGACTGGCGCCTCACCAGCGACTTCGGCCGGCGCATCCTCACCGCCACGGCCGCGATCCCCTACGGCCAGACCGGCACCTACGGCAGCGTCGCCGCCACCGCCGGCAACGCGAAGGCCTCCCGGGCGGCGGGGCGTGCGCTGAACACCAACCCGATCCCGGTCGTCGTCCCCTGCCACCGCATCCTCGGCAGCACCGGCGCCCTGGTCGGCTACGCCGGCGGGCTGGACCGCAAGGTCAGCCTGCTTCGGCTTGAGGGCTCGCTGGCGTGATGTCGCGGTCGCCCACGCCGACAGCCAGCACGGTCTCCTCCCCGGCCTTGCCCGTGAAGCCCCAGAAGGTGTGACGCGTGCCGCTGCCGGCGTAGTAGCAGGACGACCACGGGCTCTCGGGGTCGTCGGGTCGCTCGCGCACGCACCCGGCCTGGCCGTAGCGGAACATCACGCGCGAGGCGGAACTGCCCGGCCCGAGACCGTCCTTGGTGCCGAACTCCAGTGACCCGGTCTGCACCAGCCCGACCTGGTCGACATTGCTCCGGGGGAACTGCTTGCGGCAGGCCGCAAGCTCCGCCGGCTCGTCGAAGATCTCCGGGTTGCAGACGCCGAACATGACCTCGTAGCTGAACGGCAGCGTGCCGCCGCCGCCGAGGAACAGCACCTGCGCCTTCTCGACGGGCGCCTTGCTGCCCGACCTCAGCCCGTCCACGGAGCGCAGCACGGAGTTGCGCGTCTGGCGCAGGTAGACCTGGCCGACGGAGCGGTCCGGCACGATGAGCTGCTTGCGGTGCAGGCCGCAGTACTCCTCCAACGTGGAGCCCCTGATCGTCCCCATGGCACCGTCGGCTGCGGAGTCGTCGACCAGGGCGATCACGGTGTTGCCGGCGCCGTCCACCGGCGCGGGCGGGGTCTGCCCCGCCTCGGCGCTACCGGGTGGGCACACGCACGAGCCCTGCCGGTCGGTGCAGAGCGCGGTGTCGTGGACGTCGTCGCCGTCGTAGGCCGGGGCGAGGCTGGAGACGTCGATCCGCCCGCGCGTGGCCCGGATCTCCACGACATCGGCGTCGGACCGGAGGTCCAGCAACTGCGCAGCGTAGACCTTCGGCACCTTCAACGGGCCGCTGCTGCCGTTGGTCACCGTCACCGGCGTCCGCGGCGCCGGGTCCTGCTCGGTCGGCGCGCACGGCGCGGCGCCGAACGCCCAGGCACCGCCGCGCGCGGCCTCGCCGCCGTAGGGCCTGGCCCAGGCGCCACGGTTGGCGGGCACCTGCGCCGCGGCCATCGAGCCGTCGAAGCCGTCACCCTTGAGAATGCCCTGCCACAGCGGCCACAGGTTCACGCCGCGGCTGGAGAGCGACGACCACAGGCCGACGCCGTCGTAGGTGCGGTTGACCAGTGTCTTGGTCGGCGTGTCCAGCCACTGCTTCAGCGCGAACTCCGGTTCGGGGTTGGGGACCACGTTGCAGGCGACCCAGTCCGCGCCGCCCTCGATGATCCACTTGCGCTTGGTCACCTCTGCGGTCCCGAGCAGCATCGCCTGGAAGCAGTGGAACACCTCGTGGGTGACGATCTCGGTCTGGTAGACCGGGCTGTCGGCGAGGAACGACGGGTAGAACGTCACGATGCAGAGCGCCGGGGGTCCGGTGTCCTCGCCGTCCTTGTCGACCGAGAAGGTGACGGCGTCGTAGTCCGGGTCGTACTGCGTCGGCGTCGAGCCGGCGGCCAGCTTCGACGTCAGCGGCGTGCCGAGCTTTACGGCGATCTGCGCCGCGGCGTCCTTGGCCCGCTGCAACAGCGCAGCGTCCGGGGTCCAGTCCGGCACGCCGGCGCGGAACCCTCCCGTCCCGGGCCCGGGCCCGAGCTTGGCCAGGGCCGCCGCGATCGCCGCCCGGCTCGCCGGGGGCTGCCGGCCCAGCGTCTGGCGCGCCCACATGATCGCCCCGGTGCCCTCGTCGAAGCCGCCCCCGCCGCCCCCCTTCCTCGCCCGCGGCAGCCCCGGCAGCGGCGCCACCGTCAGCGAGAACGCGGTCGCGGCCTGCTCGGGCGTCGGCGTCCCGCCCCGCGCGGCAACGGCGTCCTGCAGCACCTCCAGCGGCTTGCGCGCCGCCAGCGCCCGGACCCGCTTCGCCACCGAGGCGCGCAACCGCGGGGCCAGCCCCGACCGTCCGCTGACGACGATCAACCCCGTCAGCCCGCCGGCGCTCCACGTCACGCGCTGCGCCGCACCGCGCACGCCCAGCGCCCGCTCGGCGAGCAGTGCCCGCCCGCGCGGCAGCGCACGCCAGAACGTCCCGACCCCGCCGCGGACCACGCGCGAGATGACGACGACCTTGCCGTTGCCCAGCACGCGGGTGGCCGCGCCGCGTCGCGCGGCCTTCCGCACGGGCCCGGGTGCGACGGCGACCCAGCGCGCGGTGGAGGGCAGCACGCGCATCCCGGCGAGGTCCTCGCCGCCGACGAGCCCGTCGGCGGGCCTGACGGCGGCGCCGGCTGCCGGCGCCGTCACCGCCAGCACCGCCATCCCCAGGAGGAGCATCCGCAGCACCCCGATGACGCTACGCCGACCGGCGCGCGCGGTCAGTGTCGGAGTGGTCGCACAGCCCGATCGCGGTGTGTCAGGGTGAGGCATGGCCCAAGCGCACCTGGACCGCCTCTCCGCCGTCGACGCCGCCTTCCTGCACCAGGAGGGCGAGAGCAACCACATGCACATCGGCGGCGTGGCCCGGTTCCGCGGCGCGGCGCCCACGCTCGACGCGTTCCTCGCGCACATCGACGGGCGGCTGCACCTCGTCCCGCGCTACCGCCAGAGGATCGTCGAGCCGCCGGGCAACTTCGGCCGCCAGCGCTGGATCGACGACGCCTCGTTCAACCTCGCCTACCACGTGCGCCACAGTGCCCTGCCCGCGCCCGGGGGCGACCAGCAGCTGCGGACGCTGGCGGCGCGGATCTTCTCCCAGCGCCTGGACCGCACCAAGCCGCTCTGGGAGCTCTGGGTCGTCGAGGGCCTCGAGGACGGCGGCTGGGCGCTGATCTCCAAGACCCACCACGCGGTCGTCGACGGCGTCAGCGGCGTCGACCTGATGACGATGCTCTTCGACCTCGGGCCCGAGCCGCGCGTCGAGACCCCGCCCGAGCCCTGGACGCCCAGGCCGGAGCCGTCGCCCGCCGAGCTGGCCGCGATCGCGGCGCAGAGCGTCGCCGAGCGCGTGCTGAGCGTCCCGCTCGGCGCCGCGCAGGCGCTCACCGATCCGCAGGGGGCGCTGGCCCGGGCCCGTGAGACCGCCGGCGGGCTGCTCGACGTCGCCCGCGTCTCGGCGGCCCCGCCGTCGCCGCTGAACGTGCGGATCGGACCGCACCGGAGGATCGCCCACGTCCACGCGCCGCTGGCCAACCTCAAGCGGGTCAAGGACCACTTCGGCGGCACCGTCAACGACGTCGTCCTCGCGGTCGTCGCCGGCGCGCTGCGGCGCTGGCTGATCACCCGCGGTGAGGCCGTCGAGGGCCTGGAGTACAAGGCCTGCGTCCCCGTCTCCATCCGGGCGACGGAGGAGCAGGGCGCGCTGGGCAACCGCATCACCCAGCTCATCGCCCCGCTGCCTGTCGGCCTCGACGATCCCGTCGAGCGCTACGCCGCCGTGCGGACCGCGATGGCCGGCATCAAGGACTCCAAGCAGGCGCTCGGGGCCGAGGTCATCTCCGGGATGCAGGACTTCGCTCCCCCGACGATCCTCGCGCAGGCCAGCCGGCTGAACTTCGCCTCCCGGTTCTACAACGTCCTGGTCACGAACATCCCGGGGCCGCAGTTTCCGCTGTACGTGCTCGGGTCGGAGCTGGCGGGGATGTTCCCGGTGGCGTTCCTCGGGGGCGAGCGGGCGCTCGCCATCGCGATCATGTCCTACAACGGCAGCCTGGACTTCGGCCTCATCGGCGACTACGACGCGATGCCCGACCTCGAGCTCGTCGAGCTGGGCATCGCGGAGGCGCTGGCGGAGTACGTCGCGCTCGCGGCGGGCGCGACGCGGTCAGAGCTCGACGAGGCCCGCGCGCAGGTGGTCGGTCAGCGGCGCGAGGACGCCGGGCGGTAGACCATCCCGTCGCCCGGGCGGATCTCGTGGCCCGCGGAGCGGACCTCGCCACCCATGGCGGGAGCGACCGGCACCGCGGCCGCCTTGCGCGGGCGGACGATGTCGACGATCAGCAGCAGGAGCGGCGTGGCGACGACGACGATCATGGTTATGACGGCAACGGACACTGGTTTGACTTTCTTGTCAGCTGGAAAGGGCTAGCGATGCCTGGTTCCCCCTGGGCTCCTGCTCCCTGCCCAAACACCGGCTGGCCCAGTATCGGAACCGGACCGCCCATCCGGAGCCGCCCGTCCCGTTTGCGCAACTTGTGCGCAGAAAGCTCCATGAAGAGGAATCGGCACGCCCGTGCCGAACGTTCTGACGCGAACCCGGGGGCGGATTTCTCGCGTTCCCCGTAACTGGACGCTCGCCCGAGCGTTGTCTGACCAGAACGACGATGAGCAACCACCACTTCATGTACCCGAAGGTCACGCCGGTCGCCCGCCCGCAGCAGCCCGCCGTGACGGCGCAGCCGCTGCCCGCGACGGCCGCGCGCCGCGCCGCGTAGCTGCGCCCCGCGCCGCCTCTCCCACCCGCACCGTACGGTCGGGTAGGGTCGGGAGCAGATGAAGGCGGTCACGTTCCACGGCGTCAAGGACGTCCGTGTGGAGGACAAACCCGAGCCGGAGTTGCTGGCCCCGGACGACGCGATCGTCCGCATCACGGCCACCGGCGTCTGCGGCTCCGACCTCCACATCTACCACGGGCGCGTGCAGATCGAGCCCGGGTTCACGATCGGCCACGAGTACGTGGGCATCGTCGAGCAGGTCGGTCCCCAGGTCAGCACCGTCGCGGTCGGTGACCGCGTCCTCGGCTGCTTCCAGGTGGCCTGCGGGTTCTGCTGGAGCTGCCGCCGCGGCGACTTCCACAAGTGCGCCGAGACCCGCACCTTCGGCCACGGCGCGACGCTCGGCTCGCTCCAGGGCACGCAGGCCGAGAAGGCCCTCGTCCCCCGCGCCAACCTCAGCCTGCGCAAGATCCCCGAGAACCTCAGCGACGACGTCGCGCTGTTCGCGGGTGATGTCATGGGCACCGGCTACCACGCCGTCACGCACGCCGGCATCCGCCCCGGCGACACGGTCGCCGTCGTCGGCCTCGGCCCCGTCGGCCTGTGCGCGGTGCAGGCGGCACGCGTGGCCGGCGCCGCGCAGGTCATCGCGGTCGACAGCGTCCCCGAGCGACTGGCCAAGGCCCACGAGTTCGGCGCCATCGCCGTCCACCTCACCGAGGACGACCCCCGCGCCGCGGTGAAGCGGGCGACCGAGGGCCGCGGTGTCGACATCGCGGTCGAGGCCGTCGGCGTCCCCGCCGCGCTGGACATGGCCGCCCGGCTGACCCGGCCCTGCGGCACGGTCAGCGTGGTCGGCGTCTACGCCGAGCGCACGGAGGTCCACATGGGCCTCATCTGGATCAAGGCGCTCTCGATGTGCACCGGGCACGCGAACGTGATCGCGCACCTCGACCCCGTCCTCGCCCTCCTCCAATCCGGTCAGCTGGACCCGGCACCCCTGGTCAGCCACCACATGAAGCTCGAAGATGCACCGGAGGCGTACGCGATGTACGACCGCCGGGAAGCGCTCAAGATCGTCCTCCAACCCTAGGAGCCACGCATGTCCACGTTCGTCCTCCCCGACCAGCTCTCCGATGCCGCCAAGGCGTTCATCTCCAAGGACTTCGGCACCGCTGCCGACGGCCGCACCTTCGAGACGCTCGATCCGTCCTCCGGCGGCGTGATCGCCTCGCTGCCCCTGGGCGGCCAGGCCGAGGTCGATGCCGCGGTCGCCGCCGCGCAGGCCGCGTTCGCCGAGGGCTCGGCGTGGCGGACGATGCCTCCCGTGCAGCGCGGCCGGATCCTCATCAACATCGCCGACCAGCTCGAGCGGCACGCCGACGAGCTGGCCGAGCTGGAGTCGCTGGACAACGGCAAGCCGGTGAAGTTCGCCCGCCACGTCGACGTGGCATCGAGCATCGCCCACTTCCACTACTTCGCGGGCTGGCCGTCGAAGATCGAGGGGCGGGTCAAGCCGATCAACACGCCCGACGTGCTGGCCTACACGCGCAAGGAGCCGGTGGGCGTCTGCGGCCAGATCATCCCCTGGAACTTCCCGCTGCTGATGGCGGCGTGGAAGCTCGGCCCGGCGCTGGCCGCCGGCTGCACCGTCGTGCTCAAGCCCGCCGAGCAGACGCCGCTGACCGCCCTGCGCCTGGCCGAGCTGTGCCTGGAGGCCGGCCTGCCGGAAGGCGTCCTCAACGTCGTCACCGGCGACGGTGAGACCGGCGCGATGATCGTCGACCATCCGGGCATCGACAAGATCGCCTTCACCGGCTCCACGGCGGTGGGTCGCGAGATCGCCGCCAAGGCGGGCAAGCAGCTCAAGCGCGTGACGCTGGAGCTGGGCGGCAAGTCGCCGAACATCATCCTGCCGGACGCCGACATCCCGGCGGCCGTGAAGGGCTCGTTCGCAGGCCTGTACTTCAACTCCGGCCAGGCCTGCAACGCCGCCTCGCGGCTGTTCGTGCAGAAGGACATGTTCGACGACGTCGTCGGCGCGCTGGCCGACGCCGCCAACGGCACGATCCCGGGCCCCGGCCTGGACCCCGACACGTTCGTCGGCCCGCTCGTCTCCGCCGAGCAGCACGCGCGCGTGTCCGGCTACATCGACTCCGGCAAGGCGGAGGCCGAGCTGGTCGCGGGCGGCAACACGCGCCCGCTGGACAGCGACGGCTACTACGTCTCGCCCACGGTCTTCGCGTCCACCGACGACAGCCACCAGATCGTCCGCGAGGAGATCTTCGGCCCGGTGCTCGTCGCGCAGCCCTACGACACGCTGGAGGAGGTCGCCGAGCGCGCCAACGACAGCGAGTACGGCCTGGCCGCCGGGGTCTGGACGCAGAACATCTCCAACGCGCACAAGCTCGCGGCCCTGCTCCGGGCCGGCTCGGTCTACGTCAACGCCTGGAGCATCGGCGACGCGTCCGCGCCGTTCGGCGGCTTCAAGGCGTCCGGCCTGGGGCGTGAGCACGGTTTCGAGGGCCTCAGCTCCTACCTGGAGGACAAGTCGGTCTTCGTGCAGCTGTAACGGCGCGCGGCAGCTCGCGGACCGCTGCTCCACACCCTTTCCGAAGGAGCCCTCATGGACTGGACCAAGCAGGCCGGCGGTGCCGCCGAGCAGTACTCCTCGTTCCTCGTCCCCGCGATGTTCGAGCCCTGTGCGCAGCTGCTGCTCGAGGCGGCGGGGGTGGCCGACGGCATGACGGTGCTCGACGTCGCCTGCGGGACGGGGGTCGTCTCCCGCGCCGCAGCGGCCCGCGGCGCGCAGGTGACCGGCGTCGACCTGGGCGAGCCGATGATCGCGGTCGCCCGGTCCCTCGGCGGCGAGAACATCGAGTACGTCCAGGGCGACGCGACCGCGCTGCCGGTGCAGGACGGCGCGTACGACGCCGTCCTGATGCAGCACGGTCTGATGTTCGTGCCCGACAAGCTTGCCGCCGTGAAGGAGCTGCTGAGGGCGGTCAAGCCCGGCGGGCCGGTCGCGATCGCCTGCTGGCACCCGCTGGCCGGCTGCCCGGTGATGCATGCGATCAGCGACGCGCTGGCCGAGCACGTCAGCCCCGAGGCCTCGGCGATGATGCAGATGCCGTTCAGCGTGTCGCCCGACGATCTCGACGAGTTGCTCGCCGAGGCGGGCGCCGACGACATCATCGTCGCCTCCCCGAGCTTTCCCGCCACGTTCGCCGCCCGCGAGGACATCGCCCACCAGGCGCTGCTCGCCGGTCCCGTCGCGGCCAGCTACCTCGAGGTCGACGAGGAGGTCCGCGCGATGCTGAACGCCGACGTCGCCCAGGCCACCGAGCAGTACGGCGGCGACGGCACCACCACCGCGCCGATGACCACGGCGCTCGCCCTGGCCCGCCGCCCCGCCTGACGACTACCGCTTCTTCGCCGGTGGCGCCTTCAGCCGGATCACGGTCCGGCGGGCGGCCGCCGTGCCGCCGGGCACCGCGACCGTGCCGTCGATGGTCACGGCGAGCCGGCCGGCTTTGCGCCACAGCTTGGCGTTGACGCGCGAGACGGGCAGCTTGACCTTCAGGCTCTTGCCCGGGGCGAGGGTCGCCGTGAGCTTGCCGAGGGTCACGCTGCGCCGCTTGATCTTCGTCCTGGCGGTGGCCGTGACGGTGCAGCTGCTCTTCGCCGCGGCCGGGCAGGTCGCCGTCGCGCCGGTGTCGATCGTGAGCGTGGTCTTCGTGGCCGTGGCCTTCGCCCTGAAGGCGGTGAGCGTGCCGAGGGCCATGACCGGCGGCGGCGTCACCGGGGTCGTCTGCGTCGGGGGCGACGTGCCCGCCCCGGTCCCCGGACCGGGCGTCGCAGCGGCGGTCTCCTGATAGCTCACCGACGTGGCCGAGCAGGCGGTCTTGGCACCGGCGTGCGTCGCGAGCGCGGAGAACGTGGTCAGCGAGCCGTCGGGGACCGTCGCCTGGATGCCGGCACCGGCGAAGTCCGCCGCGCTGCCGGTGGCCGTCGGTGTTCCGGCGCACGTCGCGTTGGCGAAGAGCTGCACCGTGCTGCCGGTCAGGGCCATCCCCTTCACCCTGGGCGTGAGGTTGTCCGCCGGTGACGCCGGGTCGACGCCGGTGACCGTCGTGGTGCTGCCCAGCATCTCGCAGTCGGTCAGCGTGTCCGTGGTCTCGACGGTCACGGTGTCGGACCCACCGCCGCAGGTGAACGCGTTCGCGGGGACGCTGCCCTTCAACGTGTCGGCCCCGGAGCCGCCGATGACGTTCTCGACGGTGTGCTCGGTGAGCATCCCCGTCGCGGTTCCGCCGTAGCCCTTCTGCGGGTCGAGCGTCAGCTGACCGCGGATCTCGCCGCCGGAGTGCGCGGCCGTGTGGACGTTCATGTAGGTGTTCCCGGCGCGCAGCAATGGCTCGGTGATGTCCGGGTCGGTCTGCCCGGTGGCTTCGTCGCTCGGCGAGCCGGTCGTGTCGCTCCAGGTGGAGCCCGGGCCGAAGGCGAAGACGACGGGCCCGTTGGTGCCGGCGGCGCCCGAGTGGATGTGCGAGTCGGTGATGTCCGCCGCCGTCAGGCTGCCATCGATGAACAGGCCGTAGTCAAAGGTGTTGGTGGCCAGGTCGGTGAACACCAGCTCACCGTCGGCAGCCTCGCCGGTGGCCACCGCGGGCACCTCGTTGGCGCCGAGCAGGCGCGTCGTGAACCGGGCGGTCCTGCCGAGGTCGACGGTCACCGGCGTGGTGTAGGCGGAGTAGTCGAGCGTGTCCGTCCCGGGCCCGCCGCGGAACCCGCCGCTGCTGCTGAGGCCCTTCCCGTCGGCGAACGCGATCCGGTCGTCGCCGCCCTGGCCGTTGACGAACACCTGGCTGTTGGTGGGCGTCCCCGTGACGTTGAACACGTCAGCCCCCTCGCCGCTGGAGATGTCGACCTGCTCGGTCGCGGCATCCCAGCTGGTGGTGCCGGTGCCGCCGAGGCCGGCGAGGGAGTTGCCGTTGATCGTGGCGGTGTCGGCACCCGCGGTCCCCGCCGGCGCGAACAGGAAGTCCGCGCTGCCCTGGCCGTTGAAGACCACGTCGGCGGCGAGGCTGAAGTTCGCGAAGTCCAGGCGGTCGACCCCGTCGCCGAGGTTGAGGATCACGGTCGACCCGGCGAGGTTGGAAAGCGTCTGGTCACCGGCCGCCGTCGAGTCCCAGTCGAACGTCGAGGTGAATCCCGCGCTGGCCGGCGACTCGCTGTGGGTGAGCAACCCACCTGACGCCCCGAGCAAGACGAAGTCGTTGTCGGTTGTGCCCGTGACGGTCGCGGTGCTTCCCGCCAGCGACGAGGTGATCACCGCTTGCGCCGGTGCCGCCACGGCCAAGGCCGCCACTGCCGTCGTCATCAGCGCCACGATCCCCCGCGTCCCGGACATCGCGCGAGCGTACCCGGTAGAACCCCCGGGGATGGATTGGTCTCAGCAGGCAGACGGCGCGGCGCAGCAGTACCAGCGGTTCCTCGCACCCGCGATCTTCGAGCCGTGCGCCGAGCTGTTGCTCGACGTCGCCGAGGTGGACACGGGCGCGCACGTGCTCGACGTGGCCTGCGGCACCGGCGTGGTGTCCCGCGCGGCCGCCCAGCGCGCCGGCAAGTGGGGCGCGGTCACCGGTCTGGACTTCGGCGCTGCGATGCTCGAGGTCGCCCGTGGGCTCAAGGGCCACGTCACCTATGTGGAGGGCGATGCCGCGGCGCTGCCGTTCGCAGACGACGAGTTCGACATCTCGCTGTGTCAGCACGGCCTGATGTTCTTCCCCGACCGCGCGACGGCGGTCAGCGAGCTCGTGCGCGTGGTCCGGCCGGGCGGAAGCGTCGCGATCGCGTGTTGGGCGGACCCGTCGGCATGCCCGGTCTTCGCGATCGTCGCCGACGCGCTCAAGGCGCACATGGGCGAGGAGCCGGCCGCGCTCCTGCTCAAGCCGTTCAGCGTCGGCGCGGCGGAGATCGAGGAGCTGCTGACCGACGCGGGCGCCGCCGGGGTCAAGACGCGGCGCGTGAAGTTCAAGGCGCAGTTCAAGGCCCGGCCGACGGACTTCGCCGAGCAGCTGCTGAGCGCCGGGCCCGTGGCCCCGCTGTTCCTCGCGGCACCCAAGGAGCAGCAGCAGGCCGTCAAGAACCAGGTTGCCAAGGCGATCACGACGTTCGTCAAGGGCAAGGGCGTGACCGCGCCGATGGGCGCGACGATCGCGCTGGCCCACGCGCCCGGCTGAGCGTTCAGCGACGGGCGCGGCGGTGGACCCGCTCGCACGTCCTGGAGACGTGGTCGCCCCGGTCGGCATAGACCGTGTCCCGACCGCTGCCGCACGTGACGACGTCGCGCGCCCGGTTGACCGCGCGCACCACGTCGTTGCCCGCCCCGCCGTCGATCACGTTCGCCCCACTGTCCCCCGACAGCCAGTCGTTGCCGGCCCCACCGACCAGCCGATCGTTGCCCGACCCACCGTGCAACCGATCGTTGCCCGCCCCACCCTCCAGGCAGTCCGCCCCCGCCCCACCGCTGATGCTGTCGTTGCCACCCAACCCCCGCAGGCGGTCACCCGCCGCGGTCCCCACCATCCGGTCGCGCACCCCGCGCCCCGTCCGCACGTTCGCGCAGCGGCCCTTCCTCAGCACCACCGGCGGCTTCGGCGGCGCCACCACCTTGCCGTTGCGCACGCTGACGGTGGGCTCGTTGAGCACCGTCCGGTTGCCCGCGGCATCGACCAGGATCGTGTCGAAGCGGTAGTCGCCGTCGGCGACCTTGGTGGTGTCCCAGGAGACGGTCTTGTCGGCCATCTGCAGGCCGTCGCCGTCCCCGGCGCTGAAGATCGAGCCGGTGAGCCATGGCCCGCCGTCCGCGTCGACGGGCGCGAAACCGATCTGGATGGGCCCGAGGACGCCGATCTTCGTCGCCGTCACCAGGGCCCACGACAGCAGGCGGTTGTCCGCCGGGTAGACCGAGATCACCGCGGTGCCGCTGAGCGTGGGTGCCGCGCCGACCGAACCGGTCGGCGGCGTCACGTCCCGATCGGTGAACACGGCCAGCCCTTGGGGTCCGGAGAACACCACCTGGCCGCCGAGCGGTGCGGGCTGCCCGATCGTCGGCTGTCCTGGGGTCCCGAGGTGGCTCGGCGGCGCGAAGTCGGACACCGGCAGTGGATGCCCGACGCCATCGAGCGCCAGCGCGGTGCCATCGGAACGCTGCGCGTAGATCCGGTACCGGGCGTCGTCGGCCCAGCCGCCGGGCGACACGATCGACGGCGCCACGGTCCCGAAGCCCTGGTCGCCGGTCAACGTGTCCGGGGAGACGCGCGTGATCTCGTCAAGGTCCAGCGTGAGGAGGTAGAGGTTGGCCGACGTCCCGAGGACGACGACCCCGGACCGTTCCGTGGCGTACGTCGACGACGGCCCGATGCCCGCGAGCGCTGGTCCGGGCGACCCGGGAAGCGCGGGGCTGTGGTCCACCACCGCCGGCGGCGACTGCCCAGCGTCCACGGCGACCACCGTCGTCGTCGCGCCACTGGCGACCGGGACGAGCAGGCGCGTCCCGATCAGCGATGGCGTGCCTGGCGTGCTGCCCGGATCGAGTGCCACGTCCTGTGGCGTCTGCCCGTCGAGCGAGCCGTCCCTGACGATCGACAGCCCGCCGGTGCGGCTGACGACGATGTGCTCGCAGTCGGTGGCGCCCGGGGTCGCAAGCGGGTTCGCCCCCGGGATGTCCACCGACGTCATCTGCGTGATCGGGCGGCCGTAGGTCGGGACGCCGACCGAGATGAGGCGGTCGCCGGCGACGAAGTACACACCGGCGCCGACCAGCGGCGCGTGGATGCCCGAGGACCGGCAGTGGTCCATCAGCAACGGAGACGCCCGCACCGTGAGGCCCGATGTGGTCGGCACCGGATCGTCGCCGAGCAGTGTGCCGGTCTGCGCGTCGATCTGGGCGACCTCGACGTGCTCGCCGTCGTTGTGGACGGCGAAGATCGTCTGCATGTCCGCGACGAGCCCGACGGTGACACCGTCGGCCGGCGTGCCGAAGACGTCATCGTCGTGGGCGCCACCGTCGATGAGGATGCCGCCGGTCGGACCCACCTCTGCCCCGTCCCTCAAGCGCCGGACGTGCACGCGGCCGTCGGCGGTCCCGTAGGCCACGCGCGACCGCGACGGGTCCGCAGAGGCCGTCAGGACCGGCGGCGTCACCACGGGCGACGGGTCGGACGTGCGGTACTGCAGCCACATCGGCGGCACCCCGCCGTCCGACCAGGCACGGCCGCTGTGGTCGTGGGCTCCACCCAGTCCGGACCAGTACGGCCCGTTGGCCGCGGCCGGCGTCGCCGCCGCCGCGACCAGCACCGCGATGATCGCCACCACCGTCCTCCGCATGCAGGGAGAACGCGCCCCGGCCGGCCAAGTTGCGACAACCGGCGGCAGTTGCGGTTCATCCCATGACAACTCAGACCGGCGGGGCGGTCGCGCCTCCTTGCGGACAGCCCGGCCACCGACGTCTCAGAGCGCGCACCGCGCCGCCGGTCAGCGGCTCAGCCGTTCACGCGGCGGGCTGCTGGGGCTGCCACTGGGCCTCGGCCAGGTCGCCCTCAGGCATCCCGGCCGGGGTGGGGACCTCGGGGGTGTCGCGCAGGTACCACTCGGCGTCCAGCGCCGCCTGGCAGCCCGAGCCGGCGGCGGTGATGGCCTGGCGGTAGGTGTGGTCGACCAGGTCGCCGGCGCCGAAGACGCCCGGCAGGTTGGTGCGGGTCGAGCGGCCCTGGGTGATGACGTAGCCCTCGTCGTCGGTGTCGATGACGCCCTTGACCAGCTGCGACTGCGGCTCGTGGCCGATCGCGATGAACGACCCGACGTCCTCGAGCAGCTTCTCCTCGCCGGTCTCCACGTGCGTCAGGACGACCGTCGGCAACTGCCCCTCGACGGCGTCGAAGGACTTCACCGTGTACGGCGTCAGGAACTCGAGGTTCTCGATGCCGCGAGCGCGGTCGATCATGATCTTGGAGGCGCGGAACTCGTCGCGGCGGTGGACGACGCTGACCTTCGAGCCGAACTTCGCCAGGAAGATCGCCTCCTCCATCGCGGAGTCCCCGCCGCCGACGACGACGATGTGCTTCTGCTTGAAGAAGGCCGCGTCGCAGGTGGCGCAGTAGGAGACGCCGCGGCCGCCGAGCTCCTCCTCGCCCTCGACGCCCAGCTTCTTGTGCTCGGCGCCCATCGCGAGGATGACCGTGCGGGCCAGGTGCGTCTCGCCGCCGACCTCGACCTTGTGGATGCCACCCGGCTCGGAGGACAGCTCGACGGACTCGGCCATGTCGGTCACCAGGCGCGCGCCGAAGCGCTCGGCCTGCGCGCGCATGGTCGACATGAGCTCGGGGCCCATGATGCCCTGCTCGAAGCCGGGGTAGTTCTCGACCTCGGTGGTCTGCTGCAGCAGGCCGCCCCACGCGAAGCCCTCGATGACCAGCGGCTCCAGGTTGGCCCGCGCGGTGTACAGCGCGGCCGTGTACCCCGCCGGACCACTGCCGACGATGATGACGTTCTCGATGCGCTGATCAGACATGCAAACTCCAGGGCTAGGGGGTTACTTCACTTTGTATAGTACCGCGAGCCGTCGCAGCGTTACGCGCCCGCTCCGCGCGCTCGGCCCGCCATCGCGCCACCGTCCGGCGCAACTGGAAGTAGGCGATCGCGCCCGGCAGCGACGGCAGCCAGAACGCGAACAGCCGGTAGGTCAGGACGGCGATGAGCGCCAGGCCACCGGAGACCCCGAAGGCGACGAACGCGCCGGTGATGCCGGCATCCACGCCCCCGATGCCGCCGGGCAGCGGCAGCAGGTTCGCGATGAGCCCGACGAAGTAGGCCTGCACGATGACCGCCAGCGGCGGTGCCTCGCCGAACGCCTTGAAGGAGGCCCAGAGCACGCCGATGTTGCAGGCCCACCAGCCCAGGGTGCCCAGCAGCGCCAGGTCCGGGTGGCGGATGCACTTCAGCGCAAAGCGCGTGCCGTCCCCCAGCCGCGCCGGGCCGCTCGCGATCGCGCCGAGCACCTTGCCGCGCCGGGTCGACGACGGGCGATACCCCGCCAGCCGCTCCTCCAGGTCCTTGGGCAGGAACGCGATCGCGAAGAAGATGAGGAAGACGACGATGCCGACGTACGCGGGGATCACCGTCACCCCGAACGGCGCGTCCCCCGGGAAGATGCCCCAGCGCAGCCCGAAGCCGCAGACGATCATCGCCAGCATGTAGACGGCGTAGGTCAGGACGAGGAACGCGATCATCCGCTCGGCCACCTCGCGGCGCGGCATGCCCGAGCGCCGCAGCGCCCACGCCGTCAGCGCCACACCGCCCGCACCGCCCGCGGCGAACAGCCGCGTGGCCGCCAGGCCGGCCATGGTGATCTGGTAGCTCTCCTTGAACCTGATCGGGTACCCGGGCGGCACGTGCACGCCCTGGAAGACGGCGATGTAGCTCGCCGTCGCCAGCAGCTGCATCACCGCGGCGACCAGCAGCCACCACGGGTCGCCGTCGCGCAGGCGGCCCCAGGTGTCGTTCACCTCGCCGAGCTGTGGCAGGACGATGTAGAGGAACGCGATCGCCGACGCGACGAACAGCGCGAACAGCAGCGCCCGCTCACGCGTGATGCCGAGCTTCGGCGGGTCCTCGTCCTCCTCGTCCTCGTCGTCGACGAGCTCGTCCACCACGGGCGTGCCGCCGTCGACGCTCATCGTGCGGCCCGCGCCTCCAGCGCCTGCACGCCCCTGCCGAACGCCTGCAGCAGGGGCACCGCCCTCGGTCCCTGGCGCCTCACGGCCTCCGTGAGCGCAAGGCCGGCGACGAGGTCGATCACGTAGTGCTCACCGAGGTAGACGAGCGCCGTCCCGAGCGTGAGCGCGTACGTCCAACCGACCACGCCGTGGACGGGACCCAGGTCGGCCAGCTGGTGAGCGGCCATGACGGATGTCGCGAAGTGGAGGGACGGCATGGCAGCAAGCGGGTTGCCCCCGAGGACACTGTAGAGGGCCTCCCAGCGGTCGCCCCAGTACTCCTCGCCGTACTCGAGCATCATCCGCCGCAGCTCCGGGGCGCGGCCGTGTTCGGCGGCGTACCACGGGGGCGCGGTGGGCAGCGCCCAGTAGCCGATCAGGCCCAGGTCGAACACCGCGTAGATCGACAGCGCGGCCTTCTCGAACTGCGACCGGTGGAACAGCAGCGTGTACAGGGCGGTCGTGTGCGGGAAGAAGAACCACAGCCAGTGCGACCAGACCAGCACCCGCTCCGGCCCCCGGATCAGGCCGACCCGTCCGAGGCCGCGCTGCAGCCGCACGCCGGGCAGTTCGCCCAGGCCGATGATGCGGTCGATCCGCACGGGGTAGTCGACCTTCACCCGCCGCAGCAGCGCCTCGGGATCGTCGTTGGGCATCTCGTAGTGCGCGACGTAGCCCCACATCTGCAGCAGCGCCGTGCCGACGTCCCGCTTGCGCGAGCGCGGCAGGACGACGCACAGCGCCACGGGCGCCGCGACGGTGGCCGCGGTGACGGCAGGTTTGGGGAGACGCAGACGGCGACGAAGCAGCGGCGCCGCGACCCCGGCTGCGATGGCGCCGTAGGCGACGCCCCGCAGAAGACGGGGTGGGACGGCCACGAGCGCGGTGGAGCTTAGTAACAAGGGTGGTCCGCACCGCGTGCGACGGGTGCGTCAGGTACAACCAGTCAGACGTGACGGACCTGGTTGAAGGCGACGAGTTCGCCGGGCATCGCATCGAGGGGGTGGCCGGCCGCGGCGGCATGGGCGTCGTCTATCGCGCGCGCCAGCTCGACCTCGACCGTGACGTCGCGCTGAAGCTGATCGCCCCGTCCCTGGCCGAGGACGACGCGTTCCGCGACCGCTTCATCGCAGAGTCGCGAGCGGCTGCCGCCATCGACCATCCCAACGTCATCCCCGTCTACTACGCGGGCGAGGCCCAGGGCCGGCTCTACATCGCGATGCGCTTCGTCGAGGGCGAGGACCTGCGCACGCGCGTGCGCCGCGAGGGCCGCCTCAACCCCGAGGAGGCCGCGTACATCGTCAACCAGGTCGCGGCCGCCCTGGACGCCGCGCACGCCCGCGGGCTGGTCCACCGCGACGTCAAGCCCGCCAACGTCCTGCTCGACGCCAACGACCACGCCTACCTCACCGACTTCGGCCTGACCAAGCGCGTCAACTCCAACACCGGCGCCACGAAGGCCGGCGGCTGGGTCGGCACACTCGGCTACGTCTCCCCTGAGCAGATCCGGGGCGAGCGCACCGACGCGCGCAGCGACGTCTACGCGCTGGGCTGCGTGCTCTACCACGCGATCACCGGCTCGACGCCCTACCAGCGCGACACCGACGAGGCGACCCTGTGGTCGCACCTCAACGACGACCCGCCGTCGGTGCTCAGCGCCGTGCCCAGTGCCCCCGATGCGTTCGAGGCCGTCGTCGCGCGGGCCATGGCCAAGGACCCGGCCGACCGCTTCCAGTCCGCGGGCGACCTCGGCCGTGCCGCGCTCGCCGCCGCCGGCCGCGCCGAGACGGTCGCGCCGGAGCGCGTGGTCGCCACCGGCCCGGCCGCCCCGCCGCGGCCCGGTGACGAGACCGTCGTCTCCCCCGAGCACGCGCCCACCGTCCAGCAGACGGCGGCCCTCGAGGGCCGCCGCCAGCGCACCGGACGCAACTGGAGGCTCCTCGGAGCGGCGGCGCTGGCGTTCGCGCTCCTGGCCGGTGGCGCGGCTGCGCTGGTGCTCGGAAACAACGACGACGAGACCCCGCCGGCCACGACGCCGACCGCGAAGACCCCGACGACGGCCGAGCCGGAGCGGCTGGAGCCCCGCACCGAGATCCCGGCCCAGTACCGGCCCAACGCGATCCTCGCGACGCGCAAGTACGTCTGGGTCCTGTCCAGCTCCAAGTTCGCGATCCTGATCACGCCGAAGGGCGTCACGCTCCCCAAGGGCGTCCCGGTCGGCGGCGGCGCCACCGGCATCGCCGCCGGGTACGGGCGCGTCTGGATCACCAAGCCCAACACCCGCTCGCTGCTGATCTACGGCGCGGACACCGCCAGGCGCAAGGGCGCGGTCATCAAGTTCCCGCCGCCCTACCGCCCCGTGATCGTGGCTGCGGCCGGCGGCTCGGTGTGGGTCGGGCTGCGCGGGCCCCGCCAGCGCCCCGACGAGCCCGGCCGGGTCGCCAAGATCGATCCGGCGACGGGCGCGGTCACGAACGCGTTCGACGTCCCCACGGGCATCCAGAACCTGGCGGTCGGTGCCGGCGGGGTCTGGGTCATCGATGGGCAGCGCAACGGCGTCACCCGCTACAGCATCAAGACCGGCACGCCCGCGCCGAAGGTGAGGACCGGCCGGGGCGCCTACGCGGCGGCGGTGTCCAACGGCTCGGTGTGGGTCACCAACACCGACAGCGACCGCGTCACGCGCATCGACGCCGACTCGCGCAAGAACCTCGGTGACGTGGCGACCGGCTCGCAGCCGCAGGGCATCGACGTCGGCGGCGGCTCGGTCTGGGTGGCCAACTACGGCGACGGTACGGCCACGCGCGTGGACGCGAAGACCGGAGAGCGCATGGGCCCGCCCGTCGCCTTCGCGTCCAACGCCGCCAACCCGTTCGCCGTGTCCGTCAACGGGCACACGGCGTGGATGACGTTGCTGGGCCGCGGCGCCGTGGCGCCGATCGACTTCTGACCGCGCCGGCCTACAGGTCGCGGACGCTGATGACGCCGGCCTGCAGGGCCTCGGCGACCAGGCGCGAGCGCTTCTGGTTCTGCGGCAGGTGCTCGATGCCGAAGCGCTGGAACAGCGTGCGCAGGTGCGACTTCACCGCGTCGACGGACAGGTGCAGCTCGCTTGCGATGTCCTGGTTCGTGGCGGGCACGGCGAACTCGTCGTGCTTGTAGGGCCGCGCCAGCGCGGTGAGCACCTGCCTCTGCGTCGCGCTCAGCGTGTCGCTGGAGACGATCTGGGCCGACGCGATCTGCGTGGGCATCGACTCGTCGGCCGCCTCGGGACGGCGGAACGCCATGGTCGTCCTGCCGACGCGCACGACGTCGCCGTCGCGCAGCCGGTGGCGGCCGCTGATGCGCGCCCCGTTGAGGAAGGTGCCGTTGCGGCTGAGGCCGTCGTCGGCCACGGTCCACTCGCCCGCGGTGGCCTCCAGCTCGGCGTGCAGCCGCGAGACCTCCGTATCCCATTGCAGGTCGATGTCGTTCTCAGCAGCACGACCGATGCTCATCCGGCGCTTGGCCGAAGGATCCAGCTCGACGATGCGCTGCCCGCCGGTGTCGTCGCGCAGCACGACGAACGGGACCCCGCGGCGCTCCGCCTCGATGCGGTCGCGCAGCTCGGCCGGCGAGGCAGCGTGGGCGGCGATCGGCGAGTCCGGCATGGCGCTTGACCTTCGCACATCGCACGGACCTTCCGCGCACCCTAGGTGTGAGAACGCCACACCTCGGGTGGGCAGGTGTGACCCCGGGGTCAATGGGCAGACCGCCCCATCGGCCCGAACCTGTGCTCAAGCAGTTCCCATCCCCGTCCTGAGCCGAGACCATGACCAAGCTTCTCCCCCACCCGACCGCCTCCCGCCTGCGCCCCGACGCCGAGCTCGTCGCCCAGGTGCGCGCCGGCTCCACGCCCGCCTTCGAGGCGATCATCGCCCGCTACGAGGGCGCGCTGACCGCGTACGCCCGCCAGGTCCTCGGCGGCAGCCACCACGATGCCGAGGAGGTCGTGCAGGACGCGTTCTTCAAGGCCCTCACCGCGCTGCGCCGCCACCACGACCGCGAGATCGCCCTGAAGCCGTGGCTCTACGCGATCACCCGCAACGCCTGCCTGGACCGGCTGCGCCGCGTCGGCAACTCCCGCTGCGTCGACATCGAGCCGCTGGAGGGCGTCCTGCGTGATCGCGGGGCCGACCCGCTGGCCGCCGTCGAGCGCCGCGAGCGCCTGCGGGTCCTGGTCGGCGGCCTCAACGACCTGCCCCGGCGTCAGCGCGACGCGCTGGTCATGCACGAGCTCGAGGGTCGCTCCCACGAGGAGATGGCCGCCCGCCTCGGCGTCTCGGTCGGCGCGTCCAAGGCGCTGGTCTGCCGCGCCCGCCAGGGCGTCGCGGCCCTGCGCGAGGCTGCTTGACGGTTTACGTATGACCCTCGGCAAGCCAGGCACGCTGACGGTTTACGTATAACCCTCGACCTGTCGAAACCGGACGGTCAGGCGGCGCGGACGCTGCGGCGGGCCTCCTCCACGAGGGCGGCGATGACGCGGGACGTCTCGTCGGCCTCGGGATGCCACTGCACCCCGAGCGCGAAGCGGCGCCCGGGAGCCTCGAAGGCCTCGATGAGGCCGTCCTCCACCGAGGTGCCGGTCCCGACGAAGCCGTCGCCGAGGTCCTTCACGGCCTGGTGGTGGTGGGAGTAGGAGCGGTGGGTCGTCTCGCCGGCCACCTCCGCGACCCGCGACCCCGGTTCGAGCGCGACCAGGTGGTCGTTGTCAGCGAACGTCCCGATGTTCCGCCGGTGACCGAAGTGCCCCACGACGTCGGGGATGTGCTGGTGCAGCGTCCCGCCGGTGGCGACGTTCATGACCTGCATGCCCCGGCAGATGCCCAGCAGCGGCAGGTCGCGCTCCATCGCCCGCGCCGCGAGCGCCAACTCGAACTCGTCGCGCTCGAGCACCGTCGTCGGCCCGGTCTCGGGGTGGCGTTCGGCCCCGTAGGTCGATGGATCCATGTCGATCCCGCCCGCCAGGATGAGCCCGTCGATGCGATCGAGCCACGGGTCGGCGTCCTCCGCGCGGGCCCGCGGATCGGGCGGAAGCAGCACCGCAAGACCGTCCGCGCGCTGCACCGCAGCGACGTACGCAAAGGGTGTCAATGCAGCCAGATCGGTCCACGGTCCGAAGCGTGCCTGCTCCAACGCGGTGCAGATACCAATCACAGGACGAGGCATTGCATATGAGATTACGGCGCCGAACCTTCACCGAGACCCCCCAAACCGGTCCTCCGTGAATAGAATCCCGCCCGCCTTGCGACCCAAAGCTTTCGACTCCCCACGCCCGCGCACCTTCTGGCTGGTCCTGTGCGCCTCCGCCCTCCTGTCGCTGCTCTTCGCAGGGACGGCCTCGGCGGACCTGTTCAGCCCCGAGTCCGGCGGCTCGCCGAACGCGGACAAGATCGACACCCTCTACTGGCTCATCATGGTCGTAGCGGTGATCGTCTTCGTCGGCGTCGAGGGCGCGCTGATCTACTCGCTCGTCAAGTTCAAGGCGAAGAAGGGCGCCGTTGCCGCGCAGATCCACGGCAACACGCGCCTGGAGATCGGCTGGACGATCGGCGCCGCGGTGATCCTCGTCGTCCTCGCGGTCTTCACGTTCGCCTCCCTCGGGGGCATCCGTGATCCCGAGAACTCCAATGCCAACGCGATCGCGTCGGTCCCGAAGGAGGCCATCGCCCTCCCGACGGACAACAACCGGCTCCCGTCCGGTGGCCAGGCGCTGAACGTCTGCGTCAACGGCCAGCAGTACCTCTGGCGCTTCACCTACGCCAAGAACTGCAAGAACGCCCCGCTGGACTCGGTGTTCTCCTACGAGCAGATGGTCGTACCCACGGGTGTGACCGTCACGCTGAACATCAACGCGCAGGACGTGGCCCACTCCTGGTGGATCCCCAAGCTCGGCGGCAAGTTCGACGCCATCCCCGGCTACACCAACTACACCTGGTTCAAGGTGCCGGACTCGCGCGCGGGTGAGATCTTCACCGGCCAGTGCGCCGAGCTCTGCGGCCGCAACCACGCGAACATGATCGCGTCGGTCAAGGCCCTGGCACCCAACGACTTCGCCAAGTGGTACGCCGCCGAGAAGGCCAACATCAAGAACGCCAACGACGAGGCCGCCAAGCAGCGCAAGATCGTGGACACCGAGCCCGGTCAGAGCGGCGCCGCCGGCGCCACCGGCACGAACGGTGAGCCCGGCTCCAGCGAGCCCTCCTCGACGTCGTCCGGCACCACCAGCGGCGGCGACTGAGCCCTCCCCGACCTTCCCGACCGAGATTTCACATGGCTACCACCACCGCCACCGAGACCGCCGCGATCCCGCAGATCGTCGCCCACGAGGTCAAGCCTGAGCCCAAGGGCTGGGTGTCGTGGGTCACCACGACCGACCACAAGAAGATCGGGATCATGTACTTGGTCCTGACGTTCGTCTTCTTCATCCTGGGCGGCGTCGAGGCCCTGATGATCCGCCTGCAGCTGTCCGCTCCGGACAACACGCTGCTGACGCCCCAGACGTACAACGCGCTGTTCACGATGCACGGGACGACGATGATCTTCCTGTTCGTCGTGCCGGTCATGGCCGGCTTCGGCAACTACTTCGTGCCGCTGATGATCGGCGCGCGCGACATGGCGTTCCCGAAGCTCAACGCCCTGTCGTTCTGGCTGCTTCTCGCGGGCGGCGTCGTCTTCTACGCGTCGATCTTCTTCAGCGCACCGGAGTGCGGCTGGACCTGCTACTCGCCGCTGTCAGACGACACGTTCCTGCCCTCGGGCGGCGTCGACGCCTGGATCTTCCTGGTCCACCTCACCGGCCTGTCGTCACTGGTCGGCGCGGTGAACTTCTACGCCACGATCGCCAACATGCGCGCGCCCGGCATGGGCTGGGGCCGCCTGCCGCTGTTCGTGTGGACGATGCTCGTCTACGCGATCCTGCTGATCCTGGCCCTCCCGGTCATCGCGGGCGCCGTGACGCTGCTGCTGACCGACCGCCACTTCGGCACGCACTTCTACGACGCGTCCAGCGGCGGCTCCCCGCTGCTGTGGCAGCACCTCTTCTGGTTCTTCGGCCACCCCGAGGTCTACATCATGGTGCTGCCGGGCTTCGGCATCATCAGCGAGATCCTGCCGGTGTTCAGCCGCAAGCCGATCTTCGGCTACAAGGCCATCGCCGCGTCGACCGTGGTCATCGCGTTCCTCGGCCTGCTGGTCTGGGCGCACCACATGTTCTCGACGCCGTCGCCGACGATCGTGCTCGTCTTCTTCATGCTGAGCTCGTTCCTCATCGCGGTGCCGACGGGCGTGAAGATCTTCAACTGGATCGCCACCCTGTGGCGCGGCACGATCGAGTACACGACGCCGCTGTACTTCGCCGCCGGCTTCCTGTTCACGTTCCTCATCGGCGGCATCACGGGCATCTTCCTGGCCGTCTTCCCCGTCGACTGGCAGCTGACCGACACGTACTTCGTCGTCGCGCACTTCCACTACGTGCTGATGGGCGGCGCGGTCTTCGCGGTCTTCGCGGGCATCTACTACTGGTTCCCGAAGATGACGGGCAAGATGCTCAACGAGACGCTCGGCAAGGCCTCGTTCTGGCTCATGCTGATCGGCTTCCACACGACGTTCCTGATCCAGCACGCGATCGGCCTCGACGGCATGCCCCGCCGCGTCTTCGAGTACCCCGACGTCGGGCACCTGCATCTGTACAACCTGATCTCGACGATCGGGTCGTTCATCCTCGGCGTGGGCATCCTGGTGACGATCATCAACGTCATGCGCTCGCTGAAGAACGGCGCCGTCGCCGGGCCGGACCCGTGGAAGGGCAACACGCTGGAGTGGTTCACCCAGTCGCCCCCGCCGGTCAACAACTTCGACAGCGTGCCCCGCATCCGCTCCGTGGAGCCGATGAAGGACATCCGCCGTCAGATCCAGCGCCAGTCCGAGGGCGCCGACGACCTGGTGCCCGTCGCCGAGTAGGCGACGGCACGTTAGGGTCGGATTTCGATGGAGGCATCTCCCGCCACTGCGGTCGCCGTCAGCCCGGTTCGCCAGCTGATCGGCGACTACGTCGAGCTGACCA
>CAYUDT010000061.1:0-28832 GCA_964443695.1 uncultured Conexibacter sp. | reverse complement strand
TGCTGCCCGCGCCGGCGGACGCGCTGCGGCTGAGCGTCGAGCGCTTCGGCCCGCCCCACCAGCTCGGCGACGCGCTCTTCGAGGACGGGGAGGCCGAGCGCCGCGCGCGCCTGCGAGAGGCGGTCCGCCAGGCCCGCGCCGCCGCCGGCCCCGACGCGGCGCTGCGGGTGCTGGCCGTCGACCCTGACTCGCGCGTGCCCGAGCGCCGCGCCGTCCTGACCCCGTTCGAGTGATGCCGGGTCCCCGCCGGCTCGGTGTGCCGGTCCCCATCCGCGTCCAGGCGTCCCCGGAGGACGGCCGGCCGCTGCACATCGACGGTGACGCCGTCGACGCCGTCCGCGAGTCCTGGCTGGTCGAGGACCGCTGGTGGACCGACGCGCCGCTGCGCCGCCGTTACTGGGAGGTCGTGACGGCCGCCGGGCGCAACCTCATCGTCTACCGCGACCTGGTCGGCGGCGGTTGGTCTCGCCAGCGCTGAGCCGATCGCGCGCCACCACGTGACGACGCGTGCTCGCAACCGCCGCGCGGCGTCAGACACGGCAGTCAAGCCGCGCCTCCCAGACGCCGTGCGGCGGTCGCGACCACGCGCCCGACAGCGTCGTGCGGTTGCGGGAGTACTCGGCCTGCACCCCGGCCTGCACGCCGGCGCCCGCCGCGAGGTCGAAGCCGTACGTGTCCTCCTTGGTGGCGTACGTGCTGACGTCCACGGCCGCGTGGTCGGCAACGGCTGCGGCGAGGCCGGCGACCGCAGCGGCCGCTCGGGTGGGCGACGCGGACCTCAGCGCGTCGAGCAGTGCCTGGGCGCGGGCGCGGTCCTCGGGGTCGGTGAGGTCGAGCGTCGCAGTGAGCGTTGCGCTGCGACCCTTGCCGCGGCCGGTGGCCAGCGTCTTCGGCGACAGCCCCGTGGTCCGGCTGACCTCGCCGCTGGCGCTGACGGTCAGCTCCTTCAGGCCTCCGTGCCTGTCGTGCGTGAGGGCCAGCGACACCTCGCCGCTTCCCGTGCCCTCGGTCCCCGCTGCCTTGGCCAGCGGGCCGGCGACCGTGCCGTCCAGGGTGAACATCCAGGTCTTCGCGCCGTCGCGGTCCGTGCGCATGCCGAGCAGCCCGCCGAAGCTGCCGTTGGCGTCCTTCAGCGGGCCGAGCAGCGCCTTGGCCTCGAGCTCCAGCCCGGCCGTGTACGTCCGGCTGTCGGCCGTCGGGAGCTTGGCGTGCGAGCCCTTGTGCAGGAGGCGCTGGCCCAGGTTGATCACGGGGCCCACGCCGGGCGTCGACGAGGCGACGCGCCCGGCGAGCACCGCCTGGAGCTTGCGCACCAGCGCGTCGGCGTCGGCCTTGCCGCGGACCGTCCAGGTCCGGCCGCCGCCGAGCCGGCCGATGAGCGACGCCTGGGCCATCGTGCCGCCGCCGAGTGTCTGCCCGCCGAGTGCGACCTTGCCCTTGGCGCCGAGCGCTGCCTGCACGCCGGCGTCGACGCGGTCGAGGAGCGTGATCGAGATGCTGCCGTCGGAGCTCTCGCTGCGGACGATCGCGCTGTCGCGGCCGACCCGTAGCACCGTGAACTTCACACCGACCGCGCCGGTCAACGTCGTCGTGCGCACCGTGCACGGCTGCGGCGTGAGCGTCGTGCAACGCGCGCCGGTGACCGTGCACAGCGCCCGTTGCATCCCGCGCGTGACGGCGTTGGCCACGGGCGCGCCGCTGACCGTCGCGGCAAGACCGAGCAGCACGCCGACGAGCGCGAGGGCGCTCACGTACTCGATGCTGCTCTGTCCCCGCTGCGGGTGCATGGGCGACGACGATGCCGGGGTCGGTGTTGCGGATCTACCACCAAGGTGCGCCGAGATCGCGACGATTTCGCGGGCGGTTCTGCGCAGTCGTTCGGTGGCGAATTCTGGCGCGTTCCCGTCCGCCACCCATGAGAACATACGTTCGATCCCGTGACCTACGTCGAGCTCCACGCCCACTCTGCCTTCTCCTTCCTGGACGGCGCCTCGCTGCCCGACGAGCTGGCGTCAGCCGCGGCCGCGCAGGGGCACACGGCGTTCGCGCTGACCGACCACGACAGCGTCTCCGGTTCGATGGAGTTCGCGGAGGCCGCGCACGCTCTGGGCCTGCGCGCGATCCACGGTGCGGAGCTCTCCGTGCGCGACGACGGCGTTGCGCCGGCGCCCGAGCCGGGGCGTCCCTGGTCGCCGCCGGATGTCCGTCACCTCACGCTGCTGGCGCGGGACGCCACCGGCTGGCGCAGCCTCTGCCGGCTCCTCACGCGCGCGCACGCGCACACGCGCGGGAACCTCGACGAGCGCGTGCTGGGGGAGGAGAGCGATCCGCGCACCGCCTCGGCCGGCCGCGGTCGGGGCCGCGGGGCCCGGGCGTCGACACCCAGCGAGCCGCTGCGCCGGGCGCTGGCGCCGTCGGTCACGGTCAGCGAGGTGCTCGAGCACGCCGAGGGGCTGGTCTGCCTCACCGGCTGCGCGCGCCAGGGTGTGCGCGACGAGCCGACCGTTCGCCGGTTGCTCGACGCGTTCGGTCGCGACAGCCTGCGGATCGAGCTGCAGCGGCCGTTCCTGCGCCACGACCGCGCGCTCAACCGCGGCCTCGCGTCGCTGGCCCGGCGGCTGGAGCTCCGGACCGTCGCGACGGGCAACATCCACGCGCACACCCGCGCGCGGGCGCGGCTGCAGGACGCGTTCGTCGCGGTCCGCGAGCACACGACGCTCGACGCGTCGGAGCCGGTGCGCCGCGGCAACCACGCCCACGTCCTCGCGTCCCCCGCGGCGATGGCCGCCCGCTTCGCCGACCACCCCGAGGCGGTGGCCGAGTCGGCGCTGCTGGCGGAGGAGCTCAACTTCGACCTGACCTACGACCTCGGGTACCGCTACCCCGGCTCCGACGACCGCGGCGCCGACCGGACGCTCGCCGCGGTCTGCTCGGCGGCGTTCGACGAGCGCTACCCGCTCACCAACCGGTTGCGCGAGAAGGCGGCGGCGCGGCTGGAGGAGGAGCTGCTGCTGATCCGGCGCCTGGGGCTGTCGGGGTTCTTCAACCTGCACTACGAGCTGCTGGAGCTCGCGCGCGGGGTGGCGCTCGAGGTCCGCGGTGCGGAGACGGCGCGGGCGCTGCTGCCCCCGGGCCGCGGCCGCGGCTCCAGCGTCTCCTCGATCGTCTGCTACCTCACCGGCCTCTCGCACATCGACCCGGTCGCCAACGAGCTCTTCCTCGGACGGTTCCTCAACGAGGAGATCACGTCGCTGCCGGACATCGACATCGACTTCCCGCGCGACGTCCGGGCGGCGCTCATCCCGAAGATCCACGAGGTCTACGGTCACGACCGCTCGGCGCTCGTCGCGGCGTTCCCCACCTACCGCGCGCGCGGCGCCATCCGCGAGTTGGGTAAGGCGCTCGGTCTGCCGCCGGGGGAGATCGAGCGGGTCGCGCGGTCCTCGGAGGGGTTCAGCGCGCAGAAGGTCGACACCGACATCGATGCCGCGCTGGGTTCGGAGCGGCTGAAGGCGGGCGAGGGCGGAGCCAGCCGCTGGCAGTGGCTGGCCGCGCTGGGCCGTGAGGCGCAGGGCCTGCCCCGCCACCTCAGCCAGCACTCCGGCGGCATGATCGTCTCGACGCGGCCGCTGGTCGACTGCTGCCCCGTCGTCCCCGCGGCGATGGAGGGACGCCAGATGGTCATGTGGGACAAGGACTCCTGCTCGGACGCCGGCTTCCTGAAGATCGACCTGCTCGGCCTCGGGATGCTCAGCGCCGTCGAGCGGTGCGTGGAGATGATCGGCGCGCGCCGCAACGAGCGGATCGACCTGTCGCGGATCGACTTCGCCGACGAGAAGACGTTCGGCGCGATCCAGCGCGCGGAGACGACGGGCGTCTTCCAGATCGAATCGCGTGCGCAGATGGCGTCGCTGCTGCGGACGCGGCCGAAGGACCTCGACGACCTGACGGTGCAGGTCGCGATCGTGCGGCCGGGGCCGATCCAGGGCGGGGCGGTCAACCCGTACATCGAGCGGCTGCAGCGCTCGCGGATGGACCCCGACTACGAGGTGCCCTACGAGCACCCGTCGCTGAAGGAGGTGCTGGCCGACACGCTCGGGACGATCATCTTCCAGGACCAGGTCATCGAGGTCGCGATGGCGTTCGCGGGCTTCTCGCCCGGTGACGCCGAGTCGCTGCGGCGCGCGATGAGCCGCAAGCGCTCCGAGGCCGCGATGAACGCGCACCACGACCAGTTCATCGCGGGCGCGATCCGCAAGCACGGCGTCGGCCCCGAGGTGGCCGAGCGCGTGTACTCGATGATCAAGGGGTTCAGCGGCTTCGGCTTCCCCAAGGCACACGGCGCCGCGTTCGGGCTGCTGGCCTACCAGTCGACCTGGCTGCGCGAGCACTACGGCCCGGAGTTCCTCGCGTCGCTGCTCGACGAGCAGCCGATGGGCTTCTACCCGCCGGACGCGCTGATCCACGAGGCCCAGCGCCGGGGCATCCCCGTGCTGACACCGGACATCAACGCCTCGCTGGTGGAGTGCGCGGTGGAGGACGCCCCCGCCGGCGCGGAGCTCGGCGCGGCGGCGCAGGGCCCCGGGCCGAACGGCTCGGCCGTGCGCGTGGGGCTCGGCTACGTGGCCGGGGTGCGGTCCGATGAGGTCGCCGCGATCGTGCAGTCGCGCCTGGAGGACGGGCCGTTCGTCTCGGTCGAGGATCTCGTCGCCCGCGCCGGGGCCGGGCGGCCGTCGCTGTCCAGGCTCGCATGGTCGGGTGCGTGCGACGTGCTGGTCGCCCGTGACGTGCCGACCCCGGGACACCGGCGCCGCGCGGCGCTCTGGCAGCTCGGTGCGGCGCTGCCCGGCATCCGCGTGCGCACCGGGCGCACCGAGCACGGCACCCAGCTTGCGCTGCCCACCGAGCTGCCCAAGACGCCGGACGGGCTGCCCGCGCTGACCTCGTGGGAGGCGATGATCGCCGACTACGCGACGACGTCGTTCACCGCGGCCGCGCACCCGATCGGGCTGCTGCGGGAAACCCTGGCCGCCCAGGGAGCGCTGACCAGCACGCAGCTGCGGGCCGCCACGCACAACACCCACGTGAAGGTCGGTGGCCTGGTCGTCGCGCGGCAGCGGCCGGGCACGGCCAAGGGCATCGTCTTCATGCTGCTCGAGGACGAGCAGGGGACGATCAACCTCATCGTGCCGCCGGACATCTACGAGTCGCACCGGCTCGTGGTGCGGACCGAGCCGCTGGTCGTGGCCGAGGGCAAGCTGGAACGCCATCCGATGGGCGGTGGGCAGATCAACGTGCTGATCAAGCGCATCTGGCCGCTGGAGGCACCGGGCCGGCCCGCAGCGGAGATCAAGGACTTCTCGCCGCTGGACCTGCGCGAGCTCGAGCGGCAGGCCCGCGCCGACGCCGCGGGGGCCGACTGGGCCTCCGACGCGGTCGCCGCCGGAGTGGGCGGAGGCGTCGCCGCCGCGGTCGGCGGCGGTGGAGGCGACTTCCGCGCGGTCGCGCCCGCGGTCATGAACTTCGGGCAGGGGCGGCGCTGACCGCCCCAGCCCGCTGCGGCGGCGCCGGCGGGCCGCGCCGCCAGCGGTCATCGCCGAACCACAACATGTGCTGTTTGCGGGAACTTCGGACACGCTTCCGCTCAGACCGTTAGGGTCCGCGTCGTGATTGCAGCGGCAGCGTTCGTCATCGGCTTCATCGTGCTCGGCACGTCGGTCCTGTTCTTCGCCTTCGGCGGCGGGCCGCGCGGTGCACGTGAGCAGCTCCACCTCGGCCAGAGCAGGCAGGGCCGCAAGGCCGCCGGCGTCCTCACGGCGCTGGTGATCCTGGGCTTCGGCGCCGGCATCCCCGCGCTGGTCATCGCCCACAACCGCGACAACCAGTCCAAGCAGGCGTCCGGAGGCCTCGACCTCACCGACAGCCAACAGGACGGCCGCAAGCTGTTCGCGCACAACTGCTCGACCTGCCACACGCTCAAGGGCGCCAACGCGGTCGGCAAGGTCGGTCCCAACCTCGACACGCTCCAGGGCCTCAACGCCGCGCTCGTCAAGAACGCGATCCTCATGGGCCGCGCCCAGGGCCGCGGGCAGATGCCGGCCGGCCTGCTGTCCGGCGAAGACGTCAACAAGGTCGCGAGCTTCGTCGCCAACTCCGCCGGCCGCTGACCGGCTCGCGGGATGACCGGTCCGGCCCACGAAAAGCCGCTGAGAGCGGGGTCGTACGGGGTAACCCCTACGCACCGACGGGGTTGTTCGCTATACCGTCCGACGGGCGGCGTAGCGTGCACGCGACACCGGACCTGACGCCCTGTCAGGTGCCGGGGATCCATAACACTGCACTTTTGCAGGGAATTCGTGGCTTGCTACGATGCCGACCGTCAACACCGCTGAGTTCCTATGGCCAGCCCCAACTGGTCGTCGGGAACGGGGGACCCAACACTCGGGGCGAATCGCCGGTCACCGGCGTAGCGCATCTTTCAGCGCGAGCCCGTCAGCTAACCCCGTAAGCACGCAGAAAGAGGATCGCGACCACCAATGCCCCGTGCCGAAGCAGCACATTCCGACTGGAATGACTCCGAGCAGCACATGAGCGAGACGCAACAGCGCGGTTTGGCAGCGGTCCCCTCGGCGCCCCATGAGCCCGAGATGCGCCCCGTCCGGCGCATGGGCAAGATCCGTTACGAGCCGGTGGAGGAGACGACGCCGGCACCCCGCGAGCGCGCGCTGCCCGAGACGCGTCGCGCCCGGGAGGACCGCGAGGCCCGCGCTGCGCGCGACCTGCGGACCACGACCCGCACCTCCGACGAACCGCGGGCCCGCACCGCCCAGGAGAGCGCCGAGCGCCGCCGCGACCGCGTGTCGGCCGACAACCCGGACGCCTGCCTCAGCCGGGCCGACGCCTCCGGCTTCGCCGACGCCTTCGACATCGACGACAACTTCGTCTCCCCGTCCCGTGGCCGCTTCGCCCGGGGCGCCGAGAGTGGCAGCGTCATCGTCCTGCACCGCGGCGGCACCGAGGAGTTCGACCAGTACGAGGAGCCCGAGGGCCAGCAGGTCCTCGAGGACGAGTACCTCGACACGACCGGCTCCGGCGCCCAGACCTACGTCGATGGTGAGGTCGAGCTGATCGATGACCTGCCCGCGCGCGATCCGCGCACCGGCCGGCGCACCGTCAGCATCTCCGGCAACCCGCAGCAGGGCGCGACGCCCCGCCGCCTTCGCGAGCTCGACGCACCACGCCGCCCGCGCAAGACCGTGAGCGAACGCGCGGCCGCCACGCCCGACCGCGTTGCCCTGTACGCGGTGCTGCTGGGCCTCTTCCTCGTCGTGATCGCCGCCGCCAGCGGCGGCGCGCACGCCTAGCGCGACGCCCGTCACGGCGCGCCTGCGGCGCGCAAACGGCAGGCGTCGAACACAAGAAACCGGAAAGTGGCCCTGTAGGACCGGGGTTACTTGACATATGACACCTAACCCTGCGCACAATGGCGTGCGATGGGCTTGGGGTCAGGCGAACGGGTCGGGATGGCGCAATGAGCCGCGCGGTGCAGCGCCGTGCCGACGTGCCCGGTCGCCGGGCCGTGGCGGAGTTCGGTGCCATCACCGTGCTCGCGCAGCGGACCATCGCAGCGGCCTTCAAGCGCCCCTTCGACTACGGCCACGAGCTCGTCGCGCAGGTCAACTTCGCCATCCGCAAGGCGTGGGTCGCGCTCGTCCTGACGGCCTTCGCCCTCGCGTTCGGGCCGGCCGGCGTGCAGGCCGCCGGGTTCTACGACCTGTACGGCGCCCTCGACCGCCTCGGCGGGCTCTTCGCGGTGGCCGTGGTCCGCGAGTTCGGCCCTGCCGTCTGCGCGATCGTCGTCGCCGGCGTCGCCGGCACCGCGATGTGCGCCGACCTCGGGGCTCGCGTCATCCGCGAGGAGCTCGACGCGCTGCGCGTCCTCGGCGTCGACACGACCAAGGCGCTGGTGGCGCCGCGGCTCATCGCGCTGACGCTCGTCACCGTCCTCTTCGACGTCTTCGCCGTGCTCTTCGGCACGGCCGCGGGCATCGTCGTCACGATCATGAAGGGCGCCGACCTCGGCCCGTTCTTCAAGACGTTCTTCAGCCAGGCCAGCTCGGTCGAGCTGGCCGCATCGCTGCTGAAGACGGCGTGCTTCGGGGCCGCCATCGCCGTGATCTGCTGCTACAAGGGCATGACCGCCAGCGGCGGGCCCGAGGGCGTTGGGCGCAGCGTCAACCAGGCGGTCGTGATCTCGCTGCTGACCATCGCGGTCATCAACTACGTCTTCACGCAGGTCCTGCTGGCGACCAACCCCAGTCTGAGCGTGCCCCGGTGAACCCGCGCCCGCTTCACGTGAACGTGCGGATCACCACCGCAAGCCGTGGCAATTCATGCGTTCAGGGGGTGTCACGGTGAGCGACGTCCCCGTCGGCCGCGACCCGGTGCTCGGCCGCAAACGCGATGGGACACCCCACGGCGCGACGCCCGGGCACAACGCGCCCAAGACCGAGACGCCCGACCAGGTCGCCAAGGACGTCCACGCGAGGCCGGCGAACGTCATCCACGACGCCTGGATCACGTGGGGCGAGATCGTCGGCTTCGGCGTCAACGTCATCAAGCGCGTCGCCAACGGCCGGGTGGGCAAGTTCTTCGGCGAGGTGCTGCGGCAGGCCAGCCTGCTCATCACCGGCAGCGTGCTGGTCGTGCTGGGCCTGGTGTTCGTGCTGGGCCTGCAGTGCGGCATCGAGGGGGCCTACGGCGCCAGCGCGGTCGGTGCGGGATCCATCGCGGGCGCCATCACCGCGCTGTGCGACCTCCGTGAGGTCACGCCCTACGCGTTCGGCTACATGATGGCCGCGAAGGTCGCGACCGGGTACGCGGCCGAGCTCGGTGCGATGCGCATCGGCGACGAGATCGACGCGCTGGAGGTGATGGGCGTCGACTCGGTCACGTTCCTCTGCGCCACCCGCGTCCTCGCCGTCTGGCTGGTCCTGCCCTTCCTCTACGTCTCTGCCGTCGCGGTCGCGTTCATCGGCAGCTACATCGCCGTCGTCGGGCAGGTCGCCCAGACCAGCGCGGCCAGCTACGTCGACATCTTCTGGCAGTTCCAGAGCCCGCCGGACATGCTGTTCTCGGGCATCAAGGCGATGCTGATGGCGACGTTCGTGACGCTCGTCGGCTGCTATTACGGCTTCACCGCCGCCGGTGGCTCGATCGGCGTCGGCGCGGCCAGCGCCCGGTCGATGGCGGTGAACATCATCGGCATCCACGTCATCGGCATCTTCGGCACCCAGCTGTTCTGGGGCAACGACCCGAGAGCACCGGTCGGCGGGTGATCCAGAAGCCCCGGATCACGGCGGTCACCGCCCTGCTGATCGTCGCGCTCGCGGTCATCCTCGCGGCGCGGGGCGGCAACGACCCGCACTACCTGCACGCCCAGTTCCTGGACGCCGGGCAGCTGAACACGGGCGGCAAGGTCAGCGTCGCGACCCGCCCGATCGGCCGCATCCAGGAGATCTCGCTGGCCGACAACGGCCTGGCCGACGTCAAGCTGAAGATCGCCGACGATGCCTGGCCGCTGCACGAGGGCACGCAGTTCGCGATCCGCCTGACCAGCCAGGTCGGCGTCGCCAACCGCTACATCGCCGTCCAGCCCGGCTCGGTCACGGCCAGGCCGCTGAAGGACGGAGAGACGCTCGGCCTCTCCAACACCCAGGGGATCGTCGACGTCGACCAGACCCTCAACGACTTCACGCCCAAGGTCCGTAAGGACCTGCGCCGGCTCCTGACCAACTCCGAGCGGGCCATCGATGGTGTGGCGCCCTACGGCAACGAGGCGCTGACCCTCAGCCCGGCGCTGCTCGGCGACAGCGACGAACTGCTCTCCCAGATCAACGCCGACACGCCCGCGTTCCGGCGCCTGCTGTCCGCGGGCGGTCGCGTGTCCGGCGCCATCGCCCGCAACAGCGACGCGGTCACCGAGAGCATCGGCAACACCGCCCGGTTGCTCCAGGCGCTGGACCGGCAGCGCGGTGCGCTGGCCGGCAGCCTGCGCAAGGCGCCGCCGGTGCTGACCCGCTCGACGCGGACGCTGAGGAACCTGCGCCACGCGCTGGACACGACGGTGCGCCCGCTGCTCAAGCAGCTGCAGCCGGCCGCCAAGCCGCTGGCCTCGATCCTCGAGGACCTGCCGACGCTGGCCCGCCAGGGCGTCCCGGCGCTGCAGCAGGTCCGCGCGCTGCTGCCGCCGGCGACCAGGGCCGCCAACCTCCTCGGTCCGCTGGCGAAGGTCGCGATCCCCGCCTACGAGCAGACGGGCAAGGCCATCGACTCGAGCATGCCGCAGCTGGTCGCGGCCCGCGAGTACGCCCCGGACATCCTCGTCGGCACGGCCATCGGCTTCACGCAGACCGCGGGCTTCTACGACGCCAACGGCCACTACGCGCGCATCAACTTCGTCACCGGCGACGACGGGCTGATCGGCTCGCTGGACCACGCGTTCGGCAGCCCGCTCACCAGCGGCTACTCCGTCCAGCACTTCGCGCCCTGTCCGGGCGGCGCGGCGGGCAGGGTCAAGGACGGCTCCAACCGGCCGACCGCCGACGCGCAGCTCTGCGACGCCAAGAAGGACGACGTCCCCCGGTGAGCGCGCGCGGATCCGCCCAGAGGGCTCGTCGGGCCAGCCAGGGCTCGCTCGCGCGGCCACGGAAGGGACGGGCGTGAGGCGGGCCGTCGTCATCGCCTGCTTCGCGATCGCGATCCTCGGCGTCGCCACCGCAGCGATCGTCAGGTCCGGCCAGGAGCACGACAGCGACTACCGCGTCGACATCATCTTCGACAACGGCAAGGGCGTCCTGGTCGGCGGCCTCGTGAAGGTCGCGGGGGCGACTGTCGGCGGCATCGAGGACGTCACCGTCACACCGGACCGCAAGGCGAAGGTCCGCATCCGCCTGGACAAGCGCTTCGGCCCGTTCCACCGTGACGCCCACTGCTCCAACCGCCTCGAGGGCCTGATCGGCGCCGCCGTCATCAACTGCGAGCCGGGCACCCCCGGCACCCCGTTGCTGGCCCGGCAGCGCGACGGCACGCCGCTGATGCCGGTGGAGCGGACGACGATCCCCGTCAGCCTCACCGACTTCTTCGAGATCTGGAAGATCCCCGTCCGCGATCGGCTGCGCGTCCTGGTCAACGAGCTGGGCATCACGCTGAGCGCCCGCGGCGACGACGTCAACCACCTGCTCAGGCGGGCCAACCCCGCCCTGCAGAAGGCCCAGCGCGCGCTGGCGATCATCGACGCCCAGCGCCACACGCTGGCCCAGGCGATCACCGACAGCAACCGCGCGATCGGCCGGGCCGCCCACGATCGCCAGGCCGTTCGCGGCCTGATCCGCGAAGGAGGGCGAACCTCCGAGCTGCTCGGCGCGCGCGACCGCGACATCGCCGAGTCGATCCAGCGCCTGCCCCCGCTGCTGTCCAACTCCAACGCCGCGCTGACCGAGCTCGACGCGCTGAGCCGGGCAACGTCGCCGTCGCTGGACAACCTCAACAGCGCCGCCCGGCCGCTGGACAGGCTGACTCGCGACGCCGTCCCGTTCGCGCAGCTGGCGCTGCCCGCCGTCAACGCGACGACGCCGGCGCTGAAGCAGGCGCAGCGGACGATCAAGCCGTTGAAGCCCGTCGTCCGCAGCCTCGGCCGTCTGGCCAAGGCCGCCGGGCCGACCAGCCGGGTGACCTCGTCGCTGTTCACCAACCTGCGCGACCGCGGTGCCTTCGAGGGCCTGCTGCAGGTCTTCTACTACGCCACCGCGAGCGTCGCCCGCTACGACAACATCAGCCACGTCGAGCCGTCCCACCAGCTCGTCGACACCTGCGCCAACTACGCGACGACACCGTCCGCGGACTGCGAGATCCACTTCGTCCCGCAGGGCGTGCGCGACGCGGGCAAGACCAAGCGTGCGCCGCAGGCCAAGACGTCCGAGTCGCCGGCCGCGGCGAAGCCCCAGCCCGCGCTGCCGCAGCCGGCGACGCCCAAGCCGTCGCCCACGAAGCCGCTCACCGACAAGCTGCCCAAGCTGCCCGTGCCGCCGCCGGTGCAGCAGACCGTCGACGACCTCCTGGACTTCCTGCTCGGATGACCGGCGAGCAGCCCCGCAAGTCCCAGCGACCGAAGCCCGGCGCCAACGACGCGCTCGTCGGCGGCATCGTCGTCCTGGTCATGGTCATCGCGACGCTGATCAGCTTCAGCGCGAGCACCGGCCTGCCGTTCGTCCCCACCTACAAGGTCACCGTCGAGCTGCCCGACGCCGGGCGCCTCAACGTCGGCGCGCCGGTACGTGTCGGCGGCGCCCGCGTGGGGGTCGTCAAGCAGGTCGAGGCGATCCCCTCGACGAGCACCCAGCATGCGACGGCCAAGGTCAGGCTCGCGATCGACCCGGACCTCGGCCCGTTGCCGGTGGACTCCCGTGTGCGGCTGCGGCCGATGAGCATCCTCGGCGGCAAGTACCTCTCGCTGGAGCTGGGCAGGAGCGACGTCAAGCTCAAGGGCGAGCAGCCGCTGCCGCTGAGCCAGGCCGACAAGACGGTCGACATCGACCAGGCGCTGCGCATCTTCGAGCCGCGCACGCGCAAGGCGCTGCAGGGCGTCGTCAGCGGGTTCGCCGAAGGCGTGGCCGGCCGTGGCGCCGGGTTGAACTCGGCGATCGGGCACTTCGCGCACGCCATCGAGCCGCTGAACCGCGTTGCCACGACGCTGGCCGACGACGACACCGGTCTGTCGCGCTTCATCGGCGCCAGCGCCCGCCTGGCCGCCGCGCTCGCCCCGGTGGGCGACGAGCTCGCGGGCCTGCTCCGGCACGCGGGCCCGACGTTCGCCGCGTTCCGCGGCACCGACGACAGCCTCAAGCCCCTGGTCGAGGAGGGCCCGGAGACCGCGCGGACGATCACGCCGGCGCTGCAGGAGATCACGCCCGTCCTGCACGACGCCACGATCGTCACCGCCGGCCTGGCGAAGGGCACGACGCGCCTGGACCGCGTGACGCGCTCGCTGGACCGCTCGCTCAACGCCGCCCGCCCGGTGCTGGCCAGGACGCCGCAGCTGAGCGTGCGCCTTCAGCGGCTGCTGAAGAGCGTCTACGGCCTGGCGACCGACCGGACCACGATCCCGGCGCTGAAGAACCTGCGTGACCTGTCCGACGCCACGCTGCCGCTGTTCACCAAGGTCGAGGTGGCCCAGCGCGTCTGCAACGTCGTCGCGCTGTTGGGCCGCAACCTCGCCTCGGCGCGCAGCCAGGGCGACGTCAACGCGCCGTTCCCCCGCATCACGTTGATGGCCTACGAGCCGCAGACGCTGCAGGTGGCCGAGCCCGACAGCGACCTGCACTTCAACCCGTACCCCATCGAGGACGAGTCGGAGTGCGAGTCCGGCAACGAGCGCTACGAGCCCGGGCTACACATCGGCAACACCGCGGCGAAGGAGCCCGCGCAGGCCGAGATGACGACGGCGCCCGCCGAGGCCACCGCGCGCGCCCGCGCGGCGGGCCTGCTCGACGAGAACCCGCAGGGGACGCGATGAGCAACGCGCGCGTCCGCAACCCCTACGCCCGCGCGGTCGGCAGCCACCCGGCGCGCGCGGCGACGCTCGGCACGCTCGTGGTCCTGCTCATGGGCTACATCGCCTTCGGCAGCTACCGCCCGGCGCAGGACCACTTCGAGGTGAAGGGCATCTTCGCCGGGTCACCGGGCCTGACCAAGCGGGCGCCCGTCCGCCTGGCCGGCGTCGACGTCGGCGCGGTCACCAAGCTGGAGCGCGGGCCGGGCAACACGGCGCTGGTGACGATGCGCCTGGAGGAGAAGGCCCGCCCGCTCTACAGCACGACGAGCCTGCGCATCCGCCCGCGCCTGTTCCTGGAGGGCGGCTTCTACATCCAGATGAACCCGGGGCTGCCGCAGGGCGCGCGCAGGCTGCGGTCCGGTGACACGATCCCGCTGGGGCAGACGAGCATCGCGGTGCAGTCCGACCAGGTGCTCAGCCGCTTCGACAGCCAGGCGCGCCGGCAGAGCGCCACGATCGTTCGCGAGCTGGGCGTCGCCCTGGGCGAGGACGGCGCGCCCAACCTCCGTCAGCTCACCCGCACCGCGCCGGACACGCTGCGCGTCAGCGCCATCGCCACGAACGCATCGCTGGGCATCACACCGCGCGAGCTGACGAAGGTGCTGCAGAGCTCCTCCGCCGTGTCGACCGCGCTCGACGAGGTCAGCAGCAGCCTCGAGAAGGTCACCGTCGACGGCAACCGCACGTTCCGGGTCTTCGCCCAGCACGAGGGCGACCTGCAACGCACGCTGACGCTGCTGGAGCGGCTGCTCACCGACACCCCGCGCACGCTCGACTCGATCGACCGCGCGATCCCGAGCATCACGAAGTACTACGCGATCGCCAAGCCCGTCCTGGCCCGGCTGCCGCGCGCGCTGACCAGCACCGCGGCGGTGATCAAGCAGGGCGTGGGCCTGACGCGCGATGAGGAGCTGCCGCGCCTGCTGCGCAACCTGCGTCCCTCGATCCGGCGGCTGCCGGCCTTCACGCAGGGGCAGATCCCGCTGAGCCGCTTCGTCGCGCCGGTCGCGCAGTGCTTCGACCAGAAGATCAACCCGACGCTGGACACCAAGCTCGACGACGACCACCTCTCGACGGGGCAGCCGGCCTGGCTGGACGCCATGCACGCGGGCGTCAACATCGCCGGCACGGTCGCCAACTTCGACGGCAACGGCACCTGGCTGCGCTACGAGTCGGGCACGTCTGACCTGTCGGTCTCGCTGGGCCAGATCCCCGGTCTCGGCAAGGTCGTCGGCACGGCCAACGGCGCGCTCATGGGCGTCCGGCCGGAGTGGAACGGCACGACGCCGCCGCCGTTTCACCCCGAGTCCGACTGCCGCACGCAGAAGCTCCCGGACCTGAAGGCGACCGCCGCGAAGCCCGCGCTGAAGACGGTGGACGTCAGGCCGCTCAGTGCCCGGGCGCGCAAGCAGGTCGGCCGCCGGTTCGAGCAGGCGCTCTCGAGGACGGCGAAGTGAGCGACGCACCGCGCAGCCGCTTCCGACGCGCGATCCGCCAGTACGGCAGCGCCGTCGCCTGGATCGGGACGTTCGCCGTGATCTCGACGGTGGTCGGCATCTACATCCTCGACCACCAGCGCCTGCGGCTGCCCGGGCAGGAGCGCTACAAGGTCCGCATCGCGCTGGCCAACGCGACCGCACTGACGCCCGGCTTCGGCCAGCCGCTGACCGTCGCGGGCGTCAAGGTCGGCATCGTCGACGACGTGCAACTGCGCGACGGCACGGCGGTCGTCACGGCCAGCGTGGACCCGCACCGGCTGCCCAAGGTCTACGCCAACGCCCGCGCCTCGCTGGTGCCCGGCACGCCGAGCAAGGACATGCAGGTCGACATGGACCCTGGCACGCCGGACCACAAGGAGCTGGGCGCGGCGGTGATCCCGGTCTCGCGCACCCAGTTGCCCGTCGACTCCGATGAGCTGACCACGGCGCTCGACGAGGACACCCGTGAATACCTGACCACCGCGCTGCGGGCCGCGGCGATCGGCCTCGACGGCCGCGGCAAGGACCTGCGCGCGCTGTTCCGGGCGCTGCGGCCGACGCTCGGCCAGGTCCGCCGCATCAACACCGCGTTGGCCGCGCGTGATGAGGACCTCCGCAGGCTCGTCCACAACCTCGATCTGCTCGGTGGGTCGTTCGCGGCCGAGCGTCCCGCGCTGCAGCAGCTGATCCGCGGCGGCGCCCGCGCCCTGGGTGCCTCGGCCCGGAACGACGCCGAGCTCGGCGCGGGCCTGAGCCTCCTGCCCCGGACCCTCGAGGCCGCGCAGCGGACGCTCGTCAGCGGGCGTGAGGCCGCCGACCGCGTCCCGCCGACGCTGACGGCGCTGACGCCGGCGACGAGGAACAGCCCCAAGGCGCTGGACGCCACGCAGCCGGTGACCGACAAGAGCCTGCCGCTGCTGCGCGACCAGCTGCGGCCCGTCGTCCGCCAGGCCCAGCCGCTGGCCCGCAGCCTGCGGCCCACCGTCCGCCGGCTCACCGCCTCGACGCCCGACCTGACCCGCGTCTTCGCGGTGCTGCGCTACCTCACCAACGAGCTGGTGCACGACCCGGGCGCCGACCGCAGCTACCTGTTCTGGCTGGCCTGGCTGGGCCACAACGCCAACTCCGCGGCCGCCCAGCGGGACGGCAACGGCGCGGTCCTGCGTGGCCTGTCGGTCTACAGCTGCAACGCGCTGACCTCCTCGGGCGCCACCGGTCCTGCCGTCGACTTCCTGGCGGCGCTCGCCGCGCCGGCGTGCAAGGGCAACTGACGTGCTGACCCGCCAGCCACCGCTCCGCGGCACCCTGTTCATGGCCGGCTTCATCATCGCGGCGTTCGCGCTGACGCTGTTCGTCTGGCTGAAGTTCGGCGGCAGCACGCCGCTGGCGCCGAAGGGCTACCGCGTCCACGTGCAGTTCCTGCAGGCCCAGAACCTGCAGCCCAACGCCGATGTCCGGATCTCCGGCGTGAAGGTCGGCCGCGTCGCGAAGGTCACGCCCAGCACCAAGCGCACCGACGCCGTGCTGGAGATCGACGCCCGGTACGTGCCGCTGCACGAGGACGCCCGCGTCATCACCCGGGTCAAGACGTTGCTCGGGGAGACGTTCGTCGCGATCACGCCGGGCTCGCGCAACGCGCGGCCGATCCCGGACGGCGGCACGATCAGCAACGCCAACATCGCTCCGACCCAGCAGCTCGACGAGGTCCTCGGCGCGTTCGACGCCAGGACCCGCTCGACGCTGCGGCGCTACCTGACCCAGACCGCGGAGTCGCTGGACGGCCGGGGGGAGGACTTCAACGCGACCCTCGGCTACCTCGGCCCGACGGCGGAGGAGCTCGATCAGCTGCTGACCACGCTGGACCACCAGCGCGGCGACCTGTCCCGCTTCGTGAACCGCACGGGCCGGGTCTTCGACGCGCTGAGCCGCAACCCGGAGGCGTTGCGCACGCTCGTGCGCTCCGGCAACCGCGTGCTCGGCACCACCGACGAGGTCAAGGACAGCCTGCGCCGCACGATCGACGCGCTCGTCCCGCTGCAGCGCGAGCTGCGGGCCGGGGCCGGCAGCGGGGTGGCCGTCGCGCGCGCGGCCCGGCCGTCGCTGAGGACCCTGAAGCCGGTGGCCGGCCGCTCCAAGGCGGCCTTCGACGGCGCGGAGCGGCTGGGGGACGAGCTGACGCGCCTGTTCAAGGCGCTCCCGCCGAGCGTCAACGCCTCGCTGAAGGGGTTGCCGCCCGCGACCCGGATGATCGAGGCGTCGCGGCCGCTGACCGGCCGGCTGCTCAAGGCGACCCGCCAGCTGCTGCCCGCGGTCATGCTCGCGTCGGCCTACCGCAACGACCTGGTCGGCGGCCTGGCCAACCTCGCCTCGACGCTCCAGGGCACCTACAAGGACTCAAGCGGCGTTTCGCGCCACTACCTGCGCTCGCTGCTGACGATCAACAACGAGTCCTCCGCGAAGGCCACCGAGCGCATCGCCACCAACCGTCACAACCCCTACGGGCGCCCGGGGTGGCTGCTGGACCTCGGCAAGGGCGGGCTGCGGACGGCAGACTGCCGCAACATCTCCAGCACCGCCGTCGCACCCGCGCTGGGCACCGGGTCACCCCCGTGCTCAGAGCAGGAGCCCTGGACCTTCCGGGGCCGGACGAGCTACTTCCCGTCGATGACCCAGGCGCCGTGAGGTCTCGCGCACTCCTGCTGCTCGCCGGCGAGGTGTTCATCAGCCTCGCGCTCTGGGGGCCGCTTCCGCTGGCCGTGCTGTGGGTCGCGTCGCAACTGCAGTACGTGACGGACTCGATCGCACTCGGTGTCGCGGGCTCGTTCGTCCTGCTGGCCGCCGGCGTGGCGGTGGGCGTGCGCACGCTGCGCATGCTCGACGAGCGCTGGATCACGGTACGCCGCGCCGATGGGCACGAGCAGGAGGAAGGCATGGTCGGCACCGTGGCGGCCGCGTGCGGTGCGATCGGCGGCGGTGCGTTCGCGGTGTGGTTGTTGCTGGTCGGCGGCACCGGGTCGGCGATCTTCCAGACCCAATAACTAGGCTGACAGACCTTGCGCCCCCGGATCATCAACGACACCGACCTCCTCGACCTGCTGCTCGCGGCGTTCGCGGACCTCGGCTACGAGGGCACGTCGATCCGTGAGCTGTGCCGGCACCTCGGGGTCAGCCACAACCTCATCCATCAGCGCTACCAGAGCAAGGAGAACGCCTGGTACGCCGCGGTGGACCACGGCTTCAACAAGCTCAGCGAGGACCTGCTGCAGCCGGAGGAGTACCCGTCGGACCCGCTGGAGGCCCTGCGGCTGGCGATGTGGCGCTATGCCGAGGCCACGCTGGCGCGGCCCGCGCTGGCCCGTGTCATCCACCAGGAGGCGGCTCGCCCCGGCCCGCGCTGGGACTACATGGTGGAGCGCTTCATCGGGCCGACCCGCGCCGGCGTCGCCGAGTTGATCGGGCAGTTGCAGGCCAGCGGCCGCGTGCGTGAGGGCGCCGCCGAGACCGTGCAGTTCTTCCTCACCACCTGGGGCATCGGCGGCCTCGCCTCGGTGCCCGTCGAGCGCGTCGGCGCCAACGGCGCGCACGGGGACAAGGTGGCGGTGGCCCGCCTCGCCGTCGATGTCGTCATCGACGGCCTCAGCGTGTAAGTTGACACCTGTCAACGGAGGCGTAGGGGGACGATGTTCACGGCGGTCGATGAGCAGCTGCATGAGCCGAGCGGTGATCCGCACTGGCAGGAGAGCTACTACTTCAACTGGGCCGAGCCGGACGGGCGCAGCTTCGGCCTGACCCGCATCGGCTACAACCACCACGAGCGCAAGGTCGACGGCCTGCTGCTGACGATGCGCGACGGCAGGCCGGAGTTCATCTACCCGGCCGTCGGGCTGGACATGGTCGGCGCCCCGCTGGGGCTGCCGGCCGAGTTCGGGCTGCGCGCCGGTGGCCTGACCTACACGATGCGCGAGCCGTTCAGCCGCTGGCACATCGGCCTCTCCGGCAAGCACAAGGTCGACCTGCGCTGGACCGCGTTCAACCCGGTCTACGACTTCAAGGACGGCTACCGCGCGATGGGCGCATCGGAGGAGGAGCTGGCGCTTGCGCCCGCGCACTTCGAGCAGTGCGGCGAGGTCCACGGCACGCTGGATCTCGGCCACGGCGAACGCGAGATCCACGGCTTCGGGCACCGCGACAAGTCCTGGGGGTTGCGCGAGTGGAACGCCATCAAGGGCTGGGAGTGGCTGTCGGCGCAGTTCGGCGAGGAGTTCGCGTTCAACGCGACGCTGGCCAACGCCGACGGGCGCGAGATCCCCGGCGGCTTCGTCGCCCTCCGGGGGGAGAACATCCCGGTGGTCGCCGTGCAGGTCGACTACGAGTGGACGTCGCTGAAGCACGTGCCGCGCAGCGCGGTCATCACCTTCCAGGACATCGAGGGCCGGGAGTACGTCGTGACGGCGCAGACGCTGGCGCAGTTCCCGCTGCCCAAGAAGGGCCTCTTCATCCAGGAGAGCCACTCGACCTTCCAGGTCGAGCTGGACGGCCGGGTGCTCCACGGCGTCGGCGTGCTGGAGCACGCCTGGCACGCCGGCACGCGGGGCACGCTGGAGCGCGCGCACCAGTTCCTGCCGATCATCCCGCTGGCCCTGAAGCAGCGGTTCGCGTGATGGGCATCGAGCAGATCACCGCGGCCTCGGCGTCGCAGGCCCGGCGGCTGGGCGGCAAGTCCGCCGGTCTGGGGCGCCTGCTGCAGGCCGGAGCGACGGTACCCGAGGCCTGGGTCATCCCGGCGGCCGTGTCGCTGGATCCCGACGCGCGTGAGGCCGTCCTCGCCGAGTTGGGCGAGTGGATCAAGGCCGGGCGCAAGGCGTTCCCCGGGGCGGCGTGGGCCGTGCGATCGTCGGCCGTGGCGGAGGACCTGGAGGGCGCGTCCTTCGCCGGTGTCTACGAGACGGTGCTCGGCGTGTCGACGCTGCCGAAGCTGCGCAGCGCGGTCAAGCGCTGCTGGGCGGCGCACGACTCCGCGCGCGCCGGCGCCTACCGCGAGGCCCAGGGCCTCGACGGCGCCGGGGGCATCGCGCTGGTGCTGCAGCGGCTCGTCCGTCCGCGCGTGTCGGGCGTGATGCTGACCACCAACCCGCGGCGTGCGTTCGCGGACGAGATCGCCATCGACGCCGCGTACGGCCTGGGCGAGGCGATCGTCTCCGGGCAGGTTGACCCCGATCACATCGTCCTGACCCGCTCGACCGGCGAGGTGCGCTCCGAGCACATCGGCACGAAGGCCGTCGAACTGGTCCACGAGGACGGCGTGACCGAGCGGGCGGTCGACGAGGAGCGCGCGTCGGTGCGCTGCCTCGGCGACGCGGACCTCGCCGCGCTGCACGCGCTGGCGCAGACGCTCGGCCCCGGCCGGGACGTCGAATGGGCCATCGAGGGCGAGACGCTGTACGCGCTGCAGGACCGCCCGATCACCAACCTCCCGCCGGGCGACCCCGGCAACGTCTGGACGCGGCGGATGGGCGACGAGTACCTGTCGGAGTACTCGATGCCGCTGCCGCAGGACCTGATGGCCCCGTGGATGGGCACCGCGATGTTCATCGAGATGACGGTGCTGCAGGGCCGCCTGGACCTCGTCGGCCTGCAGCCGATGAAGAACCACAACGGTTACTCCTACATGAACGGCGAGTACATCGCCGCGGCCTCGCGGGCGTTTCCCCGGTCGATGCGCGGGGCGATGTTCGGCGAGTGGTTCACGCCGCTGTGGCAGGACCGGATCGACGCCGAGGACTGGGACCCCAAGCGCCTGCTGGGGATGATGGTCGCCCCCTGGAAGGACAAGGGACGCGGCACGATCAACGCGAACCTCGCGGCGCTGGAGCAGCACTGCGACGCGATCGACCGCAGCGTGGTCCCCAAGCTGTCGCAGGACTACGGGGCGCTGTCGCTGCGCGAGTGGCGGGCCCAGATGGACGAGGTCGAGGACTTCGGCCTGGACCACTTCCGCGTGATCCGCTGGGGCATGGGGCAGTGGAACACGATCCTGCACCGCACGCTGTCGGACCTGCTGCGCGACAACGCCGGCGATGAGGCGCCGGAGCTGTACCACGCGATCATCAGCGGCATCCCGGGCACGCGGACGGCCGCGCTGAATCGCGAGGTGTGGGACCTCGGCGTGGCCGCGCGCTGCGACACGGAGCTGCTGCAGGCGTTGCGCTCCGACCGCCACTACGCCGACGTGCGCGCCGCCCACCCGGACGCCCCGTTCTGGCGGGAGTTCGACGTCTTCCTCGCGCGCCACGGGCACCGGTCGGCCAGCCGCGACATCGCCAAGCCGCGCTGGCACGAGCAGCCCGAGGTGGTACTGGGGCTGATCCGCGCGCAGCTGCACTCCGAGGAGCCGCCGGAGAGCCCGCGGGAGACCGAGGCCCGGGCCGAGGCACGCCGCGAGGCGGCCGAGCAGCGCGCCCGCGAGCTGCTGGGCCGCGGCCCGCTCGGCATCGTGCGCACCCGGCTGCTGGCGTGGGTCTGCCGGTACACGCAGGCCTACACCGCCTATCGCGAGAACCAGCGCTACCACCTCGACTACCTGTTGTCACACCTGCGGGCGCTGGTGCTGGAGATGGGCCGGCGGCTGGTCGCGCAGGGCAAGCTCGCCGAGCTGGAGGACGTCTTCTTCCTCAGCGGCCCGGAGTTCTGGGACCTCATCGCCGACCGGCTCGACCGCGCCGACGAGGCCGTCCTGGCCGAGCGCCGTGAGCACTTCCTGCGCTACCGCAACCAGCTTCCCGCGAGCTTCCTCTTCGACGACGTCGAGACCGAGGGCGAGCTGGCCGAGGGCGAACCCGACGGCAGCGCCGTCAGCGGTGACGGGCTGTCCGGGCTGGGCGCCTCCCGCGGCGTGGCGCGCGGCCGGGCGCGGGTCATCCCCGACCTCGCCCACCTCGCCGAGGTGGAGCCGGGGGAGATCCTCGTCGCGAACAACATCGACCCGGGATGGACCGCCGTCTTCCCGTTGCTGGCGGGCCTCATCACCGAGACCGGCGGCATCCTCAGCCACGGCGCGATCCTGGCCCGCGAGTACGGCATCCCGACGGTGACCGGCGTGGCCAAGGCGACGGAGCTCATCCAGACCGGGGAGTCCATCGAGGTGGACGGCAACAGCGGCACGATCTCCCAGATCGAGGTCGATGCCGGCGTGCCCGCTGCGCACTGAGTGGCAGCTGCCAGTGATAGCTTCGCAGGCATGGGGAGCCTTGTTCGCCGGGGGGCGCTCGCGGGGGTCGTGATCGCCGTGGCGGCCGCAGCGCCTGTGCAGGCGGCGCGCCCGAACCCGTTCTACGGCATCTACACCGAGAACTCCCACCACGCGGCGGGCGAGGTCCCGGCGCTGGTGGGCGCCCAGGCCGCGACCGGCGCGGGGCTGATCCGCGAGCCGCTTGACTGGAACACCGTCGAGACCAGCCCCGGCACCTACGACTGGTCGCGCTTCGACGCCGTCGCGGGAGCCGCGGCGAAGAACGGCGTTGCGGTGCTGGCGATGGTCTGGAACCCGCCGTCCTTCCGCCAGGTCCGTCCCGACGGGGCCACCAAGGCCGGCATGTACCCGCCGAGCCCGGCCGCGATGGCAGGGTTCCTGCGACGCGCGGTGCAGCGCTACGGGCCGCACGGGACGTACTGGTGCAAGGCCAACGGCCGCTGCCGCAAGGACACCAGGCCGATCCGTGCCTGGCAGGTCTGGAACGAGCCCGACCTCGCGGCGTTCTGGCCGCAGGGCCCCAGCGCGTCGGGCTACGCCGCGCTGCTGCGGCGGGCGGCCAACACCGTCCACCGCGCCGACAAGGGCGCCGAGGTGGTGCTGGGCGGGCTGACGGTCAAGGGGGCGACGCGGGGCGGCTACCTCGACCAGCTCTACGCGACCGGCGTGATGAAGGTCGTCGACACGCTGGCCGCGCATCCCTACGGGCGCAGCGTCGGGGCGATGCTCGACCGCGTCGCCGAGATGCGCAAGGTGGCCAATGCCCACGGCGACCGGCGCAGGCCGATCCGCGTCACCGAGTACGGCTGGGCCACCGGTGGCAAGGCGTCGCTGGACCAGGTCGTCGACGAGCCCTGCCAGGCGGCCCTGCTGCACCAGGCGACGCGTGCGCTGGCGGCCAGGCGGACGTCGTGGGTCATCAAGGGCATCGTCGCCTTCAACTGGGACGACCGCCCGCCGACCCGGTCGATCTGGCCGTTCTTCACCGGGCTCGTCCGCGCCGACGGGTCACCGAAGCCCGCGCTGTCGGCCTTCACCGACGCGGTCGCCCGCACCCCGCTGCCGGAGGACCGGCGCATCGCAACGGTCTGCGGCCCGACCCACCAGGCCCTCGACACCGACCCCGGCGGCCCGACGACCTACGACCCGTACTACGGCTACGAGTAAGTGACGACGGCCCGCGCCGCCGGACGCCGAACACGCTTTTGTGCCGCACCGGCGGGGTGGTAAAGCGTGTTCGACACCAGCTGCTGGTGGGGCCGAACGCGCTTTTGTGCCGCACCGGCGGGGTGGTAAAGCGTGTTCGACGGTGTCGGGCGGCGCTAGCGGCGGACGGTGACCGTCTGGCGCAGGGCGGTGCGGGTGCCGTCGGCGGCGCGGGCGCTGATCGTCAGCGCCAGCCGGACGTTCGACCTCCCAGCCAGCTTCCTGCGGGCCGCGGCGCCGGGACGCAGGCGGACCGCGATGCGCTTGCCGGCCGCGGCGCGACGCTGCGTCGAGGCGAGCTTGCGCGTGCCGTCCGAGAGCGTCGCGACGACGGTGCAGGCCTTCGAGCAGCGCGCCCGTGCGGACATGCCGTGGGAGAGCAGCCGCTTCAGCGACGTCCGCTCGCCCCGGCCCGTGAGCGTCAGGGACGCACGGGCGGCGGCCGCGGGCCGGGCGATCCGGATCGCGTAGGCACCGACGCTCGACGTCCTCCGGCCGGCCAGGTCGATGATGGTCTTCGACCCCTCGACCCGCCACGACAGCGGCGCCCCGTCGGAGCCGAGCAGCGTGAGTTGCGCGCCGGCGGGGATCGGGATCGGCGCGTTGATGATCAGCGACCCGGACGGCGCGCCCGCCGCCATCACGTAGAAGGCCGAGCCGTCCTTGGACCGCGTGAAGTGGACGTCGGCGTTGTTGTCGTCGGCGCCCTGCGTCCACGGCCGCGAGGCGTAGATCGCCTCACCGTTGATCTGCAGCCAGCGGCCGAGGTACTCCAGCCGCGAGGTCAGCGGCTCCGGCAGCGTGCCGTCGGCGCGCGGCGCGATGTTCAGGACGTAGTTGGAGTTCAGCGACACCGCGTTGATCAGCTCGCCGAGCAGCGCCTCACGGGTGGGCAGCTGGTCGTCGGTGTTGCCGTCGGCGTAGAACCAGGAGCCGATCGCGCGGTCGGTCTCGGTCGGCTTTTCGATCGTCTGCGACCCGATCGTGTAGCCGTTGCCCTGCTCGGCCGACGCGAAGTCGACGTGGGTGTTGCCGTCGCCGCAGCGGTCGTTGACGACGACGCCCTCGGGGTTGGTCGCCGCAGCCTTGTTGTAGTACTCGGCGATGATCTCGTTGGACTTGTAGTACGACTCGGCGCCGCCGATGTCGCACCAGATCTCGTCGGGGTGGTAGCGGTCGATGAGCTCGCGCAACTGCGGCCGGACGATGCCCGCGCCGTAGTCGTCGACCGGCGTGTAGCCGCGGTACTCGACGGGCGCCTGGGTGTAGGCGTTGCGGGCGCGGAGGTTGAAGACCGAGTCGCCGAGCAGGCCGGCCGGTGCGGACTGCAGCGACAGCGCCGAGGAGACGATGTTGGCCACCGCGGGGCGTGGGGCCGGGCTGAACCACTCCGGGATCGAGTAGTACAGGCCGGCCTTGAAGTCCTGCCGGCGGGCAGCGTCGACGAGCGGTCCGACGAGGTCGCGCTTGGGTCCCATCGCTCCGGCGTCACGCTGCGTCGTGTCCGACGGCCACATCGCGAAGCCGTCATGGTGCTTGGTGGTCAGCAGGAAGTACTTGGCGCCGTTGTCCTTGAAGAGTTTGACCCACGCATCGGGGTCGTACTTGGACGCGGTCAGGCCGTCGATGAGGTCGTCGTAGGTCTTGTCGGCCCCGTAGGTCTGCAGGTGATGCAGCCAGGTCGGCGTGCCGGGGACCTGCTGCTCGAGCCAGTACCAGAAGGCGGCCAGGCCCATCGGCAGGTTCCAGGCGGGGACGGAGGCCGGGCCCCAGTGCAGGAAGATCCCGAACTTCGCGTCGCGCCACCACTCAGGCAGCGGGTGCTGGTCCAGCGAGGCCTTGGTCGGTTGATACGGCGCGGGCGCCGGCGCAGGCGCGGCGGCGGAGGCCGTCGCCGGCCCGACTGCAACAGCAAGGGACACGGTTCCGAGCGCCACCCCCATGGCGCACCGTGCCGAACGGACCCAACTTCCCATGCGACGACCTCACACTTCCCGCTTTCGTGACGGTCGTCATCCTTCCCGAGTTAGGTGACGGTTGTCAACATTCAAAGTCGCCGGATGCGTACTGCGACGGTCGTCGCGCCCTTGCGGGCGATGATGCGCAGCGGCCGGGCCTTGGCGGAGCCCTTCACCCGGCCACCGTTGACGGTGACGCGGAAGCGCCCAGGAAAGGCGCTGATCGGCACCTCGACCTGGGTGACGCCCCGCGTGGTGAAGCGCCCGCCGCCGACCTTCTCGGTCGTCCAGGACGCGGTGAACACCTTCGCCGATGCGTCCCAGTCGGAGGTCTTCGGCGTGCCGGCCACGAGGCTCAGATAGGGCTTGGCCAGCCGCTCGAGCTTGTCCGCCTTGACGTTGTCGCCGCTGAGCGGCGCGTCCAGCGAGCGGATCACGCCCTCATGGTCGCGGGCGCAGCAGGGGTCCTGGTTCCAGTAGGCCCACTCCGTCCAGGACAGCATCCGCGCGTCGGCCAGGTCGACGTCCGCGCCGATGACCGCCGGGTCGTCCCGGGCGCCGAACTCGCCGAGGAACACCGCGCCGCCGCGGGCCTGCCGGTCGGCGTTGTCCAGGGCGCCCGGCCGGCGCTCCGAGCACGCCGGGGTCGACGCGCGCTCGGTGCAGTACAGGTGTGGGGCGAAGACCGCCCGCGGGTCGCCGAGGTCGCCGATCCAGGACGCGGCGCCCTGGTTGAAGATCACGTGCGGCTCATACATCACCAGCCGCTCGGCGTCGACCTCGCGCACGGCCCTGATCACCCGCCGGTAGAAGGGCGTCAGCACGTCCCGGTCGAAGGCGGGGCACCCGGACAGCTGCGCGCACTCCTGCTCCCGCATCCCGGGGAAGGGCTCGTTGAAGAGGTCGTAGGCGATGACGCCGGGCACGTCGCGGAGGCGTTCGGCGACGTGCTTCCACATCTGCGCGAACGCGTCCTGGATGCCGCGCTCGTTGGCCCAGAAGCCGTCGAAGGGGTAGGCGTCGTCGCGGCCGAGGCCCGGAAGCGGGGAGCGGCGCGTGACCATCCAGCCGGGGAAGCCCTCACCGCCGGTGGACTCGGTGTAGTAGTCCTGGTGGGCGTCGACGACCACGCGCAGGCCGGCGGCGGCGAACGCCCGCACGGTGCCGACGAAGTCGTCGAGGTAGGCGTCGTCGTAGACCCCGGGACCGGTCGGGAAGACGCCCGCCGGGATGAAGCCCAACCGGACGACGGTGAACCCCTGCGCACGCATCCACAGCGCGTCGTCGGCACCGACGCCCAGGCGCGAGGGCAGGTAGGGCGGGCGCTTGGCCGTGAGGTTCAGCCCGTGGAGGATCACGACGCGGCCGGAGCGGTCGGTGAACCAGCGTCCGGTGGTGCCAAGTTCTGCCGTTCCGGCGTACGCGGACACGGGTAGAAGCGCCAGCACGGCCACCCCGAGAACCGCGATAACAGAGCGGAAACGCCTCGACACCCGTACGCAAGGTACGACACACAGGGTGAAGGTGCGGCTTGTATGCCAGTGCAACCGGACGTAGACTTACCTCGCGTAAGGAACTTCACCTCCTGAAGCGCCCTGCGCCTCACCCGACATATCCAGCCTCTCCCCAAAGGCCAGCCCCATGAAGACCCCGATGAGCCGCTTCCAGATCCACGACGATCTCACCGCCCCGGAGCAGTCGGTGCCCATCCTGCGGGGAGCGATCTCGACGGCCGGCCAGCTGCCCAACTTCCTCGGCGTCATCGCGGGCTCGCCCGCCGTCCTGCGCGCCTACACGCGCTTCCGCTCGGAGCTGCGCCACGGCACGCTCACCGGCGCCACGCTGGAGCGCATCTCGCTCGCCGTCGCCCACCACTACGGCTCGGCGCCCGGTGAGGCGCTGCACGGCCGCGTCGCCCGCCAGGCCGGCCTCGGCCTCGACGAGATCGCGCTGGCCAAGGAATGGGACTCGCGCGACGAGCACCAGGCGGTCCTGCTGCGCTACCTCCGCGCGCTGGTGACCGACCAGGCCCGCCCGCCGATGCACCTCCACGAGGAGGCCCGCGAGTCCGGCTGGACCGACGAGCAGATCCTCGAGGCCATCGCCTTCGTGTCGCTGGAGTCCTTCACCGCGATGATCAACGTGGCGGGCGAGGTGCCCGTCGACGGCTCCCTCGAGGACGCGCGCCTGAAGGCCGTCGCGTAGCCGCTGGGCGATGGGCGCCGGCCCGACCGGAGGTCGAGCGACCTCCAACGCCGGCGAGGCCGGCACCTGCCCGCTGTACCACGAGGCGGTCGAGCTGATCGGCCGCCGCTGGACCGGGGCCATCGTCGAGGTGCTCATCCAGCGCCGTGGCGCCATGCGGTACACCGAGATCGGTGCCGCGGTGCCGCAGCTGTCGGACCGCATGCTCAGCGAGCGCCTGCGTGAGCTGGAGGAGCGCGGCCTCCTGAAGCGGACCGTGGACGGCGGGCCGCCGGTGCAGGTGTCCTATGAGCTGACGACGATGGGCCAAAGCCTCGAACCCGCGCTCCACGAGCTGAAACTCTGGGCGCAGCGCTGGCTCTGATCTTTGTACGCGGTGTCGAGCGGCCGATCCGGGGCCCTCAGATAGCCTGCGGCCCATATGAGCGATCAGCCCAAGACCGCTGAGGACGTCAAGGCCATCGTCGAGGAGCACCAGATCCGGTTCATCCGGCTCTGGTTCACCGACATCCTGGGCCAGCTGAAGTCCTTCTCGATCAACGCTGCGGAGCTGGACGACGCCTTCGAGGGCGGCATGGGCTTCGACGGCTCCTCGATCACCGGCTTCAACGCCATCGAGGAGTCGGACATGATCGCGCTGCCAGATCCCTCGACCTTCCAGATCATCCCCTGGCGCCCGGAGGAGTCCGGCGTCGCGCGCATGTTCTGCGACATCCAGACCCCGGAGCGGATCCCGTATGAGGGCGACCCGCGCCACGTGCTGCGCCGCGCCCTGCAGCGGATGGAGGCGATGGGCTTCGACACGTTCAACGTCGGCCCGGAGCTCGAGTACTTCCTGTTCAAGGAGAAGGGCTCGACGGAGGTGCTCGACGAGGGCGGCTACTTCGACCTCACCACCCTGGACGCCGGCTCCGACGTCCGCCGCGAGACGGTCCTGGCGCTCGAGCAGCAGGGCATCCACGTGGAGTACTCCCACCACGAGGTCGGCCCCTCCCAGCACGAGGTCGACATGCGCTACGCCGACGCGCTGAAGATGGCCGACGACTGCATGACGTACCGCATCACCGTGAAGGAGTACGCCATGAAGTACGGGTGGCACGCGACCTTCATGCCCAAGCCGCTGT
>CAYUDT010000060.1:0-29218 GCA_964443695.1 uncultured Conexibacter sp. | reverse complement strand
GGCGCCACCGGCCTGGCGCAGTGCGCCGAGCTGACCTGGCAGCTGCGCGGCACGGCCGACCAGCGCCAGGTCGACGACGTCAGCGCCGCTCTTCAACACAACATCGGTCTGGGCGGCGCTGCCGTCGTGACCGCCTACCAGCGCGCCGAGCGCTAGTCCGAAGGAGACACGCAGATGGGCACCGTCAACGCCACCGTCACGATCCCCGCCGCACCGGAGAAGGTCTGGGAGGCGATCAGCACGCCGGGCACCTACGACCAGTGGATGACCATCCACACCAAGTGGAAGGGCGACGTCCCGGAGTCCTTCCACGAGGGCGCGACGATGGACGAGGTCGTGACCATGCTCGGCATGGCCAACACGATCAGCTGGACGATCACGCAGTACGCCGCGCCGTCGTCGCTGACGATGAGCGGCACCGGCATGGCCGGCGTGAGGTCGACGTTCACGCTGTCGGTCGACTCTGACGGCAACGGCGGGACGACCGCGCAGATCGCCGCGGAGTTCGAGGGTTCGATGGTCGTCGGCGCGCTGGGCAAGGCCGTCGAGAAGGACGCCCAGGCCAACCTCGACGCGTCGCTGGAGAAGCTCGCGGCGCTCGTCGCATGAGCTCCGTCGACACGCCGCTGCAGTTCAACGACGCGGGCCTGGACGTCTGGACCGAGGAGGTCCGCTTCGAGGTCACGCAGGAGCGCCTGGCCGAGTACGCGGCGGCGGTCAACGACCCGATCGCGGCCCACCTGGCCGGGGAGGTGGCCAACCCGGTGTTCGCGATCGTGCCGGTGTTCCACTCGCTGATGGAGCCGGCGCTGGAGATCGTGCCGCTGTCGGTGCTCGGCAAGGTCCTCCACGGCGAGCAGGACTTCCGCTTCCACCGGCCGATCGTGCCCGGAGAGACGCTGGTGGCCCGCGGGAGGATGACGGGCTTCGAGGGGCTGCAGAAGGGCACCCGGGCCTGCGTGTACCTCGAGTGCCGTGACGAGTCCTGCGCGCTGGTCAACGAGCAGTACGTGACGTTCTTCGTGCGGCAGTTCGTCGACCCGCGGGCGATCGGCCCGCTCGCGCCGGATCATCGGTTCGACGAGGCGCTGCGCGACGCGGAGCCGGTCGCACGCTTCACGCAACACGTCGACGAGGACCAGACGTTCCGCTACTCGCCGGCGTCCGGTGACCCGATGCCGATCCACCTCGACGAGGAGGTCGCCCGCGCGTCCGGCCTGCCGGGCATCATCGCCCACGGGTTCTGCGTGCTTGCGTTCACCGCCCACGGGATCCTCCGCGCGCTGGCCGACGACGACGTCGCGCGGATGAGACGCCTGGCCGTGCGCTTCGCCAAGCCGGTCCTGCCCGGGCAGGACATCACCACCACCGTCTGGCGCCGCGACGACCGGACGGTGCAGTTCGAGACGACCGTCGAGGGTGTGCCCGTGCTGCGGGACGGCCTCGCCGAACTGGAGGGTTGACCATGGGATCCCTGGACGGCCGCATCGCGGTCATCACCGGCGCGGGGCGCGGCATCGGCCGCGAGCACGCGCTGCTGTTCGCGCGCGAGGGCGCGCGGTTGGTCATCAACGACCTCGGCGGCGGCAACGACGGCCGCGGTGCTGACGCCGGCCCGGCGCAGGAGGTCGTGGACGAGATCCGCGCCGCCGGCGGGGAGGCCGTCGCGCACACCGACGACATCTCCACGTGGGACGGCGCGGCCTCGCTCATCGGCCTGGCCGTGCGCGAGTTCGGCGGCCTCGACGTCGTCGTCAACAACGCGGGCATCCTGCGCGACGCGTTCGTCGCCTCGATCGCCGAGAGCGAGTGGGACTCGGTCATCCAGGTCCACCTCAAGGGGCACATGGCGGTCCTCCACCATGCGGCGGCCTTCTGGAAGGAGCAGGCCAAGTCCGGCGTCGAGGTGTGCGGGTCGGTCATCAACACCGCGTCGGCGTCGGGCGTGACGATGCCCAACGGCGGCCAGGTCAACTACGGCGCGGCCAAGGCGGGCATCGCCGCGATGACGCTGGTCGCGGCGGGCGAGCTCGAGCGCTACGGGGTGCGCGTCAACGCGATCGCGCCGATCGCGCGGACGCGGCTGACGCTGGCCACGCCCGGCATGGGTGCCGTGTTCGCCGCGGGCGCGGTCGACGACACGGGCCACGACCTGTTCGACCCTTCGAACATCTCGCCGCTGGTGGCCCACCTCGCGGCCGCCGACTGCCCGCTCACCGGGCAGGTCTTCGCGGTGCAGGGTGGCTCGATCCAGACGCTCACCGGCTGGACCGTCGCGTCGGCCATCGAGACCGAAGGCCCCTGGCGCATCGACGACATCGCCGCGCGCCTTGGGCAGGTTCAGCCGGTGAGTTGACCGCCTCCGGTGCCGACGACGTCGGCGCTACCAGCCCCCTGCGGCGACCGGCGCCTGCTCGGCGCCGGTCGCTGCACGGGGCTGGGCGCCGAGGGACTTCAGGGCCGACTGCGCCGCGTTGTAGCCGCACATGCCGTGGGCACCCGCGCCGGGCGGCGTCGCGGCGCTGCAGATGAAGACGCCATCGCCGAGACGGTACGGATCCAGCGTGATGTGCGGGCGGAAGACCATCTGCAACGGGGTGTTGGCGCCGGTGATGATGTCGCCGCCGACGTAGTTGGCGTTGTGGGCGACCGTGTCGGCGACGCTGCGCACGCTGCGCGCCAGGACGCGGTCGCGGAAGCCCGGCGCGAAGCGCTCGATCTGCTGCTCGATCGCCGCGGTGGCGTCGCCGGACCAGCCGGTCGGGACGTGCGCGTAGGCGTACAGCGGATGGACGCCGTCCCTGGCCCGCGTGGGATCGGCGAGCGACTGCTGGCAGACCAGGACGAACGGGTTGTCCGGCATGCGGCCGGCGCACACGTCCTTCTCGGCCTGGGCGATCTCCTCGAAGCTGCCGCCGACGTGGACGGTGCCGGACCGGCGGGAGGCCTCGTGGGCCCAGGGCACGCCGTCCTGCACCGCGAACTCGACCTTGAACGTGGCGGGGCCGTGCCTGAAGCGGCGCAGGCCGCGCGCGACGCGGGCGGGGATCGCGTCGCCGGCGATGTCCGCCGCCGCGCCGGGCGCGGTGTCCAGCAGGACCACGTCGGCCGCGTCGAGCTCGGCGAGGCTGCGGACCGTGACGCCGGTCTCGAGCTTGGCCCCGTGCTGCTCGAGCAGCGCGATCATCGCGTCGCTGATCGCGCGCGAGCCGCCCTCGGCGACCGGCCAGCCGTAGGCGTGAGCGGCGGTCCCCAGCGTCACGCCGACCGCGCTGGACAGCGGCGCGCCGAAGGGCCGGAACGCGTGCGCGGCGACACCCGCGAACAGCGCCCGGCCCTCGGTGCTCCTGAAGGCGCGGCCCAGGAGGGCCGCGGGCAGCCCGGACGGGATGCCGAAGCGGGTCAGCTGGAAGGGATGCGCGGGCACGTGGACCATCGGCCGCAGGAAGTCCTCGGCGATGTCGCCGAAGGCCTCGGTGAGCGGCCCGAACAGGGCACGCCAGCGGCGGCCGTCGCGGCCCGGCAGCCCGTCGGCGGTGCGGTCCACCTCGCGGTAGGCGGCGGCGCCCGATCCGCCGTCGAGCGGGTGGCTGTACTGCACCTCCGGCCAGCGCCAGGTCAGGCCGTGGGCACCGAGGTCGAACTGACGGCTGAAGGGCGTGTCCAGCGCCAGCGGATGGGCGGCCGAGCACTCGTCGTGGATCAGACCGGGGAGCGTCAGCTCGCTGGAGCGCGTGCCGCCGCCGAGCCGGTCGGCGGCTTCGAGCACGGTGACCTCCACGCCCGCGGCGGCGAGCGTGAGCGCAGCGGCCAGCCCGTTGGGGCCGCTGCCGACGACGACAGCAGTGCTCACGGTCGCAGACGTTAAGCGCGGGCGGGGCGGCGGCCTATGGGGCGATCCGACCGTTGGCGCGCACGCGTTGTCGCCGATTCACAACGTCTGCGCCCCGGGCCGCGGGTCGCCGCGATGCACGACGCGGTCGCGGTGGCGATGAACGCCGGGCGCCCGCGCACCGGCAGGCCGGACTCGACGGGGCGGCTGCGGGCGTTCATGCTCGGCCACGTGAAGATCGACGCATACGCCGACGGTGAGTGGATCGTCGACCGTCCGGGCCGGCAGCTGGCGATCCTCGGCGCGACGCCGGAGCTGACGCTGACCTGGACGCGTCACGGGCCGGGAGAGGAGGGGACGGCGCTGCACGTCCACCGCGAGCACACCGATGCGTTCTACGTGCTGCAGGGCGAGCTGACGCTGCCGCACGGGCCCGACGGTGCGCCGTTGCCGGCTGCGGCGGGCTCGTTCGTCTCCGTGCCGCCGGGCGTCGTCCACGCCTTCGTCAACGCGTCCGACGCACCGGTGGCCTTCCTGAACCTGCACCTGCCCGACGCCGGCTTCGCCGAGTTCCTGCGCGGCTCGGCCGAGCCGTGGGACAGCTTCGCGCCGCCGCAGGACGGCGGGCTGCCCGCGTCGGCCGTCACGGTCGGCGGGGTCGAGCTGCTCGCGGCGCAGGGCGTCACGGTCCTTCACGCCGACCTCGAGTCGCTGCAGGTCGAGATCGATTGACATTCATGCCGATATAGGCATATATTGCTCACCATGGCTCGGGCAGCGACGACGGCGGATGTCTTCAACGCGGTGGCGGAGCCGCGGCGGCGGGACATCCTCGACGCGCTGACCGGGCGCGAGCGGGCGGTCAACGACCTCGTTGAGCTGCTCGGGCTCGCGCAGCCGCAGGTGTCCAAGCACCTGCGGGTGCTGCGAGAGGTCGGGGTGGTCGACGTGCGGGAGGACGGACGGCAGCGGTGGTACCGCGTCAACGCGCTCGCGCTGAAGCCCATCCACGACTGGGTCAGCAACTACCAGCAGCTCTGGGAGGCGCGCTTCAGCGCCCTCGACGAGGTGCTCGAAGAGCTCAAGGAGCAGCAATGACGATGACGACGAAGGGCACCGCGTCGGTGACGCTGCCCGCAGACGACCAGATCCTGATCACGCGCGAGTTCAACGCGACGCCGGACCTGGTCTACCGCGCGTACACCACGCCCGAGCTCGTGCAGAAGTGGTGGGGTGGAGGGTGCCGCGAGGTCCACACCTGCGAGATCGACCTCCGCGTCGGCGGCCGCTGGCGCTACGTCCTGCGCACCGAGGAGGGCTTCGAGGTCGGCTTCCACGGCGAGTACCACGAGGTCGTCACCGATGAGCGCCTGGTGAACACCGAGATCTTCGAGAACACGCCGGAGGGCGACAGCCCACCAGCGCTGATCACGACCACGTTCGCGGCGCTGCCCGGCGGCCGCACGCTGCTGACCCAGCTCATGCAGCTGGAGTCCCAGGAGATCCGGGACATCATCCTGGCGACGGGCATGGAGTCCGGGATGCAGGACGGCTATGACGTCATGGAGGAGCTGGCCGTCCGTCTGGCCTAGTCTGGCCCGATGCGTTGGGTCATCGCGGCGGCGGCGTCGGTCCTGGTCCTGCTTCCCGGCGCCGCGGCGCAGGCGGCCGAGCCCGCGTGCTCGCTGGCCGCGCCGGCGGGGCAGACGGTCGGCGTGCCGGTCGGCAGCCGGACGGTCCTGCTGCACGTCCCCAAGGGCTACGACGGCCGCACGCGCGTGCCGCTGGTCCTGGACCTGCACGGCACCTACGACAACAAGGAGGGGCAGCTGACGAGCTCCGGCTCGGAGGCTGCGGGGGACCGCCACGGCTACGCGATCGCCGCGGCCGACGGCGGGCTGAAGGGTCGCATCGGCTTCAACGGCCAGGGCTATCTGTGGAACCTGCCGGGGACGCTGCAGTTCGGCGAGCAGCGGCCGGCGGGTGCACCGGACGACATCGACTTCCTCGGCGCGCTGCTGGATGCGGTCAGCACGCGGATCTGCGTCGACCATCTGCGTGTCTTCTCGATGGGCTACTCCAACGGCGGGCGCGTGTCGTCCTACCTGGCCTGCGAGTTGGGGCAGCGCATCGCTGCGATCGCACCGGTGGCCGGCGTCCGCGCGGGCTACCCGACGCAGGACGCCGCGGGCGAGGACGTGCCCGACCCGCGGACCTGCCGGCCCCAGCGTCCGGTCAGCGTCGTCATCTTCCACGGCACGGCCGACCCGATCGCGCCCTACGCCGGCGGTGGGCAGGAGTCCTGGGGCTACAGCGTCGAGACGGCGCGGCGGGCCTGGGAGCGGATCGACGGCTGCACGAAGGTCGCCACGGAGCAGGTCTCGGCGAGCGTCAGGCGGGTCGCCTCGACCGGGTGCGCGCAGGGCACCGAGGTCACGGCGTACATCGTCAGCGGCGGCGGCCACACCTGGCCCGGCTCTGAGCGGGTCACCCCGTTCGGCACCACCACGCAGGACATCGACGCCACCGAGATCGCGTTCGACACCTTTGCCCGGCACCCGCTTCCCGAGCTGCCGCCGGCGCAGCTCAGCGCCCAGGTCAGCCGCCTGCGTGCGGGTGCGCGCGTGCGGGCGACGCTGACCCTCACCGCCGCCCGCGGCGACGGCCGGCCCGACCCCGTGCAGGCCGCCGTCATCCGTGAGCGCCCGCTGGCCGGCGCGCGCGTGCTGCTCGGCGGCCGGGTCGCCACCACCGACGCGCAGGGGCGCGCGACGATGACCTTCCGGGTCTCCAGGACGGCGCGGAGGCTCACCGCGAAGGCCACCCGCGAGGGCTACGCGCCGGCCCGGTTGACGCTCCGCGTCACGCGCCGCTGACGACGTTCTGCGGAACTTCTGCGCGGCGGGCTCGTTGGCGTGGTCATGGGAGAGACCAAGCGCCTGGTCGTGGCCGTCGCAGCCGCCGCGCTGCTCGGTGGCGCCGGCAGCAGCGCGCAGGCCAACGACCTGCCGGTGACCGGGACCCTGGACCTTGCGGGCAGGTCCGGCAGCTTCGCGTTCGAGGGCACGCAGAAGGCCGGCCTGGCGGGTGCCTCGCTGGCGATCCTCGGGGACTTCAACGGCGACGGCCACGTCGACGTGGCGATCGGCGAGCCGCGCCGCGACGGCGACCAGCGGCCCAACGCCGGCGCGGTCCACGTGCTGTTCAGGGCCGGCAGGTCCGAGGGCAAGGACCTCGACAGGGCCGACCAGCAGCTGATCCTGGGCGCCGCCGAGGACCAGGCCGGCGCCAAGGTCGCGCCGGCCGGTGACGTCAACGGCGACGGCTACTCCGACCTGCTCGTCGGCGCGCCGGCCCACGGCACCACGGTCGGCGAGGACGGCAGGCGCGTTCCCGGCGGCGGTGCCGCCTACCTCGTCTTCGGCCGCCCCGGAGGCGCACCGATCGACCTTGCCGGCGACGACCGGACGCTTCGGATCGACGGTGGCGACGCGAACTCGCGCCTGGGCGCGAGCGTCGCGATGGTCCCCGACCTCAACGGCGACGGCACGCCGGAGATCGTCGTCGGCGCACCCAGCCGCGAGGTCGCCGGGCGCGACAACGCCGGGTCGACCTACGTCGTCCACGGCGCCAAGGGCCCGGGCGAGATCTCCGTGGCCGGCCTCGTCGAGCGTGGCGCGGGCTGGCGCATCGACGGCCCGCCGGCCGGGCCGCAGGGCGGGGCGCTCTCCGGCCGTGAGGTCGCCTCGATCGGCGACCTGTCCGGCGACGGCAGGCCGGAGCTGCTCATCACCGCGCCGCGCGCGGCCACCGGCGGCGCGGACGCGAAGGTCGCCAACGGCAGGGCCTACGTCGTCTTCGGGCGCCCCGACCCGGCCGTGACCGACCTCAATGCGCTGGACAGGGCGGGCTTCAGCATCGGGCGCACGACGACCGAGACGAAGGGCGGTGCCGACTGGCTGGGCGAGTCGATCGCCGTCATCGGCGACGTCAACGGGGACGGCAAGCCCGACATCGGGGTCGGCGCACACCTGGCCGACGCGCCGGACCGCGCCCGCGCCGGGGCCGCGTACGTCATCTACGGCCGCAGCGGCTCCGACCCGGTCGACCTGGACCACCTCGACAAGGCCGCCGGCTACAAGATCGAAGGGGTGGCCGCCGGGGACATGACGGGCTTCGCAATCGCACCCGCGGGCGACGTCAACGCCGACAAGGTCGACGACTTCGTCGTCACCGCCCCGTTCGCCGACCCCGAGCAGCGCACCAGCGCCGGTGCCGCCTACCTCGTCTACGGCAGCAGCGGGGGCGGGCGCGACACGCTGGACCTCAGCGAGTTCGGTGACCGCGCGCTGCGCCTCTCCGGCGCCGAGGCCGGCGACGTCACCGGCTTCGCCACCGCGGGCGGGGCCGACCTCGACGGCGACAAGGGCGCCGACGCGCTGCTCGGGTCCACCCGCATCGCCGACGACTACCTCTACTCGGTGCGGGCCGACCGGCCCGGCGTCGCCCGCGTCGTGTTCGGCCAGACGCCGATCACGCAGGAGCAGGCGGCCACGGCCACCGGGCCCGCCGCGGTCATGGCCGACCCGGGCTACGACGAGTCGCTGAAGGCGGGCTGCCGCATCGCCACCAACGTCCAGGCGTTGATGGAGGACAACGGCTACACCGACGAGGCCGCCGACCCCAAGCGCATCCGCCGCGACGGCATGCAGGCCTACGTGGACGACCCGCGCAACGCGGACACCGTCCTCGGCGTCTCCGGCTTCCCGTCGATCTTCGCCCCGACCGTCCTGGGAGGTGTCCGCAACAACAGGCTGATCAAGGGGCTGCAGGACAACGTCGACGGTGAGGACGACTTCCCCGGCTACGTCAGCCTCGTCGCCTCGCTGGGCGTCGAGAACCCGGCCGCGCAGGCGCGCATCCTGCTCGTCGACGGCTACCTGTTCCGCGAGATGGCCGACTACGACGGCCTGACCGAGGGCAACCCGCCGACGTACATCATCGCCGTCGGCCGGCCCAAGCAGCGCGGGCCGTCGGACATCAGGCAGCTGCAGCGCCTGGCCACCGACACGAAGGGCGGCCTGTACCGCGCCGAGAACCCGCGGGAGATCGAGCGGGCCTTCCAGAAGATCGAGTCCCGGCTGCGCTGCGACGTGGCCGCCGAGACCGGCTTCGACGAGATCTTCCCCGGTGACGACCCCGTCGAGCTGGTCGAGGACGAGGTCGACGAGGATGCCGAGACCGCCGACGTCGAGCTGACCTGGCGTGACCCCGACGACGGCTACGTCATCGACGAGGTCGACATCGTCGACGACGACGGTGACGTCCTGCGCGAGATCGACGACGAGGACATCGCCGACACCTACGACCTGTCGCGCTCGGCGGCCCGCAGGGCGCCGTACGTCGGCGGCCGCGGCCAGACCTACCGCCAGTTGCACATCCGCAAGCTGCGGCAGGGCACGAGGATCCGCGTGAAGGTCCGGGCCCAGAAGGGCACCAAGGGCGGCCGCGTCTACGCCCGCATCACCCAGAACCGCCTGCGCCGCTAGGCACTGGGGGGTGGTGGGAATGGGTGACGCTGGGCGTCACCCATTCCCACCACCCGTGTCAGCGCAGGAGGTCGAGCTCGGCCTTGAGGTGGTCCATCATGTCCCAGACGTCGGGCATCTGGTCGCGGTCGGCGATGAGCCCGAAGTCCATCGAGCCGCAGTAGGACATCACCGTGATGTTCAGCCCCATGCCGTCGGTGATGACCGAGACGGGGTAGTTGTGGATGAGCTTCGCGCCCGCGCAGTAGAGCGGGATCGGCGGGCCCGGCACGTTGGAGATGACGAGGTTCCAGGGCGGCCGGCCGGCACCTGACGTCGACAGCCGGAAGGTCAGCTGCGCGGCGCGCGCGAAGACCGCCGGCGGGATGAAGTTGTTGGCGTCCTGCAGCAGGTCGGCCGGCAGCGCCTTGTAGCGCTCCTTCATCTCGACGTTGGCCTCGTGGGTCAGCTGCAGCCGCTTGACCGGGTCGGCGACGTCGGTGTGCAGCGGGACGCTCATCATCAGGATCCGGTTGCCGTAGGTGCCGAACTGGTCCTCGGTGCGGACCGACACCGGGATCTGGGCGACCAGCGGCTCCACCGGCAGCGCCTCGTGGGCGATCAGCCAGCGCCGCACCGCGCCCGCGCACACGGCCACGACGACGTCGTTGACCGTGCAGCCGTGGGCGTTCTTGACCTCCTTGAAGTCGTCCAGCGGGATCGGCCCGAACGCGAAGCGGCGGTGCGCGCTGATGCGGCCGTTGAACGGCGTCCGCGGGGCGGCGAGCTTGGGCCGCGGCGGCAGCGCCGGGCGGCCGGTGACGCGGCGCTCCAACGCGGCGGCGGCCTTCGACAGCGCGGTCGCGCCGGGGATGCCGCCGAAGATCGCGGGCGCGTCCTGCGCGTTGGGCAGCGCGCGGGGGACCGAGCGCAGCAGCCGCAGCGGGTAGCGCGGCAGGCCCAGCAGGCCGCGGCCCAGCATCGCGAGGTCCGACGGGCGCGGGTCACCACTCCACAACGGCGCGTCGGGCAGCTCCCGGCCCTCGGGGGCGAGGTCCAGCAGCAGCCCCATGATCTCCGCGCCCGACATGCCGTCGACGACCGCGTGGTGGATCTTGGTCAGCATGCCGACGTAGCCGGACTCGAGTCCGTGGATGACGTAGAGCTCCCACAGCGGGCGCGAGCGGTCCAGCGGCCGGGACGCGATCCGGGAGACCTGCTCGGACAGCTGCGTGTCGTTGCCGGGCGCGGGCAGCGCCAGCTCGCGGACGTGGAAGTCGAGGTCGAATTCTCCGTCCTCGACCCAGTAGGGATGGTCGAGGTTGAAGGGCACGGGCGCCAGCTTGCGGCGCAGCGGCGGCAGCAGCGGAAGGCGGTCGGCGATGAGCGCCTGGATGTCGACGGCCGACAGGTTGCCGCCGGGCGCCGTCGACGCGTCGAGGATCGCGAGGCCCGCGACGTGCCCGGCCTGGCGGGCGGACTCGAGCGCGAGGAACTGGGCGTCGAGGCTGGTGAGCTGCTCCATGCGCCCAGTCTCTTGCATGTGACCCTCGGCGGGGGAGAGACTCGCGCCATGACGTATTTCGTGACGGGCGCCACGGGGTTCATCGGGCGCTTCCTGGTCGACCGGCTGCTGGAACGCGACGGGGACATCCACGTCCTGGTCCGCGCGTCGTCCGTCGGCAAGCTCGACGCCCTGAACGAGAAATGGGACCCCACCGGCACCCGCGGCGCGGCCGCTCGCGTCAAGCCGGTGGTCGGTGACCTGTCACAGCCCGGCCTCGGTATCGATCCGGCCTGGATCGAGGAGCACAAGGGCAAGATCGACCACGTCTTCCACCTGGCCGCCGTCTACGACATGGAGGCCTCCGAGGAGGCCAACAACATCGCCAACGTGGGCGGCACCCGCGAGGCGGTCAGGGTGGCCAACGCGCTGGAGGCCGGCCGCCTGCACCACACGTCCTCCGTCGCGGCCGCCGGCCAGTACGTCGGCGAGTTCACCGAGGACATGTTCGACGAGGGACAGCCGCTGGACCACCCCTACCACGCCACGAAGTTCGAGAGCGAGAAGATCGCCCGCGAGGAGTCGACCGTGCCGTGGCGCGTCTACCGCCCCGCGATCGTCCTCGGCCACTCCAAGACCGGCGAGATGGACAAGCTCGACGGGCCGTACTACTTCTTCGAGGCGCTGGCCCTGGCCGGCCACCTGCCGGGCGTGATGCCCGCGATCGGCCCGCGGCTGGGCAAGACCAACGTCGTCCCGGTCGACTTCGTCGCCGCGGCGATGGACCACATCGGCCACCTCGACGGGCTCGACAACCAGGCCTTCCACCTGGTCAGCCCGGAGCCGCAGGGGTCGATCGACGTCCTCAACGCCTTCGCGCGAGCCGCCGGCTCACCGCAGCTGACGAGCGTCCTGCCGAAGATCACCGTGCCGCTGGCCCTGCGGCTGCCGGGCGTCAAGGACGCGATCCTGCCCGCGCTGGGCATCCCGCCGGCCGCGCTGGAGTACATCGACTTCACCGCCCGCTTCGACACCACGAAGACCGATGCGGCGCTGGCCGGCAGCGGCATCTCGGTGCCCAAGCTCGACGACTACGCCAGCGTGCTGTGGGAGTACTGGGAGCACGAGATGGACCGCGACGGCAAGGCCGTCGAGCCGGAGCTGGCGGAGGGCACCTACGGCCGCGACCCCGACGAGCACCCCATCCGCCGACCGTTGCGCAAGGCCAACGCGATGTTCTTCGGGCAGGTCAACAAGGTCGTCGACTGGCACAAGCTGCCGCTGCCGCTGGCCCTGCTGAACCTGCGCGCCTTCCGCGACGAGATGCGCGAGGCCAACCTCTACGACCCCGCCTACAAGGAGGCCGCGCAGACCAACGGCGGCGTCCGCGAGGTGCCCAAGCACCGCACCTACGACGGCGCCATGAACGACCCGCGCCATCCCGACATGGGCAAGGCCGGTGTCCTGTTCGGCCGCAACCACCCGCTCGGCGCGTCGATCCCGGAGACCATGCCGCGGCTGATGACGCCCAACCCGCGCCACGTCGCGCAGTCGCTGCTGATGCGCGACGAGTTCAAGCCCGCGACCACGCTGAACTCGCTGGCCGCGGCCTGGATCCAGTTCCAGAACCACGACTGGTTCAGCCACGGCGACAACTCGCCCACGGGCAAGATGGACGTGCCGCTGCCCGAGGGCGACACCTGGGGCGGCGACACCATGATGGTCCGCACCACCGCGGACGCCACCCAGTACGTCAACACGGTCACCCACTGGTGGGACGGCTCGCAGATCTACGGCTCCTCCGAGGAGCGCTGCCGCCAGCTGCGCACCGGCGAGGGCGGCAAGATGATCGTCGAGGACGGCCGCCTGCCCAACGAGACCAAGGACGGCCTCGACGGCATCGACCTCACCGGCTTCAGCGACAACTACTGGGTCGGCCTGTCGCTGCTGCACACGCTCTTCGTCAAGGAGCACAACGCGATCTGCGACTACCTGGCCGGGCACTACCCGACCTGGGACGACGAGCGGCTGTTCCTCATCGCGCGCCTGGTCAACAGCGCGCTCATGGCCAAGATCCACACGGTCGAGTGGACGCCGGGCATCCTCGCGACGCCGGTGCTGGAGCGCGGCATGAACGCCAACTGGTTCGGCGCGCTGCCGGAGTGGGCCAAGTCGCGGCTGCCGCGGATCGACCCGCTGGAGGGCATCTTCGGGATCGTCGGCGGCGAGCAGGAGCACCACGCCGCGCCGTACGCGATTACCGAGGAGTTCGCCTCCGTCTACCGGCTGCACCCGCTGATCGCCGACGACTGGGAGTTCCGCTCCCACAAGACCGGCGCGCTGATCAAGGAGGAGGAGTTCACCAACATCCAGGGCAAGGTGACCCGGGACGTGATCGAGGAGATCGGCTGGAGCGACCTCTTCTACTCCTTCGGCAACAGCCACCCGGGCGCGATCACGCTGCACAACCACCCGCGCGCGCTGATGAACCTCACCCGCGTCAACGGGGACCGCGTCGACATCGGCACGATCGACATCCTGCGCGACCGCGAGCGCGGCGTGCTCCGCTACAACGAGTTCCGCCAGAAGCTCGGCAAGTCGCGGCTGAAGTCCTTCCAGGACATCACCGAGAACCAGACCTGGGCGTCGGAGATCCACGACATCTACGACGGCGACCTCGACGCGGTCGACCTGCAGGTCGGCCTGATGGCCGAGACGCCGCCGAAGGGCTTCGGGTTCAGCGACACGGCCTTCCGGATCTTCATCCTGATGGCGTCGCGCCGGCTGAAGAGCGACCGCTTCTTCACCAACGACTACACGCCCGAGGTGTACACCGAGCAGGGCATCGACTGGGTCGCCCGCAACACGATGGGGACCGTCCTGCTGCGCCACCATCCCGAGCTGGCGCCGACCCTCGAGGGCGTGGCCAACGCCTTCGGCCCCTGGAAGCCGCTCTCCTAGGCATGGAACTCGCCTCCGCGTCGCTCGCCGACTCCGCCCAGTTCAACCAGCTCGTCATCGTCCCCAACGCGGCGCAGGGCCTCTTCAAGCGGCGCCCGACCGCCGTCGGCCTGGCCACCCGGCTGGACGTCGACGGCCGGGCGGTGCGGCTGATGGAGGGCTTCGCCAAGCGCTACGGCCCAGGCCCGGTGTGGGTGCGGGTCATGGCCGACCGCGCGCTGCTGTGCCTGGACGTCGAGGACGTCGCCCGGGTGCTGGACGGGTCGCCGCACCCGTTCGCCTCCGACCCGGACGCCAAGAAGAAGGGCATGTCGGCCTTCCAGCCCGACGCGCTGACGATCAGCCGCGGGGAGCTGTGGGAGAACCGGCGGGCGTTCGCGGAGGCGGTCCTGGAGACCCCGGAGGAGATCCACTCCCTGGCGGGCCGATTCATGGAGATCGTGCTCGAGGAGACCGACGCGCTGCCGGGCGAGCTGGACGTCGACGTCTGGGGCGCGATGTTCCGCCGGCTGACGCGGCGCGTGGTGCTGGGCGAGGCCGCCGCCGACGACGAACCGCTGAGCGCGCTGCTGGGCGATCTCATGAGTGCCGGCAACGGCATGCCCTCCGAGCCGCCGCCGGAGCTGGAGGAGTACATGGAGGCGCTGTCGCTCTACGTCGACGCGCCCGAGGCGGGCGCGCTGACGTCGCTGTTCGCGGACGCCCCGTCGGACGTCGACACCCGCGTGGCCGGCCAGGTCACGCACTGGCTGTTCGCCCTGGGTGACACGCTGGCGATCAACACGTTCCGCGCGCTGGCGCTGCTGGCCCGGCATCCGCTGGTGATGGCCGACGTGCGCGCCGAGCTGGAGGGCGACCGTGCCCCGCTGCTGGCGGCCTGCCTGCAGGAGGCCATGCGCCTGTTCCCGACGACGCCGATGCTGTCGCGGGAGACGACGGTGGACATCGCCTGGAACGGCGTCACGGTGCCCGCCGGGACGCAGGTCCTGATCGTCAACGGCTTCCACCACCGCGACCGCGCGCGCCTGTCCTACGCCGACCGTTTCGCGCCGGAGGAGTGGCTGTCCGGCGCGGCGGCGACGGACCGCGGGTTCAACCACTTCAGCCAGGGTCCGCAGGGCTGCCCGGGTCGCAACCTGGCGCTGCTCCTGGGCACTGCGGTGCTGGCCTGCGTGCTGCGCGAACGCGACCCGCTGCGTGCCGTGCGCGGTGCCGACGGGCTGGACGCCGACAAGCCCCTGCCGTACGTGCTCAACCCGTTCGCGCTGCGCTTCGCCTGACGAATAGGCTGGGCGCCATGAGCGCCGTGGAGACCGTCAAGCGCATCGGCAACCGGGCCTACCTGGAGGGGCGCGGCGTCCAGGCCGCGATCAGGTCCGGGATGCTGGGCCGTGAGTCGCTGTCGAACTTCAAGCTGATCGGCGAGGCCATGCGCGGGTACGGCTCCTTCGGCTCGGCGTCGCGCATCGCCGCGATCCGCCATGGGGACCATCCCGGCGTCGCCGACGACCGCGGCCAGCTGACCTTCCGCGAGCTCGACGACAAGGTCAACCGCCTGGCCAACGCGATGCGCGCGAAGGGCATCGGCCCCGGCGTCCACGTCGGCGTGCTGTGCCGCAACCACCGCCAGCTGATCATCGCCTCGTTCGCGGTGGCCCGGCTGGGGGCGAACATCGTCCTGCTGAACACCTCCTTCAGCGCGCGCCAGTGCGCGGAGGTGGCCAACAGGGAGAACGTCCAGCTGCTCGTCTACGACATCGAGCTGGCCGACGCCGTCGCCGACGCCGACGCGCCCAAGGGCAAGCTGGCCGTCCACATCAACGATCCCGACAAGGACGAGCTCGACGCGCTCATCGCCCAGGGCGCGCCGGAGCTGCCGCCGCCGCCGGGCGAGTCGGGCCGCATCATCCTGCTCACCTCCGGCACGACCGGCACGCCCAAGGGCGCGCCGCGTGCCGACCCGAAGGGCTTCGCCGGCGTCGGCTCGCTGCTGTCACGGATGCCGATGAAGGCCAAGGAGGCGACGATCGTCGCGCCGCCGCTGTTCCACGGCACGGGCCTGCTCATCGCGCTGGTCTCGATCGGCCTGGGCTCGACGCTGGTGCTGCGCAGCCGCTTCGACGCGGGGCAGTTCCTCGACGACATCGAGCAGCACGGCGCCACCGGCGTGTGCGTCGTCCCGATCATGCTGCAGCGCGTGCTGGCCCTGGGGGAGGACGAGGTCAGGCGGCGCGACCTGTCGTCGCTGAGGATCGTCTTCTGCGCCGGCTCGCAGCTGCCCGCCGACGTCGCGACCAGGACGCAGTCGCTGCTGGGTGACGTGATCTACAACCTCTACGGCTCGACGGAGGTCGCGCTGGCGACGATGACCACGCCTGCCGACGTGCACGCGGCGCCGTCCTCGGTCGGCCGGCCGCTGCTGGGCTCGCGCGTGAAGATCCTCGACGAGAACGGCAAGGAGCTGCCGCAGGGCCAGACCGGCCGGATCTTCGTCGGCACGCTGTCGCCGTTCGAGGGCTACACCGGTGGTGGTGGCAAGGAGATCATCGACGGCATGCTGTCCAGCGGCGACGTCGGCCACTTCGACGCCGCCGGCCGGCTGTTCATCGACGGCCGCGACGACGAGATGATCGTCAGCGGCGGGGAGAACGTCTTCCCGCGCGAGGTCGAGGAGCTGCTGTCCACGCACGACGCCGTCGCCGACGTGGCGCTGCTGGGCGTCCCCGACGAGGACTTCGGTCAGCGGCTGCGGGCGTTCGTCGTCCTCGAGCCGGGCGCGGAGTTCGGCGAGGACGAGCTGAAGGCGTTCGTCAAGGACAACCTCGCCCGCTACAAGGTGCCGCGCGACGTCGTCTACCTGGAGGACCTGCCCCGCAACCCGACGGGCAAGATCCTCAAGCGCGAGCTCAAGGAGATCGATGTCTGAGCCGCTGGTGCTGTCGTCCGCCGCCGACGGCGTGGTGACGATCACCTTGAACCGGCCCGACAAGCTCAACGCGCTGACGCCGCCGATGTTCGGTGAGCTGCGGGCTGCGGTGGACGCGGTGGGGGAGGACGCGAGGTGCGTCGTCCTGCGCGGCGCCGGCCGCTCGTTCTGCGCCGGCCACGATCTCGCGGCGATCGCCGAGGGCGGCGATGACCACGCCGAGGTCGAGCGCTTCGCGGCGCAGACCGTGGACGCGCTGGAGGACCTGCCGTGTCCGGTCGTCGGCGTCATCCACGGCCACTGCCTCACCGGCGGGCTGGAGCTGGCGCTGGGCTGCGACCTGCTGATCGCCGCGGAGTCGGCGAAGTTCGCCGACAGCCACGGCCAGTGGGGCCTGGTGCCCGTGTGGGGCATGTCGGTCCGCCTGCCCGAGCGCATCGGCCGCTCGCGGGCCAAGGAGCTCGCGTTCACCTCACGCCGTCTGTCCGGCGCCGACGCGGCGGCGATCGGGCTGGTCGACCGCGCCGTGCCCGATGAGCAGCTCGACGCGGTGGCCGACGCCCTGGTCGCCGAGATCGCGGCCAACTCCGCCGGCACGAACCGCATCTACAAGAAGCTGTTCGCCGCCCAGCAGGACATGGGCCGCGACGAGGCGCTGCAGCACGAGCGCGGCCTGCCGTTCGGCGTGCCGGACGACATCGCCGAGCGGATGGCCGCGGCCGCCGCGCGCTGAGCGGGGTGGTGTGGACGGGTGACGCTGAGCGTCACCCTGCTGCACCACCCGGGGTGGCGGGGGCGCGGCTGGATGGGTCGATGAGCCGCTGGGCGGCGGCGCCGAAGCCCAGGCCGATGGCCGCCCACAGCGTCGCGTCGATGCCGAGGGACGCCACGCGGAAGCGGTACAGGACGTCGGCCGGAAAGCCCGGTGGCGTCTCGTGCACGGCCGGCAGGATCAGCTGCGCCAGGACGATGACCGCCAGGCAGACGCCGGTGCCCGCGATGGCCGCGTTCCACGCGCCCAGCCGGGGCAGCAGCTGCCGCCGCGCGCGGCCGCCCGCGACCGCCGCCAGGACGCAGATCGCGATCATCAGCATGAACAGGACGGTCCGCCGGTTGATGGTCTCCGGGTCGCCCACGGTCGGCGGGCTGGCGGGGTACTTGGTGAACGGGATCAACGTGATCGTCAGGAACGCGGCGAGGGCCAGCAGGGCCGCTGTCGCCCGCGACGACAGCCCGGTCCACAGCCGGCCGTAGGCGTAGGCGAAGACCAGCGAGAACAGCCCGCCGAGCGCCACGCCCATCACGACCGTGCCGGTGAGCAGGCCCAGCGTGCGCTGCAGGCCGCGCGCGACCACCTCGGCCTCGGCCGGGTCGTGGTCGAGCCTGGCCAGATGGTCCTCGAAGTCGATCGCGTGCTGCACCTGCGGCTCACCGAAGATGTATGCGAAGGCGAAGGCCAGCGCGCCGGCCGCCAGGCCGACGAGCATGCCCCGCACCAGCAGGGAACGCACCATGTGGATGTCGCCCTAGGCGATCAGTGGCACGGGAAGCCCAGCAGGTGCCGGGCGTCGTGGACCCACTCGTGGACCGACGTGCCCGAGAACACGGCGGTCGCGCCCTCCTCGGCACCGACGAAGTACACGAGCAGCATGAGCAGCACACCGGCGAAGAGCGCGTAGGGCAGCAGCTCACGGGGCGAGGCGATGGGGCGAGCGGGCGCGAGGGCCCCGCGCTCGACGAGTTCAGACATTCCGGCAACTCCTTCCGGGATACGCGTCCCGATCGTTGGGTTGACTCGTGTGCCGGCTGAGTGTCTGGCTGCGGGACCGAGATCCCGATCACAGTGGCGCGACCGCTCCGGTTTCTCACCGGATTCCTCACGCCGCCACACGGACGTGGCGTGAGCATACCCACTGGGACGGCGGGCGCCGCGAAGGCCGATATGCTGCGCGGCGTCAGCGCGCTGGCGACAGGAACCCGGTGGAAATCCGGGACGGTCGCGCCACTGTGACCGATCGCGTCCCTGCGGTCGGGAGTCAGGAACTGCAGCCAGCGCGGCAACCGCCGACGGGACGCGCAATCCCTCAGGAGGTCTCGTGGTGCCCTTCCAGCAAGAGCAGGACGTCGTGCCGGACTCGTGTCCGGGCGTGCTGCGGCTTCATCCCGCCGGCGACGGTGCGCTCGCTCGCGTGCGGTTGCCCGGCGGCGCGCTCGACCGTCGCGGGCTGCGCGCGCTGCGCGAGGTCGCCGCGCGGGGCAACGGCGTCGTGGAGATCACGTCGCGGGCGAACCTGCAGGTGCGGGGCCTCCCGGCCGACGCCGCCGCCGACACCGCAGCCCTGCTGCGCGCGGGTGGGCTGCTGCCGTCGGCCGCGCACGACCGCGTGCGCAACATCGTCGCCTCCCCGTTCGCCGACGTGGCGGCGCTGGACGCCGGGCTCCTGGCCGACCCAGCGCTCACGGCGCTGTCGGGGCGCTTCCTCTTCGCGGTGGACATCAGCACCGACGCGGACGTCGCGCTGCTCGGCGGACGGCTGGTGCTGGCCGGCCGGGCGACCTCGCTGCCCGGCGGGGCGGCGTCGGCGCTCGCCGCGGCGCGGGCCTTTCTCGCGTTGAACACGCACGGCGCCTGGCGCCTGGCCGACCTGGACGACGGCCCGGCGCGGGTGGCCGCGGCCCTGGGCGGTGGGCTCACCCACGAGCCGGTCCCCGACTTCCCTCCGCCCGCACCGGGCGTGGGGGCGCGCGGTGTCACCGCCGTCGCTCCGCTCGGCCGGCTCGACGTCAGCGCGCTGGACGTGGACGTGCGCATCGGCCTGGGGCGGACGGTCACCATCGTGGGCGGCCGTGACCCGGGCGTCCTGGAGGCGGCCGGGCTCATCGTCGACGCCGGGGGCTGGGACGGGCTGACCGCGTGCTCGGGCCGCGGGGCCTGCGCGCGGGCCCTGGGGGACGTGCGCGCCTACGCGCGCCGGCGGGCCGCGGTGCGCGGGCCGGGACGCGAGCACTGGGCCGCCTGCGGCCGTGCCTGCGGCCGCCCGGAGCGCGGTGTGACGGTGACGGTGGGCGACGACGGCTTCGTGGACGTGGACGGCGCGCGGGTGGACTCCCTGGATGCCGCGCTGGCCCTGTTGGAGAAGGCAGACCGATGACGACCGACTACCTCCGCGACGGCGCGGAGATCTACCGGCGCTCGTTCGCCATCATCCGCGGCGAGGCCGCGTTGGACGGTCTGGACCCGGTGCTGGAGCGCGTTGCGGTGCGGATGATCCACGCGTGTGGCATGACCGATCTGGTGGACGACATCGTCGCCTCCAAGGTCTTCGGCCCGGCCGGCGCCGGAGCGCTGGCGGCCGGTGCGCCGATCCTCTGCGACGTCAACATGGTCGCGTCCGGCGTGACGCGCAGCCGGCTGCCCGCGGACAACAAGGTGATCTGCACGCTCACCGACCCGCGGGTGCCGGCGCTGGCCGCCTCGCTGGGGACCACACGCACGGCGGCGGCGATGGAGCTGTGGCACGAGCACCTCGACGGCGCGGTCGTGGTCGTCGGCAACGCGCCGACGGCGCTGTTCCGGCTGTTCGAGCTGCTGGACGCGGGCGCGCCCCGGCCGGCGGCGGTGATCGGCGTGCCGGTCGGGTTCGTCGGAGCGGCCGAGTCCAAGGACGCGCTGGCCGCGACCGACCTCGAGCACGTCATCGTGCGCGGTCGCCGCGGCGGCAGCGCGATGGCCGCGGCCGCCGTCAACGCGTTGGCGAGCGCGGCCGAATGAGTGGGCGACTCTTCGGCGTCGGCGTCGGCCCCGGCGACCCGGAGCTGATGACGATCAAGGCCGCGCGGACGATCGCCGCGGCCGACGTCATCGCCTACCCGGGCAAGCGGCACGGCTCCAGCGTCGCCCGGCGCATCGCCGGCGCGCACATGCGCGACGACCAGGTCGAGGTCGAGCTGCGCTACCCGGTGACCACCGGCACCACCGACCACCCGGGCGGCTATGAGGGCGCGATCGCGGCGTTCTACGACGAGTCCGCCGAGCAGCTGGCCGAGCACCTCGAGGCGGGACGCGACGTCGTCGTGCTCTGCGAGGGCGACCCGTTCTTCTACGGGTCCTACATGTACCTGCACGACCGCCTGTCGGGCCGCTATGAGACGTCGGTCGTCCCGGGCGTCACCGGGTTCTCCGCCGCGGCCGCGGCCGCCGGGCAGCCCCTGGTCAAACGCGACGACGTCTTCACCGTCCTGCCGGGCACGCTGCCGGAGGACGTCCTGGCCTCCCGGCTGCGGTCAGCCGACGCGGCGGTCGTCATGAAGCTGGGGCGCACGTTCCCGAAGGTCGCCGCGGCCGCGGGCCGGGCCGGGGTGGCCGACCGGGGCATCTACGTCGAGCGGGCCAGCTCCGACCGCGAGCGGGTCGCGGCGCTGCAGGACGTCGACGGCGACGTGCCCTACATGTCGCTGGTCCTGGTGCCGACCGCGTACGGCGCAACGGCGCCGGCGCAGGCGCAGTCCGGCTCGGTGGCGGTCGTTGGGCTGGGCCCGGCGGGACCGGACTGGCTGACGCCCGAGGCGTCCGCCGCGCTGGCGCAGGCCACCGACGTCGTCGGCTATGAGACCTACGTGCGGCGCGTGCCGCCGCGGCCCGGGCAGGTCCGCCACGCCACCGACAACCGCGTCGAGGCGCATCGCGCACGACACGCGCTGGAGCTGGCGCGGGCCGGGCGGCGCGTGGCCGTCGTGTCCTCCGGTGACCCCGGCATCTTCGCGATGGCCGCGGCGGTGCTGGAGGTGCAGGAGGCCTCCGCGGAGCTGGCGCACGTGGCGGTCCACGTCGTCCCCGGGCTGTCGGCGATGCAGGCCGCGGCCGCGCGCGTCGGCGCCCCGCTGGGGCACGACTTCTGCGTGCTGTCGCTGTCGGACCAGCTGAAGCCGTGGGAGGTCGTCGAGCGGCGGTTGGACGCCGCGGGCGCCGCGGACCTCGTGCTCGCGCTCTACAACCCGGCGTCGAAGACCCGGCGCGAGCAACTGGCGCGGGCGATCGAGGTGCTGCGCGGGCATCGGGAGCCGGAGACGGTGGTGGTCGTCGCGCGCGCGGTCGGCGCGCCCGAGGAGAGCGTGTCGGTCACGACGCTGGGAGCGCTCGACGTCGAGGTCGTCGACATGCGGACGCTGCTGATCATCGGCTCCTCGACGACCCGGACGTTCGCCAACGGCACCCCGCTGCCACGGGTCTACACGCCGCGAACGTATCCGGCCAGCCAGGCCTGAGCGGCGTCGACGGTGGCGACGGCCGCGTCATCGGCGCGGCGGGCCCGGCGGACCACGATGACGGGGACGTGGCGCTGCCGGGCGGCGTCGAGCTTGGCGACCGTGAGCGGGCCGCCGCTGTCCTTGGTGACGACGACGTCGATGCGGTGGGCGTCGAGGAGCTGCAGCTCGCCGTCGCGCGTGTAGGGGCCGCGGTCGAGGATCACCTCGTGGCTGGCGGGCAGCGGCACGTCGGGCGGGTCGACGCAGCGGATCAGGCAATGGACCGGCGTGCTCGCGAACGCGGCCAGGCCCTGGCGGCCGGACGTGATGAACGCCCGCGTGCCGACGCGGGGCAGCGCGCGCGCCGCGTCGTCGAGGGTGTCGACCCAGTGCCAGTCGTCGCCCGCGCGGGCCGACCACCCTGGGCGTTCGAGCCGGAGCAGCGGCGTCCGCGTGGCCGAGCACGCGCTGCGGGCGGAGGCGGAGATGCGCTCGGCGAAGGGGTGGGTGGCGTCGACAACGGCGGCGACGCGGTGGTCCTGCAGCCAGGCGGCCAGCCCGTCGGGGCCGCCGAAGCCGCCGATGCGGACCTCGCCCTCCGGCAGGCGTGGGCGCGACACCCGGCCGGCCAGGGTCGACATGACCGGCGTGCCGCGCGCATGCAACCGCGCGGCGAGGTCCCGCGCCTCCGCGGTCCCGCCGAGGATGAGGACGCCCCCGCTCAGGAAACCCGCTCGCGCGTGGTCGAGTAGAGGTGGCTGTCGCGGAAGCCCGCCGCCGCCAGGGCGGGACCGACGATGATCGTCGCGGTCCGCCGGATGCCGGCGTCGATGACCTGCTCGGCGATCGTGGCCAGCGTCCCCCTCAGGACCTGCTCGTCGGGCCAGCTGGCCTTGGCGACGACGGCTGCGGGGCAGTCCGCGCCGTAGTGCGGCTGCAGCTGCGCGGCGATGTCGTCGATGGCCTGGGCGCCGAGGTGGATCACCAGCGTCGTGCCGTGGGCGGCGAGGCCGTCGAGCCGCTCACCGTCGGGCATCGCCGAGGCGCGTCTGCCGTGACGGGTGAGGATCACGGTCTGGGCGACCTCCGGAATCGTCAGCTCGCGCTTCAGCGCGGCCGCAGCGGCGGCGAAAGCGGGGACGCCGGGCGTGACGTCCCAATCGATGCCGAGGGCGTCCAACCGGCGCATCTGCTCGGCGCAGGCGCTGTAGATCGACAGGTCGCCGGAGTGCAGGCGGGCGACGTCGTGGCCGTGGGCCTGGGCTGCCTCGTAGTGGGTGACGATCTCGTCGAGGTCGAGGTGCTGGGTGTCGATCTGCCGCGCGCCCGGTCGCGCGTGGGCGAGGATCTCCGACGGCACGAGCGCGCCCGCGTAGAGGACGACGGGGCAGCTGCCGATGAGCTGCGCGCCGCGTAGCGTGAGCAGGTCCGGGGCACCGGGTCCGGCGCCGATGAAGTGGACGGTCATGTCTTGGTGAGGCTCCATTGGACGACGGGCAGCTGCGGGCGCCAGGTGCTGAAGGCGCCGATCGGCTCGGCGTGGCTAAGCGCGATGCGGGTCAACGTCCCGCCGTGCTGCTGCTGGGCGGCGATGACGGCCTGCTCGGACTCGAGGGTCACCGCGTTGGCGACCAGGCGGTGCTTGACGTGGGCCAGGCAGTGGTCCAGCAGCCCCGGGTGGGTCACGCCACCGCCGATGAAGACCACGTCGGGCTGCTGCAGTCCGTGCAGCGCCTCGGGGGCGCGGCCGTGGACCAGCTGCAGGTGGGGGACGCCGAGGCGACGGGCGTTGTGCGCGAGCCGCTCCGCCCGGGTGGCGTCGGACTCGATCGCGATCGCGCCTGCGCTGGGCTCGGCCCGCAGCCACTCGATGCCTATGGAGCCGCTGCCGGCGCCGACGTCCCAGAGCAGCTCGTGGGGGCGCGGTGCCAGCGTGGCGACCGTGAGGGCACGGACGTGGCGCTTGGTGAGCTGCCCGTCGGACTCGTAAGCCTCGTCGGGCAGGCCGGGGGTGCGTGGGTGGCCGGCGGTGGGCTCGATGGCCACCGTGTGGAGCTGCTCGACGGTGGCGTCGTGCTCGGCGGCGGTGGTGCGGGTGAGCCGCTCGCGCGCGGTGTCGCCGAGCAGCTCGAGGACCGTCAGGCGGGCCTGCGGCTGTCCGTGGTCGCGCAGCAGCCGCGCGACGTCGCGGGCGCCGTCGGGCGCGTCGACGTAGGCGACGATCCGGCGGCCGGACTGCAGGTGCGCCGCGATGACGTCCACCGGCCGGCCGACGGCGGAGACGAGCGTCGTCTCGTGCTCGGGCCAGCCCAGCCGCGCGCAGGCCAGCGCGAAGGCGGACGGGTGCGGGTGGACCGTCAGCCGCTGCGGGTCGACCCGGCGGGCCAGCGTCGCGCCGATGCCGTGGAGCATCGGGTCGCCGCTGGCCAGGACGCACGTCACGGTGTCGTCGTTGCGCTCGACGAGCTCGTCGAGCAGCGGGCCGAGCGGGCTGGGCCAGGTGCGCCGGGGTGGTCCGCCGAGCGGCAGGCTCGCGAGCTGCCGCGCGCTGCCGATGACCTCGTCGGCCTCGGCGATGGCCTGGCGTGCGGGGGGCGTGAGCCCGCGGTGACCTTCCGCGCCGATGCCGACGACGACGATGCGGCTCATGCGCTGTCCCGACGGGTGGCGTGTCCGATCAGGGCCGAGGGGTGGCCCCGATCCGACACGCCTTGCGGGGTGAGCGCCCGCACGAGGCGGGCGTTCGCCTGCGGGTCGCGGGCGGTGAGGCGCAGGTGGCGGTGGTCGAGGCCGGGGAACGTGTGGGCCGGCCGCACGGCGATGCCCGCCTTGCGCAGCCGGACTACGGTGGCGGGACCGTCGTCGACCGCGACGAGGCAGAAGTTGGCGTTTGCCGGCCAGGTGCGGATGCCGGCGTCGGTCAGCCGCTGCTGCAGGTCGGCGCGCTCGGCGTCGGCCTGCTGGGCGCGGGCGGCGAGCTCCTCGGGATGCCTGGCAGCGACGGTCAACACCGCCAGCGCGAGGGTGCTGGCCGACCACGGTGGCCGGGCGGCGATGAGCCTGCGCGCGATGGCCGGTGGGGCGAGCGCGTAGCCGACGCGCAGGCCGGGGATCGAGAGGATCTTCGTGAGGCTGCGCACGACGATGAGGTCCCCGTCCGTGTCGGCCGCGAGGCTCTGCGGCTCACCGGGCACGAGCGACATGAACGCCTCGTCGACGACGACGGTTCGCCCCGGGCGCAGCAGCCGGCGGATCGTGTCCGCGCGGTCCAGCGTGCCGCTCGGCGAGGCCGGGTTGCCGAGGATGACGAGGTCCGCCTCATCCGGCACCTGCGCCGGGTCGAGCGCGAAGTCGCGCTCGGGGTCGCGCAGGACGCGCACCAGGGGGACGCCGTGCGCACGCAGCGCAGCCTCGGCCTCGGTGAAGGCAGGGTGGACGACGGCGGCCAGCCGTGGTCGCAGGGCCGGCCCGAGCAGCCACAGCGCCTCGACCGCGCCGTTGACCGGGACGACCTCGTCGGGGCGGCGCCCGTGGAGCCGGGCCAGCGCCTGACGGGCCATGGTGTCGTCGGGGTAGCGGTCGGTCGTGTCCAGCGCGGCGTCGAGCGCGGCGCGCAGCCAGGGCGGCGGGCCGCCCGCGACGACGTTGACCGCGTGGTCGGCGTCGGTCGGCCGCACGTCCCGGTCGCCGTGGTGGCGCAGTGTCGCGGCGTCCGGCAGCACGGGTGCGCCGTGCAGCGTCAGCGGTCGGCCCGCGACGACGTGCACGGCGTGGTCCGCCGCCGCGGAGAGCTGCTGTGTCGCGCGTCCGAGCAGGTCCAGCCAGTCACGTGATCCGGGGTCGGCGGGCAGGACGCCCTCGCCCGCCGTCTCCGCCACGACGATGACGTCTGCATCCGCCGCGAGCAACGCGGTGATTCCAGCGTGCACCAACTTGCGCGCCGAGGCGTGTCGGATCGGGGCCGAGGGGTGGCCCGAATCCGACACGCCTTGCGCGTCGAAGGCGCCGGCGCGGTGCATGACGCCGGCGATCCAGACCCCCAGGCCGTCGAGCAGGATGCAGCGGCCCTCGGGGGGCACGCGGCGCCCGTCGGGTGGGACGCGGCGCCCGTCGGGTGGGACGCAGCCGGCGCCGGGCGGGACGCCGGCCGTCCCCGCGCGCAGGACGGACGCGAGGTCGTCGGTCGCGACGAGCGTCGGCCACGCCGCCGGACGCTGGGCGCGGTGCGCGGCGATCCGGTCGGCCATGAGCGGGTCGCCGTCGTCGGCGGTCGCGACGTAGGTGACCGGTGCCCCAGTAGCGAGCGCGAGGCGCTCGGCGTGGGCGCTCTTGCCCGAGCGGGTGCCGCCCGTGACGACCGTGAGGCTCAACGGGTCGCGCGCTCCGCGGCCGCCGCGGCGACGAAGCGCGCGGCGATCGTGGGCGTGGCCGCCCAGTGGACGTGGAGGTACCCCGCCTGCACGTTGCCGAGCACGTAGCCGTCCGGGCGGGTCTCACCGCGGGCGCTCAGCGACCAGGCGCGCGCGCCCCCGTCGGCGAGGGGCTCGACGGTGGAGTAGTGGAACTCGTGCCCGCGCACCGCGGTTCCCGCGTCCAGCCACGAGGTGGCCGTCACGGCCTCGGCCTCGCGATAGCCGAGCCAGAGGCGCCCGCCCATCTGACCGCGCACCGGCAGGACGTCGCACATCGCGCGGCCGTCGAGCTCCCGCGCCAGGTAGAGCAGGCCCCCGCACTCGGCCAGGATCGGGCGGCCCGTGGCCGCGAAGGCCCGGACCTGCTCGCGCATCGCGACGTTGTCCTGCAGCTCGGCGCCGAAGACCTCCGGGAAGCCTCCGGCGAGGACCAGCGCGTCGGCGTCGGGCAGGACGGTGTCCGCGATCGGGTCGAAGCCGACGAGCTCGGCGCCCGCGGCGCGCAGCAGCTCGAGGTTCTCCTCGTAGTGGAAGGAGAACGCCGGGCCCCGGGCGATGGCGATGCGCGCTGGGACCGGCTCGCTGACCTGCGGCGTCCACGCGGTGACGCCCAGCGGCGCAGCGGCCCTGGCCGTGCGCTCGACGGCCTCGAGGTCACAGTGGCGGGCGATGGCGTCGGCCAGCGCGGGCAGCGGCGTCTCGCGCTCACCTGCGGGAACCAGGCCGAGGTGGCGCTCCGGCGCGACGATGCGCTCGTCACGGCGCAGGGCGCCGACGACCGGGACGCCCAACGGCGCGACCGCGTCGCGCAGCAGCTCCTCGTGATGGTCGGAGCCGACGCGGTTGAAGATCACGCCGGCGATCTGCACGTCGGGATCGAAGGTCGCGAAGCCGTGGACGATCGCGGCGGCGCTACGGGCCATCGCGGAGGCGTCGAGCACCAGCAGCACGGGCGCGTCGAGCAGCTTGGCGACGTGGGCCGTGGAGGCCAGCTCGCCGCGGCCGGAGGCGCCGTCGAACATGCCCATAACGCCCTCGATGACGCTGATGTCCGCGCCCGCCGCCCCGTGCCTGACCAGCGGGGCCAGCAGCTCGGGGCCGGAGAGGAACGCGTCCAGGTTGCGGCCCGGGCGCCCGGCGGCGGCGGCGTGGTGGCTGGGGTCGATGTAGTCCGGCCCGACCTTGAAGCCCTGCACGACGTGGCCCCGCGCCCGCAGCGCGCCGATCAACCCGCAGGCGACCGTCGTCTTGCCCGCGCCCGAACTGGTCCCCGCGATGACGACGCGTGGCGTGCTCACCACTCGATGCCCTGCTGCGCGCGGATGCCCTGCTCCATCGGGTGCTTGACCAGCTGCACCTCGCTGACGAGGTCCGCCAGCTCGATGAGCTCGGGCGCCGCGTCGCGGCCGGTGATGACGACGTGCTGGAAACCCGGACGGTCGCGCAGCGTCTCCACGACGTCGTGCACGTCGATCCAGCCCCACTTGATGGGGTAGGTCATCTCGTCGAGCAGCAGGAACTCGTAGCGCTCCTCGGCGATGAGCCGCTTCAGCTGCGCCCAGCCCTCGCGGGCCAGGTCGGCGGACTCCTCGAGGTCCCGGGACAGCCAGCTCCAGCCGTCGCCCATCTTCTCCCAATCGATGCCGCCCAGCGCGGCCGCGGCCTTCGCCTCGCCGACCTTCCACCTGCCGGACTTCACGAACTGGAAGACGCCGCAGCGGTACCCGCGGGCCCAGGCCCGCAACAGCATCCCGAAGGCCGACGTCGACTTGCCCTTGCCGGTGCCGGTGACGACCATCACCAGCGGGCGGTCGCGGGGCTTGCGGCGCTTGGGCTCGGCGCTGCCGGCGTCGCCGGGCCGGTGGGGGACGTCCACCCCGGGACGGGTGTGGCGCGCCAGCGGCGTGTCGGTCTCGGTCATGCGGCTCTCCGGTGGGGGATGAGGGGGTGGACGTGCCCGCCAGCGGCCTGCGCCAGCGCGGCGGCGAGGCCGACCCGCACGGGGCCGTCCTCGGTGTCGACGACATGGACGGCTGCCGCGACGCGACCCAGGGCGGCAGCCTCGCGCGGGATGTCACCCTGCGGGTCGCGGACGCGGCCGTCGGTGAGGACGACGGCGATCGCGCGGCGCTCAGGCTCGCGAGCCTGCTCGCGGCGGATGAGATCCGTGGCCCGGCGCAACCCGTCGGCCAGCGGCGTGCGTCCGCCGGTGGGCAGCTGCGCCAGCGCCTGCGCGGCCTGCTCCAGCGGCGCGCCGGGCGCGATCAGCACCTGGGCGCGTTCGTCGCGGAAGGCGATGACCGCGACGCGGTCGCGCCGGGCGTAGGCGTCGCGCAGCAGCTCGGCCAGCGCGCCCTTCACCCGGGCCAGGCGCCGCTGCGCGCCCATCGAGCCGGACGCATCGACGACCAGGCACAGCAGCACACCCTCGCGCCCGGCCCGCACGTGTGTCCGCAGCGGCAGCGGCGCGGGCGCGCGGTCCGGTGGGTTCGACGGCGTCGGCCCGCGGCCGGGCGGCATCGGCGGCAGCCCCCCGGGGGACCGGCTAGCCAAAGCTCCCCCGTGACCGTAGCTTTGGCTACCCGGTCCTGACAGCAGGCGGGTGCGGAGGCTGGCCACGAGAGCGAGGTCGTCGTCGCCGGGCAGGGCCTGGCGGGTGTCGATGGCGCCTGCGCCCGGCCCGGTCGACGCGGCGCGGCGACCGGAGGGGCCGCGTCCGCGGCCGTCCAGGGCGGCCTGGTACAGGGCGGGCGAGGCAAAGGCCCCCGCGGCATCGCGGATCGGTACCGCCATGAAGAGCTGCGGACG
>CAYUDT010000059.1:0-29566 GCA_964443695.1 uncultured Conexibacter sp. | reverse complement strand
CCAGCAGGCCGCCGTGGCCGCCGCCAACGGCGTCACCGCCGAGCCGGCCCCGACGGAGGGCGCCACCCCCGCCGAGCGGGCCCGCGCCGCGACGGCATCCGCGGGCGGCGACGCCGGCGGCCTGCCGCTGAACCGCACCGACATCACCCTCCTGCTGGCCGGTCTGGCGCTGGCGCTCGTCGCCGGGATCTCGGCTGCACGCGTGCAGCGCACCCCGCGCTGGCGGTAGAACCCCACCGCATGGATCGCGCAGGCGTCCAGCAGGCGCTCGCCGAGCGTTACCCGCGCGTGGCGCTCAGCCACGAATGGCTGGTGATCCCCGGTGGCTCGGAGAAGGTCGTCTCCTCGGTCCTGGAGCTGGTGCCCCAGAGCGAGATCTTCACGCTGGTCTACGACCCTGCGCCGTGGGGGCAGGACATCGCCGGCCGCCCGGTGCACCCGTCGGTGCTCGACCGCCTGCCCGGCGCGCGCACCCGCTACCCGAAGCTGTTGCCGTTGATGGACGCCGCGTTCCGCCGGTTCGACCTCAGCGGCTTCGACCTCGTCGTCTCCAGCAGCCACGCCTGCGCCAAGAACGTCCGCACCCCCGGCGGCGTGCCGCACGTCTGCTACTGCCACACGCCCATGCGCTACGCCTGGGACCCGGACTTCCTCGCGGGCGAGCAGCTCGGCCGCGTCGGCAGCGCGGTGTTCCACGCCGCGCTGCCGCGGCTGCGGCGCGCCGACGTCCGCGGCGCCGCGCAGGTCACGCACTTCGCGGCGAACTCCACCGTCGTCGCCGAGCGCATCGCCACGGTCTACGGTCGCGAATCGGTCGTCATCCATCCGCCCGTCGCGGTCGACCGCTTCCTCGCCAACCCGCGCGCGGCCGACGCCGACGCGCCCTATCTCTTCTTCGGCCGGGTCGTCCCCTACAAGCGGGCAGACCTCGCCGTGAAGGCCTGCCAGCGGCTCGGACGCAAGCTCGTCGTCGCCGGCGATGGCCGCGACCTGCAGCGCACGAAGGAGCTGGCCGGCCCCGAGACGACGTTCCTCGGCAAGGTCAGCGACGCGCACCTGGCCGAGCTGCTGGCCACCAGCCGCGCGCTGCTGTTCCCCGGCGAGGAGGACTTCGGGATCGTCCCCGTCGAGGCCCAGGCGGCGGGGCTGCCGGTGATCGGCTACGCGAAGGGCGGCGTGCGGGACTCCGTCGTCGACGGCCGCACCGGCGTGCTCTACGACGACGGCACGCTTGAGGGACTCGTCGCCGCGATCGAGCGCTTCGAGGGCCTGACGCCCGACGACGCCGACCTGCGCGAGAACGCGCGGCGCTTCGCTCCCGAGGTCTTCGCCGAGCGCTTCGGATCCCTGTTGCTCGAGGCGGGCGGCGGCGCCGCCCGCGAGGCCGCGTAGCATCGGCATCGCGATGGCGACGACGGACCTTCCCCTGTTCCGCACGCGCCCCGGTCGCCCGAGCCCGCTGCTCGGCGCGCTGCTGATCGGCGGGCTGGCCGTCGTGTTCCTGGCGGTCACCGCGATCAAGAGCCCGGTGTTCGGCGTCCTCGCGGCCTTCGCGCTGCTCGCTGCGGGGCTCCTGGTCGACAGCCCGCGGGCGGCGGCCGTCGCAGCGCTGCTGACGATGATCGTGTGCGAGAGCACGCCCGAGTGGGGCGTCCCCGCGATGGTCCGCGTCTACAACGGCGTCATCTCGGTGATCTCGCCGTTCGAGCTGCTGCTGTTCGCCGCGATCGTCGCCGTGTTGCTGGAGGCGATGCGCACCGACCGGGCGCCCAAGCTGCCCGGACCGCTGCTGGGCGCGCTGAGCCTGGTCCTGGCGGCGTTCGCGCTCGGCCTGGTCGTGGGGCACTACGACCCGACCCAGGTCCGCTACGCCGTCGTGAGCCTGATCTTCACGCTGCTGCCGCTGTTCGTGGTCACGTTCCTCGTGGCGAACGTCGTCCGCGACACCGAGGACCTCGAGCGGGCGATCACGCTGGGCATGGGCCTGGCGATCTTCAAGGCCATCGCGGGTCTTGCGGTCGTGTTCCTCGGCGTCGCCTACTCCAACGGCGTGGATCCGGCGCTCACCTACTACCTGCCCGCGTCCAACCTGTTCCTCGTCACCTACCTGTTCTTCTGCATCGCGTGCCGGCTGCAGCGCGTGCCGCTGCCGCGCTGGGCCTGGTGGGGGGCGCTGCTGGTCCTCGTCTGCCTGGTGCTGTCCTACCGGCGCACCTTCTGGCTGGGGTTCACGTTCTCGCTGCCGTTCCTCATCGTCCTCGCGACCGGCGGCGTCGGGCGGCGGCTGCTGCTGCCGATCGTGCTGCTGCTGGCCCTCGGCGGCTACGTGATCGTGCAGACCGGCGTGCTGTCCAACCTCTCCGGGCCGGTCGTGGAGCGGGCGCTCTCGATCAACCCGAAGAAGGTCAAGAAGAACAACCAGGACCGCTACCGGATCGCCGAGCGCCGCAACGTCTGGGCCGAGATCCAACGCTCGCCGGTCCTCGGCCTGGGCGTCGGCGTGCCCTGGCGCACGTCCAAGCCGTTGAACTTCGACGAGGGCGCCGGCCTACGTCAGTACACCCACCTCGCCGTGCTGTGGTGGTGGCTCAAGGCCGGGCTGCTCGGCGTGGCGGCCTACGTGGTGCTGATGCTCACCGGGATCGCGACCGGGATCCGCGGGTTTCGCGTGCACCACGCCCCGCGCGTCCGGGCGCTGTCGCTGGCCGTCGCCGCCTCGACGCTCACCCTCATCATCGTCGAGCTCGCCTCGACCGTCGTGGGCCCCGACGAGCGCGGCACAGGCATGCTCGCGCTGCTGCTGGGGCTCGCGGCTGCTGCCAACACCGATGCAGATGCAAACACACCGAGAAGTAGCATGAGCCACGCATGAGCCAGGGTCCCTTCGGCAACCCGCAGGAGGCGTCGTCGCTCGTCGGCGGCTTCCGCACGATCCGTGAGCGGTGGTGGGTGGTCCTCGCCGCGATCGTCGTCGTCGGCGCGGTGGTGATGGGCCTGGCCCTGAGCGCCACCAAGCAGTACTCGGCCACGTCGAGCCTGCTCATGGAGCCCTCGAAGATCACGGGTCTCATCGACCCCGCGGCCAACCAGACCGAGGACCCCGTCCGCGACGCCTCGACCAACCTGCTGCTCGTGCAGTCCACGACGGTCGCCAACCGCGTGAAGGTCGCGCTGAAGGCGCCGGAGTCCCCGGACGCGCTGCTCGGGCACATCGTCGTCGCCGCCGAGCCCGACGCCAACATCATCACGATCGAGGCGACCGACCCGAGCCCGGCCCGCGCGGCGCTGCTGGCCAACACGTTCGCCGACCAGTTCGTCGAGTACCGCAAGGAGTCCGACCGCAAGCGGGTCGCCGAGGGCGAGCAGCTGCTGCGCGGTCAGATCGCGGCGCTGCCGGCGGCGGCCGTGGCCCAGCGCGCCGAGCTGGAGCAGACGCTGCGCGCGGTCACCGCGCTGCGGGCCGTGACGACCGGTGACGCAGAGGTCGTGGACCGCGCGACGGTCCCCGGGTCGCCCTCGTCGCCGATCCTCAAGAAGAGCGCCGCGATCGCGCTGATCCTCGGCCTGGTGATCGGCATCGCGCTGGTGTTCCTCGTCGACCTGTTCGACCGCCGCATCAAGAACGGTGACGAGTTCGAGATGCTCTACGGCCTCCGCGCGCTGACCAGCGTGCCCGAGCGCTCCAAGGATCCGGCCTCCCAGCGCGACCGTGCCGCGGCGCTGGAGCCCTTCCGCATCCTGCGGGGAAGCCTGCGCAGCCTGCAGCCCGATCGGGAGATCCGGGTCGTGCTCGTCACCAGCGCGGTCCCCGGCGAGGGCAAGTCGACGACGGCCGCCGGCCTGGCGCGCGCGGCGGCGCTCAGCGGGCAGCGCGTCGTGCTCGTCGAGGCCGATCTGCGCCGGCCGACCTTCCACCAGCAGTTCGACCTGGGCGGCGACCAGCGCGGCCTCACGACGGCGCTGGTCGGCGGCACGCCGGTTGCCAACCTGCTGCGCACGGTGCTGCCCGGGCTGAAGTCGCTGATGGTGCTGCCCAGCGGCCCCAAGCCGCCGAACTCCGCCGAGCTGCTGCGCAGCGCCGAGATGGGCCGCGTGCTGGACGACCTGAAGATCGAGGCGGACCTCATCGTCCTGGACGCGCCGCCGCTGCTGCCGGTCGCCGACGCGCAGGTGCTCATCGACCACCCGCAGGTCGACGCCGTGCTGATCACGGCGCGGGCGTACCTCACCACCCGCGAGGAGGTGCGCCGCACGCGCAACATCCTCGAGCGCCATCCCGGCTCCAACTTCGGCCTCGTCGTCAACGGGATCCGGGTGCTCGACGCAGGCTACGACTACTACGGATCAGCTGAGACCGCGTCCGTCTCCCGGGCGCGATGACCCACCCACCGAAAGGGCAGAAGTGAGCGAAACGGTCGTCGTCACGGGCGGTGCCGGATACATCGGCGCCCCGCTGTGCGAAGAGCTGCTCGGCAGCGGCCGCAACGTGCGGGCGCTGGACAGCCTGCTGCACGGCCAGAGCGACATCGCCGAGGAGCTGCGGTCCAAGGGCGTCACGGTCATCGAGGGCGATATCCGCGACGAGGGCGCCCGGGCCGAGGCACTCGACGGGGCCGATGCGGTCGTCCACCTCGCCGCGATCGTCGGCGACCCGGCGTGCGCGCTGGATCCGGAGCTGTCCGACGATGTCAACGTCAAGGCCTCCCACGACCTCATCGACCAGGCCGTCAACGCCGGTGTGACCCGCTGGATCATGGCCTCGACCTGCTCCAACTACGGGCGCATGGCCGACCCGACGGTGCCGATCACCGAGGACGGCGAGCTGTCGCCGGTGTCGCTCTACGCCCGCCAGAAGGTCGGCGTCGAGCAGCGGCTCATGACCGAGGACTTCGGGCAGATGATCCCGACCTGCCTGCGCTTTGCGACCGTCTACGGCGTCGCGCCGCGGATGCGCTTCGACCTCACCGTCAACGAGTTCACGCGCGATCTCTGGGCCGACCGGGACCTCGAGGTGTTCGGCGAGCAGTTCTGGCGTCCCTACGTCCACGTCATGGACGCGGGCCGCGGCATCCGCACGGCGCTGGACGCCGACGTCGCGGTGGCCGGCAAGCAGGTCTTCAACGTCGGCCGCTCCGGTGAGAACTACCGCAAGCTCGACCTCGTGCAGGAGATCGCCAAGCAGTGCGACCGCGGCAACGTCTCCTACGTCAGGCGTGATGAGGACCCCCGCGACTACAAGGTCAGCTTCGACAAGATCAAGGCCGTCCTCGGCTTCGAGACGCGGATGACCGTGCCCGACGGCATCGGCGAGATCCTCGCGGCGCTCGACGAGGAGGCGTTCGGCGACCCCTATCAGGGCCGCTACAAGAACATCCCGTAGGGCTGCGTCCGATGCCGCCGGACATGATCCCGCTGTTCGACCTGCGCCTGTCCGAGGCCGACCTCGATGCGGTGGCGCAGACCCTGCGCTCCGGCTGGCTGACGATGGGCCCGCGCACGCAGGAGTTCGAGGCGCGCTTCGCCGAGCACCTCGGCGTCAAGCACGCGCTGGCCGTCAGCAGCTGCACCGCCGCGCTGCACCTCGCCTATCTCGGGGCCGGCGTCGGACCGGGCGACGAGGTGATCGTGCCGTCGTTCACCTTCGCGGCGACCGCCACCGCGGTGATCTACGCCGGCGGCACGCCGGTGTTCGCCGACATCATCGGACAGCATGAGCCGTCGCTGGATGTGCAGGACGTCGCGCGGAGGATCACCCCGCAGACCAAGGCCGTGACGGTCGTCCACTTCGCCGGCTATCCGGCGCCCACCGACCAGCTGCGCGCCCTGTGCGACGAGCACGGGCTGGCGTTCATCGAGGACGCGGCGCACGCGCCGTCGGCCACCACGGTCGACGGGTCGCGGCGGCTGGGCTCGCTGGGCCAGTCGGCCGCGTTCAGCTTCTTCGCCAACAAGGTCCTGTCGGTGGGGGAGGGCGGCCTGCTGGCCACCGACGACGACGACGTCGCCGAGCTGGCCCGCACGCGCCGGTCGCACGCGATGACGTCGGGCACGTGGGACCGACACACCGGGCGCAGTGACACCTACGACGTCGCGGCGCTGGGCTTCAACTACCGGATGGACGAGCCGCGCGCCGCGCTGCTGCTGTCGCGCATGCGCGGGCTGGAGCAGGACATCGCCCAGCGCCGGGCGCTCACGCGCCGCTACCGGTCGCTGCTGGCCGCGCTGGACGAGCACGTGCTGGTGCCGTTCAGCGACGCGCAGCTGGAGGCGTCCTCGGCGTACGTGATGCCGATCATGCTGCGTGACCCCGAGCGGCAGGGCCCGCTGCGCCTCGCGCTGCGCGAGAAGCACGGCGTGCAGACGTCGCTGTTCTACCCCTGCGCCCACCGGTTCACCGCCTACCGAGACCGCTTCGGCGACGTATCGCTGCCGCAGACCGAGCGGGCATCGGCGGCCGAGGTGACGCTTCCGCTGTTCGCGCACATGACGACCGAGCAGCAGGACCGCGTCATCGCCGCCCTCACCACGGAGCTGACAGCGTGACCGGCGCGGGGCACCCGCATGCCGGGCAAGAGCTGGCCTGGCGGCCCGCCCGCGCGGCCCGCGGCGTGAAGGAGGGCGGGACCGCATGACCGACTGGCGGCTGCCGCTGTCGGACCTGCAGGTGTCCGAGGAGGACGTGCAGGCCGTCCTGGAGTGCTACCGCCAGGGGTGGCTGTCGATGGGGCCCCGCATCCACCGGTTCGAGGAGGAGTTCGCGCGCGTGACCGGTGCGCCCCTGGCGATCGCGGTCGCCTCCGGCACGGCCGCCCTGCACCTGTCGCTGCTGGCGGCGGGCATCGGCCCCGGCGACGAGGTCATCCTGCCGGCCCTGACGTTCGTCGCGGCGGCGGGTGCGGTGCGCGCCTGCGGCGGTGAGCCGGTGCTGTGCGACATCGTCGGCCTGCACGACCTCAACCTCGATCCGGCGGACGTCGCGGCGCGGGTGACGCCCCGCACCAAGGCGATCATCGCGACGCACTGGCACGGCTACGTGTGCGACATGCCGGCGCTGCAGGCCGTCGCCGACGAGCACGGGCTGACGATCATCGAGGACGCCGCGCAGGCCGTCCTGGCGGAGGCGCGGGACGGCCGGCAGGCCGGCTCGCTGTCCACCGCCGGCTGCTTCTCGCTGTTCTCCAAGAAGCAGCTCTGCGTGGGCGAGGGCGGCATGGTCGTCACCGCCGACGAGGCCTTCGCGGCGAAGGTGCGCTCGTTGCGCTCCCACGCCATGACCTCGGTCACCTGGGACCGTCATCGCGGCCACGCCGAGACCTACGACATCGTCGACATCGGCTTCAACTACCGCATGGACGAGCCCCGCGCCGCCCTGGGCCTGTCGCGCCTGCCCCGGCTGGCCGCCGACATCGCCAACCGGCGCGCGCAGGCGTTGGCCTACCGGGCGGCGCTGGCTGAGATCGACGGCATCACGTTCCCGTGGGACGACGACGCTGCGGCCCGGTCCTCGCACTTCGCGTTCGCCGCCGTGTTCGCCTCGCGCGCGGAACGTGACCGCGTGCGCGGCGCGCTCACCGAGGCGCGGCTGCAGACCACGTGGTATCCCGCGATCACGATGTTCAGCGAGTACGCGGGTCGTGGCCCGCTCCCACGGGCGGAGGCCGCGGCCGAGCGACACCTGGCGCTGCCGTTGTCCTCGACCTACACGCTCGACGACGTCGCGCTGGTCGCCGACGTCATCCGCGACGCGATGGCCTAGTGCCGCGAGGCGCCCGGTGCTGCCGCCGAATTTCTGACTCGGGGCACTAGGTCCAGGGCATGCGGCTGTCGCCGCTGGTGCCGCTGCCGAACACGTCGTCGAGGACGGGCGTGGCGTCGGCGATGCCGTACTCCGAGGCCAGCCGCTGGGCGACCTCGTTGCGGGTGAAGCCGGCGACGGCCATCTCGACCGCGATGAGGCGGGCGGAGTCCGAGACGACGGCCGTGGCGGCGGGCGCCGGGGCCGGCGTGATGCCGGGGCGGAGTGCCGGCGCGGGCTCCGCGGCAACCGTGGGTTCCGGCGGCGTGAGCGTCACCGGCTCCTTGGGCGTGTAGCGCGGCGGCAGCGCGGCCACCGGGGGGCCGGGCAGGTGCCCCTCGCGCTCGGCCCGGCGCTGGGCGCGCCGGGAGACGGCCGGCGCCGGCTCGGCCTCGGGCGCCGCGGTGCCGGGCTCCGGGGGCAGACCGACCGACAGGGCGATGAGATCCAGCGACTCCTGCAGGCTGCGGGCGCGCGCGCGGACGTCGGAGGCCAGGCCGGCGACCTCCTCGACGAGCTTGACCAGCCGGGCCGGGTTGGGCAGGTCGTCGGTCGTCAGCTGCTGCGTCGCCGGCGCCGCGACGGGGTCGTCGTGGAGCGGCGCGTCGGCCTGGGGCGGCGCCGGGCGCTCAGGGGCGCGCGCAGGCGGCGGCGGCGACGTGGCGGCGAGGCCCCGACGGCGCTCCTCCGCGTCACGCTCGATCGCTTCGAGGATCTGCTGGGCACGTTGCGAGACGGCCATGTGGGGCGCATCGTATCGGCCGTACGCAGCAATTTCGCGTCCTGGGCGTGGCCGCGCGCCCGATGCTCCGGACGCCGTCGTGGCGCAACGGCGGTCACGGCCCGACGCAACCTCATGTTGCCTGCCGTGTTTGGCGATGATGGGTTGTCCATGAAGCGCTTTCCCCCCGTCTTCGCGGTGCTGCTGGTCCTGGCCACCGTCACCGGCCAGGCCCATGCGGCGACCGCCGGCGTGCAGGTCGCGCCGATCTACCGTACGTCCACCATCCAGGGCATCGACGCGAACCTCGAGTCCGCGAAGGAGCTGCACGCCAAGATCGTGCGCGTCGCCCTCGACTGGTCTGCCGCGGAACCGGTCAAGGGCCGGTTCTCCGCCAGCTACATGGACCTCGTGACCCACTTCGTCGACGGCGCGGCCGCCCGCGGCCTCAAGCCGCTGCTGACCGTGCTCACCACGCCCTGCTGGGCGTCGTCGGCGCCGGACAAGAGCGGCTGCAGCGGCGAGATCACGCCGGACTCGGTCTCGGTCTACCAGCCCGCCGACCCCCAGGACGCCGCCGGCATCTTCGGCACGCTGGCCCAGCGCTTCGGCCCCAAGCTCGCCGCGATCGAGGTCTGGAACGAGCCCGACCACGACCAGGAGTTCTACTTCAAGGGCCCCAACAAGCCGGCCGGCTACGCGGCGCTGCTGAAGGTCGCCTACCAGGCGGTCAAGGACGCCGACCGGAGCGTCACGGTCCTCGCCGGGTCGCTGGTCGGTGCCAACGGCGCGTTCCTGAAGGCGCTCTACCAGCAGGGCATCAAAGGCCACTACGACGCGCTGGACGTCCACTACTACGACATCGTCTTCGCATCGCTGCGCGCGATCCGCCAGGTCCAGCGCGCGGCCGGCGACGTCAAGCCCGTCTGGCTGGGTGAGTTCGGCTACACCAGCTGCTTCCCGGGGGCGGCGACGCAGGGTGGGCACAAGTGCATGACCCAGGCGACGCAGGCGCAGTCGCTGACCGACATCTTCGCCGGGCTGCGCAAGACCCCGTGGGTGAAGGCCGCCATCGTCTACGACCTGCAGGACAACAACCAGTACTCGTTCGGCCTGACGCGGATGGACGGCAGCCACAAGCCGGCGTTCAACGCGATGAAGCGCGCGTTCCTGGGCCTGGCCCGGCTCCGCAAGGTCGAGCTGCGCATCACCCGGCGCGGCGGCCTGCGCGCCGTCGGCGGCGGACCGGCCGGCGACGCCTACGAGCTTGACGTCTTCAAGGGCAACCAGCTGCGCTACAAGAAGACCTTCCTCATGGACCGCAACAACCGCTTCAACCTGTCGATCCCCGCGGTGCTCGGCAAGCGCGGCCTGCGGATCAAGGTCTACCAGTACTGGACCAACGCCTCCGCGACGCGGAAGGTCTAGGACCTCACGTCGCCCAGGCCCGGCAGCCACGCCGGGGGCGGGCCGAAGCGGCGCAGCGCGAACGCGCCGAACCCGCACAGCGCGCCGACGGTGTAGGACCGCGCCCAGCGGCGCTGGTCGGCCGGCGTGCTGCGGCGCACCAACCGTCGCAGCGGCAGCTTGCGGGCCGCCCGCGCAAACCCCGAGCGCACGCCGCGGCCTCCGCCGACCGCGCGGCTGAATTCCAGGTGGTTGCGGGTCATGAGGTAGCCGTAGGCGCCCGGCCGGCGGGACCCGCCGGCCGCCTGGGAGAACTCGACGCCGACCACGCAGCCGATCGCCCAGCCCGCCTGCTGCATGCGCCGGCAGTAGTCGGTCTCCTCGTAGTAGAGGAAGAAGCGCTCGTCGATCGGGCCGACCTGCGCATGCGCCGCCGCGCGCACCAGGAGCGCGGCGCCGTCGAGGTGGTCGACGGTGCTGATGCCCCCGACATCGGGCCGGCGGGTGTGGTGATGGCCGTGGCTTCCGTCGCCGGCGATCCACCCGCCGTAGGTCGTGTGGTCGCCCTCGGGGTCACGCCAGTGCAGCCGGGGGCCGAGGATGCCGTACCCGTCGGCCCGCGCGGCGGCGGCCAGCAGGTCGCGCAGCGCGCCTGCGGGGATCTCGACGTCGTGGGTCAGCAACAGCAGCCATTCGGGCGCGCCGTCCTCGCGTGCCGCCGCGATGCCCGCGTTCATCGCCGCGGCGTAGCCGCCGTTGCGGGCCATCCGGACCAGGCGCACGCCGTCGGGCACCGGGTGGTCGGCCTCGTCGGGCGCAGCCGGGTTCTGCACGACGATGACGTCGTGCGGCGCGATCCCTTCGGCCAGCACCCGTGCGACGACGCCCGGATAGTCGCGGGCGCCGTAGGCGAGCACGATCGCGCGGGCCTGCGTCATCGCGCCAGTATCGCGGTCAGTTCCTTCCACGCGGGTTTCGGCGCGAAGCCGCGCGTGCTGTCCCGGACGAGGCCGAAGTGGTCCTCGCGGTCGGGCGAGGTCCGGCCCTGGTCGGCGAAGCTGTAGAAGAAGAGCGCCTGGACCTTGCCGCGGTAGGTCGTCTGCACCACCGACATCAGCTCGCGGACGAGGTCCCGTTGGCGCTTCTCGCTGTAGCAGTAGGCCCCGGTGCGGCAGGTTGCCCAACCCACCTCGGTGACCCAGAACGGCCTGCCGGCGACACCGCGTCCCGCCAGCCGCTGCTGGATGGAGAGGATCCGGCTGAACTGGCGCAGGTGGTCCCGGTCCGGTGTGTTCCTGCGCAGGTCGACGGAGTACGGGTGGGCCGAGACGCCGTCCACGTACTGGCCGAGGTCCGGCACCGCGTCGAACATGGCGTCGACCCACGAGACGAAGCGGTTGTCCGGCAGCCGGGCCTCGAGCTCGGTGTACAACAGGAACCGCGCGCGCAGCTTCAGCGCGCGCGCACGCTGGACGGTCGCGCGGTACAGGCCGGCGTAGCGGCCGGGGTTGATGCCGTTGGAGACGGCGCCGCGCTCGGTCGGCTCGTTCCAGACCTCGAACCAGCGCGAGGGCAGCTGCGGCAGCTGTGGATGCTCGCGCCAGAACCGCCCGCCCGGCCCGTACCGCTCGGCGGCGGCAGCGGCGAACGCGGCGAACGCCGTCGGGTCGGGCGGCAACGTCGTGACGGTGGCCCCGGCCCAGCGCGGCGTGGACAGCAGGATCGGGAGGATGTGCATCCGGCGCCTGGCCGCATCGGCGTAGAGCGCGTCGTAGGTGCTCCAGTCGTAGGAGCCCCGCACCGGTTCGACGAGGTCCCACCGCAGGTCCTCGCGCAGCCAGGCGATGCGGCCCTTGGCCACCAGCGACTGGATCCTGCCGGTCGAGCCGACGTAGCCCTGGCTGTTGGCGTTGACGCCGATGATCACGCCGGGCGGGCGCTTGACAGCGGGGCTGCCCTGGCCGGCCGCCAGCGCCGCGGCGGCCACGGCGAGCGCCACGAGCGCGACGGCGAAGGCTGTCCGGCGCGGCCGCGACATTCCCGACGATGGTAGGTCAGTCGCTGCCCCGGCGAAGCAGCACGCCCACCTCGTCGCGGTCGACGCCGCCGGTCAGCAGCAGCGCGGCCGGGTAGACGGCAGCGGCCGCGACGACGAGCCCACCGAGCGGGACGCCGCCCGCCTGCAGCAGGGCCACCGCGCCGGCCATGACGCCAGACGCGATGGCGATGCCCACGGGCCGCCGCGCGGCCGGCGGGTCCGGCAGCGCCGCGCGGATGTCGCGGAACGCCAGGCCGACGACCAGCAGCTCGGAGGCCAGCGTCAACCAGGCCGCGGCGATGATGCCGTAGCGCTCCAGCAGCAGCAGGTTCAGCCCGACGTTGAGGACCAGGGCGGCCAGCGCATAGCGGACGAAGCGCCGCTGCAGCTCGAGGATGATGATGAGGTAGCCGCAGAAGAAGCCGATGGACGTCACGACGTAGGACGCCATCAGGACGATGAGCGTGTTGTCGACGCTGGCGAACTCGTCACCGAACAGGAGGTGCACGAGCTTGGGCGCCGCGACGGCGGTGAACGCGAACACCGGTAGCGCGCCGGTCAGCAGGAGGTCCACCGACACCTGCACGAGCCGCTTGAGCCGCTCGCGATCGACGGTGTGGGCCGCGGCCATCATCGGGAACAGGGTCCCCATGATCGTGCCCGGCAGCAGGGTCGCGCGGTCGAGGATCCGGTAGGCGGCGCCGTAGAGACCGGCCGCCTGCTCCCCGTTGATCTCGAAGATGAGGACCTGGTCGATGCGGGCGTAGGCGATGATCAGGATCGTCGAGACCGCGACCGGTAGCCCGACGCGGAGCAGCTCGCCCCAGTGCCGGCGGGCGCCCCGGAGGCGGATCGGCATGACGCGCAGGGCCAGGACGACCTGGGCCCCCGTCGTGATCGCGGACGCCGCCAGGAACGCGACGGCGAAGGCGACGAGGCCCGCGTCCCGGGTGCTGAGCAGGATCACCGCGGCGCCCCAGATGAGGCTGTTGGCCAGCTCGACGTTGGCGATGCTGGTGTTGCGCACGCGCAGCTGCAGCGCCGTCCGGGTCGACGCCAGCGGCGACAGCAGCATCGTCGAGCAGAAGACCAGCGCCGCCTCGCGCATCTGCCCGCTCGTGGCCAGGAGCATCAGGACGACGAGCGCGATCACGAGGGCGGGGATCGCCAGGACGATGCGCAGCGTCACGAGCGCGCCGATCCACTCGTGCTCGCGTTCGCGGTCCTCGGCGGCCTTGCGGACGGCGACCTGCTCCAGGCCGAGGTCGCCGAAGAACTGGGCGATCTGGGCGACCGCGAGGATCGTCGACCACTGCCCGAAGCGGCTGTCGCCGAGCGTGCGGACGACCAACAGGGTGACGACGATGCCCAGCGCCAGGCTCGTCAGGCGGCTGATGAGCTGGAAGGCGATGTCCCGGCCGGCCCGCCTGGCGGTGACGTCGCCGAGGACGTCGATGGGAGCGTCCAGCTCGGCCACGGCGCCAATCTACCTTCCCGCCGCGGATCCACCCGGCCACGCCGCGTAGGGTGCGCAGCAGATGAAGGAGCAGATCAAGCGGGTGCTGGCGGCCGTCGGCCTGCTGGAGCGGGTGCCGTCGATCCGGGACGGCGTGGGGATCCTGGTGTCGGAGTGGATCGGGCGGCTGCCCGTGACGACGGTGCGGACGGCGCTGGCCCGCCGTGTCCTCGGCGTCACCGTCGACCGCACCGCGCAGCTGCACCGGTGGCGGGAGATCCGCCACGGCGAGAACCTGCGGATCGGCCCGCGGACGACCATCGGCTTCTGGGCGACGTTCGACGCGCGGCACCCGATCACGATCGGCGAGCGCGTCAACCTCTCCTCCGAGGTCGCGCTGTGGACGCTGCAGCACGACCCCGACAGCCCGTCCTTCGGGACCAGCGGCGGGCCGATCGTGATCGAGGACTACGCGTGGGTCAGCTTCCGCGCGACGATCCTGCCCGACGTCACGGTCGGCGAGGGCGCGGTCGTGGCGGCGGGCGCCGTGGTCACCAAGGACGTGCCGCCGTACAGCATCGTCGGCGGTGTCCCGGCCAAGGTCATCGGCCAACGGCCGCGGGGGCTGGACTACGAGCTCGGCCGCGGCGGCGCCTGGTTCGTCTGACGCGGGAGGACGCCGCTACGGCGCGCCGGCGTCGCGCAGCAGTCCCTCGAGCAGCTCGGCGACGACGGGCGCCGCGTAGGTGCGCTCGGCGTAGGCCCGGGCGGCCTGGCCCTGCGTGGTGATCAGCGACGGGTCCTCGACGTAGCGCCGCAGCAGCTGCGCGAGCGCGTCCGGGTCGTTCTCCGGCGAGGAGATCGCGCCGAACTCGGGGTGGATCATGTCCGCCACGCCCTCGGCGCCCGTCGCCAGGCAGGCGCGCCGGGCGAGCATGCCGAGGATGACCGCCCGCGGCTGGCCCTCGGTGGGCGAGGGGCAGAAGACGCTGACGTCGAACGCGCTCAGGATGTCGGCGATCTCGCCGCGCGGCGTGCCGATCATGTGGAAGCGGTCGCCGAGGCCCGCGCCGTCACGGCGCAGACTGTCCTCCATCTCGCCGGCCCCGGCGAGGATCAGGTGGGCGCCGTCACCCAGCCGCTCGACGGCGTGCACGACGACGTCGTTGCGCTTCTTGTGGTTGAAGCGGCTGATGCAGCCGACGACGAACGCGTCCGCCGGGATGCCCAGCTCCTCGCGCACGCGCGCGCGACCCTCGGCCGTGAAGTCGATGTCGTCGACGCGCAGGGTGTTGGGGACGACGTGGACCTTCTGGGCGGGGACGCCGACCTCGATGAGGTTGTCCGCGGTGCCCTGGGAGATCGCCAGCACGGTGTCGGCGTCGCGCGCGGCCCGCAGGTACATCCGCTGCGGGATGCCCTTGCGCAGGGGAAACGGCACCGGGCCCCACTCACACCAGGCCAGCGTGGCGCGCTGCCGGCGCGGCAGCCACCGCGCCATCAGCTGCTCCTTCTTGTAGTGGACGAGCAGCACGTCGTAGGGCTCCAGGCCCTTGAGCGTCCGGCTCAGCCGCCGCGTCAGCCGCGGGAAGCCGACCATCAACGAGCGCCAGGACGTCATCGACAGCTTCGGGCCGATGTCGATGGGGACGACCGACACGCGCGTCTCGCGGCCGATGTCGGGCTGGTCGGAGACCATGGTGCACTCGTGGCCGCGAGCGGCCAGGGCGTCGAGCATCTCGACGGCCGCGAACTCCGCGCCCCCGCTGCTCGTGGTCGTCATGACCGAGACGATCCGCACGTCAGAGCACCTCCGTGGCCCGCACCGCGGACAGGAACTCGTCCCAGTGGTGCGCGTAGCCCCGCAGCACCTGGCACAGGGCGATGAGCTCGTCCCACCCGGCGTCGCTCTCCCAGCCCCAGTGCAGGACGATCGGGATCCACAGCGCGGCGTCCTGCTCGATGAGCCGCGCGGCCGCGGGCGCCACCGCGTGGGCGTGGTCGTACAGCGGCGCGTAGGACGGCAGGTAGACGGCCTGGCCGCGGAACAGCGGGGACGGGTGCCAGCCCAGCAGGGCGATGCTCTCCGGCCCGCCCGTGACGACGCGGAAGCGCGAGGCCAGCGACTCGTACTGGCGGGCGTCGAAGCGGTTGAACGGCGCGACGAAGACGTCGGGCTCGATGCCGTGCTGCGTCAGCGCGGCGCGGCCCCGGTCCAGGCGCTCCTCCAGTTCGTCGATCGGCCGCCCGCACAGCTCGGAGTGCTTGCGCGGGTTGATGTCGCGCGTGCGGTGGTCCAGGCCGTGGAGGCCGAAGCTGACGTTGCCCGCGTCGCGCAGCCGCTCGAGGACCTTGATCTCGTCCGTGTCGAGATGGCGCCACTCGTCCTTGGTCGGGTCCAGGTAGTCGCGCGAGACGTGCGGCAGGACCGCGAGCAGGTAGGGGATCTCGTGCTCGGTGAGGATCTCGTGGAAGCGCAGGAAGCCGTCGGTGCCGTAGCGGTCGGGCCGGTCCCACGCCTGGGCGTGGGGAAACTCGTCCATGCGCACGAGGAAGCGCGGCGGGCCGGCGGCGGCCTCGGCGCCGAGGACGGCCGAGCGCGCGGCGAGCATCGGGCCGACGCTGCCGGCGTCGAAGGTCAGCGAGCCGCGCTTGACGGCGGCGCGTTGCATCGTGCGTGCCACCCGCGACGGGATCGGCCGCTCGCGGACCGCCTCGACGACCTCGGGGATGTCGAGCCGGTCCAGCGTGACGGTGCCCAGCGCGAGCTCCTCACCGAACAGCAGGGCGGCGCTGCGCCGCTCGTCGCGCGTCAGGCCCATGTCATCAGCTCCGAGAGGGCCTCGACGCTGTACTCGCGCGTGGCCAGGGCGCGACCGCGCGCGCCGGTCCCCGCGTGGGCGCCGCGGACGGCGTCGACCAGGTGGGCGGCGAACTCCTCGCCGTCCCCGACGAGGAAGTCCTGCCCGGGTACGCCGCGGTCCAGCAGCGCGGCGGCGTGCGGGGTGGCGACCACCGGCAGCCCGTGCGCGAGCGCCTCGACGAACTTCAACGGCGAGCCCCCACCGACCCGGAGCGGAACGACGACCGCGTGGGCCTGCCGGTACACCTCGTCGAGGTCGGCGACGAAGCCGAGCGCCTGGACCCGCGGGTCGGCCGGCGGGTCGACGATGCCGCGTCCCGCGACGAGCACGCGCAGCCGCGGCTCGGTCGCCCAGGCGGCAGGGAGGATCGTGTCGGTGAGGTGGGACAGGGCGTCGGCGTTGGGGGGATAGGTGAAGTCCGCGACCAGCAGCGCGGTCGGCGGATCGGCGGGGCCCGGCGTGACCGGTGTGATCCGCGTGACGTCCACCACGTTCGGAACGTATCTGAGCGTCGTGTCCTCCGCGGACACGCCCCGCGCGGCGGCGACGTCGGCGGGCGTCGGCAGCCAGACCTCGCTGTAGGTCTGCAGCAGCCGGCGCTCGAACCGGGCGACCTGCGTGTCGCCCCGGAAGCTCGCCTCGAAGTTGTGGGCCAGGTAGACGGCCGGACGCCGGGCGGCCAGACCGAGCAGGGCGCCGGCGACCGTCGGCCCGTCGGCGATCAGCCGGTCGCCCGCCGCGGCCCGCCGCCCCGCGCCGACCAGCTCCGGCGAGGCCGCCCGCGCCCACGACGTCGGCACACCGCGCGCGCGGGTGCGCGCCACCGACAGCAGCCGCGGCAGCCCGCGGCCGGGATGCAGCTGCTCCAGCGTGACCCGCGGGTCCTCCTGCAGCGCGGCGTCGGGCCGGCGGTCCTCGTGGGCGACGTAGCGCACGGTGACATCGCCGTGCGCGGCCAGCGCCTTGACGACGCCGAGGGTGCGCAGCCCGGCCCCGCCGCCGGCCGCCGGCGCGAACGATGTGACGACGACATCGCTCATTCCAGCGCCTCGATCCGCTCGCTGATCTCGGCCAGGCGGGTGTCCCACGAGCGGCCGTCGGCCAGCGCCGCCCGCGCCGTGCGCGCGGCCTCGTCATCGGCGGCGAGCAGCCGCTCCAGCGCCTCCGCGGTCGCACTGCCGGTCGCGGCGACGGTGATGCCCGCGACGCCCTCCAGCGCGGGCAGCTCGGTGGCCACTACGGGCAGCCCGGCGGCGAGGTACTCATAGACCTTCATCGGGAAGATCGACGCGGTCAGGTCGGTGAGCCGGTACGGGATCAGCGCTGCGTCGGCGCCGCGCAGGACACCCGGCAGCTCGGCGTAGGTGCGCGGGCCGAGCAGGTGGATGTTGGGCTCGGCCTGCAGCGGTGCGACGTCGGTGCCCGGGTCGCCCAGGCCGACGGGACCCACCAGCGCCACGGCCCAGTCGCGGCGGGCCCGGGCCAGCCCGATGAGCACGTCGTAGTCCAGCTTCTTCGCTGCGATCGCGCCGGTGAAGACGATCTTGCGCGTGCCGTCCAGCGCGGCCAGCGCCGGGTCGACCGGGCCGTCCCGGCGCGCGGCGGCGAAGGCCGCGACGTCCGCCACGTTGGGCGCGTAGAGGACGTTGTCGTTGAACGCCCGCATTCGCTCGGCCAGCTTGGGCGCCGAGGCCAGCACCAGGTCCGCGCGACGCGCGAAGCGCTCCTCGGCGGCGGCGAACGCGACGCCGTCGATGCCGTCCTGCACGCCGATGTCGTCGACGCAGTGGTAGACCACCAGCGCCGGGTCCAGCGTGTCGAGCAGCACCTCGGCCTGGGGCACGTAGCCCCACAGGATCGGCCGGTCCATCCGCCGGGCCGCGCGCCTGACCAGTGCGGGCAGCACGCGCGGGTTGATCTGCGCCGCGGCCGGCAGCCCGTAGGGCAGCACCAGCGGGGACAGCACGCGCAGCGTGCCGTGCGGCGTGGTGACGGTGCGCGGCGGCCGCACGCCCTTGGCGAGCCGGCGCGCGATGCGCTTCAGGTCACGTCCGGCGATCTGCGGGCGGCGCAGCCCGAGCGACTCGATGAACAGCACGTCGTTGGCCGCGGCCAGGCGCGCCATCAGGTGGTGCTGGTTGGTCCACAGCTCGGTCTCCCAGTCGTTGAAGCCGACGCAGACGATGGCCCGTCCGCTGAGCACGCCCGCCGTCAGTCCTCGAAGGGCAGCAGGCGCCTGCGCAGCGTTTCGAAGTCCTCCTGGGCCTGCTCGTAGTCGTCGGGGCGGCCGATGTCCATCCAGTAGGCCTCCGACGGCACCGACCGGACCTCCTCGCCCGCCGCGATGAGGCGCAGGATCAGCTCGGGGAAGTCCAGGCGCGTGTTCGGCTCGATGTACTTCACGATGTCGGGCCGGAAGCAGTAGACGCCCATCGACGCCTGGTAGTGCATCGTCGGCTTCTCGATGTAGCCGGTCAGCCGGTTGGGGTCGTTCTCGTCCTCGAACTCCAGGACGCCGAGCGAGACCTGGATGTCGCGCGTGTGCGTCGCGATCGTCGCGGCCGCGCCGCTCTCGACGTGCGTCGTCATCAGCGCGCGGTAGTCGAGGTCGGTGAGGACGTCCCCGTTCATCACCAGGAACGGGTCGTCGAGGCCGTCGATCAGGGCCACCGCGCCGACGGTGCCCAGCGGTTCGCGCTCGCGGAAGTAGTCGACCTTGACCTGGTAGTCGCGGCCGTCGCGGACGAACGCCTCGATGAGCTCGGCCAGGTAGCCCGTGGCGATCGTCACGTCGCGGAAGCCGTAGTGGTTGAGCTGGCGCAGGACGACGTCGAGGATGGGGCGGTCGCCCACCGGCATCAGCGGCTTGGGGATCGTCGTCGTGTAGGGGCGCAGCCGGGCGCCCAGTCCGCCGGCCAGGATGACCACGCGGCGGTTCAAGCGAGGGCTCCGGGGTCCGGCCCTCCGGCGAGGATCGCCTCGACGCGCTCCAGCGTGCGCTCCGGGTCGTAGCGCTTCTCGGCCAGCGCGCGGCCGGCCCGTCCCTCGCGCGCGCAGCGCCCGGCGTCGTCGCGGTAGGCGGCGAACATCGCGGCGACCGCGTCCGGGTCGTGCGACGGCTCGCAGATCGCGCCGGTGCCCGGGGCGATCATGTCGCGGACGCCCTCACCGTCGGTCGCGATGACCGGGCGCTCGACGAGCTGCCCGAGGATGACCGAGCGCGGCGCGCCCTCCGTCGGGCTGGGCGCGAAGACCTGGGCGTCGCAGCCGGAGAGCACCTGCTCAACATATCCGCGAGGGGTGGGGATGAACCGCACGTTCGCGCCCAGTTCTGCTGCGCGCCGGCGCAGCCCGGGCTCCTCGTCGCCGTCGCCGGCGAGGACCAGCAGCGTCGGGCGTCCCGCGGGCAGCCGGGCCATCGCATCGATCACCACGTCGTTGCGCTTCTTGCGCTGGAAGCGGCTGATGCAGCCGATGACGAACGTGTCGTCGCCGACGCCCCAGTCGGCGCGGTACCGCGCGCGGGCCTCGGTGCTGAAGCGCAGCGTGTCGACGTCGACGAGGTTGGGGATGACCGACGTCTTCGCGGCGTCGATGCCACCGTCGACGATCGTCCGGCGCGTCCCCTCCGACACGCAGGCGCAGTGGCTGATGCCGCGCCCGGCGAGGCCGTACGCGCGCAGCGGGAGGCCGGTGCGGAAGTCGAAGGGCAGCGGGCCCCACTCGAACCAGACCACGCGTCGCGCTTGGCGCCCGAGCACCGGGGTCATGAGCTGCTCCTTCTTGTAGTGGAGCATCAGCGCGTCGATCGGTCCGTTCGCGCGCGCCAGCCCGCGCAGCACGCGGACGGTGCGCGCGGTCAGCTGCGGGAAGCGCAGCGCGGTCCGCCGCACCGTGGCCTTCGAGAGCTTGGGACCCAGCTCGATCTTCGTGACGGGGACGCCGGTGCCGTCGGCCAGCTCGGGCAGGTTGGTGACCAGGTGGGTGCGATGGCCGCGCTCCTGCAGCGCCTCGAGCAGGTCGACGTTGGCGTACTCGCCGCCGCCCCGCTCATTGCTGGTCTGGATCGAGACGACGTGGAGCTGGGGCATGCGCGGGGGTGTGACACGGGTCAGCCGGTGTAGCTTCCGCGCCGTGCGCCGCAGCGTACTCGTCATCGAACAGGGTGGGCAGGGGGGCGTGTCCGACTACACGGCCGCGCTGTGCGCTGCCCTGGCGCAGGAGGGCGCCGGTGTGGTGCTCGCCACGGCGGGCGACCATCACTACCCAGACCACGACGGCGTGGTCGTCCGCGGCGTGTTCGGCTACCTGCGCGGCGGGTCCTGGTGGCGCGACCTGCTGCGCCGCGTGAAGGTGCACAAGATCTACAACGGCCTCAGCTACCTGCTGGCCTACGCGCGCCTGACGCGGGCGGCCCGGCAGGCCGATGTGGTCCATGTCCAGGGCTTCGACACGGCTCCGCTGGTGTGCCTGGCCTTCCTCTGGCTGCGGCTGATCGGCGCGCGCCTGGTGCACACCCCGCACAACACCTTCGAGCGGGGCGGCGCGTTCGGCCCGTTCCACGAGCTGATGGCCCACCTGCCGCTGAAGGTGATCGTCCACGCACAGGCCGACGTGCCGGCGCTGCCCGCGCGCGTGCGCCGGCGCGCGGTCGTGATCCCCCACGGTGAATATGGCGCGTTGGCGGCCGGCGGCGGCCTCGCCGACCGAGTGGCAGCGCGCCGGGACCTCGGGCTGCACGACGGCGACTGCGCCGTCCTGGTGTTCGGGCAGCTGCGCGCCGACAAGGGCATCGAGGACGTGCTGGCCGCCGCACGCACCGTCCCCGGCCTGCACGTCGTGCTGGCCGGCGAGGAGCTCGGGGCGCTGGCCGGCAACGCGTCGCTGATCGGCGACCCGGCGCTGGTCGGCCGCGTGCACATCCGCCGCGGCTTCCAGACGATGGAGCAGGCCGCCTCGCTCTTCGCGGCGTGCGACGCGACCGTGATGGCCTACCGCCACGCGTCGGCCTCGGGGGTGCTGCTGCTGTCCTACGCCTTCTCGCGGCCCGTCGTCGCCTACCCCGTCGGCGGCCTGCCGGAGGCCGTCGTCGACGGCGAGACCGGCTGGCTGTGCGCCGAGCCGACGCTGCCCGCGCTGGCCGTGACGCTGCGCGAGGTGCTCGCGGCCGGGGAGGCCGAGCGCCTGCGCCGCGGCGCCGCCGGACGCGCCTTCAGCGCCGAGCACTTCGCCTGGGACGTCATCGCGCGCCGGACGCTGGACGTGTACGCCTCCGTCGCCGCGTAGGCGCGCCCGCGCCGCTGCGCGCCGCCCGACGCAGCCGCCAAGGCGTGCCCGCGCCGCTGCGCGCCGCCCGACGCAGCCGCGTAGCCTGTCCGGCGATGTCGCCCTTCTGGATCTGGACGCAGGTCGTCCTGCTCGTGTTCATCCTCGCGAGCATCGTGATCGCCATCACCAAGCTCGCGTAGCGGCTCAGCCGCGCCGGAACAGCCCGCGGCGGCCGGAGCCCCCACCGCGACGCGCGGGCGGGGGCGGGCACGGCGGCACCGGGGTGCCGTTGAGGATCGCCAGCGGCACGTCGACGGCGAAGTGCTGCACGTGCGTGCCCCAGCCGCCCTCCTGGAGGTGCGCGGCGATGCCCGGGCCGCGCCGTTGCGGGGCGTGCGCGTCGGAGGCGATGTCGTGCACCAGGCCCGCGCGCAGCATCTGCTCGGCGATCGCCCGCGTCGGCTCGCCGAAGCGCCCGGAGACCGACGCCGCGGTGACCTGGCCGAGCATGCCGCGGGCGATGAGGTCCTCCAGGGAGCGCAGGTCGCGCTGGAACGCGGGGATCCGCTCGACGTGCGCCAGCAGGATGCGGTGGCCCTGCATCTGCAGGCTGTCCAGCGCAGCGGCGAAGCCGGCGGTCGACGTTGTGCTGGGGCACTCGACCAGCAGGTAGGGGCCGCCGCCGAGGCGCAGCGCGGTGAGCTCGGCGACGCTCAGCTCCAACGCCCGGGTCAATGCGACCTCGCCGCCCGCCCGCAACTCGATGTCCAGGCCCGCTGCGCCGTACATGTGCTGCAGGTCGGCGACGCCGGCGGCGATCGACTCGGCCGTGTTCTCCGTGTAGGTGTGGTTGACGTGTGGCGTGGCCACGATCAGACCGGTCCCGGCGTCCGCGGCGGCCTTCGCCAGCTGCAGGGCCTCCCCCAGGTTCGCCGGGCCGTCGTCCACTCCCGGCAGGGCGTGGCAGTGGAGGTCGATCACGCGCAGGTCACTCACCGGTGGTCGGGAACGTTAGTGTTGCCTGCATGTTCGGACGCATCGTTGTGGGCACCGACGGCTCCGAGACCGCCGGCAAGGCCGTTGCCGAGGCCGTCTCGCTGGCCGCCGCCGTCGGCGCCAAGATCGAGCTCGTCAGCGCCTACGAGCCGGTGAGCGACTCGCGCCTGCGCGACGAGCGCACGGCCGTCCCGGACGACGTCTCCTGGATGGTCAACCCGCGCGAGGACGTCGACGCGACGCTCGGCGCCGCGGCCCAGGTCGCCGAGGAGCACAACGTCGAGGTCACGCTGCACGCGCGCCAGGGCGACCCGGCCGACGCGATCCTCGACGTCGCCGAGGAGACCGGGGCAGGTCTCATCGTCGTCGGCAACAAGGGCATGACGGGCGCGAAGCGCTTCCTGCTGGGCAGCGTGCCCAACAAGGTCAGCCACCACGCGCCCTGCAGCGTCCTGATCGTCCGCACGACCTAGTCCTCGCCCGGTTCGCGTCCGGACACCGGCACGTTGGCGCGCTGACGACCCGGTGTTAGATTCGCCGTGAGCTCGGGTGCGTGCCCGTCCCGGGGGGCCCGTCGCGCACCGCAGGAACACGATCGGCGCCGGCGGCTCTTGCGAGAGCCGCCGCGTGTCGGCGTCAGCGGCCGGCGCGCGGCACCGGCTGGGTGACCGGCACCGCGGGGTTGGTCGCGGCCGCCGCGTCGACGAGGCCGTATCCGTAGTTGCGGTCGTAGCCGGGCTTGCCGAGATCGCGCGCGGTCGACGCGATCCGCGCCTCGACCGCATCGGGCGTGGGCTTCTGGCCGAGGACGCCCGACGCGATGATCAGCGCCGCGATGGCCGACACGTGCGGCGCCGCCATCGACGTGCCCTCGTAGTCGTCGGGGATGCCGAACTGGCGGCGGTCGCGGCCCTCCAGCGTCACCTGGTAGATGTCGCCGCCGTCGGGCAGCTCGGGATGGCAGTTGGGCTCGTTGTCGAACGCCGCATCGCGCCCGCCTCCCGGGGCCGTGACGTCCAGTCCCGTGCCGACGTTGCTGAAGTCCGACAGGCATCCGCGCTCGGTCGTCGAGCCCACCGAGATGACCTCCTTGGCCTTCGCGGGGTAGGCGACGCGCGTGTAGCCCTCGTTGCCCGAAGCGCCGACGATGACCGCGCCCGCCCGGTGCGCGTCCCTGACGGCGTCGACCAGCTCGGGCACCTCGGCGCCGAGGACGTCGACGGAGAACTCCAGGCTGAGGTTGATGACCTGCGCACCGTGCGAGGCGGCGTAGCGGATGCCCTTGGCGATGACCGCCGCCTCGCCCTCGCCGTGGTCGTCGAGCACCCGGATCGGCATGATCCTCGCGCCGTAGGCCAGGCCCGTGAGCCCGATGCCGTTGTTCGTCGTCTCCGCGATCGTCGAGGCGACGTGCGTGCCGTGGCCGTTCTTGTCGTACGGGTAGCGGTCCCCGTCGACGAAGTCGTAGCCCCGCACGATCTTGGTCGTGCTGAAGTCCGGCGACTTCAGGTACCCATGCGCCTTGCGGTAGGCGACGCCCGTGTCGAGCACGGCGACGACCACGCCCCTGCCGCCGGGTTTCCTGACGTTGATGAGGTTCTGCCAGGCATCCGGTGCGTTGACGCCCCACGGTCCGGAGAAGTTCCACTGCACCGCGGCCCAGCCGGAGGGCTTGGTGCCGCGCCCGGGGTCGTTGGGGACGAAGCCCGCGATGTGCGCCCAGACCGTGTGCACCCGCCGCGCCGCGTCGGTCGGCCGCGCATGCGCAGCGGGCGCCCACGAGAGCGCGAGGGACAGTGTGACCGCGGCGGCGGCGAGGGGTGAGAGGCGACGGGGCACGGATGCTTCGAGTACTAGAACTCCGCAGGGAGCGCAGAGTTCCTGCGATTCTGGCGATGATGACGCAGGCTGACCGCGCGGCGACGGGTGACGAGGGGTGGATGGGCGTCGCGATCGCCGAGGCGCACGCGGCCGAGGCCCATGGTGACGTGCCCATCGGCGCGGTCGTCGTCCGGGACGGTGAGGTGATCGGGCGGGGGCGCAACGAGCGCGAGCTCCGGGAGGACCCCACCGCGCACGCCGAGGTGCTCGCCCTGCGCGAGGCCGCGGCCCACGACGGCTCCTGGCGGGTCCTCGACGCGACGCTCTACGTGACGCTCGAACCGTGCGCCATGTGCGCGGGCGCGATCGTCCTGGCGCGCGTGCCGCGTGTCGTGTTCGGCTGCACCGACCCCAAGGCGGGCGCGGCCGGCAGCGTGCTGGATGTCCTGGACGTGCCCGAGCTGAACCACCGTCCGGAGGTGGTACCCGGCGTCAGGGCCGACGAGTGCGCCGAGCTGCTGCGCGCGTTCTTCCGGGCCCGGCGTCAGTAGGGGATCGCCTCGACCTGCTGCTTGGCGTAGGCCAGGTCGCAGCCGGTCAGCTCGCGGTAGCGCTTGATCGCCGCGATCGTGTTGCCGGAGCGCATGATGTCCACGACCTCCTGCGGCATTCCGTCGACGCCGTCCTGGGGAGCCTCGATGCCGTTGTGCTCGTAGAGCCGGGCGACGAGGGCCTCGAGGCGGGAGATTCGGCGGTACAGCTCGGCATCGGTCATCGTGCGCCAACCCTACGCGCGGCTCTGCCGCGCGGATAGTGTCGTTTTCGTGTCAGCAGAGGAACTCACCGCGGACGAGGCGGCGGCCCGCCTGTACACCACGGACACGCTGGGACTGCCGCTCGGGCCCGGGCAGCCGCCGGCGTTCCTACGGGCGCTCGGCGAGCGGGAGGACTGGGAGGACCTGCGCGTCGCGGGCGCGCTGCTGGCGGTCGGCACCGAGCTGTTCACGCGGCCCGGCGTGCACTACCTGTCGGGCTTCTTCGGCCCCTTCGAGCGCGCGTTGCGCGACGCGGGCGCCAACATCGGCTTCGCCCCGGCCGACTTCCGCCGGTTCGCGCCGCTGCTGGAGGCCACCCCGCCGCGGGTCATGGCCACCGCGGCCAGCGCCCCGGACGCCGACGGCTGGTGCTCGCTGTCGCTGCACGCCGGTGGCACCGTCGCGGCGCTGAAGGCCGCGGGTGCCGACCCGGCGCGGTTGCTGGTCGTCGAGGCGTCGGAGGGCTTCCCGCGCACCCACGGCTACGGCGAGGAGTTCCCGCACGCGCTGCACGTCGACGAGATCGACGTCCTGGTCCGCTCGACCGACAAGCCGCTGGCGCTGCCCGGCGGTGGTGGTGACCCGTCGGACGTCGACCGCGCCATCGCCGAGCACGCGGTCGCCTTCATCGAGGACGGCGCGACGCTGCAGACCGGCATCGGGTCGATCCCGTCCGCCATCGCCACGCTCCTGGCCGAGGGGCCGGGCGGCAACTACGGCCTGCACAGCGAGATGTTCACCGACGGCTGCATGCGCCTGCACCGCGCCGGCAAGGTGGCCAACAGGAAGGGCCTCTACGACGGTGTCTCGGTGACGACGTTCAGCTTCGGCTCGGAGGAGCTCTACACCTGGCTGGATCGCAACGACGAGGTGGCGTTCCTGCCCGTGGACATCGTCAACGCGCCCGAGGTCATCGCCCAGAACGCCAAGATGGTCACGATCAACGGCGCGCTGGCCGTCGACATCCAGGGCCAGGTCGTCGCCGACACGATCGACGGCAACCAGTTCAGCGGCATCGGCGGGGCGGAGGACTTCGTCTCCGGGCCGGGCCTGTCGCTGGCGGCGCGCTCGCTGATCTGCCTGCCGTCCACGGCGATGGTCAGGGGCGAGATGCGCTCCCGCATCGTCCCCTGGTTCGGGCCGGGCGCGGTCATCACCACGCCGCGCCACCAGGTCGACGTGATCATCACCGAGTACGGGGCGGCCGAGCTGGAGGGCAAGACCGTCCACCAGCGCGGTGAGGCGCTGGCGGCCGTCGCGCACCCGGACTTCCGGGACGAGCTGCTGGCCGCGGCGCTGCGCGCGTCGAAGGGCCGCTCACCGGTGTTCTAGCCCCGTTTGCAGGAATGTTGTCCGACCGCAGACCCTCCGGTTTGTACCGGCGGTCGGTGTTCCGGCGCGCGCGTCGCGCCGATCATGCGGCTATGACGGAGCTCGTACGCATCCTCGACAGCGACGAGGCGTCGCTGAAAATGCGCGTTCGCCGCGCGGTGTCGGAGCTGGGCGACGTGCCGGTCGTCGTCGACTACTTCACCCACTGGTACACGACGCGCCCGCCGTTGCACGAGGCCGTCGTGCTGCAGCGGATCGCCACGGACTAGAGGGCCTGGGCCAGCGCCCTCACGGCGGACCTCACCGCCGGCGCGGGCAGCCGCCCGTAGCCGAGCACCAGTGCGGGGTCGCCCTGTGAGGTGATGCGGTGCGGCTGCATGGCGTCGGCATGGACGCCGTGCCGCGCGGCGGCCTCCAGGGCGTCGGCTTCCGGGCGGTCGAGCGTCAAGGTGAGGTGCAACCCAGCGGCGACGCCGCCGACCTCGAGGTCGGGGCGGGCCTGGCCGAGCGCGGCGACCAGCAGGTCGTGGCGCTCGCGGTAGACGCGCCGCACCCGGCGGATGTGACGGTCATAGGCGCCGCGCTCGATGGCGCCGGCCAGCGCGTGCTGCTCGATCGCGCCGAGGCCGTGGCCGATCGCGTGCCGGGCGGCGACGAGCTCGGCGCTCAACCCCGGCGGCGGGGTGAGCCAGCCCAGCCGCAGCGCCGGGGCCAGCGTCTTGGAGACCGAGCTCATGGCGACGACCCGGTCCGGTGCCAGGCCCTGCAGCGTCCCCACCGCGGTGCGGTCGTAGCGGAACTCGGCGTCGTAGTCGTCCTCGAGGACGTAGGTGTCGTTCGCGCGCGCCCACGCGATGAGGGCATGGCGGCGGGCCGGGCTGAGGACGACGCCGGTCGGGTACTGGTGCGCCGGCGTGACGAGCACCGCCCCGGCCTGCGGCGGGATCGCCTCGACGATGAGCCCCTCCTCGTCGACCGGGACGGGGACGACCTGCATGCCATCCGCGGCGATCATGTCGCGCACGCCGGGGTGGCCCGGGTCCTCCACGGCGAGCGTGGCGCGTCCGGAGGCCCGCAACGCCGCGCACGCGACGGACGTCGACTGGCTGACGCCGCCGCAGATGATCGGCCCGTCGCTGCGCACGCCGCGGACGCGGCCGAGGTAGGCGGCCAGCGTGGCCCGCAGCCACGGCATCCCCTCGGGCGCGGGGTAGTCGAGCTCCTCGTCCTTCAGCTCGTCCAGCGCGAGCTTGACGCTGCGCAGCCACTCCTTGCGCGGGAACTGGTCCAGCGCCGGTGAGCCGGGCCGGAGGTCGTAGCGGATGTGCGGCGCCGGCGGCAGCCGCCAGTGGGCCAGCGGCGCCTCCGGGGCGGGCGGGCCGGGCGTCGCGGTGGAGCCGGCCGTGACGCGGGGCAGCGACCGGGGCGCGATCGTCAGGAAGCCCTCCGCCTGCAGCTGGGAGTAGGCCTCGGTCACCACGCTCCGCGAGACGCCCAGCTGCGCCGCCAGCGTCCGGCTGGCCGGCAGCGCCGTCCCGGCGGTCAGCGTCCCGGCCGTGATCGCGTCCCGCAGCGCGGTCTCGACCTGCAGGTGCAGCGCGCCCTCGCCCTTGCGCACCTGCAACAGCAGGTCCAGGCCTCCAGCCGCGTCGCCCGCGCCCGTGCCGGCGCGGCCGCTGGTCTGGTTTATCGGCATGTCCCTGGACCTTACAACCGGACCAGCATTCGTCGAGCATGCTGCGCGTGACCCCTCGCGAGCGCAGCGGCTTCCTCTCCGGCGCGGCCGGCATCTCGGTCGTCGGCGCGAGCTTCGCGGCCAGCGACGCGCTCGTCGGCTTCCCCTTCGCGAGCTCGCAGGCGGCGCGCTACCTGCTGGCGGCCCTCGTCCTCGCCGCGATGGCCCGCTTCCGGCTGATGCGGCTGGCGCGGCGCGAGCTGCTGCTCATGTGCGGGGTCGCGCTGTTCGGGCAGGTCATCTTCAACGCCGCGGTCATCGGCGCGGTCAAGCACGGGCCGCCCAGCACGCTCGGCGTCATCGTCGGCACGGCCCCGCTGATCATGGCCGTGGTCGCGCCGCTGCTGCAGGGGCAGCGTCCGCAGCAGGCGCTGCTGGGCGCCGCACTGCTCGTCGCCGCCGGCGCCGGCATCACCGAGGGCTTCGGGGGCGGCAACGCGCTCAGCGTCTCGCTGGCCGTCGTCGCGCTGGTCTGCGAGGTGCTGTTCTCGGTCCTCGCCGCCCCGGTGCTGGCGCGGATCGGCGCGCTGCAGGTGTCCGCCTGGGCGACGCTGCTCGGCGGGCTGATGTGCGTCGCGCTGATCCCCTTCGACAGCACCCCACGGCTGCCCGGCGGCGTGCAGCTGGCCGCACTGGTCTACCTCTCGCTCATCGTCACCGTCGGCGCGTTCGTCGGCTGGTATCGCGCGGTGGCCGCGTTGACGGTGGAGCGCGCCGGCCTGCTGGTCGGGCTGATGCCGGTCAGCGCCTACCTCGCGGCGCTGGTGCTCGGCATCGAGCAGGCCCACCTGGCCCCGACCGTCGGCGCGGCGCTTGTCGGCCTGGGCATCGTCGCCGGGATGCGCAGCGGTCAGTCGCGGGAGACCGCGCTGATCAGCACGCGGACGAACTCCGCCAGCCGCTCCGGCGGGTAACGCTCGGGGTCGTCGAGGACCAGCCGCGCGGCCTCCTCGCCCACGGCGGTGATCATGCGCGCGGTCAGCTCGGTGTCGACGTCCATCGGGCCGCCGCGCACGCCGACGCCCCAGGTGATGACGGGCTCCAGCAGCGCCCGCACCATCACGCGGCCCTCCTGGATGCGCTCGCGCACGATCAGCGGCGCGCCCTCGACGGGGAACAGCACCAGCCGCCACGTGCGCGGATGGTCGCGCACGAGGTGCGTGAACATCTTGATCGCCTCGACGAGGATGTCGTCGGGGTCGCGATCGATGCCGATCTCCGGGATCACCGCGGTGATCTGGCCCAGCGCCCGCATCTGCGTCCGCTCGATGAGCGCCGCGAACATCCCCTCGAGGTTGTCGAACTGCGCGTAGACGAC
>CAYUDT010000058.1:0-30005 GCA_964443695.1 uncultured Conexibacter sp. | reverse complement strand
GATGGCCCAGGGCGCCAAGCCCGGCGAGGGCGGCCAGCTGCCCGGCCACAAGGTCTACCCGTGGGTGGCCAAGACCCGGCACTCGACGCCGGGCGTGGGCCTCATCAGCCCGCCGCCGCACCACGACATCTACTCGATCGAGGACCTCAAGCAGCTCATCTACGACCTGCGCTGCGCCAACCCGAAGGCCTCGGTGTCGGTGAAGCTCGTGTCCGAGGTGGGCGTCGGCACCGTCGCGGCCGGTGTGGCCAAGGCCAACGCCGACCACGTCGTCATCGCCGGCCACGACGGCGGCACCGGCGCGTCGCCGCTGTCGTCGATCGTCGCCGCCGGCGGCCCCTGGGAGATCGGCCTGGCCGAGACCCAGCAGACGCTGCTGAAGAACGACCTGCGCCGCCGCATCACCGTCCAGACCGACGGCCAGCTGAAGACCGGCCGTGACGTTGTCATCGCCGCCATCCTGGGGGCCGACGAGTTCGGCTTCTCGACGGCGCCGTTGATCGCGACGGGCTGCATCATGATGCGCGCCTGCCACCTCAACACGTGCCCGGTCGGCATCGCCACCCAGGACCCCGAGCTGCGCTCGCGGTTCCAGGGCAAGCCTGAGCACGTCGTCAACTACTTCTTCTTCGTCGCCGAGGAAGTCCGCCAGATCATGGCGTCGCTGGGCATCCGCAAGTTCGAGGACCTGATCGGCCACGTCGAGTTGCTCGACGCCGACCCGGCGATCGACCACTGGAAGGCGCGGGGCATCGACTTCACGCACCTGCTGCACCGTCCCGAGGACATCGCCGACGGCGCGCCGCTGCACCGCGTCGAGTCGCCGCCGGAGGTCCTGAGCGACCACCTCGACCATGAGCTGATCACGCGGGCCGAGGGTGCGCTGACACGCGGCGAGAAGGTCGAGTTCGACATCGAGGTCCGCAACATCCACCGCACCGTCGGCGGCATGCTGTCCTCCAAGATCGCCGAGCTGCATGGGGCCGAGGGCCTGGCCGACGACGCGATCAAGGTGAACTTCACCGGCTCGGCGGGGCAGTCCTTCGGCGGCTGGCTGTCGCACGGCGTGGTCTTCACGTTGCGCGGCGACGCCAACGACTACACCGGCAAGGGCCTCTCCGGCGGCACGCTGGCGATCATGCCGCCCGACGGCGTGTCCTACCGCGCCGAGGAGAACGTGATCGTCGGCAACACCGTCCTGTACGGCGCCACCCGCGGCAAGGTGTTCTTCCGCGGCCTGGCGGGCGAGCGCTTCGCGGTCCGCAACTCGGGCGCGTCCGCCGTCGTCGAGGGCGTCGGCGACCACGGCTGTGAGTACATGACCGGCGGCCGCGTCGTCGTCCTCGGTGAGACCGGCCGCAACTTCGCCGCCGGCATGTCCGGCGGCATCGCCTACGTGCTCGACGAGCACGACGCGTTCCGCGGCAAGGTCAACCCGACGATGCTCGACCAGCTCGAGACGCTCGACGAGGCGGACGCCATCGAGCTGCACGAGCTGATCGCCGAGCACGGCGAGCGCACCGGCTCCCCGGTCGCGCGCCGCGTCCTCAACGAGTGGCAGACGCTGCTCCCGAAGTTCGTCAAGGTCTTCCCGGCCGACTACAAGCGCGTCCTCGCCGAGGCCGCGAGCGAAGAGGTGACCGCGTAATGGGCGAGCTCGGAGCCTTCCTGAAGATCGAGCGCGCGGGCGTCGTCTACGACGACGCCAAGGAGCGCGTCGGCAACTACAAGGAGTTCCTGGTCCAGCGTCCCCAGGAGGAGCTGGCCGCGCAGGGCGCGCGCTGCATGGAGTGCGGCGTGCCGTTCTGCCACAACGGGTGCCCGCTGGGCAACCTCATCCCGGACTGGAACGACCTCGTCTACCGCGACCGCCACCGCGACGCGATCCGCCAGCTGCACGCCACCAACAACTTCCCGGAGTTCACGGGTCGTCTGTGCCCGGCGCCGTGCGAGGCGGCCTGCGTCCTGGAGATCCGCGAGGGCGACGCCGTCTCGATCAAGCAGATCGAGAACTCGATCATCGACCGCGCGTGGGCGGAGGGCTGGGTCGTCCCGCAGCCGCCGTCCGCCGACCAGCTGACGGGGCGCTCGGTCGCCGTCGTCGGCGCCGGTCCCGCGGGCATGGCCGCCGCACAGCAGCTGCGCCGCGCCGGCCACGAGGTGACGCTGTTCGAGCGCGACGAGGCCGCCGGTGGCCTGGTGCAGTTCGGCGTCCCCGGCTTCAAGATCGAGAAGGAGGTCGTCCAGCGGCGCGTGCAGCAGCTGGTCGACGAGGGCATCTCGCTCCGGCTCGGCGTCGACGTCGGCGTCGACGTCACCGTCGAGCAGCTGCGCGAGGAGTTCGACGCCGTCGTCCTGGCGATCGGCTCGCGCGTCCCGCGAGACCTGCCCGCCCCGGGCCGTGAGCTCGACGGCATCCACTTCGCGATGGACTTCCTCTACGAGCGCACCCGCCGGGTGCGCGACGCCGACGGCGCCCCGGGCAGGATCAGCGCCGCCGGCAAGCACGTCGTCGTCATCGGCGGTGGCGACACCGGCGCCGACTGCGTCGGCCATTCCATCCGCGAGGGGGCGCTCTCGGTGACGCAGCTGGAGCTGCTGCCCGAGCCGCCCGCCCACCGCCCCGACGACCGCACGCCGTGGCCGCTGTGGCCGCAGAAGTACCGGCTCTCCTACGCGATGGAGGAGGCCAAGGCCATCGAGAAGGGCGAGCAGGACTACTCGATCACCACCACCCAGTTCCGCGGTGAGGACGGTCGTGTCGTCGCGCTGGAGATCGCCGACGCCGCCCCGGCCCCGCCGTTCGGCGCGGTCGAGGGCACCGAGCGCGAGCTCAAGGCGGATCTCGTCCTGCTGGCCATGGGCTTCCTGTACCCCGAGCCGCTGCTCCTCGACGGCCTGGGCGTCGCCAAGGACGCGCGCGGCAACGCCGAGGCGAAGCTCTACGAGACCAGCGTCGAGGGCGTGTTCGCGGCGGGTGACTGCCGCCGCGGCCAGTCCCTGATCGTGTGGGCCATCAACGAGGGCCGCCAGGCCGCGCGCATGTGCGACCGCTTCCTGCGGGGCCTGCCCGAGGAGCCCGGCTCCGACGCGGACGAGGGCCCCGAGGGCCCGCCCAAGCACGCGTCGGGCGCGCTGACCGTCGAGCAGTAGCCCGCGCACGCGCTGCGCGGGGCGTCGCCGACACCCCGCGCACCGCGTCGCTAGCGGTGGCCCGAGAAGCTCATCACCTGCTGGATGCCGCTCGGGCGGTTGGTGTAGCGGATCGGACCGATCGCGCCGACGGGGGAGAACGTGATGCGCTCCGCGTTGGCGTCGCTGGTCCAGGCGGCGGGGTCGGCGCCCTGCTTGGCCGCGATGGCGTTGCCGGCGGCGTCGACGGCCTTCCAGAGCGCGGTGCGGCACGCGGACAGGTCGCCCTTGCCGCAGAACGCCGTGCGCAACGGGCTCTTGAACGTCCTGCCCTTGCGCTGGGCGAGGTCCTTGTCCAGCAGCGCGAGGCGACCGCCGGTGAAGCCCGAGCCGGTGCCGTTGGTGGTACCGGTCAGCTGCGTGAGCAGCTTCGTCGTGCTGCTGCCCAGCAGCGGCTCGATCGCCGCCTGGGAGACCAGCGGGTAGAGCGTGTCCACGATCAGCGGTGCGCCGCCGGCGTCCATCTTGCCGTCGCCGTCGCGGTCCAGCCGGGACGCGCCGGCGGTGCGCCAGGCCTTCAGGAGGTCGACCATCTGCTGGTCGCGGGGGCTCGGTGCCGTGCCGCCGTCCAGGATGCCGGTGAGCGCGTCGAAGAACGGGCCGGTGACGCGGAGGTCCTGCGTGGCCGCGGCGTTCATCGCCCCGACGACGCTGGCCAGGTCGTGGGTGGGGCGCTTGGCCAGGTTGGCGTTGAGCATCTGCACGCGGTGGGTCGCGCCGTAGCTGTACTCGTCGTCGGCCGCGCCGAAGCCGGGCGCGGGCTTGTTGTTCCAGTTGACGAGGTAGCCGGACGGGGGGTCGACCTGTTGCGGATGCTTGGATGCCGCGAGGAAGCCCTTCCACTCATACTGGCCGGTGCCCTTGGTGGGCAGGCGCGGGTCGACCGACGGCGGGCGGACCGGCAGCCGGCCGGCGGAATAGGTGGCGATGTGCTGGTCGTCGGCGTAGGCGACGTTGAACGTGAACGCCGACAGCGCGGCCGCGGCGAAGAACGTCTGCGGGTTGGTGACGCCGTTGCGCGTGAAGCGCTTGAACATGAGCTGCCAGCTCATGTCGCGGCCGTGGCTGGAGCGCATGAAGCTGATCGCCACGCGCTTGCCCGACGACTTGGCGTAGCCCAGCACCGGTCCGTGGACCGTCGTCCGGAACTTCACGGTCTGCTTGCCGATCTTGCCCGCCTCGACCGTCTTCATCGCGATGCAGCGGCCCTTGTTGACGTAGTGCGTGGAGTCCCGACAGAGGGTCTCGACGAACTGGTCGTTCGTGTCGGACCCGGCAGAGGTGAGCGACCAGGCGAAGTCCGGGCCGCGGCCGATGAGGATGTTGCCGACCCCGGCGGGGATGGCCGCGCCGCGGGCTTGGTACCCCGGGCCCTGCAGGTCCATCTCCAGCGTCAGGCCGGGGTAGTAGTAGCCGATCTGCGGCCCGGCGACGAAGAGGGGATGGCCGTTGGCCGAGTGCTGCTTGCCGACCATCAGGAAGTTCGACGCGTAGTGCTGGGCGCGCGTCGATGCCGCGGCGTTGCGGAGCGCCGCCGTGCGCAGCGAGCCGTTGGTGATGATCGCGTTGCCCTTGCCGGCCTTCGCCGGGACGGCCTCGTAGGGGAAGGACGTGCTGATCGTCGTCGGCGTGTCGGCGTCCATGTGGGCGGACAGGTCGTCGAAGGCGCGCCTGCCCTTGGTCTTGCCGAGCTTCTTGGTCAGGGCGTCGTAGAGCATGCTGCGCCGGGCCTCGTCGCCGCCGCCCTGGCCGAAGATCTGGCCGGCCAACGCGTTGACGCTGTAGACGTCGGCGCGGGTCCACGGCTTGGATGCCGACCCTTCCTGCTTGAGCCGCGCGTTGACGCCCTGGATGTAGACGTCGGTGTCGTGCAGCAGCGCCTTGCCCTCGGCACCTGCGGCCTTCAGGGCGGCGTCGCCCTCCTTGGTGATCAGGGCGTCCGCCTGCTTGGTGACGGTCACGGCCTTGAGCCCCTTCACCAGGTCGAAGGCGTTGATGCCGGGCGCGTCCAGCGCCGCGAAGCGGGCGGCGTAGCGGCCCTGACCCAGCAGCAGCGCACGGTCCTCGGCCGTCACCCAGCCCGTCGCCCACGTCACGTCGTCGGCCGTCACACCGACGATGTGGGGCACGCTGAAGCGGTCGCGCGTGATCGTCACCCCGGCGCGCGGCGTCGGCTCGGGCGTGCACGGGCAGTCGGTCGCCCCGAACCCGGCGGGCTTGAACGTCTTGGTCAGGTCGCCGGCGGTGACGTTGTCGAACAGCGGGGTGAGCGCGTCGTACATCTTCATCTGCTCATCCGCACCGGCCGGAGCCGGCAGACCCCCGGGCTGCCCGGAGGGGATGATGTTCAGCGCGGTGCCGGCCAGGTCCGCCGCACGGGCGGACGTCGTGAAGGCCAGCGTCGCCGCGGCTGCCGAGACCAGGAGCAGACGTTGCATCGAGATCAACGTATGACGTAGTCCGTCTGCGGACCATCGTCCACCCGTCCACCCGCCAACCCTCAACCACCCTCCGGGTGCCAGGGACCCGGAGGGTGGTCGAGCGTTGGACACGGAGAGGACTGGGTGTAAAGGTGACGCATGCGTCATCTTTCCTGCTAGCGTGATGAACATGGTTCAGCTTCCGCGGGTGGCGTTGATCGGCGCCGGGTCGTCGGGCATTGCCGCTGCAAAGGCGCTGCACGAGCGCCGCATCCCGTTCGATTGCTTCGAGGCGTCCGACCGCATCGGCGGCAACTGGGTCTTCGGAAACAGCAACGGCATGAGCGCCGCCTACGAGAAGCTGCACATCAACACCTCGCGGGAGCGCATGGAGTACTCGGACTTCCCGATGCCGAAGTCCTATCCCGACTACCCGCACCACTCCCAGATCGCGGCGTACTTCGAGGACTACGTCGACCACTTCGGCTTTCGCGATCACATCCGGTTCGGGGTGCGCGTCGAGCGCGCGGTGCGCGCCGACGACGGCCTCTGGACGCTGACGCTGTCGACAGGGGAGACGTGCGAGTACGACGCGCTGCTCGTCGCCAACGGCCACCACTGGGACGCCCGCTGGCCCGAGCCCGCCTTCCCCGGCCACGACACGACGTCGATCACCCAGATGCACGCGCACGAGTACGTGAGCGACGAGGTGCTGCGCGGCAAGGACGTCGTCGTCCTGGGCATGGGCAACAGCGCGATGGACATCGCCGTCGAGTCCTCCTATGTGGCGCGGTCGACGTCGCTGGCCGCCCGCTCCGGCGTCTGGATCACGCCGAAGTACATGCTCGGCCGCCCGATCGACCAACTCAAGAACGACCCGCGCATCCCGTTCCGGATCCGCCGCGCGGTCATCGAGCGGCTGCTGAAGGCCACCGTCGGGGACCTCACCAAGTACGGCCTGCCGGCGCCCGACCACGGCTACGGCCAGGCCCATCCGACGGTCTCCGGCCGCATCCTCGACCGCATCGGCCACGGCAACGTCGTCCCCCGCAGGAACATCGCGCGCCTGCACGACCGCGAGGTCGAGTTCACCGACGGGACACGCGTGCCCTGCGACATCGTCGTGTACTGCACGGGGTACAAGATCAGCTTCCCGTTCTTCGCCGAGGACTTCATCTCGGCACCGGACAACAAGATCAAGCTGTTCCGCCGCGTGTTCCACCCCGACCACGACAACCTCTTCTTCATCGGCCTGCTGCAGCCGCTCGGCGCCGTCATGCCGCTGGCCGAGGCGCAGGGCAGGTGGGTGGCCGAGTACCTGCGGGGCGAGTACGCCCTGCCCGCCGGCGACGGCGTGGCCCAGGACATCGAGCGGGACTTCGCGGCGATGGCCAAGCGCTACGTCGCCTCCAAGCGCCACACCATCCAGGTCGACTTCGACGACTACCTCCACGCGCTGGAGAAGGAGCGCCGCGCGGGTGCCGAACGGGCGCGGGCGCGCGGCTACGCCCTGCCCGTGCCGTCTGCAGTTGCTGAAAGGGTGGCGGTGTGACAAGCGTCGACGCGCCCTCGGCCGGCAAGCGGGAGCAGACCAAGGCCGCCAACCGCGCGGCCATCCTGCGCGCCGGCCTGGAGGTCTTCAGCGACATGGGCTACGGAGCCGCGTCGGTGCGCGACATCGTCCGCCGCACCGACCTCGCGACCGGCACCTTCTACAACTACTTCCCCGACAAGGAAGCGGTCCTGCGCGAGCTGCTCGACGAGCAGGCCGGGGAGGCCCGGCTGCGCATCCGCGAGGCCCGTCGCGCGTCGACCACGGTGGAGGAGTTCGTCCGCTCCGGCTTCAAGGCCTGGTACGAGTACCTCGCCTCCGACCAGCTCGTCTTCGGGATGCTGCATCGCAACGCGGGCACCATCCGCGCGATGTTCGACGAGCCCTCCATGGGCGCCGGCACCGACGAGCTCCTCGACGACCTGCGGGCGGGCGTGGCGTCAGGGGTCCTACCGGACATGGATGTCGAGATGATGGCCCGGGCGATGTTCGGGGCGGGATTTGAGATCGCGGTGCTCATGTTGGAGCGCGATCCCACCGATGTGGATCATGCGGTGGACTTCGTCACCCATCTGTTTCTCGGTGGGATGCAGGCCCTCCGCCGCAGCTGACGGTCCCCCCGTCGCGCAACTTCCAGCCCGTCTAGGGTGTCTCGTATCTGGAAGGACCGGCTCGGGGCGGGGACGGTCCGCGCGCTTTCTTCCCACTTGTCAGCAAACACACGGGGTATCCCACTACCGATGCGACGTCTTGCCTGTCTTTCTCTGCTCACCGCCACGATCGGCGCCGCCGCGCTGGCCCCGGCTTCCGAGGCTGCGGTCACCTGGGGTGTCTCCGACCAGCAGGCCTCGACCTTCACCAACCCGCTCTTCAAGCCGCTGAAGCTCAAGGGCGCCCGCTACGTCGCGCCGTGGGACGTCGTCAGCGACGCCACCCAGAAGGCCCGTTTCGATGCCTGGTACAACGCCGCCAACCAGGCCGGCGAGAGCATCCTCGTGTCCTTCGAGCACTCCCGCACCGCCGGCGCGCAGACCCAGGCCCCGCCGGTCGCCACCTACGAGAAGGCGATGAAGGCCTTCAAGGCGCTCTATCCGAAGGTCGCCGCCGTCAACACCTGGAACGAGGTCAACGCCTGCCAGCGCAGCGGCGAGACCGAGCGCCAGCCGCTGAACATCTGCAAGCCCAACAAGGCCAAGCTGCTCGTCCAGTACTACGGCGTCAGCCGCAAGGTCTTCAAGAACAAGAAGATCATTCCCCTGGACGTCCTGGACGACAAGTCGCCGACCAGCGCCGTCAACTACGTCAAGGCGTTCAAGAAGGCCCTGAAGGGCAAGAACACGCCGAAGGTGTGGGGGCTGCACAACTACAGCGACACCAACCGCTTCTCGCAGAGCCGCACCAAGAAGATCATCAAGGCCTTCGGCGGCAAGGGTGAGGTCTGGCTCCTGGAGACCGGCGGCCAGCTGTCCCTGCTGAAGACCGAGGCCAAGCAGGCCAAGGCGCTGCAGTGCATGTTCTACATCGCCAAGCAGTTCAAGCAGATCAAGAAGGGCTTCATCTACCAGTTCAACGGTGCGGCCCCCGGCCAGTTCGACGCCGGCCTGATCTCGACGACCAACCAGATCCGTCCGGCCTACACCGTGGTGAAGAAGCGCCAGGCCAAGAAGTGCGGCTGACGCGTTAACGCTGTTTGCGGGCGCTGCTTCGTATGATCGAAGCAGTGCCCGCCTTCTGCCGCCACGGTCGCGTTCTCGAGAACTGCTCGATCTGCTCCAAGGCGTCGCGGACGCGGCCCGGAACGGTCTCTGAGCGGGACGCGCAACGGCGCGGTTCCACGTCGTCGGGCGAGGTGATCCGGCGCGAATCCAAGCCGGCCCGGCCGAAGTCCGTCGCCGCGAAGCGCCGCGCGCAGCGGCCCGGTTCGGAGATGGTCGTGCGTCGGGTCGCTCGTGCGGCCGACGACGGCTACGTCAACGCGCTGGTCCCGGGCCTGCGGGCGACCGAGGACGCACGGCGGCTGGGGGAGGAGATCGCCTTCGCCTGCGGGCGCCTGGGTGCGCTTTCCTCGTCCGGGCTCTACGCCGACGCCGCGGTCATGGCCGACCGCGAGGAGGCGCTGTGGCGCCTGTTCCTCATCGCGCTGGTCTCGCCGCTGGCCTCCGACGACCCGTTCGCCTCCGTGCCCTTGGTGTCTTGGGCGTCGGGCCAGCTGCCGGAGTTCGGCGAGCTCGGTCCCCGCAGCGGTGACCGGCGCAAGCTCGGTGACGCCGTCGCCAACTACCGCGCGCGTGCGGAGAAGGCGGGGTCGCAGGAGGCTTTGCTGGCCGGTGAGCCGGGGTGGACGCCCCAGCGCCGCTTCGAACGCGCGTACGAGCGCCTGGCCTTCGGCGGCTTCACGCGCGCCGCGCGCTATGAGTTCCTGGTCACGGCGGGTGCGCTCGGCCTGGCCGACGTCGAGGCCTCGACCCTGGCGCTGTCCTCGGAGGCGCTGGACCCGGTGACCGTCGCGGCCAAGCGCGTCTTCGGCATCGGCGACCCCGTCCTGCTGGCCCGTCGCTCCTCGGAGCTGGCCGCCGCCTGCGAGGTCCCGATCGCGGCGTTGGACCTCGCGCTCTACAACTGGGGCTCGCCCGACGACCGCTACGCCGCGGGCGTCGACGACGAGGTCCTGGACGAGGGCGCGTGGGAACGCGCCATGTCCAGCCTCGGCGACATGTGAGCCAGAAGCGGGACCGCGCCGCGGCGCACTCCACCTCGGCCCGCTGGTGGAGCTGACGCTCGGCCGTGGACGCGGGTGCGCGGCAACGTGCCACGTCCAGATGCGGCACAACCGAGCGTCTATGTGCCAGGTTGACGGTTTATTCCCGCAAATAGCGGGATTCCGGGAGAACCCAAGGGGAACAGTTTTCGTCTCCAAAACCCTCTTGCCTTGGCAAGGGATTCGCAGTGGCACTCGCACAGGAACGCACAACGGGGCAGGGAGGCTCCGCGCGCGGGACGGACGACCCCGACGCGCTCGTCGTGGAGGTCGTCCGCCGGCACGCGGACCGTGCGTTGGGCATCGCGCGTCGCATCACCGGGTCACACGACGACGCGCTGGAGGCGTACTCGCGCGCGCTCGTGAAGCTCGTCGACCACAAGACCTCGATCCGGCCTCCGACCGCCGCCGCATGGCTGTTCCAGGTCGTGCGCAACGAGGCGCTCGACGTGCGTGCCGCCCGCGCGCGTCTGGTGACGCTGGAACCGGAGCTCCTCGACCCGCTGCTCGGCCCGGCCAGCGCTGACGTCTTCGAACGTGTTGAGGAGCGCGACCTGCACGGCCGCGCCGCACAGGCGCTGTCGTCGCTGAAGCCCGATGAGATCAAGGCGCTGACGCTGCGCGCGGCCGGCCTGTCCTACGCGGAGATCGCAACGCGCGAGTCCTGGAGCGCGACCAAGACCCATCGCATGATCTCCGAGGGGCGGACGGCGTTCCGGAAGGCGCTCACCGAGCTGGAGACCGGGCAGGCCTGCCACCGCTGGCATCCGGTGATCGTCGGCACCCGCGACGTCTCCACGCGCGACCGGGCTCGGCTGCGGGTCCACCTGCGCTCGTGTGCCGGTTGCCGCGCCACGGCCCGGGCGGTCGTCGAGGGCGATGCGGCCCTGCGCGTCCTGCTCCCGGTCGGTGTCGTCGCAGCCTCGCCGGGTCCGTCGCGGTGGACGGGCTGGCTGGACGTCCTCGCCGACCGCTTCGGCGGGATGGCCGTGAAGGTCCAGACCTCGGGTGAGGCGGTCATCGCGTCCAAGCTGTCGGTCGTCGCCGCGTCGGCCGTGGCGGTCGGCGGCGGTGCGGTAGCGGTCCAGCACGCGGCGCGCCCCGAGGACCGAGCGCCGGCGGTGCGCCAGGTCGCCACGGTGACCCAGCGCGCCGCCTCGCCACGCCCGACCGCTCCGGCGGCCGCCCGACAGCCCGCTGCCGTGGGCAGCGCCACGACGACGACGGCGCAGCTGCCGTCTGCGTCGCGCACGTCGACGGCATCGACGCGGGCCACCAGCCGCACCACCGACTTCCAGCGGCCGGGTTCGTCGTTCGAGTCGGGCTCGCGGTCCTCGCGGGTGGAGTTCGGTGGCACCGCCCGGCGGCGTATCAAGGCGAAGTCGAAGCCCAAGCCGCGTGCCAGATCGCAGCAGCGCTCGGTTGCGCCCACGCACACGTCGTCGGACTTCAGCGTGGCCCCCGCAGCGCCGACGACGACGTCATCGTCGAACGCCTCGTCCGGCGAGTTCAGCGGCGCGACGCCCGCCGCCAGGTCGACCTCCTCGGAGTTCGGCGGATGAGCGTGCCACGACGCCCCGCGCAGGCGGCCGCAGGTCCGCCCCCTGAGGGCTCGGTGTGATGCGGGCGCGAGGCGAACCGGGCGCGCCGACGGGCGTCCCCACCCGCTGGGCCGAGGATCGCGCGGCGTCACGGCGACTGATCGGCACGGCGACGTCCTCGCCGGAGTTGCACCGCGCGCTCCTGGAGATGCTCACCACCCTCGTCGCGCGGTCGCCGCTGTTCGCCGAGCTGCGCTCGCGCGGGGAGGCGGAGGACCTGGTGCAGGACGCGCTCGTCACGGTCACCCGCCGCATGAGGCGGGGTGACATCGACGACCCGTTCGCGTTCGCCAACCGCGTCGTCCACAACCTCGCCAGGCGCGCGTACGTCCGCGCGCGGCCCGAGGACGCCTCGCTACCGGAGGTGCTCGAGCAGGCCGGGCCGGCGATCGACGTCGGTGCGGTCGTCGAACAGCGCTTCGAGCTGGCCGAGGTGCTGGAGATGGTCCGGACCGTCGGTGGTGTCGTCGAGCGCCTGCCTGCCGACGACCTCGAGCTTGTCCGCGCGGAGCTCTGCCGCACCGACCAGAGCGCGCTGGCCGGGCGGATGGGCCTGTCGCGGACGACCTTCTACCGCCGCAAGCGCGATGCGCTGTGCGGCTTCGTCCGTGCGGTCGCCGACCATGCGGGGACGCGGCCGTGTCCCGACCGGATGGAGTCGCTGCTGGCCGCGGCCGGCGGCTCGGGCTTCGCGGGCGCGACGCGTGCGCGTGAGCACGCCGCCGACTGCTCGCAGTGCGCAGACACCTTGCGTCACCTCGCGGCAGCCCGCCACGGCATGGCCGTCCTCACGCCGCTGCCGCTCGCGGTGACGCCCACGCGCGAGTCGGTCGGCGAGCGGCTGGCCGCGTTCATCGACTGGCTGCGCGGCCTGGCGCTCCGCGCGCCCGACCCGGCCGTGGTGTTGCCGTCCTCGAAGTCCGCGGCAGCAGCGGTGGTCGCGGCGTGCGTCGGCATCGGCGGGACGACCTACTGCGTCACCGGCGGCCCGGTCCACGACGCCCTCATCCGCGACGGCGGGCGCACGGTGCACGTCGTGAGCGTCCGGCCCCGAGCGGCGCGGCCACGGGTCGTGACGCCGGCGCCCGTCGTCGTCTTCACGACTGCGAGTGCGAGCCATCGCAGCGGGAACGCCGCGAGGGTCGTGCCGGTGAAGAAGCCGCGCGTCCGGCACGTCAGGCGCAAGCCCAAGAAGCGCAAGCGCGAGTTCACGGCACCGGTGCAGCGTGAGTTCACTCCGCCGCCCACGCCCGCGCCGGCGACCGAGTTCAACGCGCCGGCTGCCCCGGCCGGTTCTCCCAAGCAGGAGTTCGGCGGGACGTCCGACGCGGAGTTCGGCTAGCGCGAGAGGCTAGTTGTCACAGCCGAGGCGGTCCCAGAGATAGAGCTCGAGGCATTCGTTCGCGAGCTCCATCGACCGCTCGCGCGACAGGCGCGGCAGGACCGTCTCAAGGGCCAGTTCCTCCGTGGCGCCGGCCTCGAAGGCCTCGTCGCCACGGAAGCCGGCCGCGATCTTCAACGCCTCACGCCTGTTCTCCCCGAGGGTGGGGAAGACGTTGACGAGGAAGTCGCGGTTGGCGATCGGCTGCCCGACCTCCAGAGACGCATGCCACGCGGCGAGCATTGAGAGATCGTGCTCGTCGAGGTCTGCCACGGCCTTCGCGTAGTGCGTCTCGAGCTCAGCCTCCGGGATCTCGTCCACCCAGGCACGCACCAATTCGCCAAGCAGCTGCCGACGGGCCTCGCGGCCGACGGACTCTGCAATGACGCGGATCGCGTCCTGAGGTTCGATGAAACACAGTGGCATTGAGCTCTCCGCCGGTCCGTTGAGGACTGCTGACGGACCCGCAAGCTACGGGTCGCGTCGGACGGCAAGTCCGGAAATCGGTCGGCCCCGAACGACTTCCCGCCAGAACACCCCGCACTTTGCGTTGAAGAAGTTGCTCGTGGGGATGATCGAGCGGCTGCGCGCCACGTTTGGAACAGATTCCGGACCTCGGCCTCAGTCCCGCAGACGGCGCAGACACGACGCCGCACGCGGAACACAACGGAGGGATTCATATGTCACGAAAGACGATTCTGGGGGCGATCGTCGCGGCTCTGGCGCTGGGGGCGCCGTCCGCGGCGTCGGCAGGCACCTACAAGGTCAGCCACTGCAAGTTCCCCGACGGCACGGCCACCCCGGCCGAGGGGTGGACCGCGTCCAACCAGGGTGCATACACCTACTTCGGCAACACCTGCGGCGGCACCGGCGGCACCGTGTTCGCCAGCTTCGACCCCGGCGTGGCCCGTGGTGGCGGCGAATACTCGGCGATGCACTGGACCGCACCGGCCGACACGGCCATCACCTATCTCACGGTCAGCCGCAACGCGGCCGCGGGTGAGTCACGGCCCTACGGCACTCCTGTCGCCGGCCTCTACGCGTCGACCGGCGTCATCGAGGAGTGCCACCGGGTCGGCAGCTGCGCCAGCGTCAACGGCACGCTGAGCACGGGCCTGAACGACGCCACCTGGCTGGAGATCGCCGCCCATTGCAACGGGTTCAACGGCTGCGTCCCCGGCGACACCCACTACTGGTTCGACCGCCTCGAGACGACGCTGTTCGACGGGCTGAGCCCGACGTTCACCGCTACGCCGAGCGGCACGCTGACCGACGCGTCGGTCCTCACGGCGACACGCTCGCTCGCGTTCGCGGCGACCGATCGCGGCGGTGGGCTGTACCGCTCACGCCTGATCGTCGACGGCACCAGCCAGGGGCCGCAGGTCATCAGCGACAACAGCGGCCGGTGCGCCGCGCCGTTCCACAACGCCGTCCCGTGCGCGCTCTCGAGCTCCAGCTCGCTCACGTACGACACTCGGGCGCTGGCCGACGGCAAGCACGAGCTCCAACTCGACATCCGGGACGCGACGGACGAGAACAAGGCCGTCAGCAGCTCGTGGCAGATCACGGTCGACAACCTGCCGCCGACGGTGACGCGTCCGGTCGTCAGCGGGCGTGCCCGCTCCGGTGACCTGCTGAGCGCCGCGTCCACCATCAACGGCCAGAACCCGACGACGACCTACCAGTGGCTGCGTGCTCGCGCGGACGGCAGCGGGCCGGAGGCGATTGTCGGCGCGACAGGCGCGACGTACCTGTTGACCGATGCGGACGTCGGCAAGAAGGTCCTCGTCCGGGTCACGGCGACCGACCACGGCGGCACCGGGTCCGCGCAGACCACCGCGACCGACGCCCCGTTCGGCGACGGCAAGCTCGTCGAGGCCTACTGCGTCGACCGCGCCACCGGCGTCCGTGACGAGTGCGGTGACTTCGACAACGACCACACCGTCAACCGCGAGGACAGCGACGACGACGGCGACGGTGTCATCGACACCGATGACGAGTCGCCCTTCGACCCGGCGCTGCCCGTCCAGGACCCGTGCAAGGGCAAGCCGACCGGTCCGAAGGACCCGTGTGGCGACTTCGACGCCGACGGTCTGCGCAACGAACTCGACGGCGACCGCGACGACGACGGGACGCCCGCCAGCAAGGACACCGACGACTTCGACGCCACGATCCCCGGTCAGTTCACGCCGTCGCGTCCGGGGGAGGACGGGTCCAACGGCACGAACGGCGCCAACGGGGCGAACGGCTCCAGCGGCGCGAACGGGTCCACCGCGCCCGCTGCGGTCGCGGCCTCCGCGACCCCGGGTCCCAACGGCGCCGAGGTCAACCGCAACGACCCGGCTGCTGTGGCCGTGGCCAACCCGATCTCGGCGGCCGGCGCGAATGGTGACCCCGTCGACGAGCAGGCCGTGATCGCCGTGCGCTTCGAGCGCGGCACCGGCGCGAACGTCCGCACCACCGGGCGCATCCAGGCCGGCTTCGGGGAGCGGATCCGCATCCGCGGCACGATCACGACCAAGGACGGCCGCGCGATCCGCGGCGCCCAGGTGTTCCTCGCGCAGCGGCCGGTGGGAGGCTCTGAATGGAAGATCGACGGCGGCACGGTGTCCCGGGCGGACGGCTCGCTGCTGTTGTTCACCTCGCTGGGTGGTCAGTCGCGTGAGTTGCGTCTCGTGTACTTCCCCTACGGCGGGCGCAACTACAACCGCGCCGGCAACCCGCTGACGCTGCTGATCCGCCAGGACGCCCGTCTCTCGCTGTCGTCGCGTTCGCTGCGCAACGGCCAGACGCTGAAGTTCGCGGGGGTCGTGAAGGGCGCGATCTCCCGCGACGGCGCCGCCGTGCAGCTTCAGGTCAAGCTGCGGACCGGCTGGTACACGTTCAAGCGCGTCACGGCCACCCGTCGCTCGGGCGGTTCGGTGAGGGCCAGCTACCGGTTCACCCGCACCTTCGCGCCGACGCGGTACCGCTTCCGCCTGAAGGTGGTCCCGCGGAACTCCACCCGCTACGTCGTCGGCTACAGCCGTGTCCTCTCGGTGATGGTGAGGCCCTAGCTCGTGCGCATCCCCCCGATCCTCTCCGGATCAAACCGCCCCGGGGCTTCCCTGAGCCCCGGGGCGGGCGTGCTTGGTCACCCTTGCGCAGACGGCGTCGGCGCCGACGCGGCCGCCGGGCCCGTCGTCGACGCGAGCGCCGCCGTGTGCGCCGCCGGCCCGGCAGTCTGCGCCGAGAACTCCAAAGTGGTTCGCAGCCAACCACGCTGGAGTTCTCACGACCGCCCGCGTGTCCGTCTGCTGTCGAGCGCAGCCGCGATCGCTGTCATCGTTTCCGCGATGGCGTCACCCCCCAACGCCACTGCGGCCGACCCCGAGCCGTCCCCGACGCCCCAGCAGGTGACCTACAACGCCGACTGGGTCGAGGGCCTGCGCCCCGAAGACCTCAGCCCCAGCCGAGCCGCCATCTGCATCGTCGACTCCGGCGTCGCCATCACCCCCGACACCCCCGCCGACAACCCCGACGGCCCCATCCTCATCCGCGACAGCATCGACCCCGCCACCATCCCCGGAACCCCACCTCCCGGCACCTCCGACACCGCCACCCACGGCACCTACATGGCCTCCGCCGCCATCGCCCCCCGCAACTCCTGGGGCACCGTCGGCCTGCATCCGCTTGGTCGCGTGATCTCGGTGCGCGCATCGGCCGACTCGTCTGAGGCGGTGACAGTGGCAGACGCTCGGAGGGCTATCTCACGATGCATGGCGCTACGCGGAGATCGTCGGCTCGTCGCTATCGGACTGAGTCTGGGCCGGATCGGCGACGCAACCGACGAGGAGGAGGCGGACTTCGCGGATATCGTGGGCGCCGCTCGTCGGAAGGGCATCGCCGTTGTAGGCGCGGCGGGAAACGAATCGGCTGCTGATGTGCAATTCCCGGCCCGCGTCGCTGGAGTCCTTGCCGTCGGCGGTGGCGGCCCGTCTGGCGCCTGTTCGTACGCTACGACAGGCAGTCGCGTGGACCTTTTCGGGCCAGCTTGCGGCGTCCTAGAGACGGAGGACTTCGACGCGGGTGGCTCGGGTATCTCTGACCGCGGCGGTTCGTCGATGGCGGCCGTTTGGACAGCCATGGCCGTCGCGGTTCTGAACGACCTGGAACCCGGTCTAGACGGCCCCGAAGCGCAGCGTGCGCTCATCGACCAGTCCGACTGGTCGCGTGGAGCGCCGTACCTCGACTTGGAGGCAGCGGCTGTCGAAGTGGGTGCGGGGTCCGCGGTGCAGCGAGCGCGCGGTCGCCTCGTTGCATCATCTCCAGAAGGCGCCGCCGAACCGGCGCCGATTACTCAGCCACAATCGGCTTCGCGGCAAGAGTCCGCCGTCGTTCCCACGCCGACGGGACCGTCTCGTGCGAACCCTCCGTTTTCTGTTGACAAGACACCCCGCACCGAGGCGTTCTGGCGCAAGCCGTGGCTGACCATCGATGTCCGCCTACCGCGTCGGAACGATGTAGCCGTGGTCTATGCAGGTCGACGCCGTGCCGTCCGCCGCCTTCGAACGCCGACGACGCGATTGCGTTTCTCGGTGCGGCCGCGGAGGGTCTGTCTCGGACGCCGCTCTGATGCAGCACACCAATGCATTCGGGTTAAGTCGTCGTAGTGAGGCGAGACCTTGCCAGCGTCTGGTTGTGTGCCTTCGCTCTGTTGATGGGAGCCGCCCACGGGAGCGCACAGGCTGGAACCTTCACGGTTCAGTCGTGCCGAAGTGATGCGGGGTTTCGAAGCACGGCATGGACGTCCGACAACACGACACCAGACGTCGTGGACCTCTCACGCGCATGCGCGGCAACCGGAGAAGGAAACGGACTGATCGCAGCTGACCACTTGCAGTCGATTGGTGTCCCAACATCGGCGAGCCGCGGAACCTTCAACATCAAGGCGCCCAGCCAGTCCTCGGTCGCGGCCATCGAATACCTCCGGTATCTACGACGCCACAGCGACAGCGGCGATTGGTTCATCGGCCTGCGGAACGCGCTGGGCGAACCGTTGGATACCTGCGCTGCGGCCCCCGATTGTACGTCCGGGGACCCCGCAGATGGAGCGCTCGTCTCCGAGAGCGGGCTCGATACTCCGTCGCTCTCGTTCGGCGTGTGGTGTGCGCCGACGCCGCCAGCAAACTCTTGCGACTCGGGGGAGAACTTTCACCGAGCGTACGCTGCGCTGTACTCGGCGACCGTCACCATCAGCGACCCGATCGCACCGACTGGGGTGGGCTTGAGTGGGGTGCCGGCGGCGTGGACGTCCTTGTCGCCGACGGTTCAGGTGGCGGCGGCTGACAACGTGAGCGTGAGTTCGCGGACGGTTCGGGTTGACGGGAATGAGGTCGGGCGGACGGATGCGGTCTGCGACTACTCCCAGACGGAGCCGTGTGCGAAGACGGGGTCGGCGGATGTGGTCGTCGATCTGAGTGGGTTGGCGGATGGGGCCCATCAGATCCAGGCGGTGGCGTTCGATCCGGGTGGCGAGTTCGGGAGTTCGGCGGTGCAGACGCTGAAGGTGGATCGGCATGCTCCGGTCGCGCCGGAGGTGTCACTGGAAGGCGGCCGGTTCGCGGGGGCGACGCCGCGGACGTTGAACGCGACGTTGCCGGGCAGCCAGGCGGCTCCCGTGACTGCGGTGCGGTCGCAGGCGTGTGCGACGACGGGTGGGACGTGCGAGGCGGTCCAGACCACCGCGGTGCCGGCGAACGCGACGGCGCAGGCCATCAGCGTCACGCCGCCAGGCACCGACGGGGACTACGAGGTCCGGATGTGGCTGGTCGACGCAGCCGGAAACGAGGACTCGACAAACCGGGCGACGGCGATGATCTCGCGGGACACGACCCCGCCTGACGCGGGCCTGCAGATGGCGCAGGCCGGTGACGTGCCCGCGGGTACAACGGTCAACGGCACGCCGGTCGCGTCGGACGCCGGGTCGGGCGTGGCGACGAAGGTGCTCCAGGTCAGCGTCGACGGCGGCGCGTTCGCGGATGCCGCCGGACCGACGGTCGTCGAGGCGGGCCGGACCTACGACTTCAGGACGGCAGCCGCCGACGCGGTGGGCAACGCGGCCGTGAGTTCGACCGTGCGCGTGCGCGGCGTCGCCCCGCCGGTCGTCGTCCCCCCGGCCATGACGACCGCCACCACCGCACCCGTCGTCACCCCGCCGGCGCCCGTCAGCCCCGCGCTCAAGATCACCAAGGCGAGGCGCACCAGCCCGCGGGTGGTCGTCGTCAGCGGGAAGCTCGCGACGATGGCCGACGGCGCCGCCGTCCGGGCGAGCCTCAGGGTCCGTGATCCCCGGACACGCAAGCTGAGGACCGTCACCGCGACCGGCCGCGCTCGGCGCGGCGCGTTCTCGCTGCGGCTGCGACTGCCCGACAGCTTCGCCGGCGGTGCGCGTCTGCCGTCGTCGCAGCGCGTCGTCGTGACGGTGGCGACGACCACGCGGACGCTCGCGGCGCGCGCCTCGGCGCGTCCGCGGTAGCCGCCGCCCTGGGACGGCGCTCCCGCGGCGCGGCGCGGTTGAAGATCACCCCGGCGGCCGGAGAGCCAGCGCTAGATGCGCACGGCGCGGCGCGGTCGAAGATCACCCGGCGTCCGCGGGGACGGCCTCGATGCCCGCGGCGCGGGGCGCCGAAAACAACCCCGGCAGCACGGCGCCCGACGCACGCGGCGCCCGGCGGGCCCTGACCGCGGCCGGCGCCGGGTCAGATGCGTCCGTGTGAGCGCAGCCACTGCAGCGCGCGGATCGTGACGACGCCGCGCCAGGCCGTGATCTGCTCAGGGGCCCAGGCGAGCCAGTCGAACATCCAGCCGCCGTCCTCCTGCTGCTCGGCCTCGACGCGGTCGAGGTGCTCCTCGATCAGCGCGTCGGGGACGAGCAGCCGGGAGCGCGATCCCGGGTGGGGGGAGAGGTCCAGCGGCCGGAGCGCCTCTCCCTCGGCGCCCTGGTCGGGCAGGCCGATCGCGTCCGCACCCTTCAGCCGCGCCCGCAACGACTCCAGCGCCGACACCGCGCGCGCCTCGTCGGGGACGGCGTCCAGGAATGCGCAGGCGTGCTTGAGCCAGTAGCCCGACGGCGATTCCGCGGAATCGATCGCCGCCCAGCACCAGTCGACCGCGCGCGACAGCCACGGGTCGGAGGCAAAGCCGCCGTCCTCCAGCAGGACCGCCGCCACAGCGAACGTCAGGAACGACCCCGGAGTAGGCGCCCACCAGAACGTGTGCGGGTAGTCCTCGAAACCGGGCAGGACGAACGGCAGACCACCATCGTCGTCGGCCACCGACCCGATCCACCCCACGGCTTCGCGCGCCGGCGCAGACCCCAGCGCCCCGGCCTCGGCCAGCATCTCCAGCGCATAGAGCGTCGCGGCGGTCTGCGAGCCCGGGCAGCGCAGGTCCGGTTCCAGCGCGTGGCCGAAGCCGCCGTCGGCGTTGCGATAGGCCAGCAGCGAGTCGACGACCGGCTGGGCCGGCCCGTCGCAGAACAGCAGCGCGTAGCGATGGCGGTCCACCGCGCGCGCGGTGTTCCAGATGAACGTCTCGGCAGCGGCTACATCGACAGGCATGCGCCGCAACCTACGCGGCGGCTGCCCCGCGGTCTTGCAGAAAACGGCCGGCAGGCAGCCCGGTCAACCGCGAGACCTCGGTGGTCATGTGCGCCTGGTCGGCGTAGCCGGCGTCGAACGCCCGGGACGCCAACGACGCAGCGGGGTCGAGCGACCGCAGGCGCTGGAAGCGCAGCACGCGCGCCAGGACCTTCGGCCCGTAGCCGACGGCGTCGGCCACCCGGCGGCGCAGCTGGCGCTCAGAGACGCCCAGTCCCGCCGCGACCCCCGCCACCGTCGCGCCGCGGACGTCCAGCGCGCGCACCGCTGCGAGCACCAGCGGGTCCGGCACCGCGCCGCGCAACGCCACCGCCCGCAGGAGCGCGGCCTCAGGATCGACGCCGGAGTGCAACGCAGCCAGGAGCGCGACGGCGACCTCCCGGCCGAGGACGTCCTCCACCAGCGGCGTCTGATCGCGCACCTCCGAGGCGGGCAGTCCGAGCACCGCGCCCGCCGCGCCCGGCCGGATGCGCACACCGGCGACGAACGCCCGCGCCGACAGCGCCACCGTCCGGGCCGACGTGTCCGGCCCCGCGATCGACAGGCGCGAGCCGTCCCAGATGAAGTCGATGCACGCGTCGGGGACGACGAGCTGCGAGCGCGCCGCGCCTGCGTCCTGCCGCCAGGTGCAGGACACGACGTCCGACCCGAGGACCGGACGCTCGCGGTACATCAGCCAAACGCCCCCGACTCGGCCAGCAGGGCGCGCAGGTCGGTCAGCGCCTGCTCGGTCGTCTCGAAGCGCACGGCCGACCAGCCACATGCGCGAGCGCCCTCGCAGTTGTGCTCGAAGTCGTCGAGCAGCACGCAGTCAGGACCCGCGACGCCCAGACGGGACACGGTGAGCTCGTAGATGCCCGCTTCCGGCTTGCGCATGCCGACGAACGCGCTGTCGACGACGACCTCGAACAGCTCGTCGACGGGGAACATCACGCGCCAGCGGGGCTCCCACTCGCGGACGTTGTTCGTCAGCAACGCCAACCGGTACCCGCGCGCCTTCATCGCGAAGAGCTCGTCGATGACCGGCGGGTTGGCCTTCAACGCCGACCAGTAGTGGTCGCTGAACTCGTGGATCCGCGCGGGACGCCCCAGCTTCTCGGTCGCGATCGCATCGAGCCCGGCCAGGAAGTCGGCCTCGGTCATCTCGCCCCGCTCCAGCGCGTACAGCGGATGCACCCCGGACGCGGCCTCGAGCTCGGTCATCGCCTCGTTGAGCGTCCCGACCGGGACGCCCAGCTGCGCGTTGACGTGCTGGAAGCCCTCCCACAGCGGGTTGGTCAGCACCCCGCCGAAGTCCGAGACGACGACGGAGATGCTCACGCGCGGCGCAGGATGTCGTAGCGCCCGACGCCCTCGCGGCCCTCCATCTCCCAATGGAAGAACGCGCAGTCCAGGCGCAGCTCACCGAGGTCCAGCGTGGTGCCGCAGAAGACCGAGCCACCGGCGCGGCGCGCCCAGGACTCCTCGTCCTCGAACAGCTCGATGTGGGCGACCTTCTGCCGGCCGTCCTCGTCGTAGGTGGTCGAGATGCGCGGCTCCAGGATGGGGCGCGCGTCCACCAACCCGGTGGACTCGTCGCTCAACGGGGCGAACAGCGTCGCCCCGATCGCCTCGTCGTCGTGGTGCTTGCCCTTGACGTCACGGATCGACGACAGCGACACGGCCAGCGACGGATCGACCCAGGCCGACACCGTCCGCACCAGCGACAGCCGCGACCAGTCCGGCGCACCCCACGAGTGGCCGCGCTGACCCAGACAGTCGATGCGACGGTCCCCTCCGCGCGCCCGCACCGAGCCGACGACGCGGCAGATCTGCTCATAGCCCTCCATGCCGCCGACCTTGCCGACGTCGGACTCGCGGTCCAGCCAGGCGGGCTCCGACACGGCGGTGAAGGTCAGGTCGAAGCCGGTGCGCCCGTCCTCGGCCTCGAAGGAGACGTTCCAGCAGCGCAGCGGCTCGACGACCTCGGTCTGGACGCCGCCGGCATCGACCTCTTCCCACGCCAGCGCGTCGAGCGCGATGCCACCGGCCGCCCGCGCCGACACGGGCTCGTGGCCCGCGAACAGCATCCCCAGCCCCGAGCCCGACGCCACGTCCCCGTCGACCGACAGCCCGGCCCGGGCGACGCCGTACAGCTCGGCCTCGCGCGAGCCGAAGGAGAAGGTCACGCTGTCGGTGATGCCGGCAGCGGCCTGGGGCGCCTCGAGCGCCGGGTCCACAACAACAGTCAAGGAAGCCTCGGTGGTGGTTCAGGTTTGATGTCGGTGGCCGTCGACTCGACGTCGTAGTCCTGCCGCGGCCCGGTGCCCCGCATCCGCGACGCAGCGCCCGGCACCGACATGACGAGCTTGAATCGTCCCGCAAAGACGCGCACGAGGACCCGCCGGGCGATCGCGCGCGTCGGCGGCAGCAGGAAGAACACCCCGAACGCGTCGGTGATGAAGCCGGGCGCCAGCAGGAACGCGCCGCCGAGGATGATCAGCGCGCCGTCGAGCACCTCGCGCGCGGGGATGCGGCCCTCGGCCATCGCGGCGTTGAAGCGGATCCAGGCGGCGCGGCCCTGGGAGCGCACGAGCCAGGTGCCGACGACCGAGTCGGCCACCAACAGCAGCAGCGTGTACCAGACGCCGATGGCCTGCCCGACCTGGATGAGCACGTAGAGCTCGAGGATCGGCACGACGATGAAGATGATGAACAGCAGCAGAGGCATGGGGTGCCTCCAGGGTACGGCTCAGCTGAACGCGGGACCGACGACCAGCACGCCGGGCAGGCGGTCCAGGCCGACGATCTCGATCAGCCGCCGGATCTGGGGCTGGGCGCCGCGCAGCAGCATCGTCCGGCCGCGCTTGCGCAACCGCCGCGCGATCATCGCCAGGTCCAGCATCAGCGACGGGTCCGCGAACTCGAGGTCGGTGAGATCGACCACGAGGTCGGACGGTGACTGGAGGGCGCGGGACATGGCCCCACGGCGGCGGCTCTGCGTGGAGCGGTCCTCGTCCCCGGTCACGAGCAGCAGGGCGCGCTGTTCGCTGAAGTCGACGATGGAGCGAACCTACTCCCGGTCGGCATGCTGACGCAAGGCAATTCCCGCCTACACTCAAGAAATGGCCACCGTCGAAGAGGTCGAAGAGGCCCTGACCAACGTCATCGATCCCGAGCTGGGACTCGATTTCGTCGAGCTGGGCTTGATCTATGGGATCGAGGTGTCCGGGACGCACGTCCAGGTCACGTTCACGCTCACCACGCCCGCCTGCCCCATCGGGCCGCAGGTCTCCGAGCAGATCGAGGAGTTCTGTTCGGAACTTGAGGGCGTGGAATCGGTTGACTCCACGATGACGTTCGTTCCACCGTGGAGCCCGGACCGCATGAGCGAGGACGCGAAGTTCGCCCTCGGCTACTAGCTGCAGCAGCTCTCGTAGCCCTCGCTGCGCCGACGGCGGCCCACGCCGACGGCACCACCGGTCGCCTGCTCGTCAAGCTCAGGCCGGACGCCCAGGCGGCGGGTCTCGGCGTGCGCGTCACCAAGGCGCTGCCGGAGTTCGACACCGTGGTCGTCCCCGGCGCCACCCGCGCGACGGCCGAGGCACTCCGCGCGCTGCCGCAGGTGCAGAGCGTCGAGCAGGAGCACCGCTACCAGCTGCGCTACACGCCCAACGACCCGTCGCTGTCGCAGCAGGAGCCCGCCGTCGGCACCCCGCCCGGCACGCCCTACCAGTGGTGGATCGCGCGGGAGGGCTTCCCGGCCGCGTGGGACACCAGCCGCGGCGGCGGGGCCAAGCTGGCCGTGATCGACACCGGCATCGACGGCACCCACCCGGACTTCGCCGGCCGCATCAGCGCGTCGACCGACTTCGACGCCGACCACACCACGCCCGCGACGTTCGACGAGCAGGGCCACGGCACCCACGTCGCCAGCATCGCCTGCGCCAACGGCAACGACGGCCGCGGGCTGGTCGGCGCCGCGTTCGGCTGCTCGCTGCTGATCTACAAGACCGACCTCAGCGACTCGAGCGTCGCGCAGTCGATCAAGGCCGCCACCGATGCGGGCGCGCTGGCGATCAACATGAGCTTCGGCACCGACGGGTCGCGGCCGGCGTCCGACGTCGTGGCGTCCGCCATCGACTACGCCTACGCGCACGACGTCGTCATGGTCGCCGCGGCCGCCGACGACCCGGTCACCGAGCAGGGGGACCCGTCCAACGTCCTGCAGCCCACCGACACCGGGGCGGACATCACCAAGGGCAAGGGCCTGGACGTGACCGCCGCGACCGCTGCGGACGGCAAGGCGTCGTTCGCCGGCTTCGGCACGCAGATCTCCATGGCCGCCTACGGCGCCTGGCAGCAGGGCAGCGGCGGCCCGCGCGGCCTCCTCGGGGCGTTCCCCAGCAACCAGACCGACCTGGAGAACCCGGCTTTCGGCACCCAGGCCTGCAACTGCCGCACGACCTACAACGGCGACACCCGCTACGCCTACCTGCAGGGCACCTCCATGGCCGCCCCGCAGGTGACGGCGGCTGCCGCGATGGTCCGCCACCTCAACCCGGACCTCAGCGCGCGCGACGTGATCATGCTGCTGAAGAAGACCGCGCGCCGCCCGTCGGGCACGTGGACCCCGGAGCTGGGCTGGGGCATCCTCGACGCCGCCTCGGCGATCGCCGGCGCCAAGCTCGTCGACCGCCGCCCCCCGAGGACCTCGGTGACCGCGCCGAGGACGACACGTCTGACGAAGGTGACGCTGAGGATCAGGTCGGCCGACGCCGGCCCGAAGAACGTCGCGGTCAGCGGTGTCAGGAGCGTGCGCATCTACCGCCGCATCGGCACCGGCCGCTGGGTGAAGGTCGCGACGACGACGAAGCCGACCATCAAGGTCAACGTCCGCCGCGGCCAGACGTCGGCGTTCTACTCGCGCGGCGTCGACAAGGCCGGCAACGTCGAGGGCGAGCCGAGCAAGCCCGACGCCCGCGTACGCGGGCGCTAGCGACGCGGGCCGCCGCGCCGGCAGCGCCGGCGCGGCCCCGGCCGCCCTACCTCACCGACACGTCGTCGACCCTGAACGTCGTGGGCAGGCTGGCGTTGTTCGTCGTCGTCTCCAGCCGGAGGTTCACCGTCTTGCCCTTGTAGGCCAGCAGGCTGATCGGCCCCCGCTGCACGTAGGCGGTCGACGCGTCGAGGTTGGAGTAGCTCGCCAGCGTGGCCAGCTTCGTCCCTGCCGTGTCGTAGACGTTGACGAAGAGCTGGTCGCTGCGGGTCTTCGCCTTGCCGGACACCTCGCTGGTGGTGACCTTCAGCCACAGCGACAGGTCGGCCGTCGTCGCGGTGCCCGGGACGGTGATCGCTTGGCCGGCCGAGCCCGTGGCGGAGCTCGCGGACTCCGTGAGCGCCAGGTGGCCGCTCCCGGCGTGCGCGTCGGCGGAGCCGGAGATCCAGGCCGCGGTCCCCTTCATCGTCCAGGGGGTGGCGCTGCCCTCGAAGGCGCCGTTGCTCACGCGGTCGGCGGTCGCCGACCCGGAGACCGTGAAGGTCACGGGGATCTTCACGGGGGTGGCGCCGGTCGCCTCGATCGTGATCTCGTCCTTGTAGGTCCCGGCGGCCTGGTTGGTCGCCTTGACCGAGACGGTGGCCGCGCCGGGCTGGGTGCCGGATGCGGGTGAGATGCTCAGCCACGGCTGGGTGCCCGTGGCGCGCCAGTTCAGCGTCCCGCCGCCGGTGTTGTTGATGCTCAGCTGCTTGGCGGTCGCCGTGCTCTGGAAGGCCGTGCCTGCGAAGGACAGGCTCGTCGGAGCGACGCTCAGGACCGGCGGCGACGCGGCGGCACCACCGGCGTTCACCGAGACGTCGTCGATGCGGAACAGCGTCGCGTTGGACGTGTCGCGGTCGGCCTTGAAGAAGATCGTGATCGTCTGGCCCCGGTAGCTGCTCAGGTCGAACCCGCTCTTCTGCACGTACGTGCCGGCTGCCGTCCGGTCGAGGTTGCTGTATTGGGCGACGTTGCCCCTGATGTACCCCGACGGATCGCGGACCTGGACGGTGAGGGGGTCGACGGCGGTGGTCGCCGTCTCGGCGGTGGTCACGTTGAGCCAGAACGAGAGGTTCACCGGGCCGTCGCCGGCCGGGACCGCGATGTCCTGCCTCACGATGCTCCCGGCGTACTCCGTCGACCCGCCGAGCTGCATGGAGCCGGTGCCGCTGTGGGCCGGCCCGGTGGTCTTGCGGGCGGCTCCGGCGTTCGGCAGCCAGGCCGAGGTGTCCTCGAAGCCCCCGTTGGCGACGAGCTCCCCCGAGCTCGCGAGAGCGTTCTTCCGGGTGTCATCGTCCCCGCCGCTGACGGCGAAGATGATGCCTCCCACTGCGACGACCAGCACGACGGCGACCGCCGGCCACATTCCCTTACGCATTGCCCCTCCCCGGAGCTCGACACCCTGATGCGGCCAAGCTATGGGTCGGGCGCGGGGCCGACCATCCAATTCTGTACGTCCGCGCAGGCCCCGGTGCCCCTTGTCATTGGGCGTAGGATGCACCGCCCGTGAGCAGCTCAAGTCGCCTTCGCCGCCAGCGCGCGGCCGCCGCGTCCACACCCGTCCGCCGCAAGGTCAAGCCGCGCGCCGAACCCAGCGTCGGCCAGAAGGTCCGCTACGCGTTCGACCAGTCGATGTCGCGCGGCCCGAACGCGCTGCTGGGCTACCTCGGCCTCGCGGTCGTCGTCATGGTGGTCGTCGCGGCGTTGATCGCGCTGATCTTCGGCCAGGGCCCGACCGACAACCCGATCACCGCGGCCTACAACGCGCTGCTGCACACCATCGACTCCGGCACCGTCGCCGGTGACTCGGGCAACGCCTACATCGTCATCGGGATCTTCGTGACCTTCGGCGGCATCGTCGTCTTCAGCGCCTTCATCGGTGTGCTGGCCACCTCGCTGGACGAACGCCTGACCGAGCTGCGCAAAGGGCGCTCCACCGTCCTGGAGAAGGACCACACGCTGATCCTCGGCTGGAGCGACACGATCTTCACGATCCTCTCGGAGCTGTCCATCGCCAACGAGTCCGAGAAGAACCCGTCGGTCGTGATCCTGGCCGAGCACGACAAGGTCGACATGGAGGACGCGATCCGCGAGCGCGTGGGGGACATGCGCAACACCAAGGTCGTCTGCCGCACCGGCAGTCCCATCGACCTGCGCGACCTGGCGATCGTCAACCACCACGACTGCCGCTCGATCATCGTCCTGTCGCCCGACGAGGACGACCCTGACACGAGCGTCATCAAGAGCGTCCTGGCGTTGACGCAGGGCCCCGACCGCCGCGAGGAGCCCTACCGGATCGTCGCCGAGATCGAGGACGCGTCCAACCTCGAGGCGGCCTACCTCGTCGGCGGCTCGGAGGCGGTCATCGTCGACAAGGGCGAGACCATCGCCCGGCTCATCGTGCAGACCTCGCGCCAGGCGGGCGCGGCCGCGGTCTACGTCGAGCTCCTGGACTTCGACGGCGACGAGATCTACTTCCGCGCGGATCGCGGCCTGGTCGGCAAGACCTACGGCGACGCGCTGCTGGCCTACGAGAACTGCTCGGTCATGGGCATCCGCACCGCCGCTGACGGCGTGCGTGTCAACCCGCCGATGGACACCGTCCTCGGCGCGGGCGACGAGGTCATCGCGGTGGCCGAGGACGACAGCATCCTCGACGCCGCGGTGCCGACGCAAGAGCAGCCCGAGACGGAGCGCATCTCCGAGGGCCACACGCCCGAGGACGGCCCCCGGCGCGCGCTGATCATCAACCTCAACCGCCGCACCGGCCTGGTGCTGCGCGAGCTCGACCAGTTCGTCGCTGCCGGCTCGGAGGCCGTCGTCCTCGCAGGCGACGCCGCGCGCATCCAGGAGGTCATCGACGGCACCGGGCCGCTGAGCAACCTGACGATCGCGACGCACGTCGGCGCGACGACGGACCGCAACACCCTGGCCGGCCTGCAGATCCCGACGTTCGACCACGTCATCGTCATGAGCGACGACCACCTGCCGTCCTCGCGCGCGGACGCCCGCACGCTGGTCACCCTGCTGCACCTGCGCGAGCTCACCGCGCACTCCGAGAAGCACGTGACGATCGCATCGGAGATGCTCGACGAGGGCGACCGCGAGCTGGCCCAGGTCACCAAGGTCGACGACGTCATCGTCAGCGACCAGATCGTCAGCCTGATGCTCGCCCAGATCTCCGAGAACGAGAACCTGGCCGACGTCTTCGACGAGCTGTTCAGCGCGGAGGGCTCGGAGGTCTACCTGCGTGACGCTTCCGCGTACGTGACGCCGGGTGAGCCGGTGGCGTTCGCCACGCTGATCGCCTCCGCGCGGGCACGGGGCGAGAGCGCCATCGGCTACCGCGACGGCTCGCAGGCCGACGACCCCGATGCGGCCTACGGCGTGACGATCAACCCGGCGAAGTCGATGCGCTGCTCGTGCGCCGACGGCGACAAGTTGATCGTCCTCGCGGAGGACTGAGCTAGTCTCGCCCACATGGCGTGGGACTTCTCGACCGAGCCTGAGTTCCAGGCGAAGCTGGACTGGGCGCGTGACTTCGTCAGGCGCGAGATCTGGCCGCTGGAGACCATCTACGGCGACCTCGACCAGGCGGCGCTGGACGCGATCTACGCGCCGCTGCAGGAGCAGGTCAAGGAGCAGGGTCTGTGGGCCGCGCACCTGGATCCCGAGCTCGGCGGGCAGGGCTACGGCCAGGTCAAGCTCGGGCTGCTGCACGAGATCCTCGGCACCAGCGCGTTCGCCCCGAACGCGTTCGGCTGCCAGGCGCCGGACTCCGGCAACTCCGAGATCCTTGCGCTGGCCGGCACGCCGGAGCAGAAGGACCGCTGGCTGCACCCGCTGCTGGCCGGTGACCTGAAGAGCTGCTTCAGCATGACCGAGCCCAACGCGGGCGCCGACCCGACGCTGCTGATCACCCGCGCCGAACGCGACGGTGACGGCTGGGTCATCAACGGCCACAAGTGGTTCTCCAGCAACGCCTCGATCGCCGACTTCCTCATCGTCATGGCGGTCACCGACCCCGACGCGCGACCCCACCAGCGGGCGTCGATGTTCATCGTCCCGACCGATGCGCCCGGGGTGAACATCATCCGCGACGTCCCCACGATGGAGCACCCGTGGGAGGAGTTCGGCAAGCTCGGCGGCCACGCCGAGATCAAGTACGAGGACGTCCGCGTCGGGCCGGATGCGCTGCTCGGTGAGGTCGGCGCAGGCTTCCTCATCGCGCAGCTCAGGCTGGGCCCGGGCCGCATCCACCACTGCATGCGCTGGCTGGGTGTGTCCCAGCGGGCGTTCGACATGCTCTGCGAGCGCGCGACCTACCGGCAGGCCTTCGGCGGGGTGCTGGCCGAGAAGCAGACCGTGCAGAACTGGATCGCCGACAGCGCCGCGGAGATGCAGGCGGCGCGGCTGATGACGCTGCACGCCGCGTGGAAGATGG
>CAYUDT010000057.1:0-31016 GCA_964443695.1 uncultured Conexibacter sp. | reverse complement strand
GCGGGAAAGCGCCTCACCGGCGCACGTCCTTGTACTTCAGGATCGGGCGCTCCAGCAGGTAGTAGCTGGCCGCGCCGTAGGCGATCGCCACCGCGGTCAGCGCGGCCGTGTAGGCGACGAACGGCAGCGGCACGTCGTCCTGGATGCCCAGCAGCTTCGGCGCGACCGGCAGGTGGTAGAGGAAGACGCCGTAGGAGATCAGGCCCAGCCAGGCCATCACGCGATGGCCCAGGAACGCCTGCACCCAGCCCCGGTGGCCGTCGCCGACGACGCCCGGCAGGACCAGCAGGGCGCCGAAGACGCCGTAGAGGACGTGCTCGGCCAGCCAGGTCCGGTCGCTGTAGCGGAACAGCAGGTCGCGGGGCAGGCCGACGTTGGCGCTGAGGATCAGCACCGCTAGCGCCGCCGCCCAGCAGACCCAGGCGTGGTCGCCGAGCCAGCGGGCCGGTCGCGGCTTGTGGCCGGACGCCTGCCACTGCGCGCTGAGCACCGCGAGCATCAGGCCGGGCGCGAACCAGAAGAGGTTCAGCGGCAGCGTGTAGCTCAGCGGCGAGACGGGGGCGTGGGCGTGGACCAGCGTGCGGGCGAGGACCGACGCGACGGCGAGGACCGCGAACGCCGTGAGCTCGGCGCGCGCGGACGGCCGCAGGCGGCGCGCGGCGTAGGCCCACAGCGGCAGGACGACGTAGAACTCGGCCTCGATGCACAGGCTCCACGCCGGGCCGATGCCGCCGTCCAGCGTGAAGCGGTCGAGGTTCTGGCCGAACAGGAAGTAGCGCCACGGCTGGTCGCCGGGGAAGTTGTTGAGTCCCGGCCACAGCTCCAGCACGACCATCGCGACCCAGAACGCGGGCACGATGCGCAGCACGCGCCGCCACAGGTAGCGGCCCGTGCCGGGCGCCGGCCGGTCGCTGAACCGGGCCAGCACGAACGGGCGGTACAGCAGGAAGCCGGAGATCACGAAGAACGCCGCGACGCCCGCGTTGAGCCGCGCCGTCAGCGGACCGATGACGTCGTCGGTCGCGCCGAACGTCGTGATGCCCGACGCGTGCGTCACCACGATGCTGAACGCCGCGATCGCCCGCAAGCCGTCGAACAGCGCGAAGCGCGGGTGGCCCGGCGGCGGGGCGACCGCGGGCTCGGGGACGGCATCCGGCACGACCGCGAGCATACTTTTCGCCCCGGTGAGCACCTTTGCCCGCAGACTCGCGCTCATCTCGCTGGGCGGCCTGATCATCCGCATCGCCTACGCGGTCCTGCAGCGGCACTTCCCGGTCATCGGGGACGCCCTCACCTACCACGTCGAGGGCGGCTACCTGGCGCACGGCGAGGGCTTCCGCCGGGTCTTCGAGGACGTGCCGACCGCCGAGCACCCGCCGGGCATGACGGTCGTCGTCGCCGCGCTGGACCTCGTCGGGCTGGACTCGACGGCGCAGCAGAAGGTCGGGCTGGCCGTGCTGGGCGCCACGATCGTGCCGCTCCTGGGCCTGGTCGGCCGCGCGGCGGCAGGGGAGACCGTGGGGCTGATCGCCGCGGGCATCGCCGCGGTCTACCCCAACCTCTGGGCGCAGGACGCCACGTTGATGTCGGAGACCGTCTACGGCGTGCTGCTGGCGCTGACGCTGCTGGTCGCCCACCGGGCCCGCGACGTCCGAGGTCACGCGCTGCTCGGCGCGCTCATCGGCCTGGGTGCGCTGACCCGGGGGGAGTCCCTCGGGCTGATCGTGCTGCTGGTGCTTCCGCTGGCGCGGCGCGAGCGCTCCTGGCGCCACGGGCTCGCCGGGGTCGTGGCGTGCGCCGTGGTCCTCACGCCGTGGACCGTGCGCAACCTCGCGACGTTCGACCGGCCGGTGCTGATCTCCACGAACTCCGACGGCATCTGGGTCGGCGCCAACTGCCCGGACACCTACTACGGCCCGTTGATCGGCTCCTGGGTCTTCTCCTGCTACGGCAAGACCCCGCCGGGTGACGAGGCGGTGCAGTCGCGCGAGTACCGGCGGCGCGGCCTGACCTACATGAAGGACCACCTGGGCCGTCTGCCGCTGGTGGTCGCGGCCCGGGCCGGACGGCTCACCGACCTCTACCGGCCCTGGGGGCAGGGCGTCTACCTCGCGGGCGCCGAGGGACGCCGGCCGGCGGCCCAGAAGCTCGGCCTGGTCGCCTGGTGGCTGCTGGCGCCGTGCGCGATCGGCGGCGCGGTGCTGCTGCGGCGGCGCAGGCAGCTGCTCATCCTCGGCATGCCGGTCCTGCTCGTCGTCCTGGTCGGGCTGACGACCTACGGGTCGACGCGCTTCCGCTACGGGGCCGAGCCGTCGGTCGTCGTGCTGGCGTCGATCAGCATCGCCGCCGCCGGTCCACGGGTCTCCGCGCTGCTGCGCCGGCGCGGCGACGCGGCCTGAGCCTGCGCCAGCAGGACACCGGCGGGCAGGAGGGCGGCCAGCGTCAGGGCCGGGATCTCCCAGTCCCAGTCGATCGTGGCGTGCATGAGCCAGACGACGAGGACCGCGCACGCGCCGGAGGCCAGCGCCGGGTCGTCGCGCTGGACCCGGCGGGCGCAGAGGCCGACGGCGCCCAGGAAGACCGCCAGCAGCAGCGCGCCGACGAGACCGAGGTCGGTGAGGGTCTGGACCTGGAGGCTGTGGGCCTGCTTGACGCCCTCGGGGTAGGGGCGGTGCTTCAGCCATTCGGTCTGGAACCCGCCCGCCCCGACGCCCCTCAGGGGATGGTCGGCGAACGCCTCCAGGCCGACGCGCCAGTAGTCGTAGCGGTTGGACTGCACGCTGGCCAGCTCCGAGGCGCGCGCCGAGCGCTGGACGGGCTGACGGCCGGAGTCCCGCCCACCGGCCAGCACCGGGATCAGCAACGCCAGCGCACAGGCGGTCAGCGCCAGCGCGGGCGCGTAGGCGGGCAGCGGCAGGCGGCCCAATCGCACGCGCTCGTCCTCCTCGGCGCGGGCGGCGTAGGCGGTGGTCGCGGCGGCGATCAGCGCCATCGCCACCAGCGCGAGCAGCACCAGCGCACCCTGCGCGTCGCCCGGCTCGGCGGTGCGGATCGACGGTGCGGCCAGCGCCGCGAACACCGCGACCGCACCGGCCTCCAGGCAGATCGCCACGGCCCGTAGCTGCGTCCACGTCGGCGCCAGGACGAGCAGCACCAGCAATCCGCCGACCGTGGCGGCCAGCGCACCGCGCGAGAACGACAGCACCAGGCCCATGGCCAGCAGTGGCGCGGCGGCGGAGGCGGCGGCCCGCAGCCAGGCAGCCCGCGCCCGGTCCCCGGCCAGCCGGGCGGTCTGCACCAGGCCCAGGCCGGCGAGCGCGCCCGTCGCGTTCCAGTAGGTCAGCGGCTGCTCCAGGCGCCCGCCGGCGCTGACGCTCGCGTGCTGCTCGACCAGTCCGGGCACCAGGCGCCCCGCCAGCGCGTAGCCGATCACGATCACGACACCGCCCGCCAACAGCGGCTCCACGTAGGAGGCCGCGTGACGGCAGCGCCAGACCAGCGCGCCCGCGAACAGCGCGGCGAGGTAGAGGAGGTCGCGTTCCAGCGCGTCGTCGGCGGCGTCGGCCAGCGGCGCCCACCCGTGGCTCAGCGCGGTCCAGCCGCTCAGCAGCGCCAGCGCGGCCAGCGCCACCCGCGCGGGGACCGACCGGGGCAGCACCCGCTCGCCGGCGCCGAGGGCCAGGGCCAGCGCGGCGGCGCAGACCGCGAGCATCACCAGGCGGGGGCCATCGTCGTACCCGCCGCTGAAGAAGGCCAGCACGACCCAGCCGCCCAGCAGGGCGGTGCGCACCAGGGTCTCGGCAAGGCGACGCATCGGCGGGCCAGCGTACTGTCCCGGGTCTGCTTTCCCGCCGCGCAACCGCCCCTGCAGCACTGGTGCTGCTCGCCTACGCGCTCGCCTTCGCCCAACGGACGGGCGAGGTGGTCGCGGACACCAAGGTCCATCTGTACGTCGCGCCCGCGCGCTTCCTGCACGACCTGTTCAGCGTCTGGTCGCCGACCGCGGACCTCGGGCACGTGTGGGGCGGTCAGTACAACGGCTACCTGCTGCCGATGGCGCCGTGGTTCGCGGCGGGTGATGCGCTCGGCCTGCCGGTCTGGGTCGTCCACCGCCTGTGGCTGGGGACGCTGCTGGCCGTCGCCGCGCTCGGCGCGTGGGCGGTGGCGCGCGAGTTCGCCGGACGCTCGACGCCGGCCGTCGCGGCGGGCGTCCTCTACATCGTCAACCCGTACGTCACCGTCTACGCCAACCGCACGAGCGTCGCGCTGCTGGCCTACGCGGCGCTGCCGTGGATGCTGATCTGCGTGCGGCGCGGGCTGGCCGATCCCCGGGGCTGGCGCTGGCCGGCCACCGGGGCGCTGGTCCTGGCGCTGACCGGCGGCGGCGTCAACGCGGCGGTCACCGGATGGGTGCTGCTGGCACCCGCGCTGCTGGTCGTGTACGAGGTGGCGCTGCGGGGCCGGCAGGGCCTGTGGTCCTGGGGCTGGCGCAGCGGGCTGTGCCTGGGGCTGGCCAACGCGTGGTGGGTCGTGCCGCTCGGTGTGCACGCCAAGCACGGCCTGGACTTCCTGCCGTTCACCGAGCAGCCCGGCACGATCTGGGGCACCTCCTCGCTGCCGGAGGCGTTGCGGCTGATGGGCTTCTGGACGAGCTATGTCGGTGTCGGGTTCGGCGGCCACCTGTACCCGTTCGCGGGCCAGGGCGTGCTGCTGTTCTCCGACCCCATCGTGCTGGCCTCGCTGCTCGTGCCCGGTCTGATCCTGCTGTCGCTGGGGCGTACGCGGAGCCTGCCGTCGGTGCCGTTCTTCGCGCTGCTGGTCGTCGCCGGGCTACTGGCGATGGTGGCCGGCTGGCCGGAGGGGACGCCGCTGCGTCGCGGGCTGACCTTCGTCTACAACCACGTCGACGGGGTGCGCTTCCTGCGCACGACCTACAAGGCCGGCCCGCTCGTGGCGCTCGGCCTCGCGGTGATGGCCGCGGCGGCGCTGGCGACGTTCGACGGCATCCGCCGGACGGCGGTCGGCACGGTGGGCGCGCTGCTGGTGGTCCTCGCGGCGTGGCCGCTGGTGACGGGCCGCGCGCTGGAGCGGCAGCTGCAGTTCGCGGTGCCGCGGGCCACGCAGCAGCAGGCCGACCAGCTGGGCCGGACGGCGGCGTCGCGGTCACGGGCCTGGGTGGTCCCCGGCCAGCTGTTCGCGTTCAGCCGCTACGGCGGCACCATCGACGAGCTGCTGCCGGCCCTGACCGACCGGCCGGTCACCTCGCGCTACATCGTCCCGTTCGCCGACCTGCGCAGCACCGAGCTGCAATGGGCCACCGATGCGCTGCTGACGCAGGAGCGGCTGGTGCCCGGGCAGCTGCGCCCGCTGCTGGAGCTGCAGGGCGTGGGGGATCTCGTCACCGCCGCGGACCGTGACCGCGCCCGCGGCGGCAACCTCGGCCTCGCCGAGACGGTCCGACAGCTTCGCGGCCAGGGGCTGGCCGGCGGGCGCCCCTTCGGCCCGGTCGGCAGCACCGCGGCCGCGCCCGAGCGCCTGCAGGGGGCGGTGCGGACCGCGCAGTACACCGACCGCCGCCTCGGCGGCCGGATGCTGACGGCCGTGCCCCGCAACCCGCTGACCGTCATCGACGGCGGTGCCACCGGGCTCACGGGCCTGGCCGCCTTCGGCGCGCTGGACCCCTCGCATCCCTACGCCTACGCACCCGACCTCAGCCGCGCGCAGTTGCAGCAGGCCGCCGCCACCGGCGCGACGTTCGTCTTCACCGACGGCAACCGCCGCCAGGCCTTCGTCGCGGCGCGGCAGCTCGGCGACCGCGGCGCGGTCCTCACCGTAGGCGACACGGTCAGCCAGGACGGCACGATGCTCAACCCGTTCGCGGACGCGGGCGCCGACGCCCAGACCGTCGCGGTCGTGCGCGGCGTCAAGCGCCTCGACGCGCCCGCCTCACCGCAGGTCACCCAGTTCCCCGAGCACCGGCCCTTCGCGGCCCTGGACGGTGACCCGGCCACGGCCTGGCTGGCCGACCGCGTCCTGGCCGAGGACCGCCACCACCTCGACGTCGACTTCCAGCGGCCGCGCGCGGTGACCGCGATCGACCTGCTGCCCTACTCCGACAGCCGCGGCCTCGTCAAGGCCGTGAAGGTCAACGGCCGGCGCTTTGCCGTGCGGCCGGGGTGGAACCACCTGACGCTCAACCTCAGGCGGGCGACGGGCCTGTCGATCCTCATCGCCGAGGTGCAGCGGCCCGAGCGGGCGTCCGCCGGAGCGGGCGGCATCCGCGAGCTGCGCATCCCCGGCGTGTCGGTCACCGAGGCGCTGCGCACGCCGCGCGACCTCAGCGCCAAGCTGCGCGGCGCGGACCTCTCCCGGGCCCGGATCGACCTGCTGCTCAACCGCTTCACCGGCCCGCAGCCCTACGTCCGTGGCGCGGTCGCGGGCGCTGCGCAGGCCGGCCTGGTCCGCGATGCGCGCGACCCCGAGCTGCAGCTGCGCCGGATCGCCGAGCTGCCCGACGACCGGCGCGCCTACCGCGCCGAGGCCTGGACACGCCCCGCCGTCACCACGTCGGACGCCGAGCTCGACACGCTGGCGGGCGTGACCGGCGACCTGAGGGTCGATGGCAGCGCCCGCTATGAGGGCCTGCCGCGCCACCGGGCGTCCGGCGCCTTCGACGGCGGTGCTCCGGGGAGCAGCCCCGGGGCGCAGGGACGCGACTGGATCGCGTCCTGGGTCGGCGGGCGACGGGCCTGGCTGTCGTGGACCTGGCCGCGGGCGCACCGTCTCAAGCGGCTGCGGCTCACCCCGCCGTCGGTGCGCGTGCGCCGCCCGACCCGCGTGCGTCTGGAGGTCGACGGCGTCGGCACGCCCGTCCTCGACGTCGCCCCCGACGGCCTGGTCAGCCTGCCCACGCCGCTGACCGGGCGGACGGTGCGGCTCACGGTCGTCGGCGCCCGCTTCCCGGCCGGCACGCCGGAGCGCCTCAAGCAGCGTCGCGCGGTCGGCATCGGCGAGGTGCGCGCCGCGGGCCTGCCGCGCCTGGACGTCCCCCGCGGCGGTGCGCTGGACCTGCCCTGCGGCGCCGCATCGGTCGCGGTCGGCCGCACGCGCGTCGACCTCGGCGGCACGGTCCCGCGGGCCGCCCTCGACGCCGGCCGGCCGCTGCCGCTCAGCGGCTGCACCCGGCCGTCCATGGGCGGCACCACCACCATCCGCGGCCTCCGGGCGCCCCTGGTCGTCGACCAGCTGCGCCTCGACGGCCCGTCGCCGCAGGGCCTCACCGTCGTGCCCGCCGACACCACGCCGGCGGTGGTCCTGCGGGACGGCACCCTGGACGGCGAGGGCCTGCGCCACGCCGCGATCCGGGTCTCGAGCCCCTCCTACCTCGTCTTCGGCCAGAGCTACGAGGCCGGCTGGCGGGCACGCTGCGACGGCCGCGACCTCGGCGCGCCCCGCCCGCTGCAGGGCTACGCCAACGCCTGGCCCCTCGGCGCCCCTGGCTGTCGCAACCTCGACATCACCTACAGCCCCCAGAAGGCCGTCGACCGCGCGCTCACCCTCAGCCTCATCAGCGCCCCGTTCCTGCTGCTCCTCGCGCTGTGGCCGCGCCGCCGCCGTCGGCCCGCGGTCGCGCCCGACGCCCCGGCGGCGCCGGACGCGGTCCCCGTGCGCCTGCCGCCGGGGCGGGCCCTGGCGTGGGGCCTGCTGGCCGGTGCGGTCGGTGGGTTCGTGTTCGCGCTGCGGGCGGGTGTGGTGATCGGGCCGGCGACCGCGTTCATCCTGTGGCGCGCCGTCAGCGACCGTGCGCTGCTGTGGCTGGCCGGTGTGCTGCTGGTCGTGGCCGTGCCGCTGTCCTACCTGCTGACCAGCCCGACCGACGACGGCGGCTACGACACCGCCTACGCCACGCAGCACATCACCGCGCACTGGCTGGCGGTCGGTGGTCTGGTCGCGCTGCTGTTCGTGCTCGGGCGCCGGCTCAGAACGGCCAGGGCCCACGCCGCAGGCGGGCGAGGATCAGCACCTTCAGCACCACGTTCCAGGCAAACCAGGGGAGGCTGGTGAGCTGGCGCAGGACGCCACCGCGCCGGCCGCGCTCCCACACGCCGAGTGATCGCGAGCGCCCGAGGTAGCGCCAGTCCGGCGAGAACGTCAGCTCGCGCAGCAGCGCGAGCGTCACGCCGACCGAGGAGAAGCAGTCGTGCACGGCCATCCGCCCGCCGGGGGGCACCCGCGCGCCCCAGTCGCGGATGTCGGCCCGGGCCGGGCCGTACCGGTGCGCGCCGTCGACGTAGAGCAGGTCGATCGGGCCCTCGACGTCGCCGTGGGCGTCGTCGGAGAACTTGCGCACGTGGCGCACGCGATCGCGGACGCCGGCGGCCCGCAGGTTCGCCTCGAACGCCTCGGTGTCGGCGTCACCGCGGGCGGCGTCGGCCGCGATCTCCTGCGGGCCGCGGTCGGAGCCGGCGTGCGGGTCGATGCAGACGATCGAGACGCCGTCGCGCGCCGGCAGCGCCATCGCGATGGCCGACTTGCCGCGGAAGGAGCCGATCTCCACGATCTGCCCGCCGGCCGGCACCTCGCCGGCCAGCGCGGCCAGACGCGCCCCCTGCGCGGGGGTCAGCCAGCCCTCGACGTCCTGCCAGGCGGTCACGTCGTCCTCACCTGCGGACGGGCGCGCAGCGCCAGGACCAGCACGGTGGTCGCCGCGATGACCTGCGCGGCCGCGACCATCGACGCGAAGCCGGTGATCGAGAACGACCCGCTGAAGAGCAACAGCACCTCGCACACCGCGACGGCGGCGAGCACCCAGAGGAATTTCACCTGGCCCAGCGCGAACATGTACTGCACCGTCAGGTAGGCGAGGGCCAACAGCGTCATGGCCAGGCCGAGCACGGGCAGCGCGCCCGCGGCCTCGACGGTGTCCGGCCCGAACGCGGTCCGCAGGATCAGCGACGGCACCGCGACGAAGATCAGCAGCGCGGGCGCCGCCACGGCGGCCAGCACCCCCAGCGCGCGCATCAGGACGGGGCGGGGGTCCTCGCCCGCCGCAGCGCGTGCGGTCGCCTGGGGCAGCAGCTGCAGGCCGATGCCGATGGCCACCCAGACCACGGCCTTGGCGGCGACGGCGGCCACCGCGTAGGACCCGGCGCGGTCATGGCCGAGCTGGTGACGGGCGATGATGACGTCGATGTTCTGCAGCACGGCCAGCAGCACCAGGCCGACGATCGGCACCCACCCGTCCCCGACCAGCGCGCGCAACGTCGACCGGGCGTGCTCCGGCGACGCCGCGCCCAGCCGGCGGTCGAGGTCGCGCGCGAGGTAGAGCGAGGTCACCGCGAAGCACAGCGGCGTGGCCAGGAACGCGCCGCTGACGTCCAGCGCCACCGCGAGCGCCACACCCAGCAGCAGCCGCCCGCCGGCCTCGCCGATGATCGACAGCGCCACGGGGCGGAACGCGTGCAGGCCCTGCAGGACGCCGCGCTGCAGCGACAGCAGCATCCAGAAGCCGCCCGTGGGCAGCAGCGCCGCCGTGGCCCACTGATGCTCCTCGACGCCGATGAGCGACGACAGCGGGTCCTTCACCGCGACGCCCAGCACGGCCAGCGCCAGCGTGGCCAGCATCAGGGTCCTGGTCCAGCCGATGAGCGTGGCGTGCAGCTCGGCGCGATCGCCCAGGCGCCGCAGGGCGACCTCGCGCGCCGCGGCGGCCTGCACCGACTGCCCGCCCACCACCAGGATCAGGAAGGCCGAGATCAGCGCGGCCAGCGCGCCGTAGCCGTCGGCCCCGAGGACACGGGTGACGATGATCGTGAAGAGCAGCTGGATGGCGTTGTTGGCCAGCGTCGCGCCGGCCAGGCCCGCGGCCTTGCCGGTGTCCGAGCCGAAGAGCCGCGAGCGCAGCGACGACCGTGACCCGGCGGCCGCGCGCGCCAGCACGTCGAGGGTGCCCCGTGCCGTCGCCTCCCAGGTGAAGCCGCGCGCCCGCGCCCGGGCCGACTCGCCGTACTGCGCGCGCCGGGCGTCGTCGGCGACCAGCGCCGCGACCGCGCCCGGCAGGTCCTCGGGCGCATCGACGAGCACGCCGGTCTCGCCGTCGACCACGGACTCCGGCAGCCCGCCGACGCGCAGCGCCGCCGACGGGGTGCCGCGCGTGGCCGCCTCCATGACCGTCAGGCACCAGCCCTCGGCCGAGGACGCGGTGAGCGAGACCCAGGCCTCGTCGTAGAGCTCCCACTTGCGCTCCTCGCTGACGTGGCCGTGCAGGACGACGCGGTCGGTGAGCCCGCGGGCGGCGATGTCCGCCTCGAGCACCGGGCGATGGTCGCCCTCGCCGGCGACGTCGAGCGTCGCGTCGGGTACCGCCTCCAGCACGTCGAGCAGCGTCTCGATGCGTTTGTACTGCTTCAACCGCCCGAGGTAGAGCAGCCGCGGCTCGGCGGACCTCGGCACCGGAGCCTGCTCGGACCCGTCGACCCCGAGGTAGTGGACGTGGATGTGCTCCGGCGCGACGCCCAGCGCGACGAGGTCGTCGTGCGCGGACTGCGAGATCGTCAGCACCTCGTGCGAGCCGTAGAGGAAGCGCAGCGGCAGGTGCTCCAGCAGCAGCGCGGCCACCCGGCCCTGGAAGCCCAGTTCGGTGACGTAGTGGTCCTGGTGGACGTGGTGGACGAGCGTGACGACCGGCGCGCGCAGCCACCACCACAGCGGCGTGAAGAACGCGATGCCGTTGATGACCTCCAGGACGACGTCAGCATCCGCCGCCAGCCCGCGCCGGACCGCGCGCGCGGCCCGCGGGAACACGGTCAGCCGCGTCCCCATTCGGTGGATCTCCAACCGCTCGTGCGGGCGCGAGACGGGCTCACAGCCCTCGTAGGCGCCGCCGATCACCGTGACACGGTGGCCCCAGTCGATCCAGCGGGCGACCTGGCCGTACAGGTTGGTCCCGGTGCCGCCGCCCTGCGGGTGGGTCCACTCGCGGTCGGTCAGGACGAGGATGTGAAGCGGCCGTTCGATGGGCCCGAGGCTACCCGGCGGACCCGCGGATCGGCGTGTCGTACGACCGTCCAGGCGCCAGGGGCGCCTGCAGAGGAAGGAGACCGGCCGGGTGCCTAGAATGCGGCCACGTGAGCCACCCGCGCCACATCGTCGCGCTGCTCCTCGCCGCCGTCACCTTCGCGGCGGCGCCGGCGGCCGCCCAGGCCCAGGGCGCCGGCGACGACCAGTACTCCGATCCGCTGGCCGGTCAGACGACCACCACCCAGACCGACGACGGCGCGGCCGGGGTGGGGGACGACAGCAGCGGCGGGCAGGCCCCGTCGCAGTCCGACAGCGAGGCCAGCCAGGCCGCGGGTGCGCCCTCGGTCAGCACCGCCCCGCCGACGGCCGCCGCACCGGCCCCGACCTCGCCGGTCGCCACGCAGGGCACCTCGCTGCCCAACACCGGCGCCGATCCGCGCGTGCTGGCGCTGCTGGGCCTTGCGCTGCTGTTCTCGGGCGTGGGTCTGCGCCTCCGTGCCCGCTGAGCAGACCGCAAGCGCCGAGGAGACCGAGGCGCTGGGCGCCGCGCTGGCCCGCACGCTCAGGCCGGGTGACGTCGTGCTCGTCATCGGCGAGATGGGTGCGGGCAAGACCACCTTCGTCCGCGGCGCGCTGCGCGCGCTCGGCGTCGAGGGGCCGGTCACCAGCCCGACGTTCACGATCGGCCGCCAGTACGCGGCCGCCGACGGCACCGAGATCAGCCACCTCGACCTGCACCGCCTGGCGACGCTGGAGGGGGAGGACCCGTCGCTGCTGGACGACTACGTCGACGACCACCACATCGCGTTCGTCGAATGGCCCGAGGTCGCCGGCGAGGACCTCGGTCCGCGCGTCGTCGCCCGCGTCACCCTGGAGCACCGCGGCGGTGACGCCCGCCAGGTGGAGATCAGCGCATGATCGTCCTCGCCTTCGACACCGCCACGCCCTCCACGGTGGTCGGCCTGCAGACCGCTGAGCGCACGCTCACGGCGTCCCACACGCCCGGCCCGCAGGAACGACCGGGCCACGCCGCACAGCTGCTGCCGCTGGTCGCGCAGGTGCTCGACGAGGCGGGCCTGACGCTCGCCGACGTCACCCGGATCGGCGTCGGCGTCGGTCCCGGGACCTTCACCGGCCTGCGCATCGGCATCTCCACCGCCCGCGGTCTCGCCCAGGGCAGCGGGGCCGAACTGGCCGCGGTGTCGACGCTGCAGGCGCTCGCCGTCGCCGCGAGCACCGAGCGCCGGGTGCTCCCGGTCCTCGACGCCCGCCGCGGCGAGGCCTTCGTGCTGGTTCCCGGCGGCCCCGGGGCACAGGCGCTGAAGCCCGACGGGCTGGCGGCGCTGGTGCAACCGGGCGATCTGGCCGTGGGAGACGGGGCGCTACGCTTCAGAGCAGAGTTGGAAGCCGCCGGCGCGGAGGTTCCCGCGGACGATTCCGGCCTGCATGCGGTGGACGCAGCGGCCCTGTGCCGGCTGGCCGCCGAGGCCCCCGCCGCCGACCGCGACACGCTCGTCCCCGACTACGTCCGCGACCCGGACGCCAAGCCGCGCCAGGCCTGATGGCCACGACCGCCCTCGACATCCGCCGCCTGACCTACGCCGATCTGCCGCAGGTCATCGCGATCGAGCGCCGCGCCTTCCCGACGCCGTGGTCGCTGGCGATGTTCGTGCTGGAGATCTCCAAGCCGTCGGGTGTCTGCCTGGCCGCCTGGTACGAGGACCACATCGTCGGCTACCTCATCTGCTCGCGTTACGACGTGATCTGGCACGTGATGAACGTGTCGGTCGATCCGGAGCGCCGCCGCGAGGGCATCGCGACCGCGCTGCTGGACGAGGTCATCGCGCGCATCGGCGACGACGAGCAGTACACCCTGGAGGTCCGCGTCTCCAACACGCCGGCGATCCACCTCTACGAGGGCTTCGGCTTCCTCAGCGCCGGCGTCCGGCGCCGCTACTACCAGGACAACGGGGAGGACGCCCTCATCATGTGGCGCACCCCGATGACCAAGCTCGGCCGCCTGGACGACGTCCCCAACGCCGGCCCCGTCACCCCGTCACCACAGTGATCCTCGCGATCGAGACCTCATGCGACGACACGTGCGCGGCCGTGGTCACGCGCGACGGCGAGATCCGCTCCAACGTCATCTCCTCGCAGACGATCCACGACCGCTACGGCGGGGTCGTGCCGGAGGTCGCCAGCCGGCACCACCTCGAGCTGACCAACCTCGTCGTCGACGACGCCCTCGTGCAGGCGGGCGCGGCGTGGGAGGACCTCGACAGCGTCGCCGTCACCCAGGGGCCGGGCCTGGTTGGTGCGCTGCTGATCGGCGTGGCGACGGCCAAGGCCATCGCGCTCAGCCGCGGCCTGCCGCTGATCGCGGTCGACCACCTGCAGGGCCATGTCGCCGCCAACTTCCTGCAGCCCGACCCGCTGGAGCCACCGTTCGTCTGCCTCATCGCCTCCGGCGGCCACACGTTCATCGCGCACGTCACCGAGCACGACGGCTTCGAGGTCCTCGGTCGCACGGTCGACGACGCGGCGGGGGAAGCCTTCGACAAGGGCGCCCGGCTGCTGGGCCTGCCGTTCCCGGGCGGGCCGCACCTGGAGAAGCTGGCCCGCGACGGCGACCCGCACGCGTTCGCCTTCCCGCAGGCGCAGAAGATGCGCGGGCTGGACTGCTCCTTCAGCGGCCTGAAGACGGCGCTGCTCTACGCGGTCCGCGACCTCGGCGAGGAGGAGGCCGCCCGGCGCGGGGCCGACCTCGCGGCGTCCTTCCAGCACGCGATCGTGGAGACGCTGGCCACCCGCGTGACACGCGCCCTGGAGCAGACCGGCCTGGACCGCCTGGCCATCGGCGGGGGCGTGGCGGCCAACGGCCCGCTGCGCGAGCGGCTCTCCGGCCTGGCCGGCACCGTGAAGGTCCCGGACCGCAAGCTCTGCACCGACAACGCCGCGATGATCGCGTCGGCGGCGCGTTACACCGCCGCTGCCGGCCCGCAGGAGGCCCTCGCCCTCGACGCGTACCCCACGGGAAACCGCGGGCTGTGACCGGGAGGCCCGACCCGGCTGCGCCGTACGCGGCTGCGCCACCCGCGATCACGCTCTACACCCGTCCGGGGTGCCATCTCTGCGAGGACGCGGTGGAGGTCCTGCAGCGGATCGGTGCCGCCTTCGCGGAGATCGACATCGAGTCCAGCGACGAGCTGCACAAGCGCTACCTCGAACGCATCCCGGTCCTCGTGCTCGACGGGGAGGAGCTCTACGACTTCTTCATCGACGAGGACGACCTGCGGAGCAGGCTGTCCGGCGACGCGGTTACCTAACATGCCCGGTCGCGCATGACGCAGTTCGACGTGGACACCGCAGGTGGGGATCTCCCGGAGAAGCTCTCCGTGGGCGTCGCCGCGCGCCTGGCGCGGTACCTGCAGGTCCTGACGCAGGCCAAGCGCGAGGGCAAGGAGACGGTCTCCAGCCAGGAGCTGTCCTCCTGGACGAAGGTCAACTCGACCCAGATCCGCCGCGACCTTTCGGGCTTCGGCAAGTTCGGCAAGCGCGGCGTCGGCTACAACGTCGACGCGCTGCTCAGCCAGATCCGCAAGATCCTGCGGACGGCCGGCCAGCACAACATCGCGCTGTTCGGCGCCGGCCACCTCGGCCGCGCGATCGCCTCCAGCGACGTGTTCGCCGACCACGGCTTCCGGGTCGTCGCGATCTTCGACGCGGATCCGCGCAAGATCGGCATGGAGGTCGGGCCGCACCGGGTCCGCCACGTCGACGAGCTGCGGCAGGTCGTGGAGGACGAGGACATCGTCGTCGGCGTCCTGGCCGTGCCCTCGCCGGCCGCCCAGCCGCTGGCCGACGACCTCGTCGAGGCGGGTGTGAAGATCATCTTCAACTACTCCGAGGCGCTGCTGCAGGTGCCGCCGGAGGTCACGGTCCACACGTCCAGCCCGGCCGTGGACCTGCTCTACGCGCTCTACTTCTACCTGACGTGAGCTTCCGACCCGAAGAGGTCGAGGCCGCGTTCGCGGACTCGGTCGACCGCACCGTCGGGCTGGAGGAGGAGTTCGCGATCCTCGACCCGCGCAGCCTGGAGCTGACGCCGCGCTACGAGGAGCTCCGCGAGGCCGCACAGGCCGACGAGGTGCTCGCCGCGTCGATCAGCGGCGAGCTGATCAGCAGCGAGATCGAGATCCGCTCCGGCCGCGGGGAGGACATCCACGACGCGCTGGCCCGTCAGCGTGACCACCGCGAGCGGCTGTTCGCGCTGGCCCGCCGCCACGACGTCCGCCTCGGGTCGACGGGCACCCACCCGTTCAGCGACTACCGCGAGCAGCGCAACATCGACACCGAGCACTACCGCCGGGTCGTCGACGGACTGCAGTACGTCGCGCGCCGCAACAACACCTTCAGCCTCCACGTCCACGTCGGCGTCAGCGGGGCCGACCGCGCGATCAAGGTCTGCGACCGCCTGCGCCCGGTGCTGCCGGCGTTGCTGGCGCTCAGCGCCAACTCGCCGTTCCTGGACCAGCGCGACTCCGGGCTGCACACCGCGCGCACGCAGTCGTTCACCAAGACGTTCCCGCGCTGCGGCATCCCCGACGCCTACGGCGACTGGGCCGCCTACCGCGACTACGTGGACTTCCTGTACCGCACGGGCTCGATCGTGGAGTACACGCAGGTCTGGTGGAGCATCCGCCCGCACTTCAGCTTCGGGACGGTGGAGGTGCGCATCTGCGACGCGCAGCTCACCGCCGGCGAGAGCGAGGCCATGGCGCAGCTGTGCGTCGCCGTCGTCGCGCAGGCCGCGCGCGACATCGACGAGGGCGTGCCGTGGACCGACCATCCGCGCCGGCTGATCGAGGAGAACTTCTGGCGGGCGATCCGCCACGGGGCCGACGGCGAGCTCATCGACCTGGACACGGCGACGGTCCTTCCGGTCCGCGCCGTCGTCGAGCAGCTGCTGGACTGGACCGCGCCCGTCCGCGCCGAGATCGGCATCGAGCCGGTCTTCCCGGAGCACAACGGCGCACAGCGCCAGCGGGCGCAGACCGCCGCAGGCCGTACCCTGCATGAGGTGTTCTCCGCGGCCGTCGCGGAGACCGAGACGACCTACGCCCCCGAGGTATCAGCATGAGCGAGCAGCAGTTCCCGCCCGGTTTCGACCCCGAGAACCCGCCCTCCGAGGAGGAGCTCGCCGCGATGGCGGCCGAGTACGAGGCCCAGCTCAAGCAGGTCCGCGTCGAGGACGTGATCCTGCAGACGCTCGTGTCGCTGCTGAACCTGGGCGGCCGCAAGGCCGGCCTGGCGCCCGGCACCGAGGACGAGCAGGACCCCAACCAGCTCGGCCTGGCGATCGAAGGCGGGCGCCGGCTGCTCGGCCTGATCGAGCCGGCGCTGGACCCGCAGGACCTCGCGGGCATCAAGGACGCCCTGAGCCAGCTGCAGATGGCGTTCGTCCAGATCGGCGGCCAGATGGCGCCCGGCGCCGAGGGCGCCGCTCCGGGCGAGCCCGGAACCCCCGGTGAGGCCGCGCCGCCCAAGCCGGGCGAGCCCGGCTCGGCCACCGCCTCCGGGCGGCTCTGGGTCCCCGGGCAGTAGCCGCTCGGTCGCGGTCGGTGCTTGTGCTGACTGTGACGAAGACGCGTTCCGCCGGGCTCGTCGTATAGGGTCGTCCACGCTTCGGGGAGGAGCGCTGCTGTGCTCTGTCCTGAAGCCGTGCCCGCTGTCCCAAGGGCACGTCCATGTGACTTCTGCGGAGGACTTTCTTGACTGACTTCCTCATCGACCACGGTGTCATCGTCGCGCTCGTCTGCGCTGCGCTTGCTGTGGCGTACGGCTTGCTGACGGCGCGTTCGCTGTTGGCGCTCTCCCCGGGCAACGAGGAGATGCAGCGCATCTCCGGGGCGGTGCAGGAGGGCGCGCGCGCCTACCTGACCCGGCAGTACCAGGTGATCGCCGGTGTCGGCGCGCTCCTGTTCGTGGCCCTGATCTTCATCCAGGACATCGAGGTCGCCATCGGCTTCCTCATCGGTGGCGCCCTCTCGGGTGCCGCCGGCTTCATCGGCATGAACGTGTCGGTCCGGGCCAACGCCCGGGTCGCCGAGGCCGCACGTGGCGGCGTCGCACCGGCGCTGGACGTGGCCTTCAAGGGCGGCGCCATCACCGGCCTGCTCGTCGTCGGCCTGGCGCTCCTGGGTGTGGCCGCCTACTACGGCCTGCTGACCACCGTCTTCGACGACTCGCCCAAGGAGGCCGTCGACGCGCTCATCGGCCTCGGCTTCGGCGGGTCGCTGATCTCGGTCTTCGCCCGTCTGGGCGGCGGCATCTTCACGAAGGCCGCCGACGTCGGCGCCGACCTCGTCGGCAAGGTCGAGGCCGGCATCCCCGAGGACGATCCGCGCAACCCGGCCGTCATCGCCGACAACGTCGGTGACAACGTCGGCGACTGCGCCGGCATGGCCGCTGACCTCTTCGAGACCTACGCGGTCACCGCCGTCGCGGTCATGCTGCTCGGCGTCCTGACGTTCAACGTCGCCGACGCCACGGCGGTCGCGCTGTACCCGCTGATCCTCGGCGGCGTCGCGATCATCGCGTCGATCATCGGCACCTACTTCGTCAAGACGTCCGACGGCGGTGGGGTCGAGGCCGCGCTGTACCGCGGCATGATCGTCTCCGGCGTCATCGCCGCGGCGCTGTTCGCCCCGATCACCAACGCGATGATGAAGAACCTGGACTTCGCGTCCGGTGCGGGCTCGATCGATCCGCCCTCCTGGACGGACCTCTACCTGTGTGCCCTGATCGGCATCGCCGTCACGGCGGCGCTGTTCGTCATCACCGACTACTACACGTCGACCCGGTTCAGCCCGGTCAAGTCGACGGCCAAGGCGTCGGAGACGGGCCACGCGACGAACATCATCCAGGGCCTGGCCCAGGGCCTGCAGGCCACGGCGCTCCCGGCGCTCGTGATCGTGCTCGGCATCTTCGGCTCCTGGAAGCTCGCCGGTGGTGGCTCGGAAGGCATCTACGGCATCGGCATCGCGGTCATGGGTCAGCTGTCGCTGACGGGCTTCATCGTCGCGCTCGACGCGTTTGGCCCGATCACCGACAACGCCGGCGGCATCGCCGAGATGGCCAAGCTGCCCGAGGACGTCCGCAACGTGACCGACCCGCTCGACGCGGTCGGCAACACGACCAAGGCGGTCACCAAGGGCTACGCGATCGGCTCGGCCGTCCTCGCGGCCATCGTGCTCTTCGCGGGCTTCCGCTACGAGCTGCTGGCCGAGAACGTCAACCCCAACGACCTGGTCTTCGACGTCGGCGATCCGCCGGTCCTCATGGGCCTGCTGATCGGCGGCATGATGGTCTGCCTGTTCGCGGCGCTCTCGATGGAGGCCGTCGGCCGCGCCGGCGGCGCGGTCGTCGAGGAGGTCCGCCGGCAGTTCCGCGAGAAGCCGGGCATCATGGACGGCACCGAGGACCCGGACTACGCCCAGTGCGTGGACCTGGTCACCAAGGCCGCCCAGCGGGAGATGATCATCCCGTCGATGATCCCGATCGTGCTGACGCTGATCGTCGGCATCATCGACATCAAGGCCCTCGGTGGCCTGCTGATCGGCGTCATCGTCGTCGGCTTCTTCTTCGCCGTCCTGATGACCGCCGGCGGCGGCGCCTGGGACAACGCCAAGAAGCTGATCGAGGACGGCGCGTTCGGCGGCAAGGGCACGCTGGCCCACGAGGCGTCGATCACGGGTGACACCGTCGGCGACCCGTTCAAGGACACCGCCGGCCCCGCCATCAACCCCATGATCAAGGTCGCGAACATCGTCGCGATCCTGATCATCCCGATCATCACCTGAGTTTCGGATCGCACATCCGAGGTACCGGAGCGGACCGCCGAGAGGCGGTCCGTTTTCGTTCTGGCCCGTTTTCGCCTACTCTTGCTCGCCTAACGGAGTGGAGACCGGGGGGTCTGAAGTGGGGATCAGGGTTCGGCGCAGCGCCATCGCGCTCGCCATCGCGTTCATCGCGGCCGGGGTGCAGGATGCATCCGCCGCGAACATCAACGTCGCCTGTGGCGACAACGCCGCGCTCGCCGCGGCGATCACGACGGCCAACGGCACGGCCGCGGCGGACACGATCGACGTGACCGGCGTGGTCTCGGGCGGTTGCACGGCGTTCACGCTGACCACGGCCGCCGTGACCGACACGACGAACGGGTCGACCGGCCTGCCGATCGTGACGCAGCCGCTGACGATCAACGGCAACAACGTGACGATCGGCCGCAGCACGGCCGGCGGCACGCCGGCGTTCCGGATCATGGCGGCGGCCAACACGCTCACCCTCAACGACGTGACGCTGCTCGGCGGCTCGGTGACCCAGCAGGGCGGCGGCCTCTACGGCCTCAACGCGACGCTGAACCTCAACAACGTCGACATCGCCTACAACGCGGCCGCCCAGGGCGGCGGCCTGTACATGGCCGGTGGCACGCTGCATGCCGACCGCTCGCTGTTCCTGCAGAACGCAGCGAGCTCGCTCGGCGGCGCGGCCTACCTCATCAACGCGGCGGGCGACGCGAAGCGCACGACGTTCTACATCAACTACTCCTACAGCAGCACGGGCGCCGTGGCGCAGGCCGGCGGCTCGCTGACCTACGAGAACACGACGTGGACGGGCAACGTCGCCGTCAACAACATCGGCGCGCTGGCCGTCTACAACAGTGCCGCCACGACGGGCGGCACCGCGACCGTCTCCTACTCGACCTTCGCCGACAACGGCACCTTCGCCAACCCGGCCACGACCGCGCCCGGCACCGCGATCTGGACCGGGCGGATCAGCGGCACGGCCAACTCGAGCGTCCAGATCTCCAACTCGATCGTCGCGGACACCGACTCGACCGCGACCGCCACGGCACCGCCGTGCACGGCCATCGCGGGCGGCACGATCACCGCGTCGGGCGCCAACCTCGAGCACCCGGGCAGCACCTGCCCGGCGTTCAGCCTGCACGCCGACCCGCTGCTGGCCCCGCTGGCCCGCGAGAACGGCGCCTCGGCGCCGCTGCTGGCCTACACCCACCGCCTCAAGCCGAACAGCCCGGCCATCGACGCGGCCCCTGCGGCCTGCGCCTCGGTGCCCACGGACGGCAAGTCGGTCGCGCGTCCCGACGGTGAGGCCTGCGACATCGGCGCCTCGGAGGCCGACATCCCGCAGACGACGGCCAACGGCCCGGCCGGCCCGGTGAAGACGCCGTCGATCACGCTGCTCAGCGACGCGGCATCCGCGTCGACGTTCCAGTGCAAGCTGGACAACGGCAGCTACCAGCCCTGCGCGTCGCCGTACAAGCCGGCCGGCCTGACCGACGGCTCGCACACCGTGCTGGTCAAGGCGACCAGCGCCGCCGGCTACACCGACGCGACGCCCGCGTCGGTGACGTTCACCGTCGACGCCACCGCGCCGGTCGTGCACATCACCGCGCCGGCCAACGCGTCGCGCACCGCCGACCCGACGGTCGACGTCACCTTCACGGTCGACGACCCGGCCGCCACGGTCTCGTGCGTCATCGACTTGGTGGCGCAGTCCTGCTCGTCGCCGCTGACGACCTCCGCGCTGGGCGACGGGTCGCACACGATCAAGGTCGTCGCGACGGACGCCGCCGGCAACGCCGGCAGCGACCAGGTGACGGTGACGGTCGACACCACCGCGCCGCACACGACGATCGCCGCCTCCCCGCAGACGGTGATCTTCCCGACGATCCAGTTCAGCTTCAGCTCGGCGGCCGGGGACCTCGACGGCTTCGAGTGCCGTCTGGACGGCGACGCCTTCACGCCGTGCACCTCACCGGTCACCTACAACGGGTTCGCCGAGGGCGACCACACCTTCCAGGTGCGGGCGCACGACACCCTGGGCAACACCGAGGCGCCGCAGTCGCGGGGCTTCAGCTACGGCCCGGACCGCACGCCGCCGCAGGTGCACGTCACGGTCGTCAAGTCGCCGACCAACGACACGACCCCGCAGTTCACGTTCACCGTCGACGACCCGACCGCCCAGGTCAGCTGCAGCGTCGATGACTCCGCGCCGGTGCTCTGCAGCTCGCCCTACGACACGCCGGTCCTGTCCGGCGACGGCGAGCACACGCTGAAGGTCATCGCGGTGGATGAGTCCGGCAACTCCGGCCAGGACACCGCGACCGTCGTGATCGACACCGCCGCACCGGAGACGGTCATCGACTCCTCGCCGCAGGAGAGCTCGGACACGGGCAGCGGCACGATCACGTTCCACTCCTCCGAATCGGGCTCCACGTTCGCCTGCCGGATCGACGAGGGCGCCTGGTCGTCGTGTCAGTCGCCCAAGACGTTCACGGGTCTGCCCAACGGCATGCACACCGCCGAGGTCCGCGCGACCGACGCGGCGGGCAACACCGACGCCAGCCCCGCGAGCGCCAGCATCTCCGTCGGCGGGCGCACGTTCAACGTGCCCTGCGGCGACAGCGCCGCGCTGGTGGCGGCGATGACGTCGGCCAACACGAACGCCCCCGGCACCGCCGACATCATCGAGCTGGAGAAGTGCACCTACACGCTGACCAGCGCGGCAGCGCCGGGCGCCAACGGCAACAACACGGGTCTGCCGATCGTCGTGCAGCCGCTGACCATCCACGGCAACGGCGCGACGATCGCTCGCAGTACGGCCTCGGGCACGCCGCAGTTCCGGGTCCTCTACAGCTACGGCGCGCCGCTGACGGTGTCGCACGCCACGATCTCCGGCGGCAGCCTGGCCGCCGGCCAGAACGGCGCGGGCATCGTCTCGCTCAACGGTGAGATCACGCTCGACGGGGTGGCGCTGTACGCCAACGTCGCCGGTGCCGGCGCCGCCATCGCGCAGGCGGGTGGCACGCTGAACGTCACGGACTCGATCCTCGACTTCAACGCGGCCGTCACAGCGGGCGCCGCCTACCTGATCAACGTCAACGGCGCCTTCCGCAGCACGACGTTCTACGGCAACGTCGCGACCAGCAACACCGCCGCGGTGCTGCAGACGGGTGGCACGATCGCCTACGAGAACGACACGTTCGCCGCCAACGCCGCAGGCAACGCCCTGGGCGGGCTGGTCGTCACCAACAGCGGCGCCGACACCGGCACCGCCAACGTGACGTCGTCGACGTTCAGCGACGCCTCGCGCTACGCCAGCCCCGCCGACAAGTCGCCCGCCAACGCGCTGGCGACCTACAAGAGCGGTGCGGGCAACGCGGTCATCCACGTCCGCAACACGGTCGTGACCGACACCGACTCGACGGCGACGCCGGTCTCGGCCCAGTGCGACAGCGCGACCTACGGCGGCTCGATCACGTTCGACGGCGGCAACGTCTCCTGGCCGTCGGCGGCGTGCGGCACGCAGGCCGACCCGAAGCTGGCCGCCATCGCGCACGACGCGAGCGCGCCGGAGTGGGTGTTCACCAACCGGCCGATCGCGGGCAGCCCGCTCATCGACGCCGCAGTGGGCGCCTGCCCGTCGACCGACGCCCGCGGCGCGGTGCGGCCCGACGGTGAGGGCTGCGACATCGGCGCCTACGAGACGCCCGCCCCGAACACGACGGCCACCGGCCCGTCGGCCCCGGTGAAGAAGCCGACGGTCACGTTCAGCGCTGACGCGTCACCGGTCGCCTTCCAGTGCCGCATCGACAGCGGGGCGTGGTCTGCCTGCACCTCGCCGTACACGCCGGCCGCGACGCTGAGCGACGGCGAGCACTCGATCGACGTCCGCGCCTACGACGCGCAGTTCTACCTCGACAACTCGCCGGCCCACGTGACGTTCACGGTGGACAACACCGCGCCGGTGGTGCAGATCACCTCCGCGCCGACGGTCACCGACTCGACCTCGGCGGACATCGCCTTCGACGCGGGCGACGCCGCGACGGTGACCTGCCAGCTCGACGCGCAGGCCCCGCAGCCGTGCACCAGCCCGTTCTACGTGAGCGACCTCTCCGAGGGCAGCCACGCGGTGAAGGTGTCCGGCACGGACGTCGCCGGCAACACCGGCACGGCGACCGCCACCTGGACCGTGGACCTCAGCCCGCCGGACACGACGATCACGGCCGGCCCCGGCGGCACGATCTACGCCACCTCGGCGACGTTCCAGTTCACCGCGACCGAGTCCCCGGCCACCTTCGAGTGCCGTCTGGACAGCGGGGCGTGGAGCGCCTGCACCTCGCCCAGGACGGTGACCGGCCTGACGCCCGGGCAGCACACGTTCGCCGTCCGCGCGGCCGACCGCTTCGGCCACGTCGATCCGACGCCCGCCACGCGCACGTTCACCTACCAGAAGTGCAACGTGATCCGGCAGACGATCGACCTCCTGGGCAACCCCATCACGATCTGCCTCTGAATCAAGCGGCGCCTGGCACCGATGCGGTGCCGGGCGGCGTTCTGTCGGGCTTTGACAGGTTCGTTCTTGTAACTGCGCGTACGGGTGGGGGAGACTCGGCCGCATGGCCACCGTCCAGCCCATCCCGGCGCCGCCGACCGTCCCCGTGCTCCGGCACGAGACCGTTGCCGCCATCCTGCTCGACACCATCGCCTCACGCGGTGACGAGCCCGCCCTCCGCAGCGCCGACGGCGCCGTGGAGCTGTCGTTCACCGACCTCGGCGACCGCGTCCGCCGCATCGCGGCCGGCCTGACCGCCATCGGCGTGCAGCGGGGCGACACCGTCGCGCTGATGCTCCGCAACCGCCCGGAGTTCCACGTCATCGACGCGGCCGTGATGTGCCTGGGGGCGACGCCGTTCAGCCTCTACAACACCTCACCGCCGGAGCAGCTGGGCTACATCATGGGCGACGCCGCCAACCGCGTCGTCATCACCGAGCCTGCGTTCGCGGACGTCGTCGCCCAGGCCAAGGACCACGGTGCGTTGTTCGAGCAGGTGATCATGGTCGACCCGCTGCCTTCCGGCGATGCCGGGGGCGGGCTGCTGCTCGACGACCTGATGGCCAAGGGGGATGACGGCTTCGACCTCGCCGCGTCGGCCGCGCTGGTCGAGCCGGGCGACCTGCTCACGCTCATCTACACCAGCGGCACCACCGGCCCGCCCAAGGGCGTCGAGACGACGCATGCCAACATGATCGCCGAGCTGCGCGGCGTCGCCTCGGCCGTGCCGCTGACGACCGGCGGCCGCGCGATCTCCTTCCTCCCGGCCGCGCACATCGCCGACCGCTGGGGCTCGCACTACAGCGCGCTGATGACCTACGGCTATGAGCTCACCTCGCTGGACGACCCGACGAAGCTGTTCGCGGTGGCCGCCGAGCTGCACCCGACCTACTTCGGCGGCGTCCCGCGCATCTGGGAGAAGCTGAAGGCGGCGATGACCGCGCAGGCCGGTGGGGCGGACATCGCCGCCGCGGCCCGGGCCGACAACGCGATGGGCCCGGCGATGAAGGAGCGGCTCGGCCTCGACGTCGCCGAGTGGTTCGTCACCGGCGCCGCCGCCACGCCGCTGGAGGTCCTCGAGTTCTTCGACGCCTTCCAGATCCCGATCTGCGAGGTCTGGGGCATGAGCGAGACGAGCTGCATCGCCACGACCAACACGCCCGATGCGCTGAAGTTCGGCTCCGTCGGCAGGACCATCGACGGCGTGACGCTGCGCCTGGCCGACGATGGCGAGCTGCTCGTGCAGGGCGCCACCGTCATGCGCGGCTACCGCAACATGCCCGACAAGACCGCCGAGGCGCTGGACGACGACGGCTGGCTGCACACCGGCGACATCGCCCAGGTCGACGACGACGGCTTCTGGTTCATCGTCGACCGCAAGAAGGAGCTCATCATCAACGCGGCCGGCAAGAACATGTCCCCGGCTAACATCGAGGGCAAGCTGAAGTCGGCGGGGCCGCTGATCGGCCAGGCCGCGGTCATCGGTGACAACCGGCCCTACAACGTGGCGCTGTTGGTCCTCGACCCCGACACCGCCGCCGGGTTGGATCCGTCCGACCCGGACGTCGTCGAGCGGGTCCAGGCCGAGGTGGACGCCGCGAACGCCGTGCTCTCCCGCGTCGAGCAGATCAAGCGCTTCAAGCTGCTGCGCGACGAGTGGCTGCCCGGCGGGGAGGAGCTCACGCCCACGATGAAGCTGAAGCGCAAGCCCATCTCCGCCAAGTACGCCGAGGAGATCGAGGCGCTCTACTCCTGAAGCGCGCGGCGCGCCTCGACGCCGATGTCGGCGTTGTCGGTGAAGAGGCCGTCGACGCCGATGCGCAGGAACTGCTGGATCTCGCCGATCACGTCGCCGTAGGCGTTGGGGTCGGCCGAGCTCCGGCGTTCCAGCGGCAGGAACTGGTTCTCCGCGCGGAAGGTGTAGGGATGGACGAGCAGCCCGGCCGCGTGCGCGTCGGCGACCAGCGTCGTCGGGGCCAGCGAGCGGCCCGCCGCGTCGCGGGGCAGGATCATCGTCTTGTCCGGCCCGATGCCGTCCGCGAAGGAGGCATAGTCCCGCAGCGCCGCCGCGTCGACCCTGTCGTTGCCGCCCAGCAGGCGCACGAGCGGCGTGCGCGGCAGCAGTTGATGCAGCTTGCGCAGGTTGCCGCTCTCGAAGGACTGCACGAAGACCGGCGCGCCCTTGCGGTCCAGGCCGTGGGCGCGCAGCGCCCGCACGAGCAACGGCGTGAGGTCGTGGCCGCCGGCGGCGAAGTACGTCGGGTGCTTGGTCTCGGGGTAGACGCCGATCTCCCGGCCCAGCTGCTCGGAGAGCCGCTCCCGCAGGTCCAGGACCTCCTGGAAGGTCGGGATCTCGAAGCGGCCGTCGTAGATCGTGTTCTCCTGCCGCACGGCGGGCAACCGCTCCTTCGCGCGCAGCGTCTTCAGCTCGGCCAGCGTGAAGTCCTCGGTGAACCAGCCGGTGATCGACTGCCCGTCGATCACCTTCGTCGTCCTCCGATCCGCGAACTCCGCGTGTGCGGCGACGTCGGTGGTGCCGCCGATCTCCGGCTCGTGCCGGGCGACCAGGACGCCGTCCTTGGTCGGGACGAGGTCGGGCTCGATGGAGTCCGCGCCCATCCGCGCGGCCAGCTCATAGGACGCGAGCGTGTGCTCGGGGCGATAGCCGGCGGCACCGCGGTGGCCGATGATCAACGGCTGGGCCTGACGGTCGTGATGGTCACGGGACGCGACGGCCATCGTCGCACCACCGGCGCTGGCGCACACCAGCAGCGTGGCCACGAGGGGGAGGGTTCTGGGGTTCATGCCCCCCGGCGTACCCGGGCGGCGGACGCGCTCGTGAAGCGTTGGTGACGATCAGTCGCCGAGCAACTGGTCCAGCACGCCCCGCTGAGTGGGGCGGGCTGCGAGATACCGCTCCTGCCCGGCGTCGGTGATGCCGGCGTAGATGCCGCGGCGGTCGTCGCTGCAGATCCCGCGCTCCACGAGACCTTCCTTCTCCAGGCGCCCGACCAGGCGCGACAGCGCGCTCTGGGAGAGGTTGACGTGGTCGGAGAGCTCCTGCATCCGGCAGCCGTGGGTGACCTCGGCGGCCTGGATGGCCAGGCGCTCGAGCACGTCGAACTCGGTGGGCGAGAGGCCGTGTTCGGTCTGCAGCGCCTTGTCCAGCGCCATGTAGATCCGCGCGTGACGCTGGTTGAGCTCGCGCCAGTTCTCGGCGAGTTCTGCACGTTCACGGGTCTCGGACATCACCCACCCAGTCTAGCAGCGCGAGCAAATGTTGCGCATAACAACACTTGATCCATGCAATTCATGCACATGCATATATAGTCGACCTCCATGACCGCAAACCCCGCTTCCACCCCCGACGCCGCAGGGCGCTGGGATGCGCGCCTCTGGGGCGCGCTGTTCGTCCTCTGCGGCGTCCTCTTCCTCGACGGCCTCGACGTCTCGATGGTCGGCGTCGCCCTCCCGTCCATCGAGAACGACCTCCACCTCTCGACCTCCTCACTGCAGTGGATCGTCTCCGGCTACGTGCTCGGCTACGGCGGTCTGCTGCTCCTGGGCGGTCGCGCTGCCGACCTCCTCGGACGCCGGCGCGTCCTGCTCACCGCGCTCGGCGTGTTCGCCGTGGCCTCGATCCTCGGCGCGTTCGTCAGCGACGGCACGCTGCTGGTCGCCTCGCGCGTGATCAAGGGCATCGCCGCGGCGTTCACCGCTCCCGCCGGCCTGTCGCTGATCACCACGACCTTCCCGGAGGGCCCCGCCCGCAACAAGGCGCTGGCCATCTACACGGGCGTCGGCGCCTCCGGGTTCTCCATGGGGCTGGTGCTCGGCGGCCTGCTGACCGAGATCGGCTGGCGCTGGACCTTCGTGGTTCCCGGCCCGTTGGCCGTCGCGCTCCTCTTCCTCATCCCGCGTTTCATCGCGCCAGACAGGGAGGAGGACGAGGACCTCGAGGCCCGTCGCCACTACGACCTCGCCGGCGCGGCCACGATCACCGCAGCGATGCTGTTGCTGGTCCGCACCGTCGTGCAGGCGCCCACCGACGGCTGGGGTGACCCCGTCATCGTGATCTCGTTCGCCCTCGTGGCGGGCCTCCTCGCCCTGTTCGTGAACATCGAGCAGCGTTCCGAGCAGCCCCTGCTGCGGTTGGCCCTGCTGCGGCGCGGCGCGATCGTCCGGGCCAACATCTGCGCGGCGACGATGTTCGGCGGCTACATCGGGTTCCAGTTCATCGGCACGCTGTACATGCAGTCGCTGCTGGGGTGGAGCGCCATCGAGACCGCGCTGGCCTTCCTGCCCGCGGGCCTGCTGGTGGCGTTCGGCGCGCCCCGGATCGGCCCGGTGGTCACCAAGTACGGCACGGCCAGGGTCATCGCGCTCGGCTCCGCGGCGTTCGTGGTCGGCTACGGGCTGTTCCTGCGCCTCGACGAGGCTCCGGTCTACGCCACGCTCATGCTGCCGACGATGCTGCTGCTCGGCGTCGGGTTCGCCCTGTGCTTCCCGTCCTTGAACATGCAGGCCACCGACGGCGTCGCCGACCACGAGCAGGGCCTGGCCTCGGGCCTGGTCCAGACCTCGACCCAGATCGGTGGCGCGATCGGCCTGGCCATCGTCACCGCCGTCGTGCAGAGCCAGACGCACGGCACCGACGCGGCCGCCGTCCTGGACGGCTTCCGGCCGGCCATCGGCGTGGCCGTCGGCATCGCCGTGATCGGCTTCGTCGTCGCGCTGACCGGTGTCCTGACCTGGCGCCACCAGGCGGCCCCGGTCCTGGCCGGCGACTGACCACACGGTCCCGTCGGATCATCTAGCCTCCCGGCCGTCAACCACGGCCGGGGGGGCCCGATGTCGACCAAGAGCTGGATCACAGGTGCCGCCGTGCTCGCCTCGCTGGCCACGGCGGCGCCGGCGCAGGCCGGTCAGATCGTCCGCTTCGCCACGTCGCTCGGGACGATCGACGTCGAGCTCACGTCGAACGCGCCGCAGGAGCAGACGGTCACGAACTTCCTGAAGTACGTGGATCGTGGCGACTACAACGGCTCGATCATCCACCGCAGCCGACCCGGGTTCATCGTCCAGGGCGGCGGGTGGACCGTGCGCAACAACGACGCGCAGGCGTTCACCAACACGTTCCCCGCGATACCGCTGCAGACCGGCCTGCCGAACCTCCGCGGCACGTTGGCGATGGCCAGGACCTCTGACCCGAACAGCGCGACGAGCGAGTGGTTCTTCAACCTCGTCGACAACCGCTCGACGCTCGACGCCACCGGCCCGGGGACCGGCTACGCGGTCTTCGGCCAGATCGTGGGCAGTGGCGGCCTGCAGACGATCGACGCGATCGCGGGCCTGCCCACGACGACCACCGACACCTTTCCGGGGGACTCCGGCGGCCAGGGGCAGCAGCCGATTCCCACCCTGCCTGTCCTGAACTGGGACACGCAGACCAAGCCGCCGGTCACCGCGAGCAACTACGTCTACGTGAACTCGGTCTTCAGGGTCGCCGCCGACTCGCAGCCGCCGGTCATCACCGTACGCACGCCTGCACCGCTGGGGCACTACGTCCAGGGGCAGGTCGTCGGCTCGAACTTCAGCTGCGACGACGGGCAGGGGACAGGAGTGAAGACCTGCGAGGGACCTGACGTCGTCGACACCAGCTCGCTCGGCAAGCAGACGTTCAAGGTCACCGCAGCCGACAACGCCACCCCCACGAACTCCACCGCGCAGATCGTCAGCTACTACGTCGACCCGCCCTCGAGTGCCCCGCCGCCCACCCCGCCGGCCGTCGCCCCCGCCGGGCCCGCGACGTCGACGCCGCCCCTGACCTCGCCGTTCCCGGTCAGCGTGCCGACAGCCACGCTGTCAGGTCCGCCGACCATCTCCAAGCAGGGCGTCGTGACGTTGAGGCTGCGCTGCTCGGCGAGCCGGGCGTGCTCCGGGAAGGCGGCGCTGCTCACGACGCGCAAGCGCTCCATCGGCGCGAGCAGATTCACGGTCCTTGCAGGGAGAACGGCAACGCTCAAGCTGCACTTGACGGCCACCGGGAAGCGGCAGTTGAGGGTCGCCCACGGCCGCTTGAGGACCTATCTCCAGGTCACCCCGACCGGCGGCAAGCCGGCCGCGCCGATGGCGCTCACGCTTCGCATCGCGTCAACGAAGAAGTGACGCCGGCGTAGGAATTCGTACACCGCGAAACAACCGGTGTTTCGATTTCGATGTTTCCGACATCTTGACTTGACACGCGCCAGCTTTGCGCTCTAGGTTTGCGCCTCAGGTGGTCGGGGGGCCACTTATGCCAAAGGGGATTTGGCGGGGGTAGACAGCTCTCCGATCGCGTTCAGGGGTCTTCTTTCCGATCGGTTCGTGCTCGTGCGCACACACTCACGCTCGTCCATCGCCGCTGCCGGTTACGGCGCGGTGGGTGGATCGGCTGGCGCGTTCCAGCCGAGCCTGCTGCGCCTGACGCGCGGGCCGGTGGGGCGCATGATCGCCTGGGCCCTGGTGTTCGCGCTGGTCTTCAACTACGCGATGCCCGCTCAGCAGGCCTGGCAGGAGCTTCGCGGGGGCAACGCCGTCACGGCCGAGCTGCCCCAGGTGGAGGTCCCGCACTTCGACTTCCCGGTCTTCAACACGAAGGCCCAGGCGGCCAAGGCGGAGGCCGCGGCGCGCAAGGGCCAGGCCCCGGCCGCGCCCTCGCGCCGTGCGCACCTCAGCGCCTCGAAGGGGCACGCAGGGACTGCGGTTTCCCCCGCAAATCGCGGCGTTTCCCGTGCTCCTGCCCTGTCCCCGGCCCGCGTCGCTGCAGCTCCAGCAGCTGCTCCGGCGCCGGCCCCGCTCCCGGTCGTCCGCACCAACTTCTCGACGTACGACCGGTCGCCTGCGACGCAGGGGGCCACGCCTGACACCGGCCCCGCGCCGTTGACCGGGCCGAACGTCGTGCAGACCACGATCGGCGCCGGTGCTGGGCTCATGCCCACGACCAGCGATGCCACGCCGGTCGGCCCGAACGCCACGACGACGTCGACCGGCACGATCCCGACGGCGCTGGCGGGTACGACCCCGTCGGTCTCGAGCTCGACCGCGACGCCGTCGATCCAGACGTCCAGCGGCTCCGTGCCGACCTCCGTCGGCGGCGGCCAGGGCGGCACCTCGCCGGCCCAGCTGCTCGAGCGCTCGAAGTCGCAGCAGCTGAGGAGCAGCTCGACGCGGTCCGTGTCGACGCGCTCGGTCTCGGCCGCTCCGAAGGTCAGGAGCGTCTCGACGCTCAACCGCGCCATGGTGGCCCGCGTCAAGGCCCGGGTCGCACACCGCACCGCCGTGGCCGTCGCGAAGTACCGCGACGCGGTACGGGCCAGCGGCGCGGTCGGCGTCGTCAAGCTGAACAAGACGACCGGCACGATGTCGGTGCAGGCGTCCTCGCGGACGATCACGCGTGCCGTGGCCGCTCCGGTGTCATCCGGCACGGTCGTGACCGGCGCAGCGCCCGCGCCCACGCCCGCTCCGGCGGCTGAGGCCGCGCCCGCTCCGGCGCCTGCCGCGCCCGCGCCTGCTGCGCCCGCGCCTGCCGCTGAGGC
>CAYUDT010000056.1:12858-32458 GCA_964443695.1 uncultured Conexibacter sp. | reverse complement strand
GCGGCATCACGATGATGCCCGGGAAGTCCTTGGCCCGCTTGGGGATCTCGCCGTAGCCGTCGGCCGCCCAGTGGTCGTACGCCTGCGCGGCGCCGTGCAGCAGGAACAGCACCGGGTAGCGCTTGGACGGGTTCTCCGCGTAGCCGGTGGGCAGCAGGACGTTGACCGCCAGGCTGTTGGCCCGCTCAGCGCCGCCCGGCGGCGGCGGGCCCAGCGCGACCTTCGTCGCGTCGACGTACTGGCTGGGGAACGTGACCGTCTCCAGGGTCCCCGCCGACGCCGCGGCGGGAAGCACCAGAGCCAGCACGAGACCCACCGCGACCCGGACACCTCTCACAGGTCGATCGTACCGGCGGTCTCAATCGGGTCGCGCAGCCTCGACGCGCAATCGCCCGTCCGGTTCAATGGCGGCGTGCCTCGACGCGTTGTTGCAGCTCTGACGGCGTTCGTGCTGGTCCTCGTCGTCGCCCCCACCGCCGCGGGGGCGAAGTTCCATCCGCTGCAACTCGGCGCGAAGGGCAAGAACGTCCGCTTCCTCCAGCAGCGGCTGTCGCGCCTGAAGTTCCTGCCCTCGCACGCCGTCAACGGCAGGTTCGACATGCGGACCTGGCACGCGGTCGTGGCCATGCAGGGGTGGAACGACCTGCCGCGGGACGGCGTCTACGGGTTCAGGGCGCGCCGGGCACTGCGCGACATGAAGGTGCGGCCGCAGCCGAGGTCGCGGGAGCGCGGCATCGAGGTCCACATCGACAAGCAGGTGCTGCTGCTGATCGCCCACCACCGCGTGCAGCGGGCCATCCACATCTCCAGCGGGGCCGGCGGCCTGACGCCGCTGGGGAGGTTCCGCGTGTACTCACGCCAGCGCATGAGCTGGTCGTTGAAGTTCAAGGTCTGGCTGCCCAAGGCGCAGTACTTCTTCGGCGGCTACGCCCTGCACGAGCTGTACTCCGTCCCGGCCTATCCGGCGTCCCACGGCTGCATCCGGCTCCCCGCAGAGGAGTCCGGCGCGGTCTGGAAGTTCGGCAAGGTCGGCATGCGCGTCTGGGTGTTGTAGGCACAGCGGCGCTTGCATTCATAACGGTCGTTTCGTAACGTCCGTTTTGCAAGATGCCCAGGACCACCCGAGATCCGCTGGCCCGTGACCGCATCGTCGAGGCGGCCGCGCGGGCGGTGGCCACCCACGGCGTGCGCGGCGCCAGCATGCGCGTCATCGCCACGGAGGCCGGGGTCACCACCGGCTTCATCACCTACTACTTCGCCGACAAGCACGAGGTGATGGAGGAGGTCCTCGACACCGTCAACCGGCAGGCGGCGCGGCGGGTGCGTGCCGCCATCAGCACCGACGCGGCACCGCTGGAGAAGCTGCGCGCCGCGGTGGAGACGATGCTCCCGGTCGACCCCAAGCGCCGCCAGGAGTGGCAGATCTGGGTCGCCGTGTGGGGCGAGGCGTCCAAGGGCGACAGCCTCTCGACGGGCTACAAGCGGGGCTGGGCCGGGTTGCGCGCGATGTTCGCCGAACTGTTGGAGGAGGCCCAGCGCGAGGAGCACCTGCACGCGGACATCGACACCGAGCACCGGGCCAACCGCCTGGTGACGTTGCTGGCGGGCATCGGCCTGCTGGCCGGTGTCGAGAAGCCGGCCCGGGTGCGGGACATGGCCGTGCAGATGCTCGGCGAGGAACTTGCGTGGCTGGGTGACCCCCAGCCACTGGCGTAGGCACGACAGAGCAGGGGAGAGGGTCGATGGGTACCGAGACGATGACGCGCCGCGGCTTGCTCGGCGCGGGAGCCGCGCTGGGCGCGAGCCTGGCGCTTCCAACGTGGACATGGGCGGCATCGCAGTCCGTCGCGGGCCTGGGCGGCGGCCTGCCGCCGTGGCAGGTCTGGGACGCCGAGGCCGACCCGGTCATCGGCGCCGTCATCGACCGCGGCCAGACGGCGGCGGTCAACGCGCTGCTGCGCGGGTGGACCAAGAACGGGCAGGCCCTGCCCGCCGGCCTGCCGCCGGACCTGCGCGACTTCATCGAGCACGCGCGTCAGCTGCCCGCGTGGACCGACCGGGCCAAGCTGAAGGCGGCGGTGGATTTCAACAAGCGCCGCGGCACCTACCTCGGCGCGGCCTACGGCTTCACCAGCGGCATGATGAGCACCGTCATCCCGCACGAGGCCCGCGCGGTCTACTACTCCAAGGGCGGCGCGGACATGAAGCGCCGCATCAGCCGCACCGCGAAGTTCGGCTATGACATCGGGTCGCTCGGCGCGTTCCACGACCCCAACGGCGAGATGATCGTCACGGCCGTGAAGACGCGCATGGCCCACGCGGGCGTGCGCCACTGGCTGCCGCGCTCGCCGTACTGGACCGGACGGGCCGACGAGGACGTCCCGATCAGCCAGCGCGACATCCTGGTCACCTGGCACAGCCTGCCGACGTCGGTGATGCGCTCCCTCAAGAGGTGGGGCGTGAAGGTCGGCGCCGCCGAGGGCGAGGCGTTCCTGCACTCCTGGCAGGTCGCCGCCCACATGCTCGGCGTGAAGGACGAGTTCATCCCGGCCTCCTGGGACGCGGCCTACGCACAGGCGCCGCTGATCCTCGACCCCGTCCTGGCCCCGACGCCGGAGGGCGTCAAGCTCGCGCACATCCTGCTCGACCTCGCCAAGAGCACCGACCAGGGTGTCTTCACCCGGCCGTTCCTGGAGTCGCTGACGCGCTACAACCTGGGCGACAAGATCGCCGGCTGGCTGGAGATCCCGCGCCACGCCGGGCAGGACGAGCTGCTGGCCGCGTCGTGGCCGCAGTTCGTGCGCCTGAAGGAGGCCGGGCTGCTCATCCCCGGCTCCTCGGAGCTGTACTGGGCCTTCGACGAGGTCTTGCGCCAGGGGGCGCTGTGGTACCTCGGCGGTGGCGAGCAGCTGTCGATCGAGATCCCCGACGGCAACAACCCCAACCTCTCCTGACCCGGGCGCGCCGGCGCAGGGCGCCGTCGCCGGGTCGAGGTCCTACCGCAGCCGGGCCGCGCGCAGCGCGGCCCGCAGCTTCACGGGCGAGCGCGCGGTGCGCCGCGTCACCACGGCCGTCCAGCGCACGCGGCCACCGCGGATGCGGCGCACCGTGCGCCGCTGGATGTCCACGTGCAGTCCGTCCTTCAGCGGTGTGCGGGCGCCACCCGTGCGCGCGACGATGTTGGCCCGGTCGCCGACGAAGCCGACGCGGACGCGGCCGCAGTAGCGAAACGACGCGCCCGGCCGGGACGCGGGCTGACCGCCGGCCATGAGCACCGCCGCCGAGTCCGCGCCGAGCCGCAGCGGGCCGACGCCGCGCCCGGTCAGCCGCTCACGGCGACAGGACGGCGCGGCGACGCCGCGCACGCGCTCCCACATCTCCAGGTAGCCCTCGGCACCCCGCAGCAGGTCGGTGCCGATGCGCCGTCCACCGGCGCGGATGACCTGCTCGAAGAAATCGGGGTACAGGCCGTAGTTGGCCACGCCGTCCTTGTTGACGTCGAACACGCGCTGTCCCCAGCGCTCGCGCTGGAAGACGACGCGGCCGTCCAGCGAGCTGAACGGGTAGCTGATGCGGTCCCCCGTCTCGTCGCCCGGACGCGCCTGGGCGGCCAGGCCGTTCATGTCCGACCCGTACCCGCCGCCGCTGAAGAAGCGGTCGCTGCGCGCGGCCATCGTCAGCTGCCAGAGCTCGACGTAGTGCTTGGGGTTGGGATTGGTCACGGGCGAGACGAAGCCGCCGAGCCCGTAGATGCGCGGCATCAGCTGCGGGGACAGCTGGGTCGGCGTGGAGTGACCGGACACCGCGCCGCTGTAGCCGATCCGCTCCAGCCGCTTCAGCGCCGCGTCGGCGGTGTAGGCGTCCATGTGGTCCATCTCGACGATGAACCGCCCGGCGGCCATGCGGTCGATCAGGTACTCGCCCAGGGGCGTCAGCATGCGCGTGTTGCAGTGCGGCGCCGGGGGGTAGACGGGCAGCAGCGCGCCGCCGTCGACCAGGCCCGCCAGCGCCGTCGCCGCCGGCGAGGCCAGCGGCTGCTCGGCGTCCTTCATCTCACCGCGGCAGGTCTCCACGTCCCAGAAGCGACCGGTGGCCACGAGGTTGCCGGCGCTCACGATCGCGGCGGATGCGCCCTCGTCCATCTTCGTCCCGCCGAAGGCGTTGTCGAACTTGTGGACCGGGAAGAACGTCGCGACGCCGAGGCGCTGCAGCTCGGCCAGGCCGGCGTCGACGTCGCCGCGGTCGCACTCGGGCACGCCCTGGTGCTCACCGCAGCCCAGCACGCGGGAGACCTCGATGCCGATGACCACCGCCAGCCGGCCGCTGTTGATGACGCGCCGCGCCTGGAACGGGTCGGTCACGACGCGGAAGAAGCCCTTGCCCGGCCCCCCGGACTGCGCGTCGATGTAGTCCTGCAGCTCGTAGAGGTCCCTGATCTGCCGCCGGGCGGACTCCATGTCGTTGCAGGTCGTCGTCTTGGAGGTCATCACCAGGCAGAGCGCCTCGTTGTCGACGGCCAGCGAGACCAGGATCCGCAGGCCGCCCATCCAGGCGCGCTGCAGGGCGGTGTAGTACTCGCCCTCCGAGGCGACCGCCGACGGCTTGGGCCAGTCCACGAAGGTCGGCCAGCCGCGGCGGTCGGCGGTGGAGACCGGCGACCCGGTCTCCAGGAAGTCGGCGAAGACGCCGTTGGTGCCGCTGCGCAGCGAGGTGCAGTCCGGCAGCGCGTAGGGCGCGCCGTAGGGGTGCCAGGGCCGCCCGCAGTGCCACTGCCCGCCGAAGAGCTCGAAGCCCATGAGGTGTCCGTGGGTGTCGACCAGGCCCTGCACCTGCGTCGACGGCGCGGTCCCGCGGAACGTCCTGCCCGTCGCGTTGACCTCGGCCTCCGGGTAGACGCCGCACCCGCTCGCGCGCGTGAAGCGCACCGCGTGGTCGCGCCCGCTGCCGACGTTGCGCATCGTGAACTCCGGCGCGCTGCCGGTGACCTTCCACTCCGTGAGCGCCGACGGTGACGCCACCCGTGTGAGGCCGCTCTGGACGAAGTCGCCCTTGGTGCCGTAGAGCAGGTACTCGCCCAGGCGCGTGGCCTTCATCCGCACCGGCCCGTCGGCGACCGGGCCCTCCGGGGTGGTGAGCGTGAAGCACCCGCCGGCCAGCGTATAGCGCGTCAGCGGCGCCGCGGCGGCAGCGCCGGTCAGCAGGGCACAGCAGACGGCGGTGGCGACGAGCAGGCGCATGCGCCCGCACTCTCTCAGGACTGCGGCTTCAGCGGCAGGCGCACGAAGAACTTCGCGCCGCCGGACCAGTTCTCGGCCCAGATCGATCCGCCGTGGCGCTCGGTGATGATCCGCCGCGCGGCGTCCAGGCCCAGGCCGGTGCCCTGCCCGACCTCCTTGGTGGTGAAGAACGGCTCGAAGATGCGGGGCAGCACGTCCTCGGGCACGCCCGGCCCGTCGTCCAGGACGCAGACCTCGACGCAGTTGCCGTCCAGCCGGGTCTTGATCGTGATCGACCCGTCGTCGTCTACCGCGGCAAGGGCGTTGTCGATGAGGTTGGTCCAGACCTGGTTGATCTCCGACCCGTGGATGGTCGCCTTGGGGATCGACCGGTCGTAGTCGCGCGTGAGCGTGACGTGCGTGTGCTTGAACTTGTGCTTGAGGACCATCAGCGTCGTGTCGAGGCCGTCGTGGATGTCCGCCTCGGCCATGTCGTCGTCGCGGTCCATGTAGCTGTAGGCCTTGATCGCGCCGACGAGCTGGCTCATGCGGTCGGTGCTCTCGCGCAGCTCGTCGGCCAGGCCGTTGGCGGTGAGCATGGCCGCGACCCAGCGCAGCACCAGCCCGGTCTGCTCCTGCGCCGTGGCGTGCACGCGGGCCAGCCAGTCGGCGTCGGCGCCGCCCGCCGCGAGCGGCTCGGCCAGCTCCCATGCGCCTTCAATGCCGAGGTCCTCCAGCGCGTCGCGCAGCTCGTCCTCGGCGTCGGAGGCGTCCAGCGCGGAGCGGGCGCCCTGCTGCGCGGCGGTCTCGGTGATCTCGCGCTGCAGCGCGACGACCGCCCGGGCGGTCTCCAGCGAGACGCCGGCGTCGACGAACCGGCCGATGGTCTGCCCCAGCACGTCCAGCGCCTCGCTCAGCGACGCGGCGCTGCGCTTGGCCGCGGAGGCCGGGTTGTTCAGCTCGTGGGCCAGGCCCGCGGCCATCGTCCCCAGCGAGGCGAGGTGCTCACGGCGCGTCTCGCGGAAGGACATCCGCTCGGTGACGGGCCGGACCGTGGCCATCACCAGCGCGTGGACCTGCGGCTGTTGCATGACCTCGGCCTTGAAGGCCTCGCCGTCGATCGCGCCCAGCAGCCCGTCGGTCACCGCGCGCATGCGGATGCTGAAGCCGGTGTTGGTCAGCACCGGCACGGTGCCCATCCAGGTGGGGGCGCGCTGGTGGCCGAGGACCTCCTCGCCGGCCTCCATCGCGTAGTTGCGCAGCGTCCCCTCGAACAGCAGGTAGACGGTGTCCGCGGCCTGGCCCTCCTCGACGACGGTGTCGCCGGCGGCGAAGGTCCGCAGGGTGGTCAGCGCCTGCCAGCGCGCCAGCTCCTCGTCGCTGCACGGCTCGAACAGGCCGATGGTGCGCAGCTGCTCCAGGGTCGGGGTGCTCATGCCATCGCCAGGTACTGGTGGACCAGCGAGACGCTCATGGAGCCCTCGCCGACGGCGGACGCGACGCGCTTGATGGAGCGCGACCGGACGTCCCCCGCCACGTACACGCCGGGGACGGTCGTCTCCAGCAGCCCGGGGTCGCGGCTGAGCGGCCAGCCGTGCTCCTTGGCGTCGGCGCCCGCGAGGATGAAGCCGCGCTCGTCGCGCGCGACGACCCCGTCCAGCCAGTCGGTGCGCGGCGAGGCGCCGATGAAGACGAACGTCGCGTCGACGTCCTCGACCGTCTCGCTGCCGTCGGGGTTGCTGATCCTCAGCGCCTTCAGGCGCCCGTCCTCGCCGATGGCCTCCACCGCCTGCGACCCGGTCCGCACCTCGATGTGGGGGACACCGGCAATCTGCTCGATGAGGTAGTGCGACATCGACTTGGCCAGCGAGTCGCCGCGGACGAGGATCGTGACCCGGCCCGCGAACTTGCTGAAGTGCATCGCCGCCTGGCCGGCCGAGTTGGCGCCGCCGATGACGACGACGTGCTGGTCCTGGCAGGCCCGGGCCTCCGTCATCGCCGCGCCGTAGTAGATGCCCGCGCCGGCCAGCTCCGCGAAGCCGGGCGCCTCGAGCTGGCGGTAGGAGACGCCGGAGGCGACGACGACGGTGCTGGTGCTCAGGGTGCTGCCGTCGGCGAGGTGGACGATGCGGCCGCTGCCCTCCACGTCGAGCTTGACGACGTCCTGCACGGTCAGCAGCTCGGCACCCAGGCGCTTGGCCTGGTCGGTCGCCCGGCTGGCCAGCTCCTTGCCGCTCAGCCCGGTCGGGAAGCCGAGGTAGTTCTCGATGCGGCTGGACTGCCCGGCCTGCCCGCCCGTCGCCTCGCGCTCGACGAGGACGGTCCTCAGCCCCTCGCTGGACCCGTAGACGGCAGCGGCAAGACCGGCGGGGCCACCGCCGATGATCACGAGGTCGTAGTGGTCCTGCGCGGCCCGGCCGGTGACGCCGAGCTGGTCGGCCAGCTGCTGGACCGTCGGCTGCCTGAGCGTCTCCCCGTTCTCCAGGAACACGACGGGCAGCTCGTCGAGCCCGATGCCGGCGGCTTCGAGCAGCTGCGTCGCCTCCGGGTCGCGCTCGGCGTCCAGCGAGCGGCCGGGCAGGCGGTTGCGTGCGAGGAACTCGCGCAGCTCGTAGGACGCAGGGCTGTAGCGGTGGCCGATGACCCGGACCCCGCCCGCCTCCAGCGCGGCGTGGGACCTCCACGTCATCAGCAGGTCCTCGACGATGGGGTAGAGCTCCTCCTCCGGCGGGTCCCACGGCTTGCGCAGGTAGTAGTCCAGGCCGGCGTCGTTGATCGCGCTGATCGCGGCCTCCGTGTCGGCGTAGGCGGTGAGCAGGACGCGCTTGGCGCCGGGGACGATCGTGCGCGCCTCGGTGAGGTACTCCGTGCCCGACATGCCGGGCATCCGCTGGTCGGCGATCAGCAGCGCGACCTGGTCGCCGCGGCGCACCAGCTCGTTGAGCGCCTCGAGCGCCTCGGGGCCGGACGACGCGCGCACTATGCGGTACTCCTCGCCGAACTTGCGGCGCAGGTCACGGGCGACCGCCGCGAGGACGTCGGGCTCGTCGTCCACCGCGACGATGGCGGGTCGGCGCTGTCGGGGGCCAGGCTGCTCGCTCACGATGGGCACGCTAGCGTGCGCGCCAATGCCCGACCCGATCTTCCGCCTGGTCTGCCCGCCGTCCGCCCTTGCCGGGGCGCCCGCCGGGTGGGCGACCGAGATGCTGCGCGACGGCGAGGTCGCGCTGCTGGTGGACGCGGGCGGGCTGGACGCCATCGATGCGCTGACCCACGAGCTGGACCTGATCTGGGTGCGCGTGGTCCGCGCCGAGGCCGACGCGGCGACCCAGGAGCAGACGGTCCGGCAGTACGCCGGGTCCCTGGCGACCGTCTGGATCGGGGCGTCCTTCCAGGACTCCACCCGGGAATGGGCCGTCAAGCGCGGGCCGATGACGCTGCTCGTCGAGGCCGACGGGCCGCTGGGCGAGGACGACCGCCGCCGCGTCGAGCGCTTCGTCGCGATCCTGGGCCGCCAGGCCGAATAGGACCCTCTGTGCACTGGTTGGGCAGGAAGCCCAATGGGTGCACACAGGGTATGTAGTTGCGCGCGCAATCAACGCTGCTACAGTGCTGGGCATGGAACTCGGACTCGCCACTTTTGCCGACCTCGGTGCCGGCGTCAGTCCCCAGCAGCGGATGGCCGACCTGCTGGAGGAGGCTCGCCTCGCCGATGAGCTGGGCCTCGACGTGTTCGCCATCGGCGAGCACCACCGCCCCGACTACCTCGTCTCCTCGCCCGCCACGGCGCTGGCGGCGGTCGCGGCGATCACCAAGGACATCCGCCTGTCGTCGGCCGTCACCGTGCTGTCCTCCGAAGACCCGGTGCGCGTCTGGCAGCAGTTCGCCCACGTCGACCTCATCAGCGGCGGGCGCGCGGAGATCATGGCCGGCCGCGGCTCCTTCACGGAGTCCTTCCCGCTGTTCGGCCAGTCGCTCGACGACTACGACGAGCTCTACGCCCACAAGCTCGAGCTGCTGCTGAAGCTGCAGGCCGACCACACCGACGTCACCTGGGAGGGCATCGACCGCGCGCCCCTGGACCACGCCGCCGTCTGGCCCGCGCCCGCGCAGGAGAAGCTCCCGATCTGGGTCGCGGTCGGCGGCACGCCGCAGTCCGTCGCCCGCGCCGGCCTGCTCGGCCTGCCGCTCACGGTCGCGATCATCGGCGGCACGCTGGACCGCTTCGTCCCGCTGGTCGAGCTCTACCGCGAGGCGCTCGAGCGCGGCGGCCACTCGCCGGACGCCGGCAAGGTCGCCATCAACACCCACGCCTTCGTCGGCGAGTCGACCGAGCACATCGAGCAGGTCTTCGCGCCGGCCTACCTGGAGGTCATGAACCGCGTCGGCCGCGAGCGCGGCTGGGGTCCGTCCGGCCTGCCGCAGTTCCGTGCCCTGCGCTCACCGGAGGGCGCGATGGCCGCCGGCACCGCCGAGGAGGTCGCCGCGAAGATCCTCCACGGCCACGAGCTCTTCGGCCACGACCGCTACGTCGGCCAGATGTCCGTCGGCGCGGTGGACCACCGCGAGGTCATGAAGGCGATCGAGCGGTTCGGGACGCAGGTTGCACCAGTGGTGCGAGAGGAAGTGGCGCGGCGGACGGCGCCCGCTCCCGCCTGACGTCGAAGTAGGGCAGGAAGAACTGGACCAGCGGCCCGATGGCCAGGGCGTAGGCGATCGTCGCCACGCCGAAGGTGCCACCGAGGAGGATGCCGCTGGTCAGCACCGTCGCCTCGATGCCCGTGCGGACGAGGCGCAGGGAGCGCCCGGTCACGCGGGACAGCCCGGTCATCAGGCCGTCGCGCGGGCCGGGGCCGAAGTCGGCGCCGATGTACATGCCGCCGGCCACGCCGTTGAGGACGATGGCGAAGACGAACAGCGCGACCTGCCCGGGGAGGTTGTCGTGCAGGTGCCCGCAGACGTGGACGGTGATGTCCAGGCACGGGCCGATGATCAGCGCGTTGGAGACCGTCCCCAGGCCGGGCTTCTGGCGCAGCGGGATCCAGAACACCATCACGCACAGCGCGCCGAGGTCGACCCACAGGCCGGTGCTGATGCCGGTGTGGTGGGAGAGGCCCTGGTTGAGCACGTCCCACGGCGCGTTGCCGACGCTGGCCACGAGCATGAGGCCGATGGCGACCCCGAAGAGGACGAGGCCGACGTACAGCTGGACCAGGCGGCGGAACATGGGTCCATCATGCGGCAAATGGACCATTGCGCATAGAGCCAATCCTGGCATCATGGACCCATGGCCTCGACCATCAGCCCGCCGGCGCTCGCGTCGCTCCTCGGCGACGGATGGCGACGCCCGGGCGAGTCCTCGGTGGCCCTGGCCGACGCGCTGCGCGCCCTCGTCGTCAACGGCCGCGTGGCGGTCCGCACGCGGATCCCGTCGGAGCGGGCGCTGGGCGAGCAGCTGGCGATCAGCCGCGGCAGCGTCTCGCGCGCCTACGACCGGCTGCGCGAGGACGGCTACCTGGCCAGCCGCCGCGGCGCCGGCAGCTGGCTGACGCTGCCCGACGGCTCCGGCCCCGCGCCTCCGTCGCCGCTGGGCAACACGGCCTCGGTGGACCTCACCAAGGCCGCGCTGCCCGCGCCCGACCCGCTCCTGGCGGAGTGCGCGGTACGCGCGACGGGTCAGCTCAGCCGGCATCTCCACGCCGACGGCTACCTGCCCGCCGGCCTGCCCGAGCTGCGGGAGGCGGTTGCCGCGCGCCTCACCGCGCGGGGCCTCGACAGCTGCGCCGAGGAGGTCTTGATCACGTCCGGCGCGCAGCACGCCCTGCACCTCATCCTCCAGCTGCTCGCGGCACCGGGCGACCGGATCGTGGTGGACTCGCCGTCCTACCCCCGCGCGCTCAGCGCGATCCGCGCAGCCCGCGCGCGGGCGATCCCGGTGCCGCTCACCGCCACCGGGTGGGACCCCGACAACTGGTCCGCCGCCCTCGGAGCCGTCGGGCCGCGGTTGGCGCTCACCGTGCCCGACTTCCACAACCCGACCGGCCACGTGATGAGCGCCGAGGCGCGCGCGGCCATCGCCCACGCCGCGGCGCGCCAGGGCACGCTGCTGATCTGCGACGAGACCACCGCCGAGCTTCACCTCGACGGTCCGGCACCGCCGCGGCCGCTCGGCTGCTTCGACCCGGGCACGACGGTCATCACGATCGGGACGATGAGCAAGTCCGCCTGGGGCGGTCTGCGGGTCGGCTGGATCCGCGCGCCGCGCCGCCTCATCGCCGAGCTGATGCACGTGCGGGCCGACGTCGACATGGCCGGGCCGGTGCTCGACCAGCTGCTGGCGTGTGAGCTGCTGCAGCGCTGGGACGAGGTCCTGGCCGACCGCCGCGCGGTGCTCAAGCAGCGGCGCGATGCGCTCATCGGCGCGCTGCCGGACGGCTGGCGCTCCCGGCGTCCCCGCGGCGGTCTGAGCCTCTGGGCCCAGCTACCCGCGCCCGTCTCCACGCAGCTGGCCGCGCGCGCCCAGCGCGAGGACATCGCGATCACCCCAGGCCCGGCGTTCGGGGCGGACGGCAGCTTCGAAGGGCACGTGCGCCTCCCGTTCACCCAGCCACCAGACGTGCTGCTGCCCGCGGTCGCGCGCCTGGCCGAGCTTGCCGGGGGCCTGCAGGAGGGGCAGCCTGCAAGCGCGCTTGCACCGGCCCTCTCGGCTGTGTGACAGCCCGCACACAGCAGTAACCTGCTGCAAAGCGGAGTGTTCTCCTCCGCACAACGTGTAAACGCCGAGTTCGCGCCGCCGTCACAGCCGGCGCGGAGCGGGGGACCCAACCGGCCGGCACAGGGGGTGCCGGCCCGGGGCGAATCGCCAGTGACGCCGACGGCGTCACGGCGTAGCGCGCAGCTCCTGCGTGCGAGCCCGTCAGCTCACCTCGTAGGCAGTCCAAAGGAGACACCTCGTGTCGACGATCACCCCTGTTCGCGCGTGTGCGCTCGGCGCCGCGTGCGGTCTTGCCGCCCTCGTGGCGGCCCCGCCGGCCCACGCCCTGCCGCTGGACCTGCTCACGTCCGTCCAGGTCGCCGAGCGCACCGCGCACCTGCCGGCCCGGCCCACGCGCAAGCAGATCCTGCGCAAGGCCAACGTGGACGAGCACGGCGTCGCGAACATCAGCGCGCACGCCCCGCTGAAGGTCCGCAGGATGATCCACGCGGGCAACTCGATCGCCAAGCTGCCCTACGTCTGGGGCGGCGGTCACGGCAGCTGGAAGGCGTCCGGCTATGACTGCTCCGGCTCGGTCGGCTTCGCGCTCCACGGCGCCGGCCTGCTCAAGCAGGCCACGACGTCCGGAGGTCTCGCGTCCTACGGCAGGCCCGGCCCCGGCCGGTGGGTCACGATCTACGCCAACGGCGGCCACACCTACATGGTCATCGCCGGCCTGCGATTCGACACCAGCGCCCACGGCGTCGGTGGCTCGCGCTGGACCGAGGAGCAGCGCGACGGCTCAGGCTACGTCGTGCGCCACCCGGCCGGGCTGTAGCCCGCGCCCGGCCTTCAGGCCGTCGTAGGACAGCGCGACCAGCGCCGTCCACACCAGCGCGAAGCCGATCCAGCGCGCGGTGGGCATGTGCTCGCCGCGCACGACCCAGCCGATCAGGAACTGCAGCGTCGGCGTCAGGTACTGCAGCAGCCCGACCGTCGACAGCGGCACCCGCGTCACGCACGCCGCGAAGAGCGCCAGCGGGATCGCGGTGATCGGCCCGGCGGCCATCAGCAGCAGGACGTGGCCGCCGCCCTCGGTGGTGAACGTCCCGTCGACGGTGGTCAGGAACAGCAGGCCGGGGACGACGAGGATCAGCGTCTCGACGGCCAGGGACTCGTTGGCGCCGACGTCGACGAGCTTCTTCAGCAGCCCGTAGGTGCCAAAGCTCAGCGCCAGGACGATCGAGATCCATGGAAAGCCGCCGCTGGCGACGGTGAGGATCAGGACGGCGACGCTGCCCAGCCCCACCGCGAACGACTGCACCGTTCGCAGACGCTCGTGGAAGACGACCATGCCGAAGACGACGCTCACCAGCGGGTTGATGAAGTAGCCGAGGGCGGCCTCGATGACGTGGCCGTTGTTGACCGCGTAGATGTAGAGGCCCCAGTTGGCGGCGATGAGCACCGCCGCAGCGGCGAGCTTCAGCAGCTTGCCGCGGTCGGCGGCGACCGCGCCGATGCCGCCGAGACGCCGCATGACGGCGAGCACCCCGACGACGAAGACGAGCGACCAGACGATCCGGTGGCAGAGCACCTCGACCGGTCCCGCCGGCTCCAGCAGCGGGAAGTACAGCGGGAACAGCCCCCAGAGGCCGTACGCGGCGATGCCGTAGGCGATGCCGCGGTTTGCGGTCACTGCCGCTCGAACTTCTCGCGCCGCACGGTCGCCTTGCGGCCCTTGAGCTTGGTGCGGCGCAACGCCTGGATGACCTCGTCGGCCCGGTCCAGCGGCACCTCGACGAGGCTGAAGCGATCGGTGATCTCGATCGAGCCGATCTGACGACCCTGCAGCGCGGTCTCCCCGGTGATCGCGCCGACCAGGTCCTGCGGGCGCATGTGCGCGGCGCGGCCCAGGCCGATGAAGATGCGCGTCGTGTCCCCGGCGCCGCTGCGCTGGGGCCTGCCGCCCGGCCCGCCGGACCCGCCCTTGGACTGCTTGTCGCGGTGCAGGGTCAGCTGCGGGATGTCGGCCTCCTCGTCCTCGTCGCCGCCCGGGGTCGTCGCCTCGTGGGCGAGCTTGATCGCGGCGAGCGCGACGTTGAGCGGGTCGAATTCGTCCGACAGCGTTTCGAAGACGACGCGGAACGGCTCGAGGTCGTCCTCGATGAGCGACTCGTGCAGCGCGGCGCGGGTCAGCTCCAGGCGGCGCGCCTTCAGGTCGGCGACCGTCGGGATGGTCTCGATGTGGATCGGCTGCTTGGTGAGGCGCTCGATCGTCTTGAGCATCCGGTGCTCACGCGGCTGCGCCAGCGTGATCGCGGTGCCCTCGCGGCCGGCGCGCCCGACACGGCCGATGCGGTGCACGTAGGACTCGGCGGCGCTGGGGACGTCGTAGTTGACGACGTGCGTGAGCGTGTCGATGTCCAGGCCGCGGGCGGCGACGTCGGTGGCGATCAGCAGGTCGGCGGTCTCGGACTTCAGGCGGCCCAGGACGCGCGTGCGCTGCTCCTGGCTGAGCCCTCCGTGCAGGGCCTCGGCGCGGTAGCCACGGCCGTTGAGCGTCTCGGTGAGCTGGTCGACGTCGGCGCGCGTGCGGCAGAAGACGATTGCCTGACCGGGCTGCTCGACGTCGAGGATGCGGCCCAGCGCGGCGGACTTGTGGGCCCGGTGGACGACGTACGCGGTCTGGCGGACCTTCGGCGTCTCACCCGGCTCGGTCGCGGCCAGCCCGACCGTGATCGTCTTCGGGTCGGTCAGGTGCTGGTCGACCATGTGCTTGATGCGCGGCGGCATCGTCGCGCTGAACAGCACGGTCTGACGGGCGGTCGGCGCCTGCTCGAGGATCGTCTCGATGTCCTCGGCGAAGCCCATGTCGAGCATCTCGTCGGCCTCGTCGAGGACCACGACCTCGAGGTCGGAGAGGTTCAGGGTCCTGCGCGTGAGGTGGTCGATCGCGCGTCCCGGCGTGGCGACGACGACGTCCACACCGCGGTCCAGCGACTTCATCTGCCGGACGATCGGCGCTCCGCCGTAGATGGGCATGACCCGCGTCCCGAGGTGGCGGCCGTACTTGTGGATGGCCTCGGAGACCTGCGTCGCCAGCTCACGCGTGGGGACGAGGACGAGGGCGCGGGGCAGCGTGCCCCCGCGGGTGATGCGCTGCAGCAGCGGCAGCGCGAAGGCCGCGGTCTTGCCGGTGCCGGTGGCCGCCTGGCCGAGCAGGTCGCCGCCCTCGATCAGCGGCGGGATCGCTTCCGCCTGGATGGGCGTGGGCTCCTCGTAGCCGAGCTCGGTCAGCGACTGCAGCAACTCGTCGCGCAGCGCGAGGTCGGAGAACGTCGTCATTCGACGACTCACGGTACGCGGTCACGCGCTGAGACCAGGTTGTGAATCCCCTTTCAACCCTGGAGTGGTTGAGGGTTGAATCATGATTCACATATGGTGCGAACATGAGCGTCGTCGAATACGAGGTGGACGGGCGTGTCGCCCGGATCACGCTGAACCGGCCGGAGCGGGGCAACGGCATCACGTCGGAGCTGATCGCCGGGCTGGTGGCCTGCGTGGAGCGGGCCGACCTGGACCCTGCCGTGCACGTCCTGCTGCTGAGCGGCCGTGGCAAGGGGTTCTGCGGCGGGTACGACCTCGTCGCATCGGCCGAGGGGTTGGCCAACGAGAACGAGTTCGGCATCGCGGACGTGCCCGAGGGTTCGCCGCTGGATCCGATGGTCATCGCCCGCAACCACAACCCGGCCGAGACGTGGGACCCGATGGTCGACTACGCCTTCATGGGCCGCAACGTCCGTGGGTTCATGTCGCTGTTCCACTGCACCAAGCCAGTGGTCTGCAAGGTGCAGGGCTTCTGCGTCGCCGGCGGCACGGACATGGCGCTGTGCAGCGACTTGCTCGTCATCGCCGCGGACGCGAAGATCGGCTACCCGCCCGCGCGGGTCTGGGGCTCGCCGACGACGTCGCTGTGGGCCGGGCGCCTGGGGGCGCAACGGGCCAAGCGGCTGCTGTTCACCGGCGACTGCCTCAACGGCGCCGAGGCCGTGGACTGGGGCCTGGCGATCGAGGCGCCCAAGCCCGAGGACCTCGACGAGCGCGCCGAGGTCCTCGTGCAGCGCATCGCGCAGGTCCCGATCAACCAGCTGCAGATGATGAAGCTGCTGGTCAACCAGGAGCTCTACGCCCAGGGTCTCCACACCACGCAGATCCTGGGGACGGTGTTCGACGGCATCACCCGCCACACGCGGGAGGGCTACGGCTTCGCGATGCACGCCGCTCGCGACGGGTTCAAGGCCGCCGTCCACGCGCGCGACGACCCCTTCGGCGACTTCGGAGCGTCGACGTTCAAGGGATGAAGACCCCCGAGCGACTGGTCCTGGCCGCCCGCGACCTCATCGAGAAGGGCGGCTACGAGGCGGCGACGGTGGGAGCCGTCGCCGCGGCGACGGGGCTGTCGACCGGCGCGCTGTACCGCCACTTCAGCTCCAAGGCGGAGCTGTTCGCCGCGGTCTTCCGCGACGTCGCCGAGCGTGAGGTCGCGGCGCTCAGCGCACTCGACGACCCGGAGGACCTGGCCGAGACGTTCGCCCGGCGGGCGCTGCGCAACCGGCGGCTGGCCTGGGCGCTGCTGGCCGAGCCGGTCGACCCGCTCGTCGACGTCGAGCGGCTGGCGTTGCGCCGCCGCTACGTCGCGCTGCTGGCCGGGCTGCTGGAGGCGCGCGTCGCCGCCGGCGAGCTGCCCCAGCAGGACTGCACGCTGACCGCCGCGCTGCTCATCGGCGGCCTCGGCGAGGCGCTCGTCGGCCCGTTGTCCCCTGTGCGCGCGCGCAGGCGCGCGCGAGAGGACGACGAGCTGGTCGCCGGCTTGCGGGCGTTCACCCGCCGGGCCATCGGCGCTCAGGAGTGAGGGCAGAAGCCCCAGACGTGGACCATCTCGTAGGGGATGGGGTAGCGGGCCCCGATCGAGCAGCCGTCCTCGAAGGTGTCACCGAAGTCGCGCCAGCCCCTGCCCTTGAGCTTGCGGAACTTCTCCGGACCGTCCTCGACCTTGGAGAACGACGCGATCGCGTACTCGGTCGAGCCGCAGCGCCCGTAATAGACGGAGCCGGGCCGGATCTTGCCGTCGCGCGGGCGGTCGTGGACCTTCAGCAGCTGCGCCTTCATGGCGGGCGACGCCTTGAGGTTGACGCAGCCCGTGGCGGACGGCGTGGCGGCGGCGGTGCCCGCCCAGGCGCTGCCGGCGACGACGGCCAGCGCAGCCAGGGTGGAGGTGATTCGCGGCTTCATGCCCGGACAACGGATGGGTGCGTCACGGATTACGGCACCGGTGTGGCATCTCCGTGGACGGACGCCGGTTTGCGCGGCGGGTTGCCAGGATGGACTGCGTGATCGCCCTCGACCGCCTCCGAACCCTCACCGGCAATCCCGCCGCCGACTTCCGCGACTCGCAGCTGGAGGCGATCAACGACCTCGTCGACGACCGTGCGCGCGTGCTGTGCGTGCAGCGCACCGGGTGGGGCAAGTCCGCCGTCTACTTCGTGGCGACATCGCTGCTGCGGTCCGCCGGTGCCGGGCCCACGCTGATCGTGTCGCCGCTGCTGGCGCTGATGCGCAACCAGATCGCGGCGGCCTCGCGGCTCGGGCTGCGGGCGCTGACCGTCAACTCGACCAACCGCGACGCGTGGGACGAGATCCGCGCCGCCCTGGCCGCGGATGAGGTCGATCTCCTGCTGATCTCTCCCGAGCGCTTGAACAACCCGGTCTTCCGCGAGGACATGCTGCCGCTGTTCGCCTCGGCCGTCGGGCTGCTCGTGATCGACGAGGCGCACTGCATCTCCGACTGGGGGCACGACTTCCGCCCCGACTACCGCCGGGTGCGGGACATGCTCGACGCGCTGGGCAGCGATGCGGCGGTCCTGGCGACGACGGCCACCGCGAACGATCGGGTCGTGGCCGACGTCGAGGAGCAGCTGGGGACCGAGACTCGCAAATACCGCGGCGCGCTGGCCCGGACGTCGTTGCGGCTGGAGACGCTGGAGCTGCCGCGGCCCGCGGAGCGCCTGGCCTGGCTGGTCGAGCATGTCCCGCAGTTCGAGGGCTCGGGCATCATCTACACGCTCACCAAGCGCGACGCCGAGCAGGTCGCCGCGTTCCTCACCGCCCACGGCGTCGCGGCGGAGGCCTACTCCGGCGAGTTGGACACCGAGACGCGCATCTCCGTGGAGGAGCGGTTGCTGAGCAACGAGCTGAAGGCGGTCGTCGCCACCTCGGCACTGGGCATGGGCTACGACAAGTCCGACCTGCGCTTCGTCGTCCACTTCCAGGCGCCCGGGTCGGTTGTGTCCTACTACCAGCAGGTCGGACGTGCCGGCCGCGGCGTCGACCACGCCGACGTCGTGCTGCTGCGCGGGGTCGAGGACAAGCGCATCCAGGACTTCTTCATCGAGCAGGCGTTCCCGGGCGAAGAGCGCGTCAGCGCGGTCCTGCGTGCGCTGGACGATGCGCCGGACGGCTGCACCACCCGCGAGCTGCAGCTCGTCGTGAACCTGGGCCTCGGCCGGATCGAGGCGATGCTGAAGGTGCTCGACGTCGAGGGCGCGGTCACCCGCGCGGGGACGCGCTGGTCACGGGTGCCGGGCTCGGACTGGCACTACGACGGCGAGCGCTACGCGGCCGTGACCAAGCTGCGCCGCTCCGAGCAGGAGGCGATGGCGCGCTTCGGCGTCGACGGGCGGTGCTTGATGCGCGTCCTGCAGGAGGAGCTGGACGACCCCGCGCCGCAGGACTGCGGGCGCTGCTCGGTCTGCACCGCACCCCGCTTCGCCGACCCTCCGTCGCCGGACCTCGTCGAGCTGGCCCAGCGCCACCTGCGCGCCCGGCCGCTGGAGCTCGACGTCCGCAAGCAGGCGCCCGACGCGGCCACGGGGGCGATGAGGAAGATCCCCGCGGAGGCCCTGATCTCCCCCGGCTGGGCGCTGTGCCGCGTGGGGGACGGCGGCTGGTGGCCGGCCGTGACCCGTGGCCTGGAGGGCGGCCGCCTCGACGACGAGATCGTCCTGGCCCTGGCCGACATCGTGCGCGGCGCGGGCGTGGGGGCGTCGTGGGTCTCGGTGGTGCCCTCGGTGGCGCTCGGCGACACCCTCCGCGATGCCGCCGCCCGCGTCGCGGCGCAGCTCGGCGTCCCGTTCGGCGACACGCTCGAGCGCACCGAGCCGCGCCCACCCCAGCGCGAGATGGCCAACACCGCCCAGCAGGCCGCGAACGTCCGCGGCGCCTTCCGCGTCGTCGCGACCCCGCCGCCCGGTACGGGCATCCTCTTCGACGACCGCCGCATGTCCGGCTGGACGCTGGCCATGACGGGTGGCCAGCTCCGCAAGGCCGGCGCCGATGCCGTCGTCCCGCTCACCCTCGCGACCCTTCTCTGACCACCGCGCCGCGTTGAGGTACGAGGCCTCGTAGAGGGGTCTTGCGTACGGAGTCTCGGGACGGGGTCTCGGAGGATGAGCCTGGGGTACAGGGGTTGGGGGGAGCGCCTCGCGTGGTTTTCTATGGCCCAGACATGGTCCATAGAAATGGCGGCGAGGCGTCTGTCCCCGCGCGGCGGTGTCTGTCTCCCCGCGGCGGCGCCCGTCTCGCGAACGGGGTCCGGGGGGAGCGCCGCGCGTGGGTTCTATGGACCGGACAT
>CAYUDT010000056.1:0-12758 GCA_964443695.1 uncultured Conexibacter sp. | reverse complement strand
TCTCGCGAACGGGGTCCGGGGGGAGCGCCGCGCGTGGGTTCTATGGACCGGACATGGTGCATGGAAATGGCTGCCGGGACCCCCCTGGACCCGGCGGGGCGCCTGTCTCCGTGCGGCGGTGCTTGTCTCCGTGCGGCGGTGCTTGTCTCCGTGCGGCGGTGCCTGTCTCCGTGCGGCGGTGCCTGTCACCGTGCGGCGGTGCCTGTCTCCGTGCGGCGGCGTTCGTCTCGCGGGCGGGGTTGGGGGAGTGCCTCGCGTGGTTTCTATGGCCCGGACATGGTCCATGGAAATGGCTGGCGGGACCCCCCCCGGGCCCGGCGGCGTCCGCTTCCGGGATTCGGCTGCGCACTTGGCGCCGGGCGTGTCGGGTCTGCAACAAGTCTGCGCAACTGACCGCCGCTCAGAGCGGCGTCTTTCAGACTCCGGCAGGTGGCTCCCTACGGTCGACGTTCCCGGGTCCCTGAGCAGATGGCCGACAGCGCGCTGCTGCTCGTCGGCGAGCGCGGTGCGGCCGCGACGAGCATGGAGTTGATCCTGCAGCACAGCGGCGCGCCGCGGGGCAGCGTCTACCACCACTTCCCAAAGGGCCGGACCGAGGTCATCCACGAGGCGATCAAGCGATTGCGCCCGGCGGTGCTCGAGCTGGTGGACCAGATGGACGAGGTGGGTCTGCTTGCGGCGGTCGACGGCCTCGTCGACGACTGGCGCCGCCGTCTGGAGGCGACCGAGTTCCGCGCGGGGTGTGCCGTGGTGGCCGTCGCCATCGAGTGGGACGACGACCGGCCCGAGCTCGCCGCGACCGCCGCCGGCGTCTTTCAGGCCTGGCGCGCCACCCTGACCCTGGCCGGCCGCGACCAGGGGTTGCCGGACTCGCGGGCCGAGAGCCTGGCGTCACTTGTGGTCGCCGCGATCGAGGGCGCCGTGATCCTCTGCCGGGCCGAGCGCTCGCTCGATCCGCTCGAGGACGTCGGCCGCGAGCTGCAGGCGGTCGTCGTGGGCGCGCTCAGGGCTTGCGACCGGCCTTGACCCGCGGGGCCTTGGCGCGGAGCTCGTCGAGCAGCCGGGCGCCGAAGTCGGTGGCGGACTCCCCGGGCTGCAGGCCGCCGCCGGTGGGGGTGAAGAACTCGATCTCGACGCGGGGGCGGTTGCGCGGGAACTTGGGGATGTCGACGGTGCCCCGGACGGCGACGCAGCGGATCTCCGCCTCGGGAACCGCCTGGGCCAGCCGCCCGAAGCCGGACCGCGCGCGCAGTTCGCGGCCCTTGGAGCGGGTGCCCTCCGGGAAGACCCCGATGCAGGCGCCGGCGCGGAGCTTGGCGACCGCGGTGTCCATCGCGCCGGTGTCGCCCTTGCCGCGCTCGATGGGGATCTGGCCCATGCCGTCGAGCACGAACCCCAGCCCCGGCTTCCACAGCGACGACTTGGCCAGTGCGCAGATCTGCCGCCGCGGCAGGCCGGCGATGCCGACCGCAACGGGGTCCCAGTAGGAGTCGTGGTTGCCCGCGAGCAGCAGCGGGCCCTCCAGCGGCAGCTCGTCCAGCCCGGTGACCGACATCCGGCCCCAGTAACGGGCCAGGGGCGATGTGGCGGCCATCGCGAAGCGATACATGGGGGTGACCTTCTCGATGCGCATCACCGCACACCCAAGCAAATCGACACCGACTATGTTCTATGCCATAGTGCATAGAACGATGCCGACGCTCAAACGCAGACTCGTCCTGGCCAACAAGCGCGTGCTCGGCGCGCTGCGCTCCCCGGAGGCCGACACGCTCGCCGCGCGCGAGCCGACGCACGACGGCTTCGCCTCGCTCCACGGGGCCGAGACATGCCTGGTCGTGACCTACACCAAGAAGGGCAAGCCGATCGCCCAGCCGGTCTGGCCCGGCCACGACACCGACAAGCTCTACGTCTGGACCGAGGAGCACGCCCTGAAGGCCAAGCGGGTGAAGAACAACCCCGAGGCCCTCGTCGCGCCCTGCACGTTCCGCGGCAAGCCGCTCGGCGCGCCCGTCGCCGCGCAGGGCCGCATCCTCACCACCGAGGAGGAGCGCGCCCACGCCCGCGCGCGCATCCGCGAGAACTGGGGTTGGAAGCAGAAGCTCTTCGAGCTCACGTCGCGGCCGATCACCGACGTCGTGTACCTCGAGTTCACGCCCCGATGAGCCCGCGCACGTCCGACGCACGGGAGCGGATGCTCGAGTCCGCCGTCGTCCTGATCCGCGAGCGCGGCGCCGCGAACACGAGCATCGACCAGATCCTCAGCCACAGCGGCGCCCCGCGCGGCAGCGTCTACCACCACTTCCCCGAGGGGCGCCAGCAGGTCATCCGCGAGGCGATCACCAGCCTGGAGTACGGCGTCCACGAGATGACGCAGGCCGTCGCCGACCAAGGGCTGCTCGTGGCGTTCGACCTGTTCCTCACGCTGTGGACGCAACGGCTCACCGAGTCGGACTTCACCGCCGGCTGCCCCGTCGTCGCGGTGACGATCGAGTCCGACCCGGAGCTCATCGAGACCGCCCAGCAGGTGTTCACGAGCTGGCGCGCGGCGCTGACCGACGTCGCGACCAAGCAGGGCGTCCCCGCCGCGCGCGCCCGCAGGCTGGCGACGATGATCGTCGCCGGCGTGGAGGGTGCCGTCATCCTCTGCCGCGCCGAGCGATCCATCCAGCCGCTGAAGGACGTCGGCCGGGAGCTCCGGACCATCATCGACACCGCCACCACCACATGACCCTCACCGACATCCAGCCCGTCACCGCACTCGAGGCCCGCCCCGAGAACGGCATCCTCGAAGCGCCGCGCCGGCTCGACGACGGCACGATCCTGTTCACCGACCTGGCCGGTGGCGTCCTCAGCATCCCGCCGGATGCCGCGGAGCCGGAGACGCTGATACCGCGGCGCAAGGGCGTCGGCGGGCTGGCCCCGCACGCTGACGGCGGCATCGTCGTGACCGGCCGCACCGTCACGCGGCTCGATGCCGACGGCAGGCAGCGCGACCTGCTCGAGCACGACCACGTCCGCGGCTACAACGACCTGCACGTCCTGCCCGACGGCTCGCTGCTCGTCGGCGCGCTGCTCTACGCCCCGATGGCCGGCGAGGAGCCGACCCCTGGCGAGGTCTGGCACATCCCGGCCGACGGGGGCGCCGCGCACGTCGTCATCGACGACGTGACCTGGCCCAACGGCATCGGCACCTCACCCGACGGCCACACGATCTACGTCGCCGACACGGCCCATGGTGTCGTCCGCGCCTACGCCGACGGCGCCCACACGGGCGAGGTCTTCGCCACGGTGCCCGAGGGCGCCATCGCCGACGGCCTCGCGATCGACGTCGACGGCGGCCTCTGGCTGGCGCTCGGGCGCGGGGCGGTCGCGCACTACGACGCCGCCGGCACGCTGCAGGAGACGGTGGACGTCCCGACCCGGTTCACGTCGAGCATCGCGTTCCACGGCCACGACGTCGTGATCACCGCCGCCGTCGGGATGTTCACCGCGAAGGCCGCGACGGCCGGCCTCAAGGTGCCGTCGGCCGCAACGTAGCCAGCCGCTCGACCGAGCCCGGGTCGTGCGTCGGGCAGACCACCGTGGGCGCCTCGCGACACAGCGCCTGCAGCGAGCGCACCGTCTCCCGCGCGCGCCGCGCGGAGGCGGCCACGCCGTCGATCCGTCCGTCCAGCAACTGCGCCTCGGTGTAGACCGCGTCACCGGCCAGCAACACCCGCGGCCCCTCCCCGCCGTCCACGAGCACCGACAGGTGCCCCGCCGTGTGGCCGGGCGTGGCGATCAGCCGGACCGTCCCGTCTCCCAGCAGATCGTGCGGCAGGGCCACCGTCGTGGGCGACGTGAACCCCGTCGTCAGCAGGCCGCCGAGGCGCCCGGTCGGCGCGGTCGCCGCCTTCCACTCGACATCGGAGACGACGCCGGCCTGCCCGGGCAGCGGTCCCGTCCCGATGTGGTCGACGTGCAGATGTGTGAAGACGTGGTGGGTCACGTCGTCGACGGACAGCCCGGCCTCGCGCAGGCGCGCGTCCAGGCGGTCGGCGTCGACCGCGTCGAAGCGGACGGCCGTGCGCGTGTAGACGTCCCAGGCCGGCGGTGCGAAGTCGGGGTCCTGGCCGCAGTCGACGACGACGACACCGCCGGGATGCTCGATCGCGAACGACCACACCGGCAGCCAGTCGGTCCAGCGCCGGTCCGCGAGGGTCGCGAGCACCCGCGCAGCGCGCGCGGCCTCGACCTGGCGGCGGTGGATCTGCACCTTGCCGGTGTCCAAGATGTGAACGCGCATGTGAGGCGTGACAGTCTGCCAACCCCGACGTTCGTAGGATGCTGTCCGTGCCCGACGGTCCCCCGCAGCGAACCACCAAGGACACCCGCATCTACGTGTCGGGCCACCGCAACCCGGACACGGACTCGATCGCGGCCGCGATCGGCTACGCCGAGCTGAAGTCGCGGCTGGATCACACCCGGGAGTACGTCCCCGTCCGCCTGGGCGAGCTGAACCCCCAAACGTCGTGGGCGCTGGAGCGCGCGCAGGCCAGCACGCCCGGCCTGCTGGCCCACATCCTGCCCCGCGCCGGCGACGTGATGCGCGACCAGTTCCCCTCGGTCACGGTCGACACGCCGCTGCGCCTGGCCGGTCAGGTCATGGTGGAGTCCGGCGTCGAGCTGTTGCCGGTCACCGCATCGGACGGCAAGCTCGCCGGCGTCCTGACCGAGCGCAAGCTCGCCCGCCGCTACGTCCGCGAGTCCCAGGAGGCCAGCCGCCTGCTGGCGCCGACGGACACCAAGACGATCGCCGACGTCCTCGGCGGCCAGCTGCTGACCGAGTGCTCGCGCGTCGTCGACGGGCGGGTCTGGGTCCTGGCGATGTCGGTCGACTCGCTCCTGCGCGACGTCTCCGAGGGCGACGTCGCCGTCGCCGGGGACCGCACCGACGCGCAGCTGCGTGCGATCGAGCTGGGCGTCGGCGCGCTGGTCGTCACCAACGGCTCGACCGTCGACCAGCACGTCCTCGAGGCCGCCGAGGCCAAGCAGATCCCGATCGTCTCGACCCCGCTGGACAGCTACGTCACCGGGCGCATGATCACGCTGTCGAGCCCGGTCAGCGCGCTGCTGGACTCCAATCCGCTCACCGTCCACATGAACGACGTGCTCGCCGACATCGCCGACACGATCAAGGACGTCAGCTACCAGGGCGCGGTCGTCGTCGACGGCGCCGACGCCCCGGTCGGGCTCATCGTGCACACCGACGTCGTCGACCCCCCGCGCCGCCGCGTGATCCTCGTCGACCACGCCGAGCAGGGCCAGTCGGTGCCGGGCATCGAGCACGCCGAGATCGTCGAGATCCTCGACCACCACCACATCGGCTCCATCGAGACGCACCTGCCGGTCGCCGCGACGTTCGACCCGGTCGGCTCGACCAGCACGCTCATCGCCGAGCGCTTCGCCGCCAACGACATCGAGCCGTCACCCGCCGCCGCGACGATGCTGCTCGCCGCGATCCTCAGCGACACGGTCATCCTCAACTCCGTCACGACGACCGACCGCGACCGGGCGATGATCGAGCGGCTGGGCTTCATGCTCAACCTCGACCCGATCGCCTTCGGGCGCGAGATGTTCGAGGCGACCAGCGACGTGTCGCGCATCAGCGCCGACGAGCTGGTCCACCGCGACGCGAAGTCCTACGAGCTGCCGACCGGCCAGACGATCTGCATCGCGCAGGTCGAGACCGTCGGCGATGGCATCGTCGCCCGCGCCCAGGAGCTGAAGGCCGAGGCCGCCGACATCGCCAAGCGCGAGGGCTACCGCCTCTACGCGCTGATGCTCACCGACGTCCTGGCCAAGGACACCCACCTCGTGGTGGCCGGCGACACCGCGCTTGCCGAGCGCGCGTTCGGCGCGCTGGACGGCGGCGGGGTGATCCACCTGCCCGGCGTCATGAGCCGCAAGAAGCAGGTGGCGCCCAAGCTCATGGGCCAGAGCTAGGCCGGCGGTGCGAGCCGCTCGCCCGGCGGTTCGCAACGCTGCGGGGGTCAGGCCGTGACCGCCCCCAACCACTCCGCCTCGGCGCGGCCGAGGTCGGTGACCGGCGCGTCGCCGTAGATCGCCTCGCGGGCGATCGAGGACCAGTTGTTCGTCGCGCGCAGCTGGCCCAGGATGGCCAGGACCAGCACGTAGGCACGGGCGGACACGATCTGCTCGGCCGGCAGGCGCACCTCCGAGCGGCTCATCTTGCCCTGCTCCATGATCGCCTGGGTGACGATGTCCGACGTGATCGTCGTCTCCTCGTCGACCAGCAGCCAGCCGCAGAGGTTCTGGTAGATCGCGATGATCTGCTCCAGCTCGCCGTTGCTGTTCCCGGCGACGACGCCCTGGTCCATCATGATCTGGAAGAGGCGGTCGACGTCCCACTCGTGGACGGCCTGCAGCGTCGCGCGCTGGTCCTCGGCCTCCTTCTCGGACAGCTGCTTGAAGAAGCCGAAGTCCAGGAACGCGACGCGGCCGTCCGCCAGGAACAGCGAGTTGCCCGGGTGCGGGTCGCCGTTGAGCAGCCGGTGGCGCATCGGGCCGTTGACGTAGAAGCGCGCGAGGATCTCGCCGTAGCGGTTGCGCTCGGACTCGGGCAGGCCGACGATGTGCTCGAAGCGCTTGCCGTCGATGAAGTCGGTGACGATGACGCGCTCGCGGCAGAGATCGGTCACGACGCCGGGGACGACGACGAACGGATGGTCGCGGTAGCGGCGCGCGACGGCACGGTGGTTGGCCGCCTCGAGCTCGTAGTCGAGCTCCTCGGTGATCCGCTCGCGGACCTCGTTGGCGACCTCCTTGGTGTCCAGGCCGGGGGACACCCTCGCCAGCAGCTTCAGCGCCAGGCCGAGGTTCTGCAGGTCGGCCTTGACCGCGTCCTTGACACCGGGGTACTGGACCTTGACGGCGACCTCGCGGCCGTCGTGCAACGTGGCGCGGTGCACCTGGCCGATCGACGCCGCCGCCAGCGGCTCCTCGGAGAAGTCGGCGAAGTGCTCCTGCAGCTTGTCGCCGAGGTCCTGCTCGACGACCTTCCTGATGTCCTTGAACGGGTGCGGCTCGGCGGACGCCTGCAGCTTTGCGAGCTTGGCCTGGAACTCCTCGCGGTAGTCCTCGGGCACCAGGCCGGCGTCGATGACGCTGAAGGTCTGGCCGAGCTTCATCGCGGCGCCCTTCATCGTGCCCAGGACGGTGACCAGACGGTCGGCCGTCTCGATCGCCTGCCGGCCCATGGCCTCCTGCGCGGCCTCGTCGGAGCGGACGAGGTTGGCGGTCTTCGTGCCGAGCGTTCGGGCAGCATGTCCCGCAGCCACGCCGCCGATCTTGGTTGAGCGGGCGATGCGCCCCGTGCCACGTTTGCGTTCGGCCATGGCGAGATTGTTATCCGATCGGTACATTTTTGCAAGTGAAACCTGCGACGACAAAGGGCGAGAAGGCGGCCGAGGGGCTGCTGCAGGCGGCGATCGCCTGCCTCGGAAAGGACGGCTACGCAGGCACTTCGCTGCAGCGGGTGGCCGACGAGGCCGGGACCCAGAAGCGGATGGTCCTCTACTACTACGGCTCCCGCGAGCAGCTCATGGCGAGCGCGTTGCGGCGCCTGGCCGAGGAGTTCCTGGCCGACCTCGAAGAGCGCCTGGGCGACGTCGACAGCCCCGTCGCGATCGTCGACACGGCGGTCGACCTGCTGCTCGAGCAGGCCGACCAGCGCCCGCTGCTGGCCGCCTACTACGGCCTGTTCGCGGAATCGGCGACCGACGCGGTGCTGGCCGGCACGCTGGCCGAGATCCGTGAGCAGGCGGTGGCCCTCGCCCACCGCGTCCTCGACCGCGTCGAGGCCGCCGGCCACCAGCTCTCGATGGAGCGCGAGCTGCTGATCCTCTCGGCCTCCATCACCGCCCACGGCCTGGGCCTGGAGCTGCTGCACCGCGGCCGCACGCCGGAGTTCGACCGGCTGCTGACCTTCGCCCGCGTGGGCGCGCCTATGTTCCTCTTCGACTAGGGACCCAGCCGGGGACGCGCTCGGCGTAGGCGTCCCACGCCGCGCCGAAGCGCCGCGCCAGCAGCGGCTCCTCATAGCGCGTGACCAGCAGGTACATCGCGGTGAGATAGGCCAGCGCGCACCCGATCAGCAGCGGACGGGCGATGAGCAAGCCCTCGCCGACGATGATCACCGCGGTCGCGAGGTACATCGGGTTGCGGACCACGCCGTAGGGCCCGGCACCGACCAGCTCGCGCGGCGGAGCCAGCGGCGAGGGCGTGCCCGCGCCGCGGACGAAGGACACGTAGCACCAGGTCACGATCGCCGCGCCCGCCACGATCAGGACCAGGCCGAGGGCCAGCGCGACCGTGTTGTCCAGCCACCCGTCGCCGCGCTGGAAGCCACCGGTGATGACCGCCGGCCCGATGCCGGCCTCCAGCCCGGTGCCCACGAAGAAGAACGCCGCGCTGCGCAGCACGGCCGACGACCTGTCCACGGCCGCAAGACTAGGCCAGGGGTGGGCCCGGTGGCGCCTCGCCTATGACCGACCGGTCGGTCATACGCGCATGACCGGTCGGTCACGCCGCTACGGTACGCCGCAGATGCCAGCCGTGACGCCCACCGGTCAGCGGACCCGCAGCGCCCTGCTCGACGCCGGGGTGCGCGTGGCCGAGCAGCACGGCCTGGCCGGGCTCAGCGTCAACCGCGTGGTGGCGGAGGCCAACGTCGCCAAGGGCACCTTCTACGTGCACTTCACCGACCGGTCCGCGTTCGTCGACGCGATGCACGAGCGCTTCCACAGCGCGATGCGGGCCAAGGTCGCCGACGTGACCGACGCCCTCGAGCCGGGCGCCGAGCTGCTGCAGAAGGCGTGCTCGGTCTACCTCGACGCCTGCCTGGCCAACCGCGCCGTGAAGGCGCTGACGACCGAGGCCCGCGCCGACCCCGCGCCGTCCAGCTCCATGGCCCAGCGCAGTGCCGGCCTCGGCGCCGCGGCCGAGCCGTCGCTGAAGGCCCTGGGCTGGAAGGACGCCAAGGTCGCCGCCCGGCTCTACCAGGCGATGGTGTCCGAGGCCGCGCTGATGGAGCTGGAGGCGGGCAGGCGGTTGCCGGCCGTGCGCCGCTCGCTGGTCCAGTGGGTGGAGCGGCCGCTGTGAGCACGCTCGACGACGAGCTCGCCTCCGGCCGCCCGTTCCTCTATGACTGGCCCGGCCTGCCCATCGCCCATCCGGACCTCGCGCGGGCCCAGGGCACCGTCCGCGAGCTGATCGGGCCGGAGGTCAGCAAGCACCTCGGCCCGGGGACGCGCGCCCTCGACCTCGCCTGCAACGAGGGCTGGTGGTCGCACCGGTTGCTGGAATGGGGCGCCGACAGCGTCGTCGCCGTGGAGGCGCGCGAGGACAACGCCCGCCGCGCGCGCCTGCTCTGCGACCACCACGGCATCGGTGAGGACCGCATCACCGTGGTCACCGCAGACGCGACGACGCTGGATCCCGACGTGCTCGGGCGCTTCGACGTCGTCCTCTGCCTGGGCCTGCTCTACCACCTCGAGGACCCCATCGGGACGTTGCGCCTGGCCCGCGCGCTCACCACCCAGCTGCTGGTCGTCGAGACCCAGGTCACCCGCGACCCGGGACCGATCCGGCACGCGTGGGGCAGCACCGACGACGCCTCGGAGGTCACGGACGCGAGCTTCGCGGTCCGCTGGGAGCGCGACGACGACTTCCCGCTGGCGTCGATCGACAGCGTCGTCTCGCTCATCCCCAACCGCGCGGCGCTCACGCTGAGCCTCAACGCCGCCGGATTCGCCGACGTCCGGCTGGCCCACACCGACGCGGCCCACCACAGCAGCGGTTTCGTGTCCGGGGACCGGACGATCGCCTTCGCGCGCTGACAACGTCGGCGCCAGTCCCTACTTTTCCAGGAGGGAGACGCATGGACGAGGCGATGGTCAAACTGTTCGCGCAGGTCATGGCGGCCTCCGGGCAGGGTGACGGGGACAGCGACACCGACGAGCGCATCCTCGATGCCGCGCTGTGGGAGATCGGCGCGCACGGGGCCAAGGGGGCCACGATCGACGCGATCGCGACCCGCGCCGGCGTCGGTCGCATCACGGTCTTCCGCCGCTTCGGCTCCAAGGACGAGCTGGTTCAGCGCCTCATGGTCCGCGAGGTGCGCGGCTTCCTCGATGAGATCGCCGAGGTCCTCGGCACCATCGACGACCCGCTGGAGCGGATCGCCGAGACCTTCGCCCGCTGCATCGGCACCGCCCGGGACCATCCGCTCGCGCAGCGCATGGCGCGCCAGGACCCGGCGACCGCGTTCGCGGCGCTGGCCGTCGGCCGGCCGTCGGTCCTCGACCTCGCCCTGCCGGTCTGCGTCCGGATCATCGAGCAGTCCCAGCGCGACCACGGCGGCAACGGCGACCCGACGAAGGTCGCCGAGATCCTCATCCGCGTCGTGCTGGCCTACGTCCTGCTGCCGGCGAACTCGTTCGACGAGGGCGACGACGTGGCGGTGCGGCACTTCGCGCGCCGGATGCTCGGCCCGATCGTCGCGCTGGCCTACGAGGAGTAGGGACCGGCAGCCCCCAGAAGGGGGCACGGGGACCGCCGGTCCGGTCTCGGCTCAGGCTGCCTGGGTCAGGGGGCCGGACGGGCGCGTCGCCGCCCCGAACCCACCGCCGGCAATCTCCTGCCGTCGCCACTTGAGGTAGGCCGGCCCCATCGTCCGCAGCGCTTGCGGCATCACGGGGGTGGCCCGTCGCGCGGCCGCGCCCAGCGCGGCGAGCTCGGCGCGCTGGGCGGCGCCGATCTGCAGGCCGAGCTTGGCGCGTAGCTCGCGCGGCAGCAGCGCGACGGTCGTCAGCGACAGCACCTGGTGCGCCGGAGACGTGCCGAGCGACCAGACCGTCCGCGGCATCCAGGGCAGCGGCGACGGCGTGGGCTGGGTGAGCGTGCCGAGCACGTCGCGCACGACGTCGTTGTCCTCCAGGCGCTCGGCGACCATGAAGTCGACGTAGGCGCGGAAGCCGGCCCAGTCGGCGGGCATGTCGCGCTCGCGGATGCCCAGCAGGCGGCCCAGGCCGCGCCACTCGCGCCAGAAGCGCTCGATGGTCGGCCGCGGCATCGGCCGACCGAACCGGGCGTGCGAGCGAACGATGCCGTAGGCCAGGGTCGCGTGGACCCACGCGTAGGCCTCGGGCTCCAGCGCGTGGTAGCGGCGGCCGGAGGGGTCGACGCCCTTGATGCGCTTGTGCATCTCGCGCATCATCCGGCCGGTCGAGGCGGCGACCTCGGGCCCGCCGTAGACCAGCAGGTTCACGTAGTCGAGCGTGCGGAAGAGGCGTCCCCACGGGTCGGCCTTGAAGTCGGAGAACTCGCGCACCCCGCCGGCCACCGTGGGGTGGGACACCTGCAGCAGCAGGGCCGTGCCCGCGCTGAACATCGCGCGGGCGTCGCCGGCGTACTGCCAGGACACCGACCGCGGGCCGACGGCGTACTTGGCGGCTTCCGCGGCAGGCGGGATCAGTGGGGCCGGCATGGTGGTACGGACGATAGATCGTCCATACCATCACCCGCAAGGGTGAGATCACTGTCCGGCGGCGCGAGTCGCGGGCGGGGCTCACCCGGCGGCTCACGCCGTCCGCGCTGCTCTCAGGCGATCGCCGGTTCGGAGTGCGGTGCCGCGGACACCGGCGAGCCGAAGACGTAGTCGCTCTCGACGAGCTCCCGCGTGCGGCGACGGTAGTTGAAGGTGAAGTCCGGCCAGAGCGTCGAGTTGCGGCCCGTCGCGTCGAGGTACCAGGACGCGCAGCCGCCGGTCAGCCAGACGCTGCCGGCCGAGCGCCGGTCGACCTCCGCGCACCAGCGGTCGACGGCTTCCGGGCGCGGCTCGATCGTCGCCGCACCCCGCCGCTCCAGCGCGTCGAGCGCCGCGTTCACGAGGTTCAGCTGCGACTCGATCATGTAGATGATCGACGTGTGGCCCAGGCCGATGTTCGGGCCCAGCAGGGTGAACAGGTTGGGGAACCCGTCGAACATCGTGCCCCAGTAGGAGCGGATCGTGCCGCGGCCGTGGTCCTTGAGCAGCAGACCGTCCCGGCCCCAGACGCGGTCGAGCAACGGCATGTCGGAGACGTGGAAGCCGGTGCCGAAGATGATCGCGTCAACCTCGCGCTCGACGCCGTCGGCGTCGACGATCGAGTTGGCGCGGATCTCGGCGACGCCCGACGTGATGAGGTCGACGTTGGGCTGCGCGACTGCGGGGTAGTAGTCGTCGCTGCGCAGGATCCGCTTGCAGCCGATGCGGTAATCGGGGGTGAGCTTGCGGCGCAGCTCCGGGTCGCGGACCTGGCGCGCGCGGTGGGCGTTGGCGATCCGCTCGACGAGCTTCAGCGCCTTGGGCTGGTAGACCATGCCGGCGGCGGTGAGCTCGTTGGCGCCGTAGATCCAGCCCCGGATCGCGGTCATGAGCTGCGGGAAGGCCCGGAAGAGCCGCTTCTCCAGCGGGGTGATCGCGCGGTCCATGCGCGGCACCAGCCACGGCGGGGTGCGCTGGTAGAGGTCCACCCGCTCGGCGACCTTGCGGATCTGCGGGACGAACTGGATCGCCGACGCGCCGGTGCCGATGACGGCGACGCGCTTGCCCTCCAGCGCGTAGTCGTGGTTCCACTCGGCCGAGTGGAACGGCTCGCCCGGGTAGTTATCCAGGCCCGGCAGCCGCGGGATCGACGGCGCCGGCAGCCCGCCCA
>CAYUDT010000055.1:0-32509 GCA_964443695.1 uncultured Conexibacter sp. | reverse complement strand
GCGTCGTGTAGCGGTAGCGGTAGCCGGTCGCCTTGAGCTTGCGGTTGTCCAGCGCGCGGCCGAAGCGCAACTGCTTGAGCATCTCCGGCGGGATGCGGACGCCCGCTTGCTTCAGCGCGAACGTCGACAGCTCGGTGGCCACCGGCGACAGGACCGGGGCGTTGACCTTGCCGAGCAGGCTGATGACCTCGCTGAGCGCGAGGACGCCGTCAGCGGCGCAGTTGTAGATGCCGTCGAGGTCGTGGCGCACCGCGTGATCCAGGCAGCCGGCCAGGTCGTCCTCGTGGATGAACTGATAGCGCGGGTCGAAGCCGAGGATGCTCGGCACCACGGGCAGGCCGAAGAGCTTGGCGTGGCTGGTGCGCACCGCCGGACCCAGGCCGTTGGCGAAGCGCAGGACGGTGACCGTCGTGTCGGGGTTGCGCTCGGCGAACTCGCGAACCGCGGACTCCGCCTCGACGATGTCCTTCTCGATGAGCGTGCGCGGCGCCTTGGGCCGCCGCATGTTCTCCGTGAAGAACGCGGGGTCGTCCTGCTCGCAGCCGTAGTAGTGCGCGCTGGACTTGAAGACGACCTTCTTGACGAACGAGTCCGGGCCGCTGCAGGCGGCCAGGACGTTCATCGTCCCGATCACGTTGTTCTCGTGCGCGAGCTTGGGGCTGGTGACGATGGAGTCGACGACCAGGCGGGTGTCGACGACCGTGTCGATCTCCGCCGCCTGCACGATCCGGCGGATGAGGCTGTGCTGATCGGTCACCCGCACGAACTCGGTGCGCTCCAGCGCGACCTTCGGCGGGGACTTGTCGATGCCGATGATCGCCTCGATCCCCGGGTCCTGCTCCAGCGACTGGGCCAGCCGGCCGCCCCAGTAGGTCGACAGGCCGGTGATGAGGATGCGCTTGGACGTCATGGTCAGCCCAGCCACACGCTGCGGCGCTTGCCGAGCATGTCGTAGAGCTCCTCCTGGATCGTCGCGCGGATGTCGTGCGCGACGGTCTGCACCAGGCCCTTGTCCTCCCACGGCTCGTCGCCCATGTCGTCGGTGCGGACCGGCTTGAGGAAGCGGATGAAGAACTTCGACGGCAGGTAGAGCGTCGGGAACACGATCGGCGCCAGGGGCGCGTAGATGAGGCCGGTGAGCCTGGCCAGCGGGTTGAGCTGGGCGAAGACCGGCATCGCCTCCTCGGCCCCGACGAGGGCGATCGGGACGATCGGCGCCTTCGCGCGCATCGCCGACTCCACGAAGCCGCCGCGGCCGAAGCGGCGCAGGCGGTAGCGGTCCTTGTAGAGCTTCTCGGTGCCCTTGCGACCCTCCGGGAAGACGAGCACGAGGCGCTGCTCGTCGAACAGCAGGCGCTGGACGTTGGCCGGGTGGGCCGGCACCGCGCCGATCTTCGGCAGCAGCATGCTGAACCCGGGATAGCCCTTGAAGAAGTGCTCCACCAGGACGCGCACGTCGCGCTGCTGGTCCTCCTTGACGGCCTTGATGATCATCGCCGCGTCGGGCGGCAAGGCGCCGGAGTGGTTGGACACCAGCAGCGCGCTGCCGTTGGACGGCACGTTCTCCAGACCCTCCACCTCGGTCCGGAACCACACGTGGTAGTAGAAATCGACCAGCGTGCGGTCGACGAAGTCCGCGACGCGGTCGGAACGGCCCCAGTCGTCGACCTGCCGGTCGGGCTCGATGCCGGGCAGCAGCTCACGCATGTCCGGTACGGCCGGGAGGTGGCGCTCGTCGGGAGGCGTGGGCACCTCACGGAGCGGGGTCCGGGTCTCTGCCACGGCCCGTAGTGTGGCACGGCCCTCCGCAGATCAGGAGCGGAGCGCCAGCAGCTCGTCGAGCTTCGTGGCGAGCGTGACCCAGTCGGAGGCCGCCAGGATGCCCTCCTCCTCGACGACCTCCTCGTTCCACGGGTGCAGGATCGTGGCCGCGGTGAGGCCGGCGTCGACGGCCCGGCGGAGGTTCTCGGGGGAGTCGTCGATCAGGAGGTCGATCTCGATCTCCTGGCAGCGGGTCACCTTGTCGAAGGAGCAGTAGAGCTCGTCGTACTGCAGCCCGATGAGGTCCAGCCAGCGGGCGGTCGCGTCGTGCGCGGTGCCGTCGCGGTGGCTGGTGATGTGGATGAAGTGGCCGGCCTGCTTCCAGGCGTTGACCGTCTCCACGGCGTTCGGGTAGGGCCGCGAGGCCAGGATGGCCTGCTCGCAGTGCGTCTCGGCGATGCACAGCTTCAGCTGCTCGGGCCTGAGGCGGGTGATGCCCCAGGTCAGCTGCTCGTCGTACGGCAGCTCGATGCCGAAGCGCCTCCGGGCGGCCTCGGACAGGACGTCCCAGTAGTGGTGCAGGGTTGAGTCGATGTCGATCGCGATGCGCAAGGGCAGCTTCTCCGTATCGTAGAGGTATGGCCGTCGCGCCTTCGGCTCGTTGGACGGACGTCGACTGGTCGGCCCACCAGTGCTGGGTCGGAGCCGTCAACGTCATCTCTCTCGGCGAGGGCCCCGCCGTGCTGTTCGTGCACGGCCTCGGGGGCGCCTGGCAGAACTGGCTGGAGAACCTCGCCCCGGTCGCGGATGCCGGGTTCCGCGCCGTGGCCCTGGACCTGCCGGGCTTCGGGGCCTCCCCGCTTGCGCCCGGTGAGGTCAGCATCCCGGGCTACGCGGCGGTCGTGGACGGCGTGCTCGACGGGCTCGGCCTCGACGACGCCGTCCTCGTCGGCAACTCGATGGGCGGCTTCATCTCGACCTGGCTGGCCCTGGCGTCTGCGGCGCGGGTGCGCGGACTGGTGCTCGTCTCCCCCGCCGGCGTCTCCATCCAGGACCCCGACAACGCCCGGCGGCTGGCGTTCATCCGGCGCACCCAGCCCGTGCTCGCGCGGCTGTCGCGGCTGCAGGCCACCCACTCCGTCGGCGTGGCGCGGCGGGCCCGGCTGCGCCGCACCGTGATGCGCTATGCCACCGCGCACCCCGAGCGGCTGGACCCGCGCCTGGTCGCCGAGCACATCCGCTGGGCCGACGGGCCGGGCTACCTCGCGGCGCTGGACGCGCTGACCACGTGCCCGCTGCGCGAGCGCCTGGTCGAGGTCGCGGCACCGACGCTGGTGGTGCACGGCGCCGATGACCGCCTCGTGCCCGTGGCCGACGCCGACGTCTTCGCGGCGGCGATACCCGGCGCCCGCAAGCTCGTCTACGACGACACCGGGCACCTGGCGATGCTCGAGCAGCCCGCGCGCTTCAACGCCGACCTGCTCGCGTTCCTCGGCCGCCTCCCCTAGCCCCGAACACGCTTTTGTGCCGCCGGTCCGGGGTGGAAAAGCGTGCTCGGCGCACCTGGCAGGCCCGAACACGCTTTTGTGCCGCCGACACGGTGCCGAAAAGCGTGTTCGGCGCACCCAGCAGGCCCGAACACGCTTTTGTGCCGCCGGTCCGGGGTGAAAAAGCGTGCTCGGCGCACTTGGCAGGCCCGAACACGCTTTTGTGCCGCCGAGACGGTGCCGAAAAGCGTGTTCGGCGGTCAGGCGTTCTCGCGCGCCTTCGCGGCGTTCTCGATGAGCGTCACGTCGCGGACCGCGCCGCGGTCGGCGGACGTCGCCATGGCCGCGTAGGCACGCAGCGCCGGGGAGACGACGCGGTCGCGGTTGACGGGCGTGTAGCCGTGGGTGGCCTCGAGGCGCTCGCGGCGCTCCTGCAGCTCGGCGTCGGTGATCGCGACGTTGATCGTGCGGTCGGGGATGCTGATCTCGACGATGTCGCCGTCCTCGATGAGGGCGATCGCGCCGCCCGCCGCGGCCTCCGGGCTGACGTGGCCGATGCTCAGGCCGCTCGTGCCGCCGCTGAAGCGGCCGTCGGTGATGAGCGCGCACACCTTGCCCAGGCCGCGGCCCTTGATGTAGCTGGTCGGGTAGAGCATCTCCTGCATGCCGGGGCCGCCCTTGGGGCCCTCGTAGCGGATGACGACCACGTCGCCGGCCTTGATGCCGCCCTTCAGGATCGTCTCCACCGCCTCGTCCTGGGACTCCAGGACGACGGCCGGGCCGCTGAAGTTCCAGATCTCCTCGTCGACGCCCGCCGTCTTGACGACGCAGCCGTCCTCGGCGATGTTGCCGTAGAGGATCGCCAGGCCGCCCTCCTTGGAGTGCGCGTGCTCGACGTCGTGGATGCAGCCCTCGGCGGCATCGGTGTCCAGCGACTCCCAGCGCTCGGACTGGCTGAACGCCTCGGCGCTGCGCTTGCAGCCGGGCGCGGCATGGAAGAGGTCCAGCGCGCGCTCGGACGGCTTCGGCCCGCGGATGTCCCACTCGCCCAGCCACTCGTCCATGGTCGCGGTGTGGACGGTGTGGACGTCGCGGTTGAGCAGCCCGCCGCGGTCGAGCTCGCCGAGGATCGCGGGGATGCCGCCGGCCCGGTGGACGTCCTCCATGAGATAGGTGCCGTTCGGCGCGACCTTCGTCAGGCAGGGCACGCGGCGGCTCATGTCGTCGATGTCCTGCATCGTGAAGTCCAGCTCGGCCTCCTGGGCGGCGGCCAGGAGGTGCAGGATCGTGTTGGTGGAGCCGCCCATCGCGATGTCCAGCGCGACGGCGTTCTCGAAGGCCTCGCGCGTGGCGATGTTGCGGGGCAGCACCGACTCGTCGTCGTCGTCGTAGTAGCGCTTGGTGATCTCGACGATCGTGCGGCCGGCGTCCTCGTAGAGCGCCTTGCGGGCGGTGTGGGTCGCCAGCACGGAGCCGTTGCCGGGCAGCGCCAGGCCCACGGCCTCGGTGAGGCAGTTCATCGAGTTGGCGGTGAACATGCCGCTGCACGAGCCGCAGGTCGGGCAGGCGTTCTCCTCGATGATCGCGATGTCCTCATCGGAGACCTCGTCGGCCACGGCGTCGGCGATCGCGGTGATGAGGTTGATGCGGGAGCGGACGGTCCCGTCGACGAGGACCGCGTTGCCGCCCTCCATCGGGCCGCCGGAGACGAACACCGCGGGGATGTTCAGCCGCAGGGCGGCGTTGAGCATGCCCGGGGTGATCTTGTCGCAGTTGGAGATGCAGATCACCGCGTCCGCGCAGTGCGCGTTGACCATGTACTCGACGCTGTCGGCGATGAGCTCCCGGCTGGGCAGCGAGTAGAGCATGCCGCCGTGGCCCATCGCGATGCCATCGTCGACGGCGATGGTGTTGAACTCGCGCGGGATGCCGCCCGCCTCGATGATCGCCTCGGAGACGATCTCCCCGACCGGCTTGAGGTGCGTGTGGCCCGGGACGAACTGCGTGTAGGAGTTGGCGACGGCGATGATCGGCTTACGGCCGAGGTCCTCCTTCTCCACCCCGGCCGCTCGGAGCAGCGCGCGGGCGCCGGCCATGTTGCGGCCGTGGGTGACAGTGCGGGACCGGTAGGCGGGCATGGGTGTTAGCCTAGCGCGGAATGACTGTTCCGGGGGCACCCTGGGTGGACTTGTCGGTCGCGGAGAAACGCGCTCGCGCCATGGCTGTCGCCGACGAGGTCTTCGGACGGGACGGTCTGGACGTGCCGATGCCGGTGCTGGCCGCCGCGATCGGGGTGGGCGTCGGGTCGATCTACCGGCAGGTCGGGACCAAGGACGAGTTGATCGGAGCCCTGGTCGTCGAGCGGGCCTCGGCGCTGGTGGAGCGGTTCGCCGCCGCCCTGACCGAGGACGATGCGTGGGCGGCACTCGTGCGGTGCACGCACGAGACGGTGGACGACTGCGTCGGGGACTTCCTCTCGCAGCGGGCCTGGGACGACGCGGCCGTGCGGCTGCCCGAGGTGGCTGCCGCACGGGCGAAGGCGACGGCCGCGATCGATGCGCTGGTCGCCCGCGCGCGGGCCGCGGGAGCGTTGCGGCCGGACGCCTCGGTCGAGGACCTGCGGCTGGTCTTCATGGCGATCCGCTCGTGGTCGACGCTCGGCGCCGAGGGCGCGCACCGCATGGCCACGCTCGTCCTGCGCGCGATGGCCGCAGACGCCCCGGCTCGGGGTGGTGCACACGGGTGACGCTGAACGTCACCGAGCCCCACCACCGCACTGCGCGTCCCCGCGGCTCGGGGTGGTGCACGCGGGTGACGCTGAGCGTCACCGAGCCCCACCACCCGGCGTGGCCGGCTATTCGGCCGCGGTCTCGCGGGCGGCGCGGCGCTCGCGGGCGGCGCGGGTGCGCTCCCACTCGCTGAGGCGCCAGAGGTCGCGCCGGACCTGCTTGGGGTCGACCTGGCGGCCGGGCAGGTGCATGTTGGCGCTGGCGATGATGCGGCGTTCGTCGCCGGTGAGGGCCATCCACTTGGCGAGGACGTCGTCGGAGTCCGGCAAACGCGGCGAGCCGTAGGGCCGGGTCTCGTCGGGGAACTCGACGCAGTACTCGTTGAGCAGCCGGCGGGTCTGCGGGAGGAAGCAGACGATCGGCTTGTGCGGATAGACGAGGTAGGCGTAGGGCGCGCCGGCGTCGGTCTGCTCGCTGGCCCCCGGCTCGGGCCCGTCGGAGAGGCGTCCCCAGACCCGGATGAACCCGAGGTCGCGGTACATCGCCCACTCCTCCTCGTTGACGCAGGACTTCAACAGCTGGCGGGCGCGCTGCTCGGCGCGGCGCTCGCGGCCGGGATCGAAGCCGTCCTGCGGGACGACCGCGCGGCGGGCCTGGCGGAGCTCCCACAGCTCGCTGACCCGCGGCCACCCGACCTCCCAGAGCAACGCGAAGATGACGATGAGCGTGGCGCTGAGGGCGATGAGCACGGCAGGTGACCTCGTCGGGTCTCAGCAGCCGCCGGCGGCGCGGGGGAAGAAGATCACGCGGTCGGCGTCTCGAGGGATCTCCTCAAATGCCTTGACCATCTGGGCCTGGCGCCGCCCACCTGCGCCGCTGATCGGCACCGCGGCCCACATACCTGCGTCGAGTTGCTCCCGGAACGCCTCGATCAGCGCGAGCTCGTCCTCGGGCACCTCGACGTCGCCCTCCGTGAGGAGCACTTCACCGTGGCCGGGCTTCATGCGCAGGAACTTCACGTCGCCGCGATTATGGCAAAGCGCACGAGCGCCGCCCCAGCTATTGGCGCACAGGTGTCCGTGACAGCACGTCGAGCGCGTCGACCGGACCGGCGCCCCGACCGATGGCCCGGAGCCCGTGGAGGACGGCCTCCCCCGCCACCCGGCGCGCGCCGCGGGCGGCGTCGGCGAGATCGAAGCCGTGGGCGAGGTGCGCGGCCAGCGCGCTGGAGTGCGTGCATCCCGAGCCGTGCGCGGCACCGTCGGGGTGCCGCTCGCCCGGGATGTCGATGTGCCGTTCGCCGTCAAACACCACGTCGGTGGCCTCGTCGCGGTGCCCGCCGGTGACGATCACCGCCCGCGGCCCGAGCGCCTGGACCGCGCGCGCGAGCCCGTACGCGTCGTCGGTCTGTGTCCCGGCCAGCTCGCGGGCCTCGGGGAGGTTGGGCGTGACCACGGTCGCCCGGGGCAGGATCAGCTCGACGAGCGCGGCCTTCGCGTCGAGCTCGAGCAGCCGCGCGCCGGACTCGGCCACCATCACCGGGTCGACGACGACCGCGACGGCCGGGTCGATCAGCTCCAGCGCCCGGGCCACGGCCTGCGTGGTCGCGACGCTGCCGAGCATCCCGATCTTCACGGCGTCAACGCCGATGTCCTCGACCACCGCCTGCACCTGCGCGACGATCATGTCCGGGTCCACGGCGGCCACCGCGCTGACGCCGACGGTGTTCTGCGCGGTGAGCGCGGTGAGCGCCGTCGTCCCGTGTACGCCACATGCGGCGAACGCCTTCAGGTCGGCCTGGATGCCGGCACCGCCACCGGAGTCCGAACCGGCGATCGACAGGCAGACGGGCGGGCGGCGAGCGGTCATCGGGCGGGAGCCTACGAGCAGGGCCGCGGGCAGCGTCCCCCGCCCCCGCGAATGCCCGGCCCGCCGGACCACGTCACCGGTCCCCCCTCCCGCTGGGGCAACGCACGGCCGGCCGGCGGCCGCGACGTGCCCGGCGCCGGCGACGGAGGGACGTCCGCGATCCCCGGCCCCGCGGTTCATGAGACGGGCACCACCACACCGCCGGAAGCCCGGCGCACTCGGCCCAGGGACTCCAGCTGCGACAGCCCGACCAGCACGTCGTCGGCGCCGTGCCCCGCGCTGACGAGGGCCGGCAGCGTGACGTGGCCGGCCTCGACGGAGGTCAGGAGCGCCTGGAGCGTCGGCGCCAGCGGCGGGCGCTCGGCGGCGGGACGGCGTTCGCGGTCGGTGCCGAGGACCGCGTCCAGGGCGTCCTCCGCGTCGAGGATCACGGCGGCGCCCTCCTTGAGCAGGCCATTGCTGCCGCGGGTGAATTTGCTGCCCGCGCGTCCCGGCACCGCGCCGACGTCCCGGCCGAGCTGCGCCGCGAACTCTGCGGTGATGAGCGACCCGCTGCGCGCCGCGCCCTCCACCACGATCGTCAGCCCGCCCAGGGCGGCGATGATCCGGTTGCGCGCCGGGAACGCCCAGCGCCATGGCGTCATGCCCGGAGGCAACTCGGAGATGACAAGCCCGTTGTCGAGGATCGACCGGTGCAGCACGGCCTCCCGCGCCGGATAGGCGACGTCGGGCCCGCAGGCCAGCACCGCGACCGTCGGGCCACCCGCGTCGATCGCCCCGCGATGGGCCATCGCGTCGATGCCCATCGCCATGCCGCTGACGACGGTGACCCCCGCCGCAGCGAGCCCCCGTCCGATCCGACGAGCCATCTCCTGCGCCTCCGGCGACGCCTGCCGCGTCCCGACGACAGCGGCCGCCGGAAGCCGGCGGTCCTCGCCGTCCTCCCCGAGCCGGTCGGAGAGCATCCCGACGTCCCCGGCGCAGAAGAGAACCGCCGGTGCGTCCGTCAGGTCCCGCAACCGGTCCGGGTAGTTCCCATCGCACGGGCAGACCGGCACGACTCCCGCTGCCGCGCACGCCGCCGGGACGTCTCGGACATCGCGCTGGAGCACCTCCTCCGCCGACCGCTTGGCCAGCGACTGCGCCAACAGGTCATCCGGCAGCGCGAGGACGTCCCGCAGCGTCGACCGGCGCGCGCGCCACTCGACCTCCAGGTGTCCCGCCAACGCCGCCAGCAGCCGCGCCCGCCGCAGATGCTCGTCGCAGGCGGTCACGAGGCCACCTCGGTCATCGCGCCGGTGTCGGCGTGGAGGGACATCGCGTGATGCATGTCCGCCGCGGTGACGCGCGCGTGCCCCTGGAGATCGGCGTAGGTCCGGGCGATCCGCAGCACCCGCAACCGCCCACGGCCGCTGAGCTTGCCGCTCTCGTAGCTCAACGACAACGCGGCGGCAGCGCCGTCGTCGAGGAACGTGTGGGTCCGGGCCAGACCGGCGTCGAGGTGCGCGTTGCAGGTGGCGGCCGTGTCACGCAGGCGGTGAAGCTGGCGCTCGCGAGCCTCCATCACGCGCTCGCGCTCGACCGCGCTCTGCGTCAGCCCTGCCCGCTCGAAGTCTGCAGCTGTCGGCCGATCGACGCGCGCGGTGATGTCGATGCGGTCTAGCAGCGGTCCGCTGAGCCGGCGCTGGTGGCGCGCATGGTCGGCCGTCGTGCAGCGGCACTTGTCCTCGACGCCGGCCATCCCGCACGGGCACGGGTTCGTGGCGGCGACCAGCATCACCCGCGACGGGAAGATCGCGGTCCGCTGGCCGCGGACGATCGCCACGCGTCCGTCCTCCAGCGGCTGGCGCAGCGCCTCGAGCGCCGGCCGGGCGAACTCGCTCAGCTCGTCCAGGAAGAGCACGCCATGGTGGGCGAGCGTCACCTCCCCGGGAAGCGGCGGCGCTCCGCCGCCCACCAGTCCTGAGGCCGAGATCGTGTGGTGCGGAGCGCGGAACGGCCGCTCCTCGACCAGCCCGTTGGGAGCGCGGAGGCCCACGGCTGAGTGGATCCGGGTGACCTCCAGCGCCTCCGCGTGGGTGAGCGGCGGGAGGATCGACGGAAGACGCCGGGCGAGCATCGTCTTACCGGTGCCCGGCGGACCGATGAAGAGGAGGTTGTGGCCGCCGGCGGCGGCGATCCGCAGGGCCTTCAGAGCGATCTCGTGGCCCCTCACGTCGGCCAGATCCGGATGCACGGCAGGCTCGCTGGACACCGCAGGCAACGGCACCGACGCGGCGATCGCGTCCTCCGCACCTTGCAGGATGCCGACCACGTCGCTCAGGGCGCGCACGCCGTGGACGCGGAGGTCGGGGACCAGCACGGCCTCGGCGCTCATCTCCGCAGGAACGATCAGGGCCTCGAGCCCGACGGTGTGCGCACCTTCAGCCACGGCGAGCGCACCCCGCGCAGCGCGGAGCTCACCGCCCAGCGACAGCTCGCCGTAGACGCACACGCGGGCCAGGGCCTCCGGGGTGATGACGCCGGCTGCGGCGAGGAGCCCGCAGGCGATCGCGAGGTCGAACCCCGCGCCACTCTTGCGCAGCGGCGCGGGTGCGAGGTTGACGGTGATCCGCCCCTCGGGGAACGGGTAGCCGAGGTTGTGGATGGCGGCCGCCACGCGCTCGCGTGACTCGCGTACGGCCTGGTCGCCGAGACCGACGATCGAGAACGCAGGGAGACCCCGGCGCACGTCGACCTCGACGTCGACACGGCGCGGTCGGAGGTCCACGAGGGTGAAGGTGATGACACGGGCAAGCACGCTGTGCACTTCAGCGGCATCGGTGTTACGGAAAAACCGCCAGGGCGTGCCGAGACTGGACCGGCTTTGCAACGGATGTCCGGCATTGCGCCTTCCCGCCGCACCGCGCGCCTACGGTCGCCCCATGTCAGCTCCCAGGCCCTCCGGCGCCTCAGCGATCGGCTCCCGCGCCGGCCACGGCAACGACGCACGGCGCGGTCTCGCCGCGGGCGGTGAGCAGCTTGCCGTCGAGCACCTGATCCGGCTGGGCTACGCGATCCTGGCCCGCAACCACCGGACGCGGTTCGGGGAGATCGATGTCGTCGCGGCCGATGCGCACGCGCTGGTCTTCTGCGAGGTCAAGACGCGGCGCAGGTCGGCGACGGCACGGCCGCTCGACGCGCTGGACGCGCGCAAGTGCGCGCAGGTGCGGCGCATGGCGCGCGCCTACCTGGCGGAGGTGAGCGACCGACCGCACGGTCGGGCGATCCGCTTCGACGCGATCGGCGTGATCATCGACGCCCAGGGGCGGCTCGTCGCCCTCGACCACCTCGAGGGCGCGTTCTGACTACAGGGCCAGCTGCTGGTAGGCCGTCGACTGAAAGCTCAGCCGGTGCAGCGGCGAGACGCCGTTGCGCATGATGGCCTCACGGTGCTCGGGCGAGCTGTAGCCCTTGTGGGCGGCGAACTCCCAGCCCGGGTGCCGCTTATCGGCGCGTTCCATGAAGCGGTCGCGGGAGACCTTGGCGATGATCGACGCGGCCGCGATGGCCGCGCTGGTGGCGTCACCGTCGACGATGGCGCGCTGCTCGTGGCCGACGTCCGGGACGCGGAAGCCGTCGACCAGGCAGATGACCTGCCCGGGACGCTGGCCGGCGGTGACGCGCTTGAGCGCATCGCTGAGCGCCGCGAGGTTGGTCTTGTGCAGGCCGCGGTCATCCAGCGCCGGCGCGCAGCGCGACACGACGCAGACCTTCACCGCCGTGCGCATCACGACCGGGTAGAGCAGCTCGCGCGCCTCGTGCGTGTGCTGCTTGGAGTCGTTGAGCAGCGACAGCGCGCGGACCTCGCGGACCCCGAGCTGGTGCAGGTCGAACAGCACGGCCGCGGCGGACAGCGGCCCGGCCAGGCAGCCACGGCCGGCCTCGTCGGCACCCGCGACGAAGCGGACCCCGAGCTTGCGGTCGAACTGGAAGAGCTTGCGGCCGGTCCGCTTCTTCGTAGGGGACCGGCGCTTGGCGGCAGCGGCGCGCGCAGCGGGACGCGGGTGCTCGGCCAACGAAACGGGCTTAGAGGAAGCCGATCCGGTTCGGGGGCCAGTAGGTGAAGAAGGCGGGGCCGATGATCCAGTCTCGGGGAACGGGGCCCCAGAAGCGGCTGTCGTCGGACTCTCCACGGTTGTCGCCCATCATGAACCAGTGCCCGGCGGGAATCGTGATGGGCTTGGGAAGGTCGCAGCCCTCACCCCCGCCGCACGGGTTGATGAACGACTCCTTCTGGCGCTTGCCGTTGCGGATCACGTGGCCGTTCTCGATGGCGATCGTGTCGCCGGGGCCGCCGACGATCCGCTTGATGAAGTTGACGCTGGCCTTCTTCGGCGTCGCCTTGGCGCACGCCCGGCCGGCCACCTGACGCGCCTCGCCGCACTGCTGCGACTCAGCACCCTCCGGCGGGTGGAAGACGACGATGTTGCCGACCTTCGGATCACCGAACCGGTTGCCGATGCGGTTGACCAGCACGCGCTGACCCACCTTCAACGTCGGGACCATCGACTCCGACGGGATCCGGTACGGCTTCACCAGGAACGCCTGGATGCCGAGGGCGAGGCCCAGGGCAACCGCGACGATGACGACGAGCTCGACGAGCGAGCTCGCGGTCGACTTCTCGCCCTCGCTCACGCCTAGGCGTCAGCGTCGGCTTCGGCGGCGGGCTCCTCAGCGGGAGCCTCGTCAGCCGAAGCCTCGGCCTCAGCGGCGGGCTCCTCGGCCGGAGCCTCGGCGGCGGGAGCCTCGACGGCCTCCGTCTCGCCCGTGGCCTCCTCGACCACGACCGGAGCCTCCTCGACCGTGTCACCCGACGCGTCGGTGGCGCCCTCGGCGTTGGGGTCGTGGAGCAGACCGGCCTCGACGACCTCCTCCGGACCGACGTAGCGGCGCTCGCGGACGCGGGCACGCTTGCCGACGCGGTCGCGCAGGTAGTAGAGCTTGGCGCGACGGACGTCACCGCGGGCGGCGACCTCGATGCGCTCGATCTTCGGCGAGTGCAGCGGGAACGTGCGCTCCACACCGACGCCGAAGGACTGCTTGCGCACCGTGAAGGTCTCGCGGACGCCGTGGCCCTGACGCTTGATCACGATGCCTTCGAACACCTGGGTGCGCTTGCGCGTGCCCTCGATGACCTGGAAGTGGACCTTCACCCGGTCACCGGGCTGGAAGTTGGGGACGCGGCGCAGTTGCGCGCGCTCGAGAGATTCGATGACGGTGCTCATGGCGAAAGAAAGAAGAGAAGGCGGACAGGCAGGCGCGGACGCGGAGTTGGACAGCGGCCCGCGCGCGACGATCGATGGTAGCGGAGAGGGGCTCTCCTACGCGTCCCGGCCGCGCGCGACGGACTGCGCACGACGCCACTTCTCGATCTCCGCATGGTGGCCGGAGAGCAGCACGTCGGGCACCTTCCAGCCGCGGTGCTCGGCCGGCCGCGTGTAGTGCGGGTACTCGGGGTTGCCGTCCAGCGCCTCCGAGAAGGACTCCTCGACCGCCGAGTCGGCGTGTCCGAGGGCCCCGGGGAGCTTGCGGATGACGGCGTCCGCGACGGTCATCGCCGCCACCTCACCGCCCGACAGCACGAAGCGGCCCAGCGACAGCGTGTCCGAGCAGAAGTGCTCGATGATCCGCTCGTCGAAGCCCTCATAACGGCCGCACAGCAGCGTCACCGCAGGCTCGGCGGCCAGCTCGTTGACGAACGCGTCGTCGAGCACCCGTCCGCCCGGCGTCAGGGCGATCACGCGGCGCTGGGTGCGCAGCTCGACCGGGTCGACGCCGTAGAACCCGCGCAGCGCGGCCTCCATCACGTCGACGCGCAGCACCATCCCGGCCCCGCCGCCGAAAGGCGTGTCATCGACGACCCGGCCCGACTGCGTGGAGAAGTCGCGCGGGTTGAGCGCGCGGAAGTCCAGCTCGCCCGACGCCAGCGCGTTGGCGACCGGCCGCTGCAGCCGGAACCACTCGAACCATTCGGGAAAGAGCGTCACGACGTCGAACTGCACGCCCTACTCCCCCAGGAACGCCATGTTGACGTCGATGACCCGCCGCGCGACGTCGACGCGCCGGATCGCGTCACGCACCATGGGCACCAGCAGCGGCTCACCACCGGCATCCCGGGCGACCTCGAGCACGTCGCAGGAGGGCATGCCCAGCAGCCGGACCACCCGCCCGACCGACACCGAGCCGTCCAGCACCGCGCAGCCCTCGAGCTGCTCGGCGTAGTACTCGTCGTCCTCCAGCGGCGGCGCGTCGGTGCGCCGGACGCCGATGTCGGCGCCCCGCAGGGCCTCGATCGCCTCGCGGCCGGCTGCGACGTCGACGCGCAGGATCGGCCGGTCGGTCGTGCCGTCGCAGCGCACGATCTCGGTCTCCACGTCGCCGACGCGGATCACCCGGCCGAGCTGGAACAGCTCGCCCCGGGGACGCGTGACGTGGAAGGACCCGTCCAACCCGTGGGGCTTGCCCACGCGACCGGCGGGCAGCCACTCCGGAAGGGCCGGGTCAGTCAACGATGTCGACGAGGACGCGGCAGTCCTCGCGGACGGCAGCGGCCTTGACGACCGTGCGAAGGGCGTTCGCGGTACGGCCGCCCTTGCCGATGATGCGGCCGTAGTCGTCCTCGGCGACCGCAAGCTCCAGGACGACCGTGCCGTCCTCCTCCTCGAAGCGCTCGACGCTGACCGACTCGGGGTCGGCGACCAGCTGACGGGCCATGAAGTCGAGGAGGTCCTGCAAGACGCGGTGAGCCTAGACGATGCCCTGCGTGCGCAGGAGCTTCTTGACGGTGTCGGTCGGCTGCGCGCCCTTGGCCAGCCACTCGCGCACGCGGTCCTCCTTGACGACGATCGTCGAGGGCTCCGTCTGAGCGTTGTACTGACCCACCGTCTCGATCACGCGACCGTCGCGCGGGGAGCGCTGGTCGGCGACGACGATGCGCCACACCGGGTCCTTCTTCCCGCCCACGCGGGTCAGCCTGAGTCGAACAGCCACGAAAAGCCTTTGCTTCGAAGTCTTGGAAAAGCGACGATGGAGGGTAGCGAGTTCCGGCCGAAAACGGCTTTCCGTCAGGCGGAGGTGCGTCTGGCGCGGTCGTGACGGCCTGCTGGCGCCACGCAGACGCGTCCGCGTCAGCGTCAGCGTCCGGCCTGCTTCATGAGCTGCGCCATGTCGGGCATCCGCCCGCGCCCGAGCTGCTTCATGACCTTGCGCATCTGCGCGAACTGCTTGACCAGGTGGTTGACGGCCTGGACGTTGGTTCCCGAGCCGTTGGCGATCCGCAGGCGGCGCGAGCCCTTGATCATCTCCGGGCGCCGCCGCTCCTCCGGCGTCATCGACTGGATGATCGCCTGGATGCGATCGAGCTCCTTCTCGTCGACCTTCAGCCCCTTGAGCTGCTGGCCGGAGAAGCCCGGCATCATGCCCAGCAGCGAGGTCAGCGGGCCCATCTTGCGGATCTGCTGCAGCTGCTTGAGGAAGTCGTCCAGCGTGAACTCGTCGCGGCGCAGCTTGCGCTCGAGCTCGGCGGCCTCGTCGGCGTTGAACTGCTCCTCGGCCTTCTCGATGAACGACATGACGTCGCCCATGCCGAGGATGCGCTGCGCCATGCGGTCGGGGTGGAAGCGCTCGAACTGGTCGAGCTTCTCGCCGGTGGAGGCGAAGAGGATCGGCTTGCCGGTGACGGCCTTGACGCTCAGCGCCGCGCCGCCGCGGGCGTCGCCGTCGAGCTTGGACATCACGACGCCGTCGAACTGCACGGCCTCCGCGAACTGCTCGGCGACGTTCACCGCGTCCTGGCCGGTCATCGCGTCGACGACGAGCAGGATCGTGTGCGGCTTGACCGCCTTGCGGATGTTGACGAGCTCCTCCATGAGCTGCGCGTCGACGTGCAGGCGACCCGCCGTGTCGACGATGAGGACGTCCTTGCCCTCCTGCTTGGCCCGGTCCCACGCCCACAGCGCGATGTCGACCGGGTCCTTGTCGGTGCCCTGCTCGTAGACATCGGCGCCGACCTGGCCTCCGACCTTGACGAGCTGGTCGACGGCGGCCGGGCGGTAGACGTCACAGGCGGCCAGGGCGACGCTCGAGCCGTGCTCCTTCATGAGGTGCTTGGCCAACTTGGCGGTGGCCGTGGTCTTGCCCGAGCCCTGCAGGCCGGCCATGAGGATCACCGTCGGCGGGCGGGGCGAGAACGAGATCGACGCCGAGGCGCCGCCGAACAGCGCCTCGAGCTCCTCGTGGACGATCTTGACGACCTGCTGGCCGGGGTTGAGCGTCCCGATGATGCCCGCGCCGAGCGCACGGTCGCGGACCGTGTTGGTGAACTCCTTGACGACCTTGAAGTTGACGTCGGCCTCCAGCAGCGCGAGGCGGATCTCGCGCATGGCCTTCTTCAGGTCGTCCTCGGTCAGCGTGCCGTGGCCGCGGACATCGGACAGCGTCGCCTGGAGCTTCTCGGAGAGTGCGTCGAACACGGACAGCCCAGTCTAGGCCTTGCGGATCAACGAGAGGCCGTCGCGGACGGTGAGCAGCACGGCCGACAGCGCCGGGTCGTTCGCGCCGCGCACGTTGTAGGCGTTGATCGCGGCGCTGGCCTCGTCCGGGTCGGCGTCGAGGACGGTGCCGTCGCGGAGCATGTTGTCGGCGACGATCAGGCCGTAGGGCGCGAGCTTGGGCAGGACCGCGTCGAGGTAGTCCGGGTAGCCGGTCTTGTCGGCGTCGATGAACACGAGGTCGAACGGGCCGGGCAGCGCTGCGATCGTCTCCAGGGCGGGCCCCTCGCGCAGTTCGATGCGTGGGTCGCCGGCCAGCCGCTCGCGGGCGAAGGCCGCATGCTCGGGGTCGTGCTCGCAGGTGACGAGCTTGCCGTCGGCCGGCATGCCCCGGGCCAGGAACAGCGCCGAGCCGCCGGAGAACGTCCCGATCTCGAGGATCGACCGGGCCTGCATGACGAAGGCCAAGGTCTCCAGGAAGCGGCCGACGACGGGGCCGCTGAGCATGCTCGGGTGGCCCAGCTGGGTGCGGGTCGCCGCGTCCAGGGCGGCGATCTCGGCGGGCCACGGCGTCGTGGCCCGCTCGGCATAGGCGTCGATCTCGGGATGGATCAGGTCCATGCCCCGAGTATGCAACCTCGCGATCAGCTGCAGGTCAGGCTTGCGCTCGGGGTGGCGAACTCCCCGAGGTTCCAGCCGTAGAAGATGCCGCCGCTGGGATGCATCTCCCAGACCGACTGGTAGCGGAACGTCACCTTCTCGTCGGCCTCCTCCCCGTCCGCGAACGACGTCTGGCTCGACGACACGTAGGCGTTGCGGAAGCAGTAGCGGTGCACGAGGACCTCGGTCGAGGCCGTGCTGAGCGTGTTGGTCAGCGTCGAGGGCCGCCAGATGTCGATCTCCACCGCCGCGGGGAGGTTGTTGCCCCAGAGCGAGAAGATCCGCGGCGACGTGCTGTCGACGCGCTTGACGACCGTCAGGTCGTTGAGGTTGCGACCGAGGCTCGCCGACGTGCTGTAGCCCCAGGCGAAGCTCTTCAGGGCGATCGTCCCCTCGCGACCGGACTGGACGACCTCGCCCTTGATGCCGCCGTCCTGCGACTTGATCTTCATGTACGCCTTGTCAGCGGCGTGCGCAGGCCCGGCGAGCGCCACCGTCGCGGCGGCTGCGGTGAACAGGAACTTGAGGTGTGTTCGCATGCCGAGGACCGTCCCAGCGCGCCGGCGGCCCATCGGTGACACGCCGCACACGGGCCGCGTGATAGTCAGCACAGAGATGTCACGTGACCCCGCCGCCGAGGCCACCGCCGCCGCCTACGAGGCGGTCCCCTACCCCGGCGACGCGTTCCTGCGCACGCACCCGCGTCACATCGCGGCGATCGCGCGGCTGCACGGGTTGGCGCTGCCGTCCATCGAGCGCTGGCGGGTCCTGGACCTCGGCTGCGCCGACGGCGGCAACGCCCTGGCGATCGCGGCATCGCTGCCGGGCGCCGAGGTCGTCGGCGTGGACCTCGAACCCGGTGCGATCGGCCGGGGCGCCGCGCTCGCCGCGGAGGCCGGCGTGACCAATGTCCGGTTGCTGGCCGCTGACCTCATGCTGCTCTCGCCCGAGAAGCTCGGCAGCTTCGACCTCGTCATCGCGCACGGCCTGCTGTCGTGGGTGCCCGACATGGTGCGGCGCCGCGCGCTGGACCTCATGCGGACCGTGCTGCGCCCGCACACGGGCATCGGCTTTGTGAGCATCAACGACGGCGACGTGCGCACGCGGCTGCGCGAGCGGTTGCTTCCGCCGTTGGCGGACCTGACCGGGCAGCAGCGGATCGACCACGCGCGCGAGCTGTTGGCCGACGACGCGTTGGGCGGCGAGGACCCGGCCCTGCAGCGCCACGTGGCCGCGCTGCGCAACGCCCCCGACCACCTGCTCGCCCACGACGACCTCGGCGCGATCAACACGCCGCTGACGCAGGCGCAGGTGCAGCACGAGTCCGGGCTGCACGTCCTGGCCGACGCCGGGCTGACGCCGTACGACACCAACGCCTCGCACCGGCAGCTGCTGCTCTCGCGGGGCCGGCGCCTGCACCCGCTGCCCGACCCCCAGCTCCTGTACGGCCTGCACGCCGCAGCGATGCTCACCCACGAGCCCGACGGCGCGTTCGTCACACCCGACGGCGGGCGCATCCGCACCCAGTTCGCGCCGCTCAACGACGCGCTGGCGGAGCTGGTCCGTGTCTGGCCCCGCGCCCACCCCGTCGCCGACCTGCCCGTGGCCGCCGGGCCGGCGCTGGTGGAGGCGGCCGGCCACGGCATCGTCAAGCTCGTCACACCGCCGCCGGTCGTGACCGGGTCGCCCGGCCGGCGGCCGCGGACGCTGCCGCTGGCCCGCGCCCAGGCCGCCCGCGACGGCCGCGCGGTCAGCCAGTGGCACCGGACGATCCTGCTCGGCCCCGAGGAGCGCGCGCTGATCGCCCGTCTCGACGGTGAGCAGGAGGTCGCCGCCGGGGATCCCGTGCTGGCGCGGCTGGCCGCCGCCGGGCTGATCGTCGCCTAGCGGCGAGCGCGTCGAACGTCCTGCCGGCCCGCACCACGAAGGCGCCCCCGGTCCCTTCGCGGGGGCGCCCGTGTCGTGGGCTACTCCGCCGGCGGGGCCGGAGGCGCCGGCGGACGCGGCGGGGCGGGCGGCTGCGGCGGCGCCTGGGCGATGTTGCCCAGCGAGCTGCCGATGTTGCCCAGGGCGGCGGAGAACTCGCTCGGGATGATCCAGAGCTTGTTGGCCTCCCCGCGCGCCAGCTGCGGCAGCATCTGCAGGTACTGGTAGCTCAGCAGCTCCTGGTCGGGCTTGCCCTCGTGGATGGCGTTGAAGACCGTCTCGATCGCCTTGGACTGGCCCTCGGCCTGGAGGATCGCGGCGGTCTTCTGGCCCTCGGCCCGGAGGACGGCGGACTGCTTGTCGCCCTCGGCCGTGAGGATCTGGGACTGCTTGACACCCTCGGCGTTGAGGATCGCGGCGCGGCGGTCACGCTCGGCGCGCATCTGCTTCTCCATCGCCTCCTGGATCGAGCCCGGCGGATCGACCGCCTTCAGCTCGACGCGGTTGACGCGGATGCCCCACTTGCCGGTGGCCTCGTCGAGGACGACGCGCAGCTGCGAGTTGATCTGGTCGCGCGAGGTCAGCGTCTGCTCGAGCGTCAGGCCGCCGATGACGTTGCGGAGCGTCGTGACCGTGAGCTGCTCGATGGCCTGGAGCGGGTTGGCGATCTCGTAGGTCGCGGCCTTCGGATCGGTGATCGTGAAGTAGAGGACGGAGTCGATGTTGACGGTGACGTTGTCCTCGGTGATCACGCCGTTGGGCGGGAACGCGACGACCTGCTCACGCAGGTCGATCAGCGGCTTCACCTTGTCGATGAACGGCACGACGATGGTGAGGCCCGGCGTGAGGGTCCGGCTGTAGCGGCCGAGACGCTCGACGACACCGGCACGGGCCTGCGGGATGATCCGCACGGTCCGCGACGCGACGTAGAGGATGAACAGGACGACAACGCCTGCTGCGATTGCTGCACCCACGGTGGAAGGTCTCCTGTGGCTGGGGTCGGGGTAGTTGGCTTAGACCGCTGCGTCGGCAGCGGCCGAGACGACCGCGGTCGCGCCGCGGATCTCGATGACGCGGACCTTCTCGCCCACGTCGATGGTGGTGGCGTCCTCCAGCGAACGGGCCGTCCAGACCTCGCCGCCGAGGCGGACGCAACCGACGCCCTCGTCGTTGACGATCCGCTCGAGGACGATCGCGTTCTGGCCGACCAGCGCATCCGTGCCCGTGCGGGTCAGCGGCGGCTGCTGGGTGTGCTTCTTGGCGATCGGCCGGAGGAACAGGAACGTGAGGGCCGTGATGACGACGAACACGGCGATCGAGATGCCGGGCTCCTCGACGGCGATCTCGACGCCGGCGGCGGCAAACGCGCCGACGGCGAACGGGGCCATGAAGAAGCCCGTGAACGTCATCTCACCGACGGTGAAGACGACGCCGGCCAGGACGAAGATCAACCAGAGATCCATTGGACCCGGAGCCTAGACGGCGTTTCGGAAGTTGTCAGTCGCATTTCAGTCCCTCGACGTCCGGGACCACGGCGCCATTACGGCCGATCAGTCGACGGTGGACAGCAGCGCCCGGCTGAAGTCGTCAGCGTCGAAGGGCCGCAGGTCCTCCAGGGCCTCGCCGATGCCGATGAGCTTCACGGGGATGCCGAGCTCGCCCGCGATCGCCAGCGCGATGCCGCCCTTCGCGGTGCCGTCGAGCTTGGTGAGGACGATGCCGTCGACCGGCACGGCCTCGGAGAAGAGCTTGGCCTGGCGCAGGCCGTTCTGGCCGGTGGTGGCGTCGACCGAGAGGAGCGTCTCGTGCGGGGCGTCGGGCATCTGCTTGCCGATGACCCGCCGGATCTTCGTGAGCTCCTCCATCAGGTGGTCCTGGTTGTGCAGGCGCCCGGCCGTGTCGATGATGATCACGTCGGCGCCGCGCTCGCGGCCGCGGGCGACGGCGTCGAAGGCGACCGAGCCGGGATCGGAGCCCTCGGGGCCGGTGATGATGTCGCACCCCGCCCGCTGGGCCCACTGCGTCAGCTGCTCGACGGCCGCGGCGCGGAAGGTGTCGGCGGCGCCGAGGACCACGGTCTTGCCGAGCTCCTGCTGCAGGTGCCAGGCGAGCTTGCCGATGGTCGTGGTCTTGCCGGTGCCGTTGACGCCGACGACCATGATCACCGTCGGGCTGTGGCGCAGGTCGATGCGGTCGTCGCCGGTGCGAGCCAGCTCGGCGAGCATCTCCATGAGCCGCTCGCTGAGCGCCTCTCCGCCCTCGATGCCGCCGGACTGGGCCTCCGCCTCGAGCTCGCCGACGACGCGCGCGGTGGTCATCGCGCCGACGTCGGCCATGATCAGCGCCTCCTCCAAGCGCTCCCAGGTCTCCTCGTCGAGATCGCCCTCGAAGAGCGTGGCCTGCACCTCGGCCGCCAGTGCCACACGGGTCTTGGCCATGTTCTCGCGCAGGCGCTTGAAGAAGCCGCGGCGCTTCTCCTTCTGCTCGGGCGCGTCCTCGTCGGCCGCCGCCTCCAGGGCAGGGCCGTCGGTGATGAACAGATCGCGCCAGTCGCGGGCCATGGGCGGGCGACCTTACCGCTATGAATGTGGGCATGCCCCGCGCCGAGATCGTCTTCCGCCCCGCCCGCGTCGACGAGGGCGACGGCGCCGTGCTGGCCCAGAAGATGCGCGACGAGATCGCGACGATCTACGAGGGGCTCAACCTCGACGGGCCCGACATGCCCAAGGCCGGGCCGGACGAGCTCGGCCCGCCCGGCGGCGCCTTCTACGTCGGCGACCTCGACGGCGCGCCGGTCTGCTGCGGTGGGCTCAAGCAGCTGCCCGACGCGGGCTGCGTGGAGATCAAGAAGATGTACGTCGACGAGTCCGCGCGCGGCCAGGGCGTGGCCCGCACGCTGCTGGAGTGGCTGGAGGCGGAGGCCAGGCGGATGGGCTACACGACCGCGCGCCTGGACACCGGCCCCAAGCAGCCCCACGCCAAGGCGCTGTACGAGTCGGCCGGCTACGTCGAGATCGCGAACTTCAACGCCAACCCGGTGGCGACGTACTTCGCGGAGAAGCCGCTGTGAGGCCCTTCCGGACCTAGGTCGTCGTGTCGGGCAGATGGCGCCCGACATGGCCGACGTAGATGCCGCGGGGCACGTCGCCGGAGCCGTCGGCGACGTGCAGGTAGATGCGGGCGATGAAGCCCGCGCCGCTGCCGCTGCCCAGCGCCACGTGGGGACCGAGGTCGAGCTTGTGGCCGTCGTGGCTGACGGTGTACTCGTGCGGGTTGCGCGAGCGCGCGAGGTCAGAGACGTTCTGCTTCCAGGTCAGCCCCAGCTCGGTGGCGACCTGCGCCGGTGAGGCGCCCATCTCCCCCGCGTTGTAGCGCCCGGCCAGCTCGTCGAGCTTGCGCAGCGCGTCGAGGATCTCGGCGGGCCGGCGGTAGGGCGAGTCCTCCGCGCTCTCCCGCGCGGCGTCGGTGAAGACCAGATGCGAGGTCGTGGCCGCGGCGCGGTCGACGGCGGCCAGGACCGAGTCGACCTCCTGCTCCTCCTCGGCGTCCTCCTCGACGGCGACCTCGGCCGACGCGAGCAGCGCGCTGAGGCGGGCGATGGTCCGCGCGTCACGACCCGCCGCGTCGCGCAGCTCCTCGACCTGGACCAGCAGCTCCTCGCGGTGGGCGCGCACCGCCGACAGCTCGTCCTCGGCCGCGGCGACCCGCTCGTCAACGGTCGGCTCGGCCGACGTGGCATCGCTGACGGCCGCATGGCGCTCGGCCAACCGCTCCTCGGCGTCGGCGGCCCGGGCCTCCGCCGCCTTCAGCTGCCGCTCGGCGCGTTCGGCGCGGGCGACGAGGTCGCTGCGCTCCGCGTCGGCCTCCTCGCGACGCCGCTTGGCCGTCTCGACCTGCCGGCGCAGGTCATCGGCGCGCTTGGCCTCCTTCTCCATCGCCTTCTCGCGGGCGGCGATGTCCTTGGCGGCGGCCCCGGCCTCCCGCAGCTTGGCGATCAACGGCGAGTCGGTGACCCCGGCGTGGGCCAGGAACTTGTCCCAGGAGCCGAAGACGTCGTTGACGTAGTCGGGGTGCGGCCAGTCCTCGCGCTTGAACCAGTCGTTGGCCTTGGGGACCTCGCCGGTCAGCAGGATCCAGCGGTACAGCGCGCCCAGGTAGTCGGCCTCCTCGACCAGCAGCGAGACCTCATAGAGCCGCCGGTCGCGCTCCGGCTTGCGTCCGGCCGGCGCGGCACCGCCGTCCGCTGCGGGTGCGTCGGCAGCGGGCCCGGACGATTCCGCGGAATCGCCGGCACCGAGCGCTCGATCGCGGATCTCCGGATCGATCGGCTGCTCGTCGCCCTCGCCGCGGCGTCTGCTGCGCTTGCCCACGGCCAGCAGGCTACCCGCGATGATCCGCGGGGAGCATGGCGACGGGAGTGCCAATACCGCTGACGGGCCTGCTCGGCCGCGCGCCGGAACTGGAGGCGGTCGGCGAGCTGCTGCGCGCCGCGCGGCTGGTGACGATCACGGGGCCTGGCGGCGTCGGCAAGACACGACTGGCACTGGAGCTTGCGCGCGCCCAGGCGCCGCGGCGACGCGACGGCGCCCGGTTCGTCGACCTGACGGCGACCAGCGACGGCCGCGAGGTCGGAACGGAGATCGCACGGGCGCTGGATCTTCGCGGCGCGACGCTGGACGCCGCGTTGGCCGGGCGGGACATGCTGCTGGTGCTCGACAACTGCGAGCACCTCCTGGACGCGTGCGCGGATCTGGCGACCGCCCTGCTGTCCTCCTGCCCACAGCTGCGGATCCTGGCGACCAGCCGCGAGGTGCTGGGCGTCCCCGGTGAGACCGTCTGGCGCCTGGAGCCGCTCGACGGCGCCGACGCCCGACGGCTGTTCCTCGAGCGGGCCCGGCAGCGCGCGCCCGGGTTCATGCCGGGGCGTGCCGACGAGCGCGCGATATCCGGCATCTGCGCGCGGCTGGACCACCTGCCGCTGGCCGTCGAGCTGGCCGCCGGGCGCGCGGGCATGCTGACGCCGGAGGAGATCCTCGCGCAACTCGACGAGCTGACCGGCGGCGTCCGGGCCGCCATCGACTGGAGCCACCGCCTGCTGACGCCCGCCGAGCAGGCCGCGTTCCGCAGCCTCGCGGTGTTCGTCGAGAGCTTCAACGCCCCGGCCGCCCGGGCCGTCGCGCCGGGGATGACGCTGGACCTGCTGGCCCGGCTGGTCGACAAGTCGCTTGTGGCGGTGCTGCCGACCCCGGACGGCCCGACGCGCTACCGCCTGCTGGAGACCGTGCGCGAGTACGCCGGTGAGCGCCTGCGCGACGCCGGTGAGAGCGACGTCGCGCGTGACCGCCACCTCGCCCACTACGCCGCGCGCAGCGCCGCCCCCGAACCCGGCTGGCCGTCGCCCGTGGCGGAGCGCGTCATCGCCGATCTGGGCGCCGACTACGCCAACGTGCGCGCGGCGGTGGAGCGGGCGGCGGACATCGACCCCGCCGCGGCCGCGACGCTGCTCAACGCCACCCGCGACCTGTTCATCACCTCCGGGCAGGCCGACGGCCGCCGCCTGGCCGAGCTACTGCTGCAGCGCCGCAGCGCACAGGACCGCGACCGCGCGGAACTGCTCATCCTGGCCGGCATCCTCGCCCACCTCCTCGTCGACCCGGTCGCGGCCGCCCCGCTGCTGGTCGCGGCCGAGGAGCTGAGCGCCGAGCTGGGCCTGGACACGCACGCGGGCTGGGCGCGCTGCTTCCGCGGGCTGGTGGCGCTGCTGGCCGGTGACCCTGGCGTGGCCGGTCCGCACCTGCAGGCCGCCGCCGAGGTGCACCAGCGCGCCGGGCAACGCTGCGGCGAGGCCGCCGCCCTGGCGGGTTGGGGCCTGGCAACCGTGCTCACCGGTGGGCCGATGCGCGGTCGCGAGCTCATTGCCCAGGCTGCCGCGATCCAGGCCGATGAGGGCTATGGGTGGGGTCAAGGCCAGGCGCAGCTGTACCTCGGCCTCACCGATGACCGGCCCCACATCGCCGCCGGGCACCTGCACCAGGCGGTCACCGCGCTGCGCCCCTACCGTGACGCGACGCTGCTGCCGGTGGCGCTGACCGGCCTCGCAGGCACGCTCGACGACGCCGCGCGGGGCCTGCGCGTCATCGCGGCGGCCTTTGCCGCGCGGGCCCGCACCAGCCCACAGTTCCCGCCGCTGTTCCAGGAGCGCGTGGATGCCATCCGCGCGGCGACGGCCCGCCGCGCCGGGTCCGGCGCAGACCGGCTGTGGACCGAGGGTGGGCGCCTCTCGCTGGAGGAGGCCGTCGGGCTGGCGCTCGGCGAGCCGCGGCCACGCGCGACAGCGCCGGCCAGCGGCCTGAGCGCCCGCGAGGAGGACGTCGTCCGCCTCGTCGCCCAGGGCCTCACCAACAAGGAGGTCGCGGCGCACCTGCAGCTCTCGGTGCGCACCGTCGAGAGCCACGTCCGCCACGCGCTGGCCAAGCTCGGCCTGGCCAACCGCACGCAACTGGCGGCCTGGGTGCGCGCTCAGTAGCCGTTCAGTGGTCGTGCTGATGAACCGGGCCACAGCTCGCGCCACGGTGTCGACATGGAACTCCTCGCCGCTGTCCTCATCGCCGGCCCGCTCGGCTACCTCACCGCCCGGGGCCGCCTCTACTACCTGCTCTCGTGGGCCATCGTCTTCCCCGTCCAAACCGTCGTGGTGTTCTCCATGGACGACGGCGGGGAGCCGTACCTCTACTTCGTCGTCAACGCCGTCATCCTGACCGCGGGCCTGGGCCTGAACGCCCTGGGCGCTCACGTCCGCCGCCAGCGCGCAACCCGCGCGATCGCGCACTGACATGCACGGTGACGTTCCCCTCGCCGGCGACTGGACGCTCTGGCCCGACCTCGCGGTCCGCAGCACCGGCTTTCCCGTCTGCGGGCTGGAGGTCTTCGGGCCGGAGGAGTCCGCACGCCTGCGGGACGTCGCCCGTGACGCCCGCTTCCGTGAGGCGGTCACCTGGCAGAACCCCGCCGCCCTGGCGCACGCGGTCGACAAGATCGCGACCGGATCAGCGGCGGCGCCGAGCCGGACCCGCCAGCGCGAGGAGATCGTCGCGAGCTACTGGCAGCGCTACTGCGCCAAGAGCGACACGATCGGCTTCTTCGGCCCGCTGGGCTGGGGGCGCGTCGCAGCGGACGGCCCGCCGTTGCGACTGCGCGGCGGCGCGGTGGAGCGCGAGCGCAGCGTGCACCTGGAGGCATGGGGCGTGCAGACGCTGGCCCAGACGCTCGATGTCACGCTGCACGTCGGCGCCGGGCCGCACAGCGAGCGCGACCTGCGGCGGCTGCTGCTGCGACATCCCGACGGCGCGACACGCGACCACGGCCTCGCCGCGTTGGACCGGCTCGAGGCCGCTCGCGAGGCGCTGGCTGCCGCCGCCCCCGACGAGCTGCAGGCCGCGCTCGACGCGCTGGACGACACGTTCACCGACCTCACCGGCCGCGAGCCGCGCCGCAACGCCGGCCGCGCCTACGGCGCCCGGACCCTGGCCTACGTCGACTGCGTGCGCGACGTCGAGCTGACCCTGGGCCCGCAGCTCATCGCCGAGCTGGCGCCCGCGCTGCAGGCGCTGTTCGAGGCGACCCGCTGGTACTGCGGCGAGGTCCACGCCCGGGGCGAGGCCGCCATCGCGCAGCAGCTGCCCCGGACGCGACGGGGACCGTTTCTCCCCGTGCTGCGCGACTGCCTGCAGGCGCTGGCCGCGCTGCCCGGCGACCTGGCGGACACCACGGCCGAGCTGGACCGGCGGCTGACCGCGCTGCTGGCCGACCCGGACCCGCAGACGCTTGGCGTCCGCGCCGCCGCTGCGTTCGCCGATGCCAGGCCGGCCTGGGCCATGTCGGCCTTCCACTCGGTCGACGTCCAGCTGGCCGCCCGGGACGCCGCGGCGGTTGCGGCGGGCGACTTCCTCGCCGTCGTCGGTGATGTCCACCCCGGCATCAACCCGCTGCTGCAGGGCCTGTTCGGCCACCGCGCGCCGGACACCGGCGCGCTGCTGAAGCGCTGGTCGGCGGTGATGGGCGGCCCGACCCCGTGGCTGCTGCCGCCCTATGCGCCCGGCATCGGCGTCGAGGCCCGCGGCGTGCCGGTGACGCCGCTGGACGTCGTGCACATCGCCGCCACGCCGGAGACCCGCGCGCAACTGCCGCGCCGCACCTGGCTCCCCGAGGAGCTGCGGCTCGACGGGGACGATGTCGTGCATCCGGGCGGTGGCCTGCGCGTCGCGCTCACCGCTGTTCTGGGCATGCCGATCTTCGTCGCGGGAGTGCGGGCGTTCGAGCTGCTGCCGGAGGCCGGCCACGCGCCGCGGCTGACGGTCGGGCGCACCGTGCTGCGCCGCGAGAGCTGGAGCGTCCCGGCCGCCGACGTCCCCCGCGATGCCCAGCAGCTCCCGGCGTTCGCCCGCGCGCACGGCATGCCGCGCCGCCTGTTCGTGAAGTCGCCCCGCGAGCGCAAGCCGATGTACCTGGACACCGACAGCCCGGTGTTGCGCCGCATCGTCTGCCGCCACGCCCGGCAGGCCCACGACGACGACACACAGGCCCACATCCGCTTCAGCGAGATGCTGCCCGCGCCCGAGGCCTGCTGGCTCACCGACGACGCCGGTGAGCGCTACGTCTCCGAGTTGCGGCTGGTCGCGGTCGACGGAACGCGCCGCGCCGATCAGACCGCGACGCGATCCGCGGTGGCCTGCGCGACGATCTCGCGCGGCGGCAGCTTACGGGAGATGACCTTGGAGACGCCGTTGTCGGCCATGGACACGCCGTAGAGCGTGTCGGCCGCCTCCATCGTCCGCTTCTGGTGGGTCACGACGATGAACTGGGCGCGGTCCTTGTAGGCCTCGACGAGGTCCAGGAAGCGGCCGATGTTCAGGTCGTCCAGGGCGGCCTCGACCTCGTCGAGGATGTAGAAGGGGCACGGCTTGGCCAGGAAGACGGCGAACAGGAACGCGATCGCGGTCATCGACTTCTCGCCGCCCGACATCAGCGTCAGGCGCTTCATCGACTTGCCCGACGGCGTGATCTCGATCTCCACGCCGAGGTCGTCCTCGGGGTCCAGGCCCGCCTCGGCGGCCGCCGCCTCCAGGTTGGCGGCCTCCTCCTGGGCGGCCTCCAGGGCGACCTGGGCGGTGCCGTCGCCGTTGTCGACCTCGGCGCCGCCGAGGACCGGACGCGGGCCGCTGTCCTCACGGACCAGGCGCAGGCGGCCGCGACCACCGGGGAACAGGCGCGCGGCCAGCTCCTCGAAGTTCTTGGCTGCGGCGGTGAAGGTCTCCTCGAACGTCTCGCGGATCTGGCGGTCGGTGTCGCGGATGAACGTCTTCAGCTCGCGCAGCGCCGTCTCGAGATCGGTGCGCTGGGCCTCGAGCTCCTCGACGTGGGCGACCGCCTCCTCGTACTCGGCCTTGGCCAGCGGGTTGACCGGGCCGAGCTGCTCGCGGCGGCGCTGCAGGCGCTCGATGCGCTTGCGCAGCTCCTCGGCCGCCTCCGGGGCCAGCGCCTGGAGCGCGGGCTCCGGCGGCAGGCCGAGCTTCTCGGCGAGCGTGACGAGCTCGTTGTCGGCGTCGGCCACCTGGTCGCGCATCTGCTGCGCGCGGACCTCGGCGCTGGTCACGGCCTCCCCGGCCTGACGCAGCTTGGCCTGGATCTTCGCCTCCTCCGCGGCGCACGTGCGCAGCTCGTTGGCGACGTCCTCCCCGGCGGCGCGGTCGGCGGCCAGCTCGGCCTCCAGCACCTGGATGCGCGACGCGATCGCCTCCAGCGAGGAGGCCAGTGCGGTCGCCAGGCGCTCCGTCCAGGGCAGCAGCGCGTCGTCGGCGACGAGCTGGCGCTCGAGGAACCCGATGCGGCGGGTGCGGTCGGCCCGCTCCTTGGCGGCGCGGTCGGCCATCCGCCTCTCGGCCTGCAGCTCGCCCTCCACCTGCGCGCGGCGCACGGCGTTGGCGGCGTCCTCCGGGGCCTTGCGGCGCTGCGCCTGCAGCAGCTCGACCTGGCGGACGGACTCCATCGCGGCGTTGCGGGCCCGCTCGGTCTCGCGCAGCGCGCGGTCGGCCTCGTCGCGGGTGGCGTCGGCGGCGGACACGGCGGCCGAGGCGGTCTCCACGCCGGCCAGCGCGGCCTGCTCGGCCTTCACGGTCTCGTCGGCCCTGACGACGAGCGCGTCGCGGCGGTTGCGCTCCGCCAGCACGCGCTCGGAGCCGCCACGGGCGGCCTGGCGCAGCTCGCGCAGGGCGCCGTCCCAGGCGCGCCCCTCGGGGGTCACGGCGACACCGCGGAAGTCCGCGGGCACGTCGTCCAGCGACTCGACCAGCCAGGCGTCGGCCAGCAGGCGCCGGGCCAGCGACGCTGCGGCGTCCGGGCCGGCGACGACCTCGGTCAGGCGGCGGGCACCCTCGACCGGCGGGCGCCCGGCAGCGGGCACCTCGGCCGCGGCGTCCAGCACCAGCGCGCGGCCACCGTCACGCCCGGCCTTCTCGACCAGCGCCGTGGCCTCTGCGCGGTCCGCAGCCAGCGCCGCGGTCATCCGCGCGCCCAGCGCGGTCGCGACGGCCAGCTCGCAGCCGGACTCGACCTCGAGCTCGTCGGCCAGCGCACGGGCGCCACCGGGCGCGGACGTGTGCGAGCGCAGGAACTGGTTGGCCGACGCCAGCTCGGCGCCGATCTTGGCTGCCTCCCGGCGCGCGGCCTCGGCGGTCGCCTCGGCGGCCCGGCGGGCACGGCGCGCGGTCTCGGCCGCGGAGTCGGCCTCGGCCAGGGCCTTCTTGCGCTCGTCGAGCCGGTCGAAGAGCGACTCGGCCTCCTTGACGGCCGCGGCCCGCTGCTCCTCCAGGGCCTTCAGCTCGCGCTCCAGCGCGGCCTCGCGGTCGGCGTCGAGCTTGACGAGCTCCGCCTCCAGCGACTCGATGCGCTCCAGGCCGGCCTCGTCGGGCCGGTCCTCCTCGGCCTGGGCCCGGAGGATCTCCAGCTGGCGCTTGCGGGTCTCGATCCGCTCGGCGATGTTCTCGCCGGTCTCGCGGGTGCGCTCCAGGCGCAGCTCGACCTTGTCCTGCGCACCGCGGGCGCGGGCCACCCGGTTGACGAGGTTCTCGCGCTGCTCGGAGCGCTTGGCCAGCGCCTCCTCGGCCGCCTGGCGGCGGGCGGAGACGGCACCCAGCTCCGCCTGGGCGGCATCGCGCTCGGTCTTGGCCGTCGAGGCGCCCGTCTCGGCCTCGGTCAGCGACGCGCGCAGGGAGCGGACGCTGTCGCGCGCCAGCTCCCAGCGGGCCTCGGTGGTCTGGCGCTCCAGCCGCTCGTGCAGCTCGGCGGCCTCGGCCTGGCGCTTGAGCGGGCGCAGCCGCGAACGGGCCTCGCGCTCGACGTCGAGCGCGCGGTCGAGGTTGTCCTGGGTGCGCTCGAGCTTCAGCTGCGCGCGGCGGCGGCGCTTGCGGTGCTTGCCCAGGCCCGCGGCCTCCTCGATGAGCAGCCGGCGATCCTTGGGCTTGGAGGTGACGATGCCCTCCACGCGCCCCTGGGAGACGACCGAGTGCATCTCCTTGCCCAGGCCGGTGTCGGACAGCACCTCGAGCACGTCGACGAGGCGGCACTTCGCGCCGTTGAGGCGGTACTCGCCCTCACCGGAGCGGTCGAGCTTGCGGACGATCGAGATCTCGCCCATCGGCAGGTCGATCGCGCCGTCGCCGTTGTCGATGACGATCTCGACCTCGGCGCTGCCGCGCGCCTGCACGCCCTTGCCGCCGCCGAAGATGACGTCCTGCATCGACTGGCCGCGGATGGCCAGCGGCGACTGCTCGCCCATCGCCCAGAGCACCGCGTCGGTGACGTTGGACTTGCCCGACCCGTTGGGGCCGACGATGACCGAGATGCCCGGGCCGAAGTCCAGCTTCGTGCGGTCGGGGAAGGACTTGAAGCCCTTCAGGGTGATCGAACGAAGGTGCATCTATTCCTCTTCCTCGGCGGTCACGGAGTCGAGCATCTCCAGCGCCAGACGCGCCGCTTCCTGCTCTGCCGCCTTCTTGCTCTTGCCGCGACCCGTGCCGACGGGACGGTCGGTGATCGCGGCGACCACCTCGAACGTCCGGTCGTGGGGCGGTCCCTCCTCGGCCGTCACCGTGTAGGAGATGACCTCGCCCCGCTGGGCCAGGCGCTCCTGCAACGTCGACTTGAAGTCCACCGGATGGTCCAGCGCGCGGTCGATCTCCGGCGCGAACGCCTCGACGACGGCAGCGGCCGTGACCTCGTAGCCCTTGTGCAGGTAGATCGCGCCGATGATCGCCTCGGTGATCGACGCGAGCACCCGCTCGGTCTCCATCAGCCCCTCGGCGCTCATGCCGGCGGGCGCTGCGGCGGCCAGGCGCTCCGGCACGCCCATGCGCTCGGCGACGTTGCGGCACGACGGCCCGGAGACCGCCTGCGCGCGGATCTTCGTCAGGCGCCCGGCGCCGTAGCGCTCCGCCTCCAGCCGCGGGAACAGGTGTGAGGTCACCGCGAGGCCCAGCACGGAGTCCCCCAGGAAGGCCAGACGCGCGTAGGACTCGCTTCGCTTCTCCGTCCAGGAGGCGTGCGTGAAGACCTGCCGGGAGAGATCCTCCGGCAGCTCGGCGAGGAGGTCGTCGAGGGTCGGCACGGTCGCTAGGAGGCGGCCGGGGCGTGCTCGAGCACGAAGTCGACCGCCTGCCCGACGGACAGGATCTGCGCGGCCTGCTCGTCGCTCATCCGCACCCCGTAGGAGTCCTCGAGCTCCTGGACGAGGGTGTAGAGATCGAGCGAGTCGGCCTCCAGGTCCTCCTTGAAGCGGGTCGACTCGTCGATGCGCGCAGGGTCCACGTCGAGCTCGTCGGCGAGGTGACCCTGAATGAGATTGAAGACTTCCTCCCGGGACATCAGTTCGGCACCGTAGTACCGGCGTCGGACGCTGGCGAACGCTTGAGCGCGCCCGCGGACTGCAGCGCCAGGTGCGTCCGGCCGACGACGTCACCGCTCACGCCACGGGCCGCGAGGAGAATTGCCTGCGAGAAGCCGTATTTCGTGAACCGCCCGTGCGGAACCACGCCGAGACGGCGCAATCCGAGCAGGTAGGCGCCGCCCGGCCCCTCCGGATCAAGTTCTTCTCGCAAATTGCCAAGTGCAGGTTTCAGGAGCAACCCGCCCAGCTTGGAGCGCGGGGACGACATCGCGGCGTCCTTGACGGCGCCGAGCAGCACGCTGGAGACGCCCTCCATGAGCTTGAGCGCGACGTTCCCGGTGAAGCCGTCGGTCACGATCACGTCGGCGCTGCCGTTGGTGATGTCGTTGCCCTCGACGTTGCCGACGAACCGCAGCGCGGACGAGCCCTCGGCGCGGGCCCCGAGGGCCGCATGGGCCTCCACCACCAGCGGCGTGCCCTTCGTCGCCTCCTCCCCGTTGGACAGGAGCCCCACGCGCGGGCGCTCGACGCCGAGCACCGTGGAGGCGAGGGCGGCGCCCATGAACGCGAACTGCACGAGGTGCTCGGGCCGGACCTCGGTGTTGG
>CAYUDT010000054.1:0-32775 GCA_964443695.1 uncultured Conexibacter sp. | reverse complement strand
CGCGGCGCGGTGCGCGGGCTCGCGGCGCGGTGCGCGGGCTCGCGGCGCGGTGCGCGGGCTCGCGGCGCGGTGCGCAGGTTCGCGGCGACGTGGCCGACAGGTCGACCACCGCGTGACCGTCCTGGCGGCCACGTCCCTGCCGGCGCGACGCGTCGGGCAGCGAATCCACCCGAAGACGCTCACCGGGTGTCACCAGGTGGACTCGATGCACGCGTCCGCGGAAGCGCCGGACGTGTGTGGACTCACCTCGGACCGGTCCGACAGGAGTCCACACACGTTCCACGGGAGCGGGCGAGGCGAGGGTCCTCGTGCTGTTCCACCCGGAAAACCCGGCCGGGGGCCGGACCACGGCGTAACGGCGCCGGCGGCGCGGCCGCCATGTCAAGCGCGCCCCGCGCGTTGACGGATGCGCACCGACGGCCGGGCGCACTTGACATGCGCCCCGGCAGCCGCTGGCAGCGTGCAGCCGGGTCCGCCCCCGCCGCCCCCCCCCACACAACGCACTCATGGCGCGTTGCCACTACTGTCCTGCGCGTGCTCGTCGCAGTTCTTTCGGACACGCACCTGCCGCGGGGGGACCGGGCGCTGCCGTCGCGCTGCATCGAACTGTGTGAACAGTCCGATGTGATCCTTCACGCCGGGGACGTGATCACCCCCGAGGTCCTCGCCACGATCGAGGCGATCGGGCCGCCCGTCCACGCGGTGGCCGGCAACGTCGACGTCCCGGCGCTGAAGGCCAGGCTGCCCACGCACCGCACCGTCGACCTCGGCCAGGTCCGCATCGGCCTCGTCCACGACGCGGGCGCTGCGATCAGCCGGCTCGACCGCCTGCAGCGTGCGTTTCCCGACTGCGACGCGGTGGTCTTCGGCCACAGCCACATCCCACTGCACGAGGTCTCAGACCTCGGCGACTTCCAGATCTTCAACCCGGGCTCGCCGACCGACCGCCGCCGTCAGCCCCGCCACACCATGGGGCTGGCCCGCATCGACGGGCAGGACCTGGGCTTCGAACTCGTCGCCCTGGACTAGAACCGCGTAGCCTCCAGAAGAGGTTGCCCCACCTTGTCGTCATCCCCGCCGGTCCCGGGGAGGCGGAGCTCGCTCGTGTCGAAGACCTCGTTGCCGCCATCGAGCGGCACGAGCCGCAGAAGCCCGCCGCCATCCTCGTCATCGACGACGCGCCGCCGCGCGCGTGGCCGCACCCCGTCGTGGCGATCGCCAATCCGCGCAACGGCAAGGGCATCGGCACCCTCGGTGGGACGACGGCCGCGACGTTCGCGGGGCTCGCATACGCCCACGCCCACCATCCGGGCCACTGGGTCCTGCGCCTCGACACCGACGCCGCCGTGATCGGCCCCTACGCCCAGCGCATCGAGTCGGCGCTGCAACCAGACGACGGCATCCTCGGTTCCTGTCATGTGACCTGCAACGGGCAGCGCCGCGACTTCAGCAGCATCGCCGAGGACGTCCGCCGCCACCGCCGCGCGATCTGGGCCTTCGCCCACCCACCGCGCCGCCCCGTCTACCTCCGTCCCGCGGACCCCCGCACGCGCAGCATCATCAAGCGCGCCGACGCCAACGGCTATGAGCCCGGCGAGCACTGCATCGCCGCGGCGTGCGCGATCACGCCGCAGCTCATCCACGCCGCCCACGCCAACGGCTGGCTCGATGATGCCGGCCGCTACATCCACCAGCGCCTCGGGGACGACATGCTCCTCGGCGCCGTCGCCCGCGCCGCGAACCTGCAGCTGCGCGACCTCACCGACGTCTTCGGCCTGCAGCACGTCGGCCTGCCGGACACGCCCCAGAACCTGAAGGCCCGCGGCTTCGCGCTGGTCCACTCCACCAAGGGCCCCGACGAGCGGGCCGTGCGGGCGGAGCTCATGCGATGACCAGGCTCCTGGCGATCAACGCCGTCGACCACCCCGGCGGTGCCGAGGTCGGGCTGTTGCGCCTGGCGCAGCGCCTGAGGACCCGCGGCTGGGACATCACGATGACCAGCCCCAGCGACGACGGCCCGCTGGCCGAGCAGGGCTACAACCACGTCAAGATCGACGTCGGTGGCCTGGGGGCCGGCGAGGGCGCCCGCGCGATCGCGTCCTTCCCCAGGGCCCACCGCATCGCCCGCGACCACGACGTCGTCTACCTCAACTCGACCGTCTGCGGACGGCTGCTGCCCGCGCTGCGGGGCAGCTACAAGACCGTCCTGCACGTGCACGACATCGTCGAGCGGATCCCCAAGCACTGGCACCGCGCGGACATCGTCCTCGCCGACAGCCAGGCCGTCGCCGACCGCCTCACCGGCATCGACGCCCACGTCGTCTACTGCCCCATCGAACTCGACCCGCCGCACCGCGACGCGCCGTGGACGCGCAACGGCCGGCCGGTGGTCGGCTACATCGGTCGCATCGAGCCGCGCAAGGGCGTCATCGACCTCGTCAGGGCCGCGCCGCTGATCACCGAGCAGACCGGCGCCCGCGTCTTCGTCGTCGGAGACGACCCGTACGGGATGGATCCGGGATACATTGCGAACGTGCGCGCCTCGGGGGACGTCGAGCACCTGCCCTGGACCGACAACGCGCCGGGCGTGATGCGCCACCTCGACGTGCTGGTCGCACCCAGCCACCAGGAGCCGTTCGGCACGGTGCTCTCCGAGGCGATGGCCGTGGGGACCCCGGTCGTGGCCACGAAGGTCGGCGGGCTGGCCGAGGTCGTCGAGCACGGCGTCACCGGCATGCTCGTCGAGCCCGAGGACCCGGAGGCGCTCGCACGCGCCGTGGCCCACGTGCTGGCCCACCGCGAGGCCATGTCGGCCAAGGCCAAGGAGGCCGCCAAGCGCTTCGGGGCGGACTTGTACGCCGACCGGGTCGAGAGGCTGATCCGCCCGTGAGGCTCGCGTTCGACAGCCGCGGTGGCTCGGACCCCCGCGGCATCGGCCGCTACATCCGCAGCCTGCTCGGCGCACTGCGCGAGACCGGCCCCGAGCACGAGATCACCGAGACGAGCAAGCCGCGCCGGGCCGACGTCTACCACTCACCCTGGATCGACGGCGCGAGCATCACCACCCGCATCCCGCAGGTCGTCACGCTCCACGACCTCGTCCCGCTGAAGCGCCGCAGCGAGTACCTGCGCACCGGCATGCGCTTCCGCCTGCGGTACGCCGCCGTCCAGAAGGCCGACCGCGTGATCGTGCCGACCGAGGTCGTCGCGCAGGACGCGGTCGAGCACCTCGGCATCGACCGCGCGAAGATCGCCGTCATCCCCGAGGCGCCCGTCGCGGCGATGCGCCCGCGGTCCCTGGACGAGGTCGCCTCCGTCCGCGAGCGCTACGCGCTGCCCGACGAGTACCTCGTCTGGGTGGGCGGCCTGGAGCGCCCGGACCCCCGCAAGCGCGTCGCCGGGCTCGTCGAGCAGCCCCGCGACATGCCGCTGGTCCTCGTCGGGCCGGCCCGCGAGTGGGCCCACGAGCTCAGCGCCACCGGCAACAAGGTCACCGTCACCGGCCTGGTCGACGACGACGAGCTCGCCGCGATCTACACCGGCGCCCGCGCGCTGGTCTTCCCGTCCGACGACGAGGGCTTCGGCCTGCCGACCGTCGAGGCCCTGGCCTGCGGCACCCCGGTCGTCGCCTGCGACGTCCCCGCGCTGCACGAGGTCCTCGGCGACCGCGCGACGTTTGTCCCGATGGACGACCTCGCCGCCCTCATCGCCGCCGGCGCCGCCGCGGAGCGTCCCGCGCCGGCGCCTCCGGCCTTCACCTGGTCAGACGCCGCCCGCGCGACCTGGGCCGTCTACCACGACGTCCTCGCCGAGCACGGCCGCGAACCGCGGCCGCCGCGACGCAAGCGGCCGGCGTAGCGCGCCGCGGCCGGACGCTGGATGCCGGGCGCCGCCGGCCGAGCCGTTCAGGCCGGTTGCCCCGGCGGCTGGGCCGGTGGCGATCCGGCGCCGCGAGGCGCTCCGCCCAGGGCGCGCTCGATGCCCGGGCGCCTGCTCAGCAGCGGCGCGACGGCGCCGACGGCCAGGACGACGATCAGCGGCTCCAGGGGCGCGCGATAGCGCGTGCCGCCATCGGTGGTGTAGACGACGGACGCCGCCAGCGCGACCGCCGCCAGCGCGAGCACGATGTCGCGCCGCCCGGACCGGACGAACCCGACGAGCGTCCCGAGCGCGAGCAGCACGAGGACCCAGTACATGTAGAGGCCGACCTTCGTGATGCTGTCGGTACGCCCCTCGAACTGCGTCTCGTACACCGCGTCCGCCGGCGAGCGCAGGTCCCACAGCCGCCGGATGCCGTTCCAGTAGAACGCCTTCGGGACCGACGACGGGTTGTCCTTGATGTAGTCGAACATCCGCGAGTTGAGCTCCTTGTAGAGCTCACCGTCGGTGCGCCTGGTCTTGAACAGCTCCTCGTCGCGCTTGGGCAGCGGGCGCCACGCCCACGGGTGCACCCCGTCGGCGGCGGAGTCCGCGTTGAAGACGCCATAGCCGGCCGCGCTCTGCACGCTGATCGGCACCCACGGCCCGTCGAGCGTGAGGTTGCGGACCGACCACGGCAGCACCACCAGCGCGGCGACGCCGACGGTGGCGGCGAACCGCGTCAGCCCGAGCCGGAACCCGCCGCGCGCCAGCCAGATCACGAGGATGCCGGCGAACAGCAGCAGCGACGAGGGGCGGATCAGCAGCAGCACGCCCATCACCAGGCCGACCGTCCAGACCCGCCGCCAGGTGACCGCGATCGTCGTCAGCATGAGGAACAGCGCCAGCGTCGTCAGCGGGTTGGCCAGCGCCTCGGAGTACAGCCGCACGTCGAACTGCCAGGCGTTGGGGTAGACGGCCACCAGCAGCGCCGCCAGCACGCCCGCGGTGATGCCGAAGAAGCGGCGCGCGAACAGCCACGTCAGCACGATCACGGCCGGGCCCAGCAGCACCGCCTGCGCGGCGAGCGTCTTGTCGGCCCCGGAGCCGAGGAGCTTGTAGAGGATGCCCGCGAACAGGCCGTAGCCGGGCGCCTTCCAGGTCGACGGCGCGGCGCCCTGCAGGGTGACGTTGTCGCCGTAGGGCGTCGTCGAGTAGAACCAGTGGCCCATCGCCGTGAGCCGCGCCTCGAGGTCGTACTCGACCTCGTCGCCGGCGAGCCGGTGGTCCTTCGTCGCCGCGATGTAGGCCAGCCGGATCAGGATCCCGCCGATGACGGCGACGAGCACGAACGACAGCTCGCGGCGCGTCGGCACCGGCGCCAGCCGGTCCAACCAGCCCCGGACGATGCTCACGCCGGCGTCCCCGTCCCTGCCGCGGCCACGGACGCCAGCAGCGCCTGCCGCGCGTCCTCGCCCAGGCGCACGGCGTAGTTGGTGCCGCGGTCCTCGGGATAGATCTGCGTGGTGTTGGCGAGGATCAGCCCGGGGATGCCCGTGTCCAGCGCGGGGATGCCCTTGTGGTAGCCGACGGTGACGATCGGCTGGCCGGCAGGCTCGGCGAAGCGCCAGCGGTTCTTGACCCAGTCGCGGCTGAAGCCGGGGTTGACCTTGCGCAGACCCGGCGTGTAGGCGTCCAGCAGCTCGTCTGCGGACAGGTCCAGCAGCTCGTGGCCCGGCTCCACGTAGTTGGCGACGTAGAGGAAGCGCCGGCCGCCGTACTTGGCCCGGTCGATCATGTTCGTGTGCTCGACCAGCCCGACGAACGGCAGCTCGGGGTCGGCGATGTTGGTCCAGTAGTACGGCGAGAACTGGCGGTCCAGCTCCATCAGCAGGCAGAGGCCCGTGTGGTACTCGGTCGTCTCGAGCTTGTGGACGTAGTCGGCGTCGAGCAGGTGCTCGGCCATCCCCAGGAAGATGTCGTTGGGGACGGTGGCGACGACGGCGTCGTAGTGGACGCTGTCACCCTCGGCGTCGAAGGCCCGCGGGTCCAGGCCGCGGCGGAAGGAGTCCTTCGCCGCCGGCTGCACGTCGAAGCCGTTACCGTCGGCGCTGCGATCGATCCGGATCAGCGGCCGGTCGATGTGGACGTGGCCGCCCTGCGCCTCGATGCGGTCCACCAGCGCGCGGAAGAGCGGCTCGAAGGACTCCGACGGGTAGCCCAGCAGCTCCTCGCGCGCCTCCTTGCCCTCCAGCTTGCGGCGGGTGACGAGCTTGCCCCACATCCACGCCATCGAGATGTCGTCGGCGCGGGAGCCGAACTTGCCCCGCAGCAGCGGGCCCCAGACCTTCTCGTAGGGCCGGGCGCCCATCTCGCGCAGGATCCACGTCTTCGCGGTCTCGTGCTCGTAGTCGCTCACCGGGCGGTTGGCCCGCTGCAGCTTCAGGACCGCCAGGCCCATGCGGATGCGGTCGCGCAGCGGCAGCGGCGAGAAGCGCAGCAGGTCCAGCGGCGTCGTGAACGGCCGCGACCTGTCGTCCACGAAGAACGCCATCGAGCTCTTGTGCCACTCGATCGGGTCACCCACGCCGAGCTCGTCGCAGAGGTCGACGATGTGGCGGTCCGACGTGAACCAGTGGTGGTAGTAGCGCTCCAGCAGGACACCGTCGCCGATGTCCAGCGTCGCGGCCTGGCCGCCCAGCCCGGGCCAGCGCTCGTAGACGTCGACGGTGTGGCCGTCCTCCCCGAGGCGCAGCGCGCAGACCAGGCCGGCGACGCCGGCGCCAACGATGCAGACCCTCATGCGGGACGAGCCTTCATGAAACGCATTCCTCCATAGCGCGCGACCAGGGCGGCGAGCCCGGCGAGCGTGATCGGGACCAGCAGGACGAAACGGAGCAGCAGCAGATAGGACACCGCATCGGCGCCGCTGCCGCCGATGGCCTTGACGCCGAACGCCAGCGCGGCGTCCAGCGTGCCGGCGTAGCCGGGGCCGGCGGGGATGAGGATGAAGATCGACGCCAGCGAGAGCAGGTAGCAGCCCTCCAGCAGGCTGAGGTCCAGCCCGGCGGCGCGGCCACACAGCCACCAGACGACGATCTCCGTCGCCCAGACCGCGAAGGTGAGGACGACGACCTCCACGAGGTGGCGACCCTTCAGCCGGGACGTCGCGGCGAGCATCGGCCGGACGAACTGCCAGGCCCGCTGCAGCAGCCCGCGCCGGTGCAGGACGTAGGTCCCGACCGCGCCGGCGACGAGCAGCGCCGCCGCGACGACGCCGATGAGGACGAAGCGCCCGGTGTCGGGGGCGTCGGCGCCCTGCAGGAGCGCCCCGGCGACGACGGCGAAGATCGTCAGCAACAGCAGGACGTCGAGGATCCGCTCGGCCACGAGCGTGCCGATGACGGTGCGGTAGCCGGACGAGACGCGGGGCGTGATGCCCGCCACGCGCATCGCGTCTCCGGCCCGCGCGGGCAGGACGTTGTTGCCCATGAAGCCCACCGCGCTCAGCAGGTAGGCGTCGGTGCGGGTCGCCTCGGGCGCCCCGTTCTCGTGGAGCAGCACCAGCCAGCGCTCACCCCGCCAGACGCACGCGGTGACCATGTACAGCGCGATCGCGGCGACCAGCTCCGACCAGGCCGCGGCGCCATGGGGCAGGCGCGGCGCGTCCTGGTGGGCGGCCCACCACGCCACGGCCGCGACCGACAGGACCGAGACGACGATGCCGAGCGCGCGCAGCGCGCGCCCGCGATCAGGTGCCGTTTCCGACACGGTGCAGCGGCGGGCTGGCCACGACGGTCTCGGGCGACGCCGGGCTTTCGGCCGCGGCCGCCGGGACCTCGATGTTCTGCCGCTCGCGCACGAGGTACAACGGACGTTGCTTGACCTCGTCGTAGATGCGGCCGACGTACTCGCCGATCACGCCGATGGCCATCAGCTGGATGCCGCCGAGCAGCAGCACCGCGATGACCGTCGAGGTGACACCGGGGACGAACTGCCCGGAGACGCGCATGAGGATCGCGCCCGGGATGCCGATGAACGCCAGCGCCGCGCAGGCGAAGCCGACGAGCGTCGCGGCCTGCAGCGGGGTGTGGCTGAAGCTCGCGATCGCGTCGAGGGCGAACCTGAGCATCTTGCGCAGCGGGTACTTCGTCTCGCCGGCGAAGCGCGCGTCGCGGTCGTACTCGATGGCCGTCTGCGTGAAGCCGACCCACACGGTCATGCCGCGCAGGTAGCGGTTGCGCTCGCGCATGGACAGCAGCGCATCGAGCGCGCGGCGGTCGAGCAGGCGGAAGTCGCCGGAGTTCTCCTGCAGCTCGACGTCGGAGAGCTTGGAGATCAGCCGGTAGAAGAGGCGGGCGGTCGCGAGCTTGAACCGCGTCTCGCCCTCGCGCGTCCTGCGCACGGCGTAGACGACGTCGGCCCCGTCGGCCCACTTCTCGAGCATGTCGGGGATCAACTCGGGCGGGTCCTGCAGGTCGGCGTCGATCATCACGATCGTGTCGCCCTTTGCGTGGTCCAGACCGGCGGTGATCGCGGTCTGGTGCCCGAAGTTGCGCGACAGGTAGACGACCTTGACCCGGGAGTCGCGCTCGGCGAGCTCGCGCAGGATGTCGGCGGTGTTGTCGGACGAGCCGTCGTCCACCACCACGATCTCGAACGGGACCGCGGGCAGGGCCTGACACACCCGTCTGTAGAACTCCTTTGCCGTGCCCTCCTCGTTGAACATGGGCACCACAACGCTGACCAAACTGGTCTCTCGCACTTCCACACCCCCCTCCGGCAAGTTGTCGCGCGGGATCGTAGGGGATACTTGGCGCCATGGCAGCCGCACCCTGCGCGGCCTGCGGCGCCGAGGGGCTTGTCCCTCACCTCAGCGTGGCAGGCGACATGGGGCCCGATGGGCTCATTCCGACGACCGACAAGTTCGGCACCGCTTTGGCGGACATCGTCCGCTGCCCGGCCTGCGGGCACATGCAGCTCGACCCGATGCCGGCCGAGGAGGTGCTCGAAAGCGCTTACGCCGACGCGTCCTCGGAGGCGTACGTCGACGAGGAGGCCGGCCAGCGCGAGACCGCCCGGCGGATCCTCGCCCGGATCGAGAAGCAGCAGAAGCCGGGACGGATCCTGGACCTCGGCTGCTGGGTCGGGTTCCTGCTGTCCGAGGCGGAGAAGCGCGGCTGGGAGGGTGTTGGCATCGAACCGTCGACGTTCGCGTCCGCGTACGCACGCGAACAGCTCGGCCTGGACGTCCGCACCGAGGACCTGTTCACGGCCGACCTCGAGCCGGAGTCCTTCGATGCGGTGGTGCTGGGTGACGTCATCGAGCACCTCGTCGACCCGGCCTCCGCCCTGGACCGCTTCGCGTCGCTGCTGAAGCCCGGTGGCGTGCTGACGATGATGCTGCCCGACGCCGGGTCGCGACTGGCGCGCCGCATGGGCGCGAAGTGGTGGTCGGTCATCCCGACGCACGTCCAGTACTTCACGCGCGGCTCGATGGGCACGATGCTCGGCCGCAAGGGCTGGGACCTGCTGGACATCGACAGCTCGCCCAAGGTCTTCACCGTGGAGTACTACCTGGAGCGCATCGGCGGCTACAGCGCCCCGCTGGCCGGCGGCCTGGTCAAGGCGGCCTCCGCCGTCAACGTCGCCGACCGCATGTGGGGTCCCGACTTCGGCGACCGCATGGTCGTCGTCGCCCGCCGCCCCGCCTAGCGCGTTCACGGACGTCGTCGATGGTGGGTGCGGACAACGTCAGGTGATACCTGGTGGACTCGATGCACCTTGCGCGCAACCGCCGGCCGGGCGCGGACGTGTGTGGACTCACGTCGCACCGGTCCGACAGGAGTCCACACACGTCCCACGGGGCGGGCGAGGCGAGGGCCCTCGCGCTGTTTCACCCGGAAATCCGACCAGAGGGGGGCGGCGGGACCCGCCACGCTCACCGCGACGGCGGCAACAACCCGAACGGCACGCGGCGGTCTCGCGACCGCCGGGCCTGGATGACCGCACGGCGCGCGCGGGCGGCGGGCAGCAGCCGCACGACGTCGACGTAGCCCTTCAGCAGGGTCCGCTCGCGGAGCAGCGCAAAGCCCAGCGCCAGGATCTCCCAGCCGAGGATGAACACGCCGTCCCGGAGGAACGTCGGCCACGTCTCGTTCTTGACGATCATCAGCAGGCGGTTGCGGAACTGCAGCGTGCGGTGCTCGGCCGGCAGCACCGCGCGCGTGGAGGGCGAGTAGAAGCGCTTGTGCCAGGCCACGGCCTCGGGCTCGTAGACGCAGCGCCACCCGAGCAGCTGCGCCCGCCAGGCCAGGTCCGCGTCGGACGCCCAGAGCGCCATGTCCTCGTCGAACACCTCGGCGCCCACCGCGCAGGCGTCGAGCGTCTCGCGGCGGTACAGCACGCAGCCACCGTCGCCACCGAAGCACTCGCCGCTGTGCGGGTGCGCCGTTGCAGGCGCGCCGTGGTCGACCAGGCTGTTCTTGCGACGACGGTCGATGACCATGCCGGCGGCGTCGAGGACGTCGAGCCGGTCCTCGGGCTCCATGCCGGTCGAGCGGATCAGCCGCGGCGCGACGCTGCCGACCTGCGGTCGCTCGAGGTGGACGGCCGCGTGCTGGAGGAAGTGCGCGTCGAGCACGCAGTCGGCGTTGAGCAGCAGGACCGCGTCGTCCCCACCGGTCGCGGCCAGGCCCGCGTTGTAGGCGGCCGCGTAGGACGCACGCTGCCGCAGCGACACCACCCGTGCGCCGAGGCGTTCGCAGAGCGAGACCGTCGTGTCGGTGCAGGCGTTGTCGATCACGACCACGCGCGCCCCCGGCTGCGCCAGCGCAGCGGGAAGCGACTTCTCCAGCAACGGCGCCTCGTCGACGCTGAGCATGAGGATCGTGATCATCGACGGGTGCCGGAAGCGGCTCGAGGACGGCGGCGGTGCCCCGGCCGGCCGGGCCGCTGCAGGCGGGTCTCGAGGTTCATAGCAGCTCGCGGTAGACGTCGGCCGTGGCGTCGGCCGACTTCTGCCAGCTCCACGCTGCCGCGCGGGCCAAGCCCCTGGCGGACAGCTCCTCGCGGTGGGCGAGGGCGCGGACGATCGCGGCGCCGATGCTGTCGGTGTCCAGCGGGTCGAACAGCTCCGCGGCACCGCCCGCGGTCTCCGGCAGGGCGGTCGCGTCGGCGCATGCGACGGGGACGCCGCGCGCCATCGCCTCCGCCACGACCAGCCCGAATCCCTCGTACAGCGACGGGTGCACCAGGACCGCGGCGCCTCGCATCAGGGTGTCCAGCGCGGTGTCGTCGAGGAAGCCCGTGACCTGGATCCTGGACGGCACGTCCATCTCGCCGTGTCCGGCCAGGACCAGATCGACGTCGGCCTCCAGCTCCTGCCACGCCGTGATGAGCCGACCGAGGTTCTTCTTCTGACGCAGGTCACCGACCGCCAGCAGATAGGGCTTGCGGTCCGGGAGCGCACCGTCGCCGATCGGCAGCGACGGCGCGTTCGGGATGACGCGGACCTTTCCCGCGTCGATGCCGTAACGGGTCACCACGTCGTCGGCCGTGAATTGCGACACGCAGATGACGCGCTCGGCGCTGCGCGCGCTCCGTGGCGTCAAAACCCGGTATTTGCTGCCGGTTCGTGTGCTGAAATCCTCCGGGTAGACCTCGAAGGCGAGGTCATGGATCGTCACCACACCGGGGCAGGGGCGCACGAGCGGCAGGAAGCAGTTCGGCGCGTGGACGGCTGCGACCTTTTCGCGCCACAGCTGAAACGGAAGTGCGATTTGCTCGTAGATGACTTCAGGACCACGCGCGGGATCCCGATACACACGCACGAGGTCAGGCGGGAGATGGGTCGCCAACTCGTAGACGTAGCGGCCCCATCCGCGGAGGGGCGCCGCGAAGCCATCACGTGCGTCGAGCGCCACCTGACCGGTCCACATTGCAGCGAAAGCCTATGTCCGCCATCATCCAAACAACGGTAGGGGTACCTGGGCAGGGAGGTTCTGATGGCAGTCATCGATGACGTGACCCGCATCGCGAGCGCCGAGCGCACGCGTCCACACACTTCGCACGAGGAGCAGACCTCGAGGATCTTCGAGATCCCGATCGACCTCGCGCGTCCGGCTGACCTGCTGCGGCGCATCAGCAGCTGGGTCGGCGATGGGCAACCGGCGCGCCGCGTGATGTACGTCAACGCGCACGTGCTCAACCAGTCGCAGGAGCGGCCGGAGCTGCGGCAGGCGCTGGACAGCGCCGACCTCGTCTACTGCGACGGCTACGGCGTCCGCCTGGCCGCCAAGGCGCTGGACGTCGAGATCCCGCACCGCATGACGGGCGCGGACTGGGTCTGGGGCCTCGCCTCGCTGTGCGAGATGAACGGCCAGTCGCTGTACCTGCTGGGCAGCGAGCCCGGCGTCGCCGGCGAGGCGGCCGAGCGGCTGCAGCGCTGGTACCCGAACCTTCGCATCGCCGGCACGCACCACGGCTACTTCGAGCCCGGCTCCTCGCACGCCGAGCGCGTCGTCGAGGACATCAACGCCAAGCGCCCGGACATCGTCCTGGTCGGGATGGGCTCCCCCAAGCAGGAGCTGTGGGTCGAGCAGTGGGCCGACCATCTCGACACCGACGTCGTCTGGACCGTCGGCGCCCTGTTCGACTACGTGAGCGGACGCGTACCGCGTGCTCCCGCCTGGTTGTCGGACAATGGCCTCGAATGGATCTTCCGATTCGCGATCGAGCCGAACCGCATGTGGCGCCGCTACCTGCTCGGCAACCCGGTGTTCCTGAGCCGGGTCATGAGCCAGGCGCGACACCACCGCGCGGACGTCACGACCGGATAGTCCAGGCCGGCCTCGCCTTCGGGGCGGGGCTGGTGGCGCTGCGGCTGGCCGACAGCTCCGGCGTCGTCGGCAAGGCCGCCGTCCCGGACCTGTTCCGCGGCATCCTCGCCGCGGTCGTCCTGTTCGGGGTCGCGGGCTTCGGCCTGACGCGCCTGCTGCTGCCGACGGGCCTCAAGCGCCACGAGCCGCTGTGGATCCTGCCGATCGGCGCGTGCGCGGTCGCGCTGTCGATGACGGTGCTGGGCTACGCCTACGTGCCGTTCCACGTGTCGCTGGCGCTGGTCCTGGCCGGCGGCGCGGTGCTGTCGGTCATCGCCATGCGCCGCGAGGGCGTCAGCCGTGCCGAGGGCCGGCGCTGGTTGTCGGCGGGTGCCTGGCCGGCCTACCTGGCGCTGCTGATGTGCCTGATCGCCCTGATCCCGCTGTTCCGCGCCGGGTTTGCCACCGTCGGCGGCCAGGGTCAGGACGCGCACCTTGCCGTCGGCACCGCGATCTTCCTGCAGCGCCACTACCCCACGACGATCGCGCCGGAGGAGGCGGTCGACCGGGTGCCGCTGGTCTGGGGTTCCAAGCAGGCGATCTACTACGCGCTCGGTGCCAACGCCTCGCTGGCCGGACTGGAGGTCCACCAGACGATCTCCATCACCGCCGCGGTGTTGCTGGCCCTGGCGTGCCTGGGGTTCTTCCTGCTGGCGGTCGACGTGCTGCGCGCCCCACCGTGGGCGGGGCTGGTGGCGATGGGGCTGGTGGGGCTCAACCGGATGGTGCTCCACACCGTGATGCACCCGTACTTCAACCAGACCTGGGGCTTCTTCGCGATGGGCTTCGCGCTGGTCCTGTGCTGGTGGGCGCTGCGAGAACCGACGCGCGGCGGCGTGCTGCTGCTGGCGATGTTCCTCGCCGTCGTCTTTCTGTCCTACCCGCTGGCGTTCCCGATCGCGGCGATCCCGCTGGTGTTCTTCGCCTGGGAGAAGCGGCGGGCGTTCTCGCCGCGGCGGCTGTACTCCGGACGCCGGTCGCTGATCTGGATGATCCCGGTCGGCCTTGCCTTCCTGTTCCCGATCAGCGCCGGCTTCCGGAAGGTGGAGAGCGCGCAGAACGTGATCTTCAACCCCAACCGGTCGCTGGCCGACTGGGGCGGGGACCTGACCGGCTACTTCCCGGAGCCGTGGTTCTTCGGGATGAACTACTGGGGCGCGCTGGCGGTCCTGGCGCCCGTGCTGGCCGGTGCGGTGTGGCTGGGCCTGCGGGGCGCCGAGCCCCTGCTGCGGCGGGCGCTGCTGTCGATCTTCGCCTTCGCGCTGGTGTTCGCCGTGTTCTTCCGCCTGCGCGACATCGGCTACTACTTCGAGTTCAAGCTGCTGGCGTTCGTCGTGCCGATCCTGTTGACCGTTGCAGCCGTGGGCTTCGCGCAGGTGCGCCGGCGCGCGTTGATGATCGGCGCGCCGCTGGTCTTCCTGGTCCTGGCCAACACGTCGGCCAACCGCGAGCTGTCCAACACCTTCGACCAGCTGCCCAAGTCGGTCCTGGCGCTGCGGCAGATCGACCGCGCGCTGCCTGCGGGTCAGTCGATCCGGCTGGACATCAAGCCGACCGACCAGAACTGGATCGCGTTCATGCTGCACGGCCAGCCGCTGTGCTCGCAGCGTCCGCTGACGGGGACGTCCTACCCGCACGTCCCGACCGCCCGGAAGGCCGACTACATCCTCACCGCTGTCGGCGCGCCCCGGCCCCGGGACGCCGCAGGCCCGCCGGTGACGCGGTTGGAGGCCTTCACGCTGTACAAGGCCAAGCCCGGCCTGCCGGGGCCCGACCGCTGCTCGCAGAAGATGGTCCAGACGGTGACGGCGGTGACCGTGTGATCCGGCTCGCCGGCGACGACGACCTCCCCGCCATCGTCGGCATCTACAACCAGTCCATCCCGGGCCGGATGGCGACGGCTGACACCGCCGAGGTGACCGTCGAGTCCCGTCGTGAGTGGCTGGCGCAGCACGGCCCCACCCGGCCGCTGTGGGTGGACGAGCGCGACGGCGTCGTCGCCGCGTGGTGCTCGTTCGGCGATTTCTACGGGCGCCCCGCCTACGCGGGCACCGCAGAGGTCTCGATCTACGTCGCGCCGGACTTCCAGCGCCAGGGCATCGCGGCGGCGTTCCTCCAGCACGCGCTCGACGCGGCTCCGGACCTCGGCGTGACGACGCTGCTCGGGTTCATCTTCGGCCACAACACGCCGTCGCTGGCACTCTTTGCGCGGTTCGGCTTCACCGTCTGGGGCACGCTGCCCGACGTCGCCGTCCTCGACGGCCTCACGCGCGACCTCGTCATCGTCGGCAAGCGGTGCTGAGCGCGCCGGCGGTGCTGCTGGCCGAGCACCGCCCGGTGCTGGCCTACGACCGCCGCGAGCGCGACTTCGCCACCACGGTCGCGCGCTGGCGCGAGCCGGACGCTCCCCACCCCGACGTCGTCTACGGACGGGTCGCGCGGCAGGCCGGCCGCGCCTACCTGCAGTACTGGTTCTTCTCGCGCTACAACGCGCAGGACCGCGGCATCGTCCGGACCGGTCGGCACGAGGGCGACTGGGAGTTCGCTCAGCTCCGCATCGACGGTTCCGGCCGGCCCGTCCGGGCGATCACGGCGCAGCACAAGTGGGCAGCCGCGTGCGCGTGGGGCGACGTGACGGTGCGCGCCGACGGACACCCGGTGTTCTACGTCGCCAATGGCTCACACGCGACCTACGTCGCGCGGGGCGAGCACGGGCGTCCCTGGCCCGATCCGGACGACGAGGCCGGCGGTGACGGCCGCGTCGTCCTGCCGCGGCTGGTGGTGTTGGAGGACCAGACGTGGCTGGCCTACCGCGGCCGCTGGGGTGGGACGCCCGGGTCGTGGGTCCCGGCGTCCTCCCCGTCACCGGCCGGGCCGCGCTTCCAGGGCGACGGCCGGTGGGACCGGCCGGCCGACTACGAGCGCTCCGCGCGCGGATGCTTCGCGGGCGCTCCCGGGCGGCCGCTCGCCGTCTGGTTCGCAGGCACGCTGCTCGCCGTCGCGGCGGCCGCCGCCGTCGTGTTCGGCGTGCGCCGACGTCGTAGGGGCTGACCCTGATCTGTGCCGTTGTGTGACGGACGCCGCTTTGTACGACCTCCGGGGCGATCAGGATGGGGCTCATGAGCACGAAGCACCTCGTCGCCGCCGCCGTCACCGCAGTCGTCGCGTTCGCCGCGCCGTCCGCCGCCCAGGCCGCCTGCACCGACGCCGACCTCGCGCTCACCGCGAGCAACTCCGCGAAGGTCGAGAGCGCCGCGCTCTGCCTCATCAACGAGAAGCGCGCCAAGGTCGGGGCGCCGGCCCTGAAGGCCAACGGCAAGCTCCGCAAGGCCGCCACCCGCCACGTCGGGGACATGCTGGCCCACGACTTCTTCGACCACACCGGCTCCGACGGCTCCTCGCCCTTCCAGCGCATGACCGCCGCCGGCTACAAGTGGAAGGTCGCGGCCGAGAACCTCGCGATCTCCTATCCGACCGCGACCAAGCTCGTCGCCGGCTGGATGGGCTCCAGCCAGCACAAGCAGAACATGCTCAACAAGCGTTACGCGGATGCCGGTCTCGCCGCCCGCACGGATGGCCGGACCGTGCTCTACACCCTGACGCTCGGCCACCGGTAGGCGCGAGCCGGTCGGGCGGCGGGCGTCCAGCCGCCCGCCGCCCCCGCCGCACTCATGGCGCGGATTGTCTGCGCTCGCGATGCTGCCACTGCTGTCAGCTTTCGACGATGGCGCCTAGCACTTTTCGGCTCGTGCAGCGAGGCACGATGCCCACGGGAGAGATGATCACATCGCGTCCCCCACGGACGCGTGGAAGCACTTCTACCGCGCCAGCCCAGCAGAATTCAAGTTCGGTGGCCGGCAGTTTCGCCAGAAATGCTCCGGCGAGCACCGGTGGCGTGCTGGCGCATATGGAACTGTCATCAGCACTAGGGGCTACCCCTGATATTGCAGTGCCAATGGCAGCACGCCGGGACAGGGAGAGTGCCGGCGGCCGGCCCCGTGCGGCCGGCCGCCGGCCGGCGCCTCAGTCATCCAGGCCGAGGTCGACGGTGATGGCGAGCAGGGCTCGGGCCGCGGGGTCGACCAGGACGGCGTCGTCGCCGGCGAGCGTGTCGATCTGCAGCTCGTCCAGCGCGAGATCGGCGCCGGAGACGGTGGTCGTGGCGGCCAGGCCGGACGTCACGACGCTGTCGCCGGACCGGTCGGCGCTCACGAGGTCGCGCCGCGCGGTGCCGCTGACGGTCACGCGATCGGCCGCGCCGTCGGGGTTGCCGTCGAAGCCGGCCTGGTCGACGACGACGGAGCGGACCTCGGTCGTCGCCAGGTCCCCGATTGAGACGTGGTCGGTGCCGCCGAGCGTGCGCAACCTGACGCGATCGACGCCGGCGGTGCTCATCGCGACGCTCGCGACATTGCGCGTGAGCCTCAACCGGCGACCGTCGGCGGCCAGGCCGACGTCCTCGCCGATGTTGGCGCCGTTGAACGCCAGCGTGTCGGTCCCGGCCTCACCCTCGATGACGTCGCTGCCGTCGCCCGGGTCCCATTGGAACGTGTCGTCCCCGGCACCCAGACGGGCGGTGTCGGCTCCGCGCTGACCGTCGATGAGGTCGGCGTCTGCGCCGCCCCAGAGCTGGTCGTCGCCGTCGCCGCCCAGCAGCGTGTCCGCGCCGTTGCCGCCGTCGAAGGTCAGCGAGGTGGTCGCGGCCAGGCCGTTGGAGCCGGTGAACGTGTCGTCGCCCTCGCCGCCGACGACGACGAGCTTCTCGACGCCGACGTTGTCGACCGGCTGCGGACCGACGCCGACGACGGCCGCCACGCCCGTGCCGTTCGGCGCGACGCTGACCGCGTCCGGGCCGGCGGTGCCGTTGATGGTGGTGGTGTCGACGCCGTCGCCACCCTCGACCCGGACCGGCGTGGTGCCGGCGAAGGTGGAGGACGCGGCGATGCGGTCGTTGCCCCCCTGCGTTGCGACCACGAGCCTGTCGAGGGGATCGGCGCCGACGGCGCGGACCGGGACGGTGAGGCCGGTGACGGAGCTCACGCCCCCCTCCGAGCCGATCGTCGCGTGGTCGGTCTCGTCATCGCCGACGGCGACGACGCGGTCGACCGAGCCGTCCGACGCACCGTCGAACCCGCGCAGGTCGGTGTCGACGCGACGGACCGAGGTGCCCGCGAGCGGGTCGATGGTCACGGTGTCCACGCCACCGAGCGCCCGCACCGCGACGCTCTCCACGCCGATCGTGTCCATCGACACCGCCGCGATGTTGCGGGTCACGACGGCATGGTCCTTGTCGGCACCGACGCGGATGTCCTCGCCGACGTTGGCCCCGTTGAAGGCGAGCCGGTCGGCGCCGGACTGGCCCGAGACGGTGTCGCTGCCGTCCCCCGGGTCCCACTGGAAGGTGTCGTCGCCGACACCCATCGACGCGTCGTCCGCGCCACGGTTGCCGTCGACGAGGTCGCCACCGGCACCGCCGATCAGCACGTCGTCACCGTCGCCGCCGAGCAGCGTGTCGGCGCCGTTGCCGCCGTCGAGCGTCAGCGACGTCGCGCCCGCGATGCCGTTCTGGGCGGCCAGCTGGTCGTCCCCGTCGCCGCCCTTCACCGAGAGCTTCTCGACGTGCAGGTTGGACAGCGGCGCAGCGCCGCCGTCGACGACGGCAGCGGTGCCGGGGCCGACCGGGGCGACCGACACCACGTCCTCGCCCGACGTGCCCCGGTACACGGTGCTGTCCGCGCCGTCACCACCGTCGACCGTGACGATGTCGCCGTCGGCCGAGGTGACGTGCAGCCGGGACGCCGGCCCGTCCACCACCGTGTCGCCACCGTCGGTCGACCCCGTGAAGACGTCGGCGTCGGCCGACCCGAGGACCGTGACGGCGTCCACACCGCCGAGCGTCGTCAGGCGGATGTCGTCCACCCCTGACAGCTTCATGGTCACGTTGGCGACATCACGCGTCAGCTGCGCGCCGCCGGCCACCGACGACAGCGTGAACCGCTCGCCGATGTTGGCGCCGTTGAAGCGGAGGGTGTCGTTGCCCCCGCCGCCGGTGATGGTGTCGCTGTTGTCGCCGGGGTTCCACACGAAGGTGTCGTTGCCGGCGCCACCGTTGAGGACGTCGCCGGGCTGGCGGCTGCCGTTGATGGTGTCGTCGCCGCGGCCCCCGTCGACCGAGACGTCCATCCCGACGACGTTGGACAGGCGGACCGTGTCGTCGCCGTCACCGGCGCGGACGTCGATGGCCGTGACGGCAGCGCGGTCGAAGGTGGACTCGATCGTGCCGTCGTCCCCGACGTCGACGTGCAGCGACGTGCTGTCGAGGAAGACGTTGAGGCGGTCGGGCGCGGCGTCGCCGCTGAGGCGCAGGGTGCCGTTGCTGAGGTTCGGGGTGAAGGCGGCGTGAGCGTCGGGAGCGCTCAGCGCCGTGAGGGCCACGAAGGCAGCCGCAAGGGGCGCCAGGTGACGTTGGGGGTGGGAGGAGAACATGCCGCGCGACGATACGGACGGCCCGGCCGCCGGATAATCCGTGAGCGACCCCCAACTTTTCCCACCCTGCGCCCCCGGTGCCCTGGCGGACACGACCACCAGACGCCACACTGCGTCCATGAAGCGCTTCGTGGCCATGGGGGTCGCCACGCTCGCCCTCACCGCCCCGGCGGTGGCGCAGGCTGCCTGCCCCAACGCCCTGCTCAAGGTGTCCGCGACGAACACCGCCAAGGTCGACGCCGCCGCGCTGTGCCTCGTCAACGAGCAGCGCACCAGGCGCAGCCTGCCCAAGCTGAGGTCGATCTTCCGCCTGCGCAACGCCGCGACGGCGCACGACCTCGACATGCTCAGGCGCGGCTACTTCGCGCACGTCAGCCCCAAGGGCGAGCGGCCCGACCAGCGCGCGTCGAAGGCCGGCTACAAGTGGACCGTCGTGGCGGAGAACATCGGCGAGGGCTTCCGCACCGCCCAGGCCCTGGTCAACGGCTGGATGCGCTCCAGCGGCCATCGGTCCAACCTGCTGAGCCGCTCGTTCGCCGACGGTGGCATCGCCGGCCGCAAGCGCGGGTCACGCGTGGTGTGGACGATGCTGCTCGGCCACACGTAGGACCAGCTCGCGCAGCTGCTCGGCCACGCGCGCGGGCGCGTAGGCCTCCAGCCGCGCCGCGGCCCGCGCCCGCAGGGTCGCGCGCAGCTCGGCGTCCTCCACGGCCAGCGCGACCAGCTCGGCGACCACCGCGAGGTCGCGGTCCTCGACAAGCAGCGCGGCGTCCCCGGCGACCTCGGGAATGCCGCCCACGGGGCGTGAGAGCACCGGGAGCCCCGTCGCGAAGCACTCCAGCAGCGGGATGCAGAAGCCCTCGTGCTCGGACAGGCAGACGAACGCGGAGGCGCGGGCGTACCGGTCGCGCAGCTCGGCCGTCGAGAGGGAGGACTCGATCGTGACCGCCCCGGGAGCGACCGACGACGCCAGGCCGCTCAGGGCCTCGAGGTAGTTGGGGTTCAGCGGCTCGCCGACCAGGCGCAGCGTCGCGTCGGGCAGGCGGTTGCGACGCAGCAGCGCGATCAGCCGGATCAGCTCGTCCTGGCGCTTGTGCGGCGCCAGGCGGCCGACGAACAGCAGCTCCGGCGGGCCGGCCGGGTCAGCTGTCCGCGGCGGACCGAGCGGCGTGGGGTCGAACAGGATCGGGACGACGTTCTCCGACCCGAGCTCCCGCGCGTTGTACAGGGACACCCCGGCCACCGCGTCGGCACGCGCCGCGTACTCCGGCAGCTGCCTGCGACCCAGCGCGCAGTGCACCGCGACCGTCGGCTCGTAGTCCCAGAACCACTTCGCCGGCGTGACGTTGTGGGACAGCAGGACCGTGCGCTGCGGCATGTCCAGGACCTTGCGCAGCCGCGGCGCGTAGGCGGAGTAGTGGATGAAGAGGATGTCGTCGGGTCCCGGCGCGAGGGTGCGCAGGGCCGCGAAGTCCTTCACCCGCGGGTCGATGTGGCCCGCGTAGTCCGTCCCGTCCCAGCCCCAGCCGCCGAACAGCGTGCGGAAGGCCCGGGCCTGGTTGGTGACGGCGTCATGCGGACCCGCCCCGCTCAGGACCTGATGGACCCTCACGCTTCACCTCCTCCAGCCGCGAGACGCGGTCCTCCAGCTCGGCGAGGTGGACGAGGACGTGGATGTTGAAGCGCGTCTGCTGGGAGGTCAGCTCGTTGAACTGCTGCTGCATGACCCGCAGCATCAGCCGCTTGACGAAGGTGATCGGCGCGCCGAGGCGACGCGTCGAGCGCATCAGCGACTCGTCCGGCTCGATGGCCGCCCACTCCATGAGCTGCTCCGAGGACACGCGGTCGGTCGGCTCGATCGCAAAGCCCTCCAGCGAGTCGGCGTAGCGGCCCTCGCTCCGCGCGGCGGCAGCGGCGGCCCGCGCCGCGTCCAGCGCGTCCTCCGGCTTCACTGGTCGGTCCCCATCATGCGGTGGTAGTAGGGCATGCCCTCGGTGGTGGGGCCGTCGAAGGCGACCTTGCCGGCGTCCAGGACGATGACCCGCTCGCACGTGCGCTCCACCAGCGCGGCGTCGTGGGAGACGAGCACCAGCGTGGCGCCGTCGGAGACCTGCTGGGCGATGCGCGCCTCGCACTTGCGCTGGAAGGCCTCGTCACCCACGGCGAGCACCTCGTCGATGAGCAGGACGTCGGCGGCGAGGTGCGCGGCGATCGCGAAGCCGAGCCGGACGAACATGCCGCTGGAGTACGTCTTCACCGGCACGTCGACGAAGTCCCCCAGCTCCGAGAACGCGATGATCGCATCCATCTGCGCCTCGATCTCCTCCTTGTCGAGCCCGTGCAGCGCCCCGTTGAGCAGGATGTTCTCCCGGCCGGAGAAGTCACGGCCGAAGCCGGCGCCGAGCTCCAGCAGCGAGACGACCTGACCGCCGATCTCCACGCTGCCGGAGTCCAGCGGGATGATCCCCGCCAGCACCTTCAGCGTGGAGGACTTGCCTGCGCCGTTGCGGCCGATGATGGCGACCGTCTCGCCGCGCGCGATCGTCAGCGTGACCCCGTCGAGCGCCTGGACCGGCTTCGGTCCGGCGCTGCGCTTGCCGAGCAGCAGCTCCTTCAGCGTGCCGCCACGGTCCGCGCGGATCGCGAAGGCGCGCGACGCGTCCTGCATGACGATCTCGCCGACGCCGGGCCGGACGGTGCTCACACGACCACCGCCAGCTCACGCTGCATCGAGCGGAAGACCTTCAGGCCGACGGACAGGACCAGCGTGGAGGCGACCACCACGTAGATGCAGGTGCTCGCCGTCGGCAGGTCACCGGCGTAGACGATCGAGCGGATCGCCTCCATGAACGGCGCGACGGGGTTGACCCACGTCAGCGCGAACTTCGCCCACTCCTTCTGGGTGATGTCGCTCGGCTCGAAGAACACCGGCGACACGAAGAACCAGGGCAGCAGGACGGCCGACAGGATCGGGGCGATGTCGCGGAAGTAGGCGTGGAGGATGGACACCGTCAGCGCGAAGCCCAGCGTGAACGCGTACAGCGCGGCCAGCGCGAACGGCAGCAGCAGGACCGGGAAGTCCAGCGAGCCGCGGATGACGAACGTCACCAGCGCGACCAGGCCGAGGACCAGGACGAACGTCACGGCCTGCACCGTCACCACGGCACCGGGGATGGTCTCGCGCGGGAAGCGCGCCTTGCGGATCAGCGAGCCCTGCTCCAGCAGCGACGGGGCCGCGCCCAGCACCGACTGCGAGAAGAAGATCCAGACGACGATGCCCACCATGAGGAACAGCGGATAGTCGTCGTGCGTGAACCCCGGCTTCAGCGCGACGCCGAACATCAGGTAGTACGCACCCATCAGCACCAGCGGGTTGACGACGTACCAGGCGATGCCCAAGACGGACCCCTGGTACTTCTGTCGCAGCTCACGCCGGACCATCTGCTCGAACAGGTAGCGGAAGCGCAGCAGCTCTCGCACGAAGCGGATTATCGTGCGCGGCCGGATGCGACGCGGTGCGCTCATCCCCACGCTGCTCGCAGCCGCCCTGGCCGGGTGCGGCGGGTCGCACGATGCCACGACGACGCGGGCGGCCCAGCCGACCGGTCCCTGCACCGTCGCGCCGGCGGCCGGGGACGTGCAGCTCGACGCGCCGGAGGCGATCATCCACGTGCCGCCGGGCCTGGAGGCGGGCCGCCACGTGCCGCTCGTGCTGGGCATCCACGGGGCGGGCGAGAACGCCGCGAAGTTCCAGGCGTTCACGTCGCTGGACGCGTCGGCCGACGCGCACGGGTTCATCGTCGTCTACGCCCAGTCACCCCATCCGCGGGGCTTCTGGAAGCAGGACGGCGCCGACGTGCAGCAGCTGCGCGACACGGTCGCCGCGGTCCAGGAGCGCTACTGCATCGACGACGGCCGCATCCTGGCGACCGGCCACTCCAGCGGCGGGCGGATGACCTACACGGTTGCCTGCCGGATGGCCGACGTCCTGCTCGCGGCGGCGCCCGTGAGCGCCGGCACGCGCTTCCTGCCCAGGTGCGAGCCCTCGCGGCCGGTGTCGATCCTGGACATCCACGCGACCGGGGACACCGTGGTCTCCTACCGCGGCGTCGGGCCCAAGTACGACCGCAGCGTCCCGGAGGTCGTCAAGGCGCTGTCGCTGGCGATGGGCTGCACGGGCAGGCGGACCGACCGGCGCACGCAACCGGGCATCCTGCGGATGGCCTGGCACAACTGCCCGGCGCCGATCCACGTCGAGCACCTGCAGGTCGCCGGCCAGAACCACCCGTGGCACCGCTTCACCCGCAGCGGCGTGCGATGGGACGACACCACCGCCATCGTCGGCTGGTTCACGCGGCTGCCGAGCCGCTGAGCAGGACCGCCGGCCAGCCGCTCGCGTCGTACCGCGCCTGCTCGGCAAAGCCGCGGGCGCTGTACCAGGCCAGCACCTGCTCGAGCTCGGGCGGGCGTTGCAGACCGGAGACGATCAGCGCCTCGATGCCCGGCCACTCCCAGCGGGCGATGGCCTCGTGGACGGGCAGCTCGGAGACGTTGACGACCGCGACCCGCGCCGTCAGGGGCGCGAGCTCGCGGAGATCGGCGCAGATGATGTCCACGTCGACGTCGTTGGCCACGACGTTCGCCCGCGCCGACGCCGCGGCGTCCTGCATGAGCTCCACCCCGGCGACGGGTGAGAAGCCGAGCTTCGCGGCGGCGATCGTCAACGCCCCGGCCCCGCAGCCGAGGTCCGCGAACGGGCCCTGGGCGTCCAGCCCGAGGAGCAGGCTCAGGCAGTGCCGGGTCGTCGGGTGCGCGCCGGTGCCGAATCCGGCGCCCTGGGTCAGGACGACGTCCACGTCGGTGCCGGGCGCCGGCTGGTCGGCGGTCCGGATCGCCACACGGCCGTCGACGACCCACGCCTCGCGCAGCGCGGCGAGCGCGGCCGCGAGGTCGGTCCCGGCCTCCTCGACGCGAAGCGGCGCCACCAGCAGGTCCCCGAGCGCGGCGGTGAGCTGCTCTGCGGGCGGCAGCTCATCCCCGCTGCCGAGCGCGATCAACTCGTCCGCCCCGCGGAGGTGGACGCCGCGGACCAGCAGCGGCAGCAGGACGTCGTAGGCGGGCTCGAGCTCGCGCACGCGCATCACGTAGCGCCGCAGCATCGCCTACACGCCCTCCTGGCGGACGAACCCCAGCGCCACGACCGGCAGCTCCAGCTGTCCCTGCCACGCGGCGATCCGCAGCAGCACGAACACCTCCGCCTGGAGGCTGTCCCACGCGAAGTGGAACTCGTTCTCGCGCAGCGGCTCGCCGAACGCGCCGCTGATCTGCCGCTCGGCGATCGACGCGACGTGCTGGGACGGCTCGACGCCCGCGAGGTTGCGCAGCGACAACCCGTAGGTGTCCTGCACCAGGCGGAAGTCCAGGCGGAACAGGCCAGGAGCGACGAGCAGCGTCACGCGCGCCCCGTCGCGCACGAGGCGGCGGCCCGTCAGCGCCCAGGTGCCGTCGTCCAGGCGTAGCGCCTTGCCGTCGTCCAGCAGCAGCGCCTGGGCGATGTGCGCGTCGGTGGGCCGCAGGCTCAGCGGTATTTCTGGAAGTTGTCGTAGGAGAACGACACCGGCGACCCGAGCGAGCCGTCGGGGTTCTGCTGGCGGTAGGTCATGTCGGCGCCACGGAAGTTCAACGAGATCTGGTCCACCGGACCGCCGTTGGTCCCGGGTGTGGACTCCTTGACCGAGGACACCCTGACGTTCTTGAAGATGACGGTCAGGTAGTCCCCCTGGCCGCCGCCGGCCCTGCGTGCGGTGAGCGTCACCGTCTGCAGCAGCTGGCCGGTCGCGGCCGCCTTGAAGAAGAGCGGCGAGGACTTGTCGACCCGCTTGACGATGTCCAGCGTGCTGAAGGACGACTTGCCGGTGGCCTGCCCGCTGCCGGCATCGCGCGCGACCTTCAGCTCGGTCGAGAACTGCGCGACCTCGATCGCACCCTCATGGCCCTTCTGCGTGACCTCGCCGGCGATGCTCCCGATCTTGATGAACAGGTCGCTGTCGGGGCCGACGACCACGCCCCCGATCGAGCCGCCGCTGCTGCCGGCCTGCGCCGCCTTGGCGATCGGGCCACCGGCGTCCGACGTCCCGGGATCGCCCTTCGGTCCGGCCGGGCCCTGCGCACCGGGAGGCCCGGCGGGACCGGCGGGACCCTGGGCGCCGGGAGCGCCGGTGTCGCCGCGGGGGCCGCGCTGGTTGAAGGCCAGGAAGGACTCGCCCTGGTTGCAGTTGGCCTTGTCGTCGACGACGCGCAGCACCCCGGTGTCGGTGTTGTAACAGGACTGGATCGTGCCGTCGTCGGACGGCACGGCACCTCCGGCGATGATCGCACCGGCGCCGAGCGCCGCGCCCGTCGGGATGACGAGGTACTTGAGCATGCCCTTGCGGTTGGGGCGCTGGACGGGTGGACACCCGTCGCCTTCGAACGTCATCGCTGGTGCTCCTTTGTCATCGGTGCTGCTTCGCCTTGGCCTTGGCCTTGGCCTTTGTCTTTGGTTTGGTGACGCCGACGCGCCTGACCTTCAGCGTCCGGGTCTCGGTGCTCGTGCGGGGCGGACCGTCGCCGGCCTGGACGGCGATCGTGATGCGGATGCGGACGGCGCGGGCCCTGCGCAGGGCCTTGCGAGCCGCGGGGCTCAACGTGACCTTGACGATCGCCTGCGCCCCGGGGGCGAGCGTGAAGCGCCTGGGCGTGAGACGCAGCGTCGCCGCAGCGGCGCGTGCGCCCCGGCCGCCGAGCAGCAGGGTGAGCTTGAGCGTGCCCCTGCACCCCAGCACGGTGGTCAGGCAGGCCACCGGCAGACCGGCCTGCGTGCCGGACAGCACCAGCCGCGTGCCGGGACCGCCGGGGATCTGCGCGGGGTCCAGCGCCTGGCGGTCGCTCTCGGCGCCGGGCGGCGGCGCCCCCGGGGGCGGCGTGATCGTGACCAGCGCAAGGTCGCGCTGGACGGCCGCGCCGTCGACACCGAGCACCTTGACGTAGAACGCGTTGGGCTCCGGGTCGCGGCGCTCGGTGAGCGCATCGGGGAGCACCTGCACCGGCAGGGTCGCGCTGACCGCGCCGGCCGGGATGGTCACGACGGCATCCGCCGCCGCGTAGTCCTGCCCGGCGGTGGCCGAGCCGTCGGCCGTGGCGAGGCGCACGCTCACCGACCGCTTGGCGGGATGGGTCAGCACGACGGAGACCGCAGCGGTCGCCGGTAGCCCCAGCGGCTCGGCCGTCCGGGCGTCGGCGATGCTCACCCCGGGCTGCCCGTCGTCGTCGCGGATCAGCACGGTCGCACGAACCGCCAGCGACGGCGCCTCGACCGGGACGACGTCGACGAACAGCCGCTCCACCTCCTCGGGCGCGGTGTCGCCGACGATCGCGATCGGGATGGTGGCCTGCGTCTGGCCGCCGGGGATCTCGATCGTGCCGGTCCGGGGCACGTAGTCGCCGGGGGCGGTCGCCTCACCGTCGACGGTGCGATAGCGCAGCGTGATGGGCTTGGCGGCAGCGCGCGCGAGCCGGACGCCGACCACGGCGTCGGCGGTGCCGCCGTCAGGCTCGGTGATCGCGGCGTCGGCGAGATCCACTCCAGGCGGCGCGTCGTTGTCGACGATCGTGCCGGTCGCGGTCGCCGTGCCGACCGCCACGTCCGCGGAGCTGATCGTCAACGTCAGGTCCTCGGTGGGCTCGTCGAGCGCGTCGTCGACGACCGGGACGGTGATCGTCGCCGTGCGCGAATCCGCGGGGATCGTGACGTCCCCGGCGCTGCCGTCGAAGTCGGCCGGCGCCGTCGCGCTGCCGTCGTGCAGGACGTAGTGGACGGTGACCGGCACCGAGAGCGAGGTGGACAGGTCCACCCCGAAGTGCAACGCGCCGTCCTCGATGACCGCGTCCCCGCTGACCGAGGCGGTGGGTGTGTCCTGCTCGATCTCCGCCGCGCCGGCGTCGCAGCCGCTGCCCTGCGGGCGATGGACGTCGCGCTGGTCGCCGGCCGACCAGCACGCCTGACTCGGCACCGCATCGATCACGGGCGCGCCCGCCAGCGGCAGCATCGTCTTGGTCTCGCCGCCGTTGTTGGTGAGGTCGTCGAGGGAGACGTGGGCCGTCGAGTCGCCCGTCGCCGTCGTCGTGCGGCAGTCGTCGGACGCGAAGGTGTAACCGTCGGAGACGAAGCTTGCTCCCTGACCGGCGAAGCAGTCGGGCTTCGCGGTCTGGACGGGGGAGCTGTTGCTCTGCACGATCGTGCCGAAGAGGTGGACCGCGACATCCGACCCGGTCGAGATGCCACCCGTGAAGCCGCGCGCGCCGGCCCCGTAGTCCGCCTCGAAGTTCTGCACGACCGTCGACCCGACGAGGGTCAGCGCGGTGCCGGCGCCGTAGCTGTTGATCGCACCGGCCAGACGGGCGCTGTTGTAGGCGATCGTCGAGTCGCTGATCACGAGCTTGGACGGCGTGTCCCCCTCGGTGACGTTGATGATCGCGCCGCCGTCGCCGCCGCCGGTGTCCGCCTTGTTGTGGTCGAGCAGGCTGTCGCTGATGCCCAGCTCGCCACCGCGGTTGGCCAGCGCGCCACCGGACGACCCACTGCCACCGGTGATGCGCACGTGGTCGAGGCTGAGCTTGCCGTAGTTGGTGAGGACACCGCCGTAGAAGTTGTTGCGTGCGTCGGCCACGCCGTTCTGGAGCGTGATGTGCGAGATGGAGACGGCCGTCGCGGCGGCCTCCACCGCGAAGACGCGGTCGACCTGGGCGCCGTCGACAGAGGTGCTGTCGGCGCCCGCGCCGACGAGGGCCAGCGGGCCGGAGATCGTGATGACCCCGCCGGTGAGCGTGTAGCCGCCCGACGGGACCGAGATGGCGTCGGATCCGTCGAACGCGTTGGCCTCCTCCACCGCCGCGCGCAGCGAGCAGTGGTTGTCCTGGTCCAGGCACATGCCGTCGCCGTGGGCGACGTCGGACGTGTCGGAGGTCGAGTCGACCGTGAAGGTGGCAGCGTCGACAGGTCCGGCCAATGCCAGACAGGCCAGCGCTGTCACAGCGGCCCTGCCCCACACGTTGGCGACGCTACCACCGCGACTGGGCGGCGCATAGGTCTGTCGTCGGGCGCTCAGCCGCGCAGGCCGCGCTGGAAGGCGGTGAAGGCGGGCTTGGGGTTGAGGTCGCCGTCGAGCAGCGTGGCATCCCCGTTGCCGGGCTGGTTGGCCGGGATCCAGGAGTGCCGGTCGGTGAAGCCCCAGACCGTGACGCCCACGCAGGCCGGCTGCTCGCGGCAGACCTTCCCGGCCTGCTCGTAGATCTGCGCCTGCCTGTCCTCGTCGGCCGCGGTGAACGGCTCGGGCAGGGCGACGTCGAGCTCGGTGATCGCGACCTTCACCCCCAAGGCCGCAAAGCGCCGGAGGTTCTCCGCGAAGGACGGCGGGATGCCGTCGAGGTTGGTGTGGGTCTGGAAGCCGACGCCACCGACGGGCACGCCGTCGGCGACGAGGCGCTTGACGACGTCGTAGAGCTTGTCGGACTTCGGCCCGATGGACTCCGCGCCGATCTCGTTGATCCACAACCGCGCGTCCGGGTCGGCGTCGCGCGCCCAGTTGAAGGCGTCCGCGATGTAGCCGGCGCCGAGCTTGTCGAGCATGAACCACCTGCGCATGCCACCGTCGTCGGAGATCGCCTCGTTGACGACGTCCCAGTCGCGAATCCTCCCGCGGAAGCGGTCGACGGTCAGGCGGATGTGCTCGCGCAGCGCGTCACGCAACTCGTCGGCCGGCAGGGACTCCACCCACGACGGGTTCTGCGCGTACCAGACCAGCGTGTGCCCCCGGACGCGCTGGTCGTGCCGGGCCGCGAACGTCACGAGGGCGTCGGCGCCCGACCAGTCGCGCTTCCCGCGCGACGGCTCGACCACGGCCCACTTCATTGCGTTCTCCGGCGTGACCGCGCTGAACTGCTGCGCCAGCACCTCCCGGTAGCCGGGCTCCCGGTCCAGGGCCGTGGCGTCCACGGCCGTGCCGACGTACCGGGGCGCGAACACGTCCCGCAGCGCCCGGCCCGGCAGCGGCTTGGCGTCCGGCCCGACCCGCTTCTGCACCGCGGCGATCACCGAGAAGAGCACCAGCCCGACCACCGCCAGCAGCGGGATCAGGACACGGGGCCGTGCGAACCGCGAGGAGCTCAGAACGCGCCCCGGCGCATCAGCACCGCGGGAATGGTCTTCACGAGGATCGTCAGGTCCAGGAAGACCGACCACCGCTCGAGGTACAGGAAGTCCAGGCGCACGAGGTCGTCGAAGTCCAGCTCCGAGCGGCCGGACACCTGCCACAGGCCGGTCATGCCCGGCAGGACCAGGTAGCGCTTCTTGTGCCAGTCCTCGAGCTGCTCGAAGTCCCGGGTCGGCAGCGGCCGCGGACCCACGAGCGACATCTCACCGCGCAGGACGTTGACCAGCTGGGGCAGCTCGTCCAGCGAGAACTTGCGCAGGAACCGACCGGCGGCGGTGACGCGCGGGTCGTCCTTCATCTTGAAGAGCGCACCGCTCGCCTCGTTGAGGCCCTCCAGCGCCTCCTGCTGGGAGTCGGCATCCTGGTACATCGTGCGGAACTTCAGGCAGTCGAACGGCTGCCCGCCGATGCCGGGCCGCGAGGAGCGGTAGATCAGCGGGCCGCGCGAGGTCAGCCGTATCGCCAGCGCCGAGATCGCGAGCACCGGGGACAGGAACACCAGCAGCAGCGTCGCGCCGACGAAGTCGAACGCGCGCTTCACCGCGAAGTCGATGCCGTCGTACACCGGCGGCTTCAGCTCGAACAGCGGGACCGTCTGCCCGGGGACGAACTCGGCGCGATGGATGAGGATCTCCATCGTCGACGGGGCGACCCGCACCCGCACCCCGCGCTGGTGGGCGACGTCGACGAGGTCGACCGCCTCCTTCTGCGGGAAGTCCGGGTCGGCGATGATGACCTCGTCGAGCCGGTGCGCGTCGAGGATCTGCGCGAGGTCCTCCAGCCGGCCCAGCGAGCGCAGCCCGTTGTCGGGCCGCGGCGTCAGCGAGATGAAGCCGACGACGTTGACGCCCGGGTGCGGGCCGTCGGCCAGCGCGTGCCCGACCGCCTCGATGTGGTGGCCGGTGCCGATCAGCACCGCACGGCGCTGGTAGCCGGCCGCCTTGAGCAGGGCGCCGGTCACGCGCTCGTAGCCGAAGCGCAGCGTCGAGACGTAGGCCACCGAGAAGAACAGCGACCCGTAGAAGATGTAGTAGGAGGAGAAGCGCTCGCCGTTGACCAGCGCGAAGACGAGGGTGACGATCATCGTCTGCGTCAGCGACGCGACGATCCGCGACAGGCCGGGCCGCGACGCGCGGTCGGCGTACAGGCCGCTGCGGGCGAACAGCAGCGCGCAGACGAGGTAGCCGAACGACACCGTGTCCCGGGCCTCGCCCCAGGAGGCGTCGAAGTCCCAGGCGTCCTTCAGCGCGGCCTTCAGGCACAGCGCCGTGAGGATGGCCGCGAAGATGCCGACAAAGTCGATCGCCAGCAGCGAGGCGACGCGCGCCATCCGGCGCAGCGTGTCGAGCTTCAGGAGGAAGCTGAGCGCCGGCGGGCGCTTGGAGCGGACGTCCTTCTCACCCAAGTTGAAATCGACTCCGGGCAGGTCGACATCGCCGCTGGCTCCATCTCCACCGCGGCGCTTGGCCTCCGCTGCCTCTGGCGTGGTCGACATTCCCTGACCCCCTAACGGGAGAAGGTGCCAGATGTTTTGCGGTTTGTCATCGAACACGGTCCTTTGGAGGCGCCGAGCGTCCAGAGCCCCTCCCGCACGCGTGTACCCCGCCGGACCCGGCGACGAACCGCAGCGGGGCGCACCCTAGCGGGCGCCTCCGACGAGCCGGTCGCGCCCGGCCTGCTCGATCGTGCGCTCCAGGCCCTGCCGCAGCGACACTTCCGGGCCCCAGCCGAGGAGGTCCTTGGCCCGCGTGATGTCAGGCCGGCGCTGCTGCGGATCGTCCTTCGGCAGGGCCTCGAACACGATCTCCGACTTGGAGCCGGTCACCTCGACGACCTGGTTGGCGAGCTCCAGCAGCGTGAACTCGTCGGGATTGCCGATGTTGACCGGGTTGTGCTCGCCGGACTCCTGCAGCGCGATCATGCCGCGGATCAGATCGTCGACGTAGCAGAACGAACGGGTCTGGCTGCCGTCACCGAACACGGTGATCGGCCGGTCCTGCAGCGCCTGGCGAAGGAACGTCGGGATGGCGCGGCCGTCGTGTGCGCGCATGCGGGCGCCGTAGGTGTTGAAGATCCGCATGATCGCCGTGTCCACGCCCTGCTGGTTGTGGTAGGCCATCGTCAGGGCCTCGGCGTAGCGCTTGGCCTCGTCGTAGACGCCGCGGGGGCCGATCGGGTTGACGTGGCCCCAGTAGGTCTCGCTCTGCGGATGCTCCTTGGGATCGCCGTAGACCTCCGAGGTCGAGGCGATCAGGAAGCGGGCGCGGTGCTTCTTGGCCAGGCCGAGCGTGTGGTGCGTGCCGTGGGAGCCGACCTTCAGCGTGTGCAGCGGCAGGCGCAGGTAGTCGATCGGGCTCGCGGGCGAGGCGAGGTGGTAGACGAAGTCCACCGGCTCGTCGACGAAGTAGGGCTCGATGATGTCGATGTTGCGGAAGTCGAACTCCGGCATGCGGATGTGCTCGATGTTCTGCAGCGATCCGGTCTCGAGGTTGTCGATGCAGATGACGCGGTGACCGCGCGCGAGGAGCGCGTCGCAGAGATGCGAGCCGAGAAAGCCGGCTCCACCGGTGACCAGACAGGTAGCCATAAGGCGGGAAGGCTAAAGACTGGCGCTCAGCCGCGCTTTCGCGCGGCCTTCATCGCGGCCTTCGGGACGATGTCCACGACCACGTAGGTGCGCTTGTCCAGCCGCTCGAGGTAGCCGTCGTCGGACAGGCGCTTCAGGACGACGGGGCAGCGCTTGCAGCGCGGCTTGTCCTTGCAGCATTTCGCCTTGGCCTTGATCGGCTTGGACTTCGGGGTGAGGGCGGCGGCTGGCAAGGGAGCGAGGAAGACCGATCGGGTCGGTCGGGATTGCTTTGGGCAGCCTAACAGGTGCGATCGGCCTTTGGCCGGAACGTCCCTGGGCATACGATGCGCGCACATGCCCGCTCCTGAATTCGTCGCCCTGCTGAACGAGCAGATCGCCCACGAGTACGCCGCCCATCAGCAGTACGTCGCGTGCGCGGTCTACTACGACTCCGAGACGCTGCCGCAGTTGGCCGGCTTCTTCTACTCCCAGGCGCTCGAGGAGCGCGACCACGCGATGATGATGGTCCAGTACCTCCTGGACACCGACTCCGAGGTGACCATCCCCGGCGTCGCCGCGCCGAAGGTCGGCTTCGGGGACGTCGTCGAGCCGATCGCCCTCGCGCTGGCCCAGGAGAAGCGGGTCTCCGAGCAGATCAACGCGCTGGCCGCCACGGCCCGCAAGGCCGACGACTACTCCTCCGAGCAGTTCATGCAGTGGTTCATCAAGGAGC
>CAYUDT010000053.1:0-32893 GCA_964443695.1 uncultured Conexibacter sp. | reverse complement strand
CCAATTACCGCGGGGGCCACCGATCCCGACTCGGTCCTGGGTGGGGGTATGGGGTTCCGCACCGCTTCACCCATTCCCACCACCCCCTCGCTCAGGTGACGCGGACCTTCTTGGTCACGACCGAGACGTTGCCGGCCGCGTCGGTGAGCGTCAGCTCGACGGTCAGGCGCAACCTGCGGTTGCGCACCCGCGGCTTCCACTTCGCGCCGGGCTTCAGGGTCAGCTTGCGCGCCCCGGTGCCGAGCTTCAGCGCGCCGGACCCGATCTGCAGGTCGTTCACCGCGGCCGCGAAGCCGAACCTCTTGCCGGTGGACAGCGCCGCGTAGAGCTTGGCCGCGACCTTCGTCGCCTCGCTGGTCGTGATCGTGAGCTTCACGCCGTCCTTCGCGAAGGTCTTGCGCTTGATGCCCTTCGCCGAGATGCCGGTGATCCTGCCCGTGGGCTTGACCGTGTCGGGCAGCACCGGCGGGGGCGGCACCGGCAGCGCGGTGCGGGTGACGCTCTCACAGGAGAACAGCGCGTCGACGCCCTCGTCGGCGGACACGGTGTCGCTGCCCGGGCCGCAGTTGCCGCGGTCGGCCAGCGCGTCCTTCAGCTCCAGCGTGTCGTTGCCACTGCCCACCTGGACGTCGTCGGGGCCGCCGGCGCCGGTGACCGTGTCGTTGCCCAGCCCGGTGATGATCGTGTTGGCCGCCGCCGAGCCGACGACGGTGTCATCGCCGTCGCCCGTGCGGATGTCCTCGACGTCGGAGTGGATGTTCGACGTCTCGCCCTGGCGCCCGTCGTTGGCGACGTCGTCGAGGCTGACGAACACCGGCTGGGGCACCGGGGGTGTCGCGATCCGGGCCGAGCGCGCCACCCACATCGAGCCGCCGCCCGCCGTCTCGTCGGTGGGCGAACCGAATCGGTCGTCCTGCCAGCGCACCACCCACGCCTCGTCCTGGCCGTCGCCGCCGCTCACGTCATCGGTGCCGTAGTCGGGCAGTTCGCTCGTGTTGAACGAGTCGTCACCCGCGCCGCCGATCTCGACGTCGTTGCCGAAGCCCGCGGTGATGTCGTCGCTGCCGTCACCCCCGTCGAGGCGGTCGTTGCCCGGGGTCTCGGTGGAGTCGCCCATGATGCGGTCGTCGCCGGCGCCGCCGCTGATGTCGTCGCCGCCCTTGTTGCCGACGAGGTAGTCGTTGCCCGGCCCGCCGATGATCTTGTCGTCGCCGTCCCCGGTGTAGGCGGTGACGTTGCCGATCGCACCGCTGAAGTCGACGACGTCGTTGCCCGAGCCGGTCTCGACGGTCTCGACGTTCGTGACGTTGTCGGAGTCCCCTTCGGGACCGTCGTTGGGCATGCCGTCGAGGGACAGGGTGACCTTTGTCGCCACGACGTCGTAGAGCACCGAGTCGGGGTTGTAGTCGCTGCCGGGCGCGTAGCCCTTCACGCCGTTGGGCACCGGGAAGGCCGGACCGCCGTCCATCTTGTCCGCTCCGGATCCCCCGTCGAAGTAGTCGTTCTCGTCGTTGCCGGTCAGCTCGTCGTTGCCGGCCTCCCCGTAGAGGTAGGCGAACCGGGTCGAGATGCCGCCGCTGACCGTGATCTTGTCGGCACCTCCGTTGCCGTGGGCCTCGACCCCGTAGTAGGTGCCGTTGAACGGGCAGGTGACGGTCGGGGTGCCGTCACCTGTGCAGCCCGCGACCGCCGTGGTGATGCCGGCGCTGCTGGTGACCGTGAACGACACCTTGTCGCCGGCGACGCCGGCGATCGTGACGACATCGTCGATCCCCAGGCCGTTGAACACGTACGCCCCCGAGCCGGTGGTGACGGTCGGGTAGACGACGGCCAGCGCGGAGGTGGGCGAGACGGCGCAGAACGCGGCCGTCGCCAGGAGAACCCGTCGGAGCATGGCGCCACGCTATCCGCGACGCGGCGCCGCGGGAAGTCTCTACTTGGTCTTCTTGTACCTGCCGCGCCGCACGACCTCGCAGCCGTCGAGCCGGTCGGCCCGGTCGGCGGTGACGGTGTCGCGGCCGGCGCCGCAGTGGATGACGTCGCGCTGGCCGTTGAGCGCGTTGACGCGATCGTTGCCCTTGCCGGCGGACACGGTGCCGCCGCCGCGGCCGGCGGACAGCAGGTCGTTGCCGTTGCCGCCGATCAGCAGGTCCCGGCCGGGGCCGCCCCGGAGGGTGTCGTTGCCGCTGCCGCCGTCGAGGCGGTCGTCGCCGCCACCACCGTCGACCTTGTCGTTGCCGGATGCCCCGTAGAGGCGGTCGTCGCCGAAGCCGCCGTTGGCGGTGTCGGTGCCCGGGCCGCCCTTCAGCGTGTCGTCGCCGAACTGGCCGAGCAGCGTGTCGGCGCCGTCGCCGCCGTTGCCGACGTCGTTGCCCTCGCCGCCGTCGAGCAGGTCGTTGCCCGGGCCGCCCTGCAGCCTGTCGTTGCCGTCGGCCCCGCGGAGGGCGTCCTCCCCGAAGCTGCCGTCGAGCGTGTCGTTGCCGCCGCCACCGTCGAGGCAGTCGTCGCCCGCCTCGCCGGCGGCCTCGTCGTCGCCGCTGCCGGTGCGGACGTCGTCGCCCGCGAGCGTGCCCGCGAGGACGTCCTTGCCCGACGTGCCGAGCAGCTTGTGGCCGCACCTGTTGACGTAGGCCACCAGACCGCGGTCGGAGGCGAAGACGATCACGCCGGCCGAGGTCGCCGCCGGGCTGCCGAGACCGCGGATGGTTCCGGTCGCGTCGGTGGTCGGGTCGAACGCGCCGCGGTCGAGCTCCTTGCCGGAGGCGAGGTCGATCGCGACCCGGCCGCCGTTGTCGCGCACGGCGAACACGACGCCGCCGGACACCGTCGCGCTGGTGGTCTGAAAGCCCGTGTCGCCGGGACGCAGGCCGTCGCCGGCGTCGAGCTTCCAGCCGACGGACAGGTCACCGCCGTCGAGCGCGTAGAGGTTGCGGCCCGTGGTGAGGATGACCTTGCCGGCCTCATCGCCACCGGCCTGACCGAGCTGCGTCACCGCAAGCTGCGGGGCCGCGCGGCCCTTGAACGTCTCGCTGCGCGCGGCCTCGACGAACGTCGTGCCGTCGGGGCTCGGCACCAGGCGGTGCACGATCGACTCGTCGGCCTTCACGTCGTAGGACGCGACGACCAGCGCGGCCGCGCGACCGGTCTGCGAGCCGGCGGTGCCGGGCGGGACGCCGGCGGCCGAGAGCGGCACCGCCGGGGTCATCGCGAACACGTAGCGCGACGCGGACGCGTCGCCCTCGAGCTTCTGGGCGGTCGGCCCGCGCTCGTCACCGGCGCAGGTGACGACGACGTCGTCGACGCAGAACGTGTCCGAGCGGAACGTCGCGATCGGCGCGGCCGCGTCCCGTCCGGAGACCGTGGCGTAGAGGTGCAGGGTGCCGTTGGCGGCGCCGCTGTCGTCGGAGGACGTGAGCAGCACCGGCGGCGCGTAGGGGTTCAGCGTCGGCACCGACTCGGTCTCCGGCGTCTCGCCGAACTTCGCGAGGTCGGTGTCCGCGGCAGCGATGGCGACGCGGTAGAGCGTCCCGGCCGGGTCGGTCTCCTGGACGTCGTAGGACTTCTCGGCATCGGTTGCCGTGAACAGCAGCGAGCGGTTGCCCGCGCCGTCGGGCGGGGTCAGCACCGGCGACGTCGAGACGGTCTGCTTGGCGGTGCCGGGCACGAGGTAGTACTGCACGAGGCGACCGCTGCGCTCGTCGACCTGCGCGATCGCGATCTCGTCGGTGACGCCGTCCTCGTTCTTCTCCTCCGGGCGGAAGCGGTCGTTGATGACGAAGTAGGCCTGCCCCAGCCTGCCGTCGGTGGACGCCTCGACCGGTGAGACCATGCCGCCGAAGCCGGTCAGCGCGTCCTTGTTGGCGTGCTTGCCCAGGACGGTGCCGGCCGGGTCGCCGATGACGTCGCCGGTGTAGAGGTCGCGCAGGTGGGCGCGGCCGTCGGAGGTCGCGTAGATCACGCGCGGGTTCAGGCCGTCCTGGGGCTGCGCGGAGGAGACGAGCGGCGCGGTCGCCACGCCGGAGTCCTCGCTGGACCAGAGCACGTGGTAGGGCGCGGTGCCCAGGTCGGCGGGCTGGAAGCCGGTGCGGCCGATGTCCCCGCCGACGGTCGACCAGAGGCCGGCGGATGCCGAGCCGGTGAATCCGGCCACGGCAAGCGTGAGCGCGGCGGCTGCGACCAACGCACGTGGCCTCACGACCGGCGCCCCTTCTTCTTGGCCTTCGGTCGCTTCGGCGCGACGTGGACCTTGCGGTAGCTGACGCTCTCGCAGAGGACCAGCGTGTCGCCGCGGTCGGCGACCACGGAGTCGACGCCGGCGCTGCAGTGCACCTCGTCGCGCTTGCCGTTGGCGCTGGTGATCGTGTCGTCGCCGGGCCCCGCGAAGATCACGCCGCCGTTCCTGCCGCTGTCGATCGTGTCGTTGCCCAGGCCGCCGTCGAGCCGGTCGCGTCCGGCGCCGCCGGTGATGATGTCGTTGCCGGCGCCGCCCTTGATGCGGTCGTTGCCGGGACCGCCCTCGAGCGTGTCGTCGCCGTCGCCACCGGTGATGGTGTCCGCGCCGTCGGCCCCGTCGGCCTTGTCGTTGCCGGCTGCGCCCTTGATGAGGTCGTTGCCGTACCCGCCGTCCATCACGTCGTCGCCGTCGTCACCGAGGATCGTGTCGGCGTCGTTGCCGCCCCTGAGCGTGTCGTTGCCGGCCCGGCCGAGGACCGTGTCCTCGCCGATGTTGCCGTCGAGGTCGTCGTTGCCGGTGCCGCCGTCGAGGTAGTCGTCGCCCGCACCGCCGTCGGCGCAGTCGTCGCCCTCCAGGGTCGAGGCTTTGTCGAGGCCGCCGAAGCCCTTGATGTCGTCGCCGGCGACCGTGCCGGGAAGGGTCTCGTTGTTGTTGTTGCCGTACACCGGGTTGGCGCAGGCGTTGGACAGCGCGGCCACGCCCGCGATGGTGGAGACGACGAGCACGCCGCTGCCGATCGCCGGCGAGCCCGCCGGCCGTCCGCCCTTCTCGACGCCGCCGAGGTCGGCGGGGATGAGGTTGTCGACCGGCTTGCCGGTCTCCGCGTCGAAGGTGGCGAAGGTGCCGTTGTCCCGCGTGGCGTAGATCGTGCCGTTGGCGATGGTCGGCGAGGACAGGTGGAAGCCGGCGCTGTTGTTGCTCAGCGAGGTGTCGCCCTTGGGATTCAGGCGCCAGACCGGCGACAGGTCCGAGCCCTTCAGCGCGACCATGTCCTTCGCGGTGGACAGGATGACCTTGCCCGACTGCGTGCCCGGGCCGGTCGCGGGCTTGGTCAGCGCCAGCTGCGGCGCCGGCCTGCCGGGGTAGGCCTTCGAGCGGGACGCCTCGACCAGCGTGGCGCCGTCGATGCCGGCGACGATCCGGTGGACGGTCGTGGTGTCCGCGACGACGTCGTAGGTGGCGACGTAGATGGCGCCCGGCCGGGTCAGCGTCGCGCCGGGCAGCCCCGGCGTGAGGCCATCGGTGCCGGGGGCGACGGCCGGGGTCTGCGTGTAGAACGGGTGCGTGTCGGAGGCGGCCTGGTCCAGGCGCGGCGAGCTGACGGTGGTGGCGAGGTCGTCGCCGCCGAAGAGCGTGAACGAGGCCGCCGGGTCGGCGGTGCCGGCCGCGGCGTAGAGCTTGGACTTGGTCGCCGTGTCCCCGGACTGGTCGTCGAGGCCGATCAGCGTCGGCGAGGCCAGCGGGTTGGCGGAGCGGACGGTCGCCATCTCGAGGTTGGCGAGGTCCGGGTTGGCGACGTTGCGCCCGGCGTCGGCGATGGGGATGCGGACGATCTGCGGCGAGCTGTTGCGCCGGTTGTCGTCGAGCTTGTAGTCGTCGCCGTACGCCTCGCTGTTGACGATCGTGAAGATGAGCTGGCTCTTGCCGGCCGGGTCGGGGCCGATCAGCAGCGGCGACGAGCTGATCGTGTACTTGTCGGTGCCGGGGACGGGGACGTCGCGGATCAGCTGCCCGGTGCTGATGTCGATCTGCGCGAGCGCGACGTCGTCGGTCGCCTCGGCGGGGTCGCCTCCCGGGGCCAGCGAGTCGTCGTCGTTGTAGACGACCCACAGCTGCCCGTACTCGCCGAACGGCGAGGGCGCCTCCACGGCCATCACCGCGCCGTCGGCGTAGCCGGTGAACGAGTCCGAGGCTGCGATCGAGTCCCGCAGCAGGATGCCGCGCTCCGGTCCCACCGGCTCGCCGGTGTACAGGTTGCGCAGGTGGTAGCGCCCGTCGGCGGTGCCGTAGGCGACGCGGGCCGGAGCGTGGGCGAAGCCCTCGGTGGTGACGAGCGGGCCGGACTGCACGAAGCCGGCATCGTCGTTGTGGGCCCACAGCTGCGACAGCGCGCCGTGGCCGGACCCCAGCACCTGCAACGAGGCGCGGCCGGGGCCGCCGGCGAGGGTGCCCCAGGACGCGGGCGCGAGGGCCTGCGCGGAGGGGACGCCGGACAGCGTGAGGGCGGCCGCCGCAGCGGCCAGGATGGATGCACGGGCGTTGATGGGTGCTCAGAACGAGTGGATGCCCCAGTTCTTGCGGGTATGGGGCCCGTGTGGAGCGTTATTGCACCGCGGGGAACGACCTGCCAGCATCTGGAGCGATGCGCAGGGGTCATTTCGCCATCGCCGCGGCCGTCGCCGCCGCGCTCGCCGTCCCGTCCGTCGCGGCGGCGGACTGCACCCTGCCCAAGGGCGTGTACACCGCCAACGCCGAGTACGAGTACCAGACCTACCTCTTCGAGGGCCAGGCCGAGACCTCGGTGGGCAACCTCGCCTCTGCGCTGGGCACCCCGTCGGACAAGCGCCGGCTGGAGGAGGCCCTTGCCGACGTCTCGCGCGGCAACGCCTCCCGCGGCACGGTCTTCGCCGGTGCCACCGGCACCTACGTGGCTGCGGTCGCCACGGCCCTCGCCGCCGAGCCGCCGACATGCACGTCGGCCACCGCCGCCCCGGCGAAGCACAAGCGCTCCGCCAAGAGGCGCTGACGCCCGCGGGCGCCGGAGCTACCGGGCGACGCCCGCCTTCGCGTAGAGCCCGGCGACCGTCCCCACGGACAGCTTGGGCTGGCCGTCGTAGGTGAACAGGCCCTTCTGGTTGACGCCGCGGACGAGGTGGATGTCGGGCACCTGCCGGCGGATCGACCCACCGGCGAAGGCCGGCGACACCGCGAAGTCGCGCAGGTTCCAGACGAGCATGCCGCTGAGCTGGGGCATCGAGCGGTAGATCTCGATGTGGTCGCGCAGGAGGTTGGCCTGGAAGCGGAAGCCGCCGGGCCTGTTGGTGTCGTTGAGGTCGTTGGCCTCGGCGCCGAACTCGGTGACCGCGACGATCTTGTCGGAGAAGGTCTGCGCGAACTTCGTGATGTGCGAGCGGATCGCCGCGCGGCGCTGGGCGCGGGTCGCCAGTGTGCCCTCGTACCAGCCGATGTAGTTCGTGTCGCCGACCGCGTCGATGTTCCGGTACATCGGGCCGGCGACGTCCGGCGGGTGAGCGCCCCACACGTCCAGGGCCGTCAGGCGGCCCGGGTCGCGGCGGTGCAGCTCCTGCGCCATCTGGTCGATGTAGGACGCCTGCCCGCCGTCGTGGCCGTTGCCGGCGACCTCGTTGGCGAGGTTCCAGGCGATGATCGACGGGTGCGTCTGCGACTGGAAGAACGTGGTGCGCACGCGGCGCTTGGCCTGCTCGCGCAGGGCCGGGGTGGTCGACGTCCACGCGCCGGGGGCGTCGACCGGGCCGACGCCGAGCCACAGCATGATGCCCGCGGCGTCGAGCTTCTCGAGCATCGCCGGGTTCAGCGGGTGCTGCGAACGCGTCGCGTTGGCGCCGATGGCCTTGAGCTCGCGGATGACCTCGTCCATCTGCGCGCCGGACATCGCGTCGCCGAAGCCCTTGGCATCCTCCTGCAGCGACGCGCCGCGCAGCTCGATCGCCTTGCCGTTGAGCAGCAGGCGACGGCCGTCCTTGCGGATCTCGCGCAGGCCGGTGTTGGTGACGTAGGACGTCTCGTCGGGCACCTGCAGCTGCAGCGAGTAGAGGTTCGGCGAGCCCGGCGCCCACAGCTTGGGGTTGTCGACCTTGACGCGCGCCTTGAGGACCCGCGTGTCACCGGCCGGCACCTCGGTCGTGGGGAAGCTGAACTCGTGCTTCTCGCCGTCGCGGACCAGCGCGCCCTTCGCCGAGATCGGCCGGGCGGTGGCCGCGTGGTTGACCAGGTGGATCGACAGGTCGACGTTGGCCGAGCCGTCGGCGCCGAGCCTGGTGGTCAGCGTCGGCGCGTCGATCTCCGATGCGGCGATGGGCCGGATCGTGACCTCGCGGTTGATGCCGCCGAAGTTGAACCAGGTGCGGTGCCACGCCTCGCGCTTCATCTGCAGCGGGTGGCGCCAATCGGCCCGGACGACGAGCTCGTGCGGGGCGCCGGCCTTCAGGTCGACGATGTACTCGAACGGCAGGTACAGGCCGGTGTGCTGGCCCAGCTCCCGGCCGTCCAGGTACACCCGGGCGCGGTGGTTGACCGACTCGAAGCGGATCGCGTAGACGCCGTCGTCGGGGACGTTGAACCTCGTGGAGTACCAGGCGACGGTGCCCTTGAAGGACTGGATGCCCGCCTGGCCGGTGACGCGCTTGGCGTTGGGCGAGTTGGGGACGGTCACCGACGAGCCGACGAAGTTGCCGGCCTGCCAGCCCTTCAGCTGCCCGTGCGAGGACGGGTCCGAGCGCAGCGTCCACGGCCCGTTCAGGGCCACGCGGCCGGGCGGGCCGCCCTGGATGACCGGCGGCGCGGCGTCGGGCTGGACGGCGCGGACGTCGGCCACCGCCTGGGCCCGTTCGGTCCCCACGCGCGGTGCCGCGATCACGGCGACGACGACCGTCGCCGCAATGGCGAGAACCCCCCTGGACAGGCGGTCGCTCACGCGAGACGGATGTCGGCCCGCGAGGGACCAGCGACGGACGGCACCGATGCAGGGTAGCGAGGCGGCGCGGTCGGACGCGCCGCCGCCGGGCGGCTAGGAACCAGCGGTCGGGGCGTCGCCCACGTTCATGGCGACGTACTTCGTGCTGACGTACTCGTGGATGCCCTCGGGTCCGCCTTCACGCCCGAATCCGGACTGTTTGACGCCGCCGAAGGGCGCTCCGGCATTGGAGACCATGCCCTGGTTCAGGCCGAGCATGCCGGTGTCGAGGTTCTCCATGACGTGCCAGGCCCGCTTCAGGTCCTGGGTGTAGAAGTAGGCCACGAGGCCGTACTCGGTGTCGTTGGCCATCGCGATCGCCTGGTCGTCGTCGCTGAACGTGGTCACCGGCGCGACCGGGCCGAAGATCTCCTCGGTCAGCACGCGAGCACCCTCGGGCACGTCGCCCAGGACGGTGGGCGAGAAGAAGTAGCCCCGGTCGCCTGTCGGGTCGCCGCCGGTGAGGACCGAGGCGCCGCGGTCGCGCGCGTCGGCGACCAGCTCGGAGACCTTGTCGACCGCGGCCTGGTCGATCAGCGGGCCGACCTGCACCCCGTCGTCCGTGCCGCGACCGATCTTCATGGCGCCCAGCCGCTCGGCCAGCCGCGCGCTGAAGTCCGCCGCCACCGACTCGTGCACGATGAAGCGGTTGGCGCTGGTGCAGGCCTCGCCGATGTTGCGCATCTTGGCCAGCACCGCGCCCTCCACCGCCGCGTCGAGGTCGGCGTCGGAGAAGACGAGGAACGGCGCGTTGCCGCCCAGCTCCATGGAGACGCGCAGCACCTGGTCGGCCGCCTGGGCGATGAGCTTCTTGCCCACCTCGGTCGAGCCGGTGAACGACAGCTTGCGGGTGCGCGGGTCGGCGATGAGCGGCGCCATCGTCTCGCCCGAGCTGTGCGACGTGATGATGTTCAGGACGCCGGCGGGCAACCCGGCCTCCTCGAAGATCTGGCCCAGGGCCAGCATCGACAGCGGCGTCTGCTTGGCGGGCTTGACCACGACCGTGCAGCCGGCCGCCATCGCCGGGCCGATCTTGCGGGTGCCCATCGCCAGCGGGAAGTTCCACGGCGTGATGAACAGGCACGGGCCGACAGGCTGGCGCAGCGTCAGCACGCGACCCAGGCCGGCCTCGTTGGTCGTGTAGCGGCCGTCGATGCGGACGGCCTCCTCGCTGTACCAGCGCAGGAAGTTGTTGGCGTAGGTGATCTCGCCCTTGGACTCCGACAGCGGCTTGCCCATCTCCAGCGTCATCAGCAGCGCCAGCTCGTCGGCGCGCGCGTTGACCAGCTCGTAGGCGCGGCGCAGGATGTCGGCGCGCTCGCGGGGCGCCACCAGGCGCCAGCTCTTGAACGCGTCGTCGGCCGCGGCCAGCGCGGCCTGTGCGTCCTCGACAGTGCCGTCGGCCACCTCGCACAGCGTCTCGCCGGTGGCAGGGTCCTCGACGGGGATCGTGCTGCCGCCGAACGCGGCACGCCATTGACCGTTGATGTAGAGCTCGTGGGGGACGCCGCCGACGACGGCGGCCTCGCTGGCGGCGAGGGTCATAGGCCGAGCATACGCGGCACCGTGCCGCTGCAAACGGCATATCCGGCAGGCGTGGTTTGTTCACGCAGGCAGGGTCACCCGGGCGTGCGCGCCGCCGCCCGCGACGTCGAGCAGGTCCAGCGTGCCGCCGGACGCCTCGATCCGCTCGCGCGCGGCCGCCAGGCCGATGTGGCCGCGATCGACGGCATCGTCGACCCGCGCGCGGTCGAAGCCGACGCCGTCGTCGATGACGTCGAGCACGATCGCGCGCGGCTCGCGGGAGACGCGCACCCGGACGCTGTCGGCCTCGGCGTGCTTGGCGACGTTGAGCAGCAGCTCCCGGGCCACCCGCACGACCAGGCTGTCGGCGATGCCCGATGCCTCCGGCGCCACCTCGACGAGGATGCGCGCGGTGCCCCGCCGCTCGACCTCCGCCGCCGACGCCGCCAGGGCGGCCTGCAGCCCGCCCACGATCCGGCGGGCGTCCTCCTCGACGTCCAGCTCCGACACCGCGCGGATGAGCGTCGCCGTGGCCGCGTCGAGGTGGCGCACCGCCTCGGCCCGGGCCGCGCCGTCGTGGCCGTGCGCGGCCTCGTCGAGGTCCTGCCGCGCGGTGAGCAGCAGCTGCAGGACGTCATCGTGGAGCTGCCCGGCCAGGCGGCGGCGCTCACGGTCCTCCGCGGCGAGCGCGTTGACCAGCAGGACGGTGCGCCGGCCGGTGGCGCGGCCGAGCGTGTCGGCCAGCAGGAGGCCTCCCCAGGAGAGCGCGACCGAGACCGCGCCGCCCCACGCGTAGGCGATGACGAACGCCGCCCCGGTGGGCGCGATGGTCGACACCGCCGCGCCGGCCAGCGCGCCGGGGATGAGCACCGCCTGCGGGCCCAGCATGAGGCCGTAGGACACGGGCAGCGCGACGGTCATGCTCAGCGTCGCCTGCTGCGCGTCGGCACCGGCGGCCGCAAAGGTCAGCATGAACGCCGCGAGGTCCAGGCCGAAGAGCGTGGCGAGGCCCGGCAGCTTCGGCTTGACGCTGATGAGCACCCAGGCCACGAGCGGCCCGGTGAGGACGAGCACGATCGCCGCAGGGATGAACGTCGGGTGGTAGCCGCCGACGATGAGCCCGACGGGCAGCGCCACGACGCCGGCGAGGACCCGCGTGACCGACAGCACGACGGCCGCGCCGCGGATGGCCCGCCCCGGGATCTGCGGGTCGACGCGCGGAGCCGTGTCGACGCTGCGCAGCGTGATCCGCACGCCGGCCCGAGGTCCCCCGATCCGGTCCAGGCGGCCGTCGACCGCGGCGACGCGGCCGACGAGCGCGCGCTCCCGGGCGGTCACGGTCCCGTGCGCCAGCGGCTTGGCGATGCCCGCGGCCCGCACCTCGAGCACGAGGGTGTCGTCACCGCTGACGCGCAGGTCGATCTCGCTGACCGGCCGGGCGGCCACCACCCCGAGCGCGTCGCGGACCATCGCCACGATCACCGTGTCCAGCCCACGACCCACCGCGGCGCGGGCCTCGGCCCGGGGATCGATCTCGACCGTGACCCGCGCCTCGGGCGCGCGACGCTCGGCCAGCCGGCGCAGCGCGGCCTCCACGCCGCCGGCCCCGCCCGAGAGGACGTGCAGCTCGGACACGACCGAGCGGGTGCGGGCGATGACGCCGTCGAGCTGGGCCACCAGCTGATGCAGGTCGGCACCGGGCTCGCGCACGCGGCCGGCGATGACCTGCGTCGGGCTGAGCGCCACCTGGCGCAGCTCCACGCCGACGCGGTCGCGCACCGTCTCCTCGGGCGAGGCCGACAGCGCGGCGATCATCCGGTCCAGGCGCCGGAAGCGCCGCAGCACCGCCTCGAGCTGCTGCGCGATCGCGAAGGCGATCGCGACCGCCCAGGCCCACTCCAGCGCGAAGACCGCCAGATGCCTCCCCGGACCGGTGACCACCGCGTAGACGGCGAAGGCGCCGATGCCGAGGATCAGGACGTCTCGCTGGGTGAGGACGAACGCGGTCGCGGTCGGCAGCATCAGCACGATGAGCAGGGCGTTGGAGTGCTCCTGGCCCGTCAGCGCGAACACGACCCCGAGCGCGACGGCATCGAGCAGGAACGGGATCGAGCTCACCGGGCTGCGGCCGGGCTGCTCCTGACGGTCCAACCAGCGGCTGCTGACGACGACCTCCAGCCCGACGAAGCCGGCTGCGACGGCCAGCCACGGCCAATGCGTCGCGTCCGACGAGATCCCGAGGACGAAGGTCACCGGCACCGTCAGGAGCCGGAGCACGGCGAGGATGCGCACGGACACACGGCGTGCCCTGCGCTCCAGCCCCCCACCCTCGGCCATCAGCAGGTTGCTGAGCCGTTGGAGCAGCGCGGTGCCCACGGCGCAAGGGTAGTCCGCCGCGCGGGGGCGGCGGCGCGCCAGGACGCATCCTCGTCGCATACAGGTCCACCCGCATTCCGTAATGCCGCAGCCCCGAGTAGCGTTGCCCGACCATGGTCGCCGTCTACATCGTCATTGGCTTGGTCGTCCTCCTCGGCCTCTACTACGTCCTCACCTACAACGGGCTCATCGGCGCCCGCAACAAGGTCGAGGAGGCGTGGTCGGGGATCGACGTGCAGCTCAAGCGCCGTCATGACCTCGTGCCCAACCTCGTCTCCGCCGTCAAGGGCTACGCGGCGCACGAGGCGCAGGTCCTCGAGGCGGTCATCCAGGCCCGCAATGCCGCCGTCGCCGCCAGCGGGCCGGCCGCCCAGGGTGCCGCCGAGTCGGCGCTGACGCGGGCGATCGCGCCGATCAACGCGCTGGCCGAGCAGTACCCGCAGCTGCGCGCCACCGAGAACTTCCAGCAGCTGCAGGCCGAGCTGTCGCAGCTGGAGGACGAGATCCAGGCCTCGCGCCGCCTGTACAACGGCAACGTCCAGCGCTACCAGACCAAGAAGCAGCAGTTCCCGGCCTCGATGGTCGCCGCGCGCGGGGACTTCCCCGACAAGGAGCTGTTCGCGCTGGCCGACCCGGCCGAGCGTGACGTCCCCGCGGTCGCGTTCTGAGCCCGCAGAGCATGGGCGCCGCGAGCACCTCCGCAGCCGGCTCCACGCCGCTCAACGAGAACGCCACCCGGGGCAGGCACTTCAAGGAGATCCGCTCGGGGCGCGCGTGGCAGCTGTCGACCGCGATCTGCGCCCTCGTGGCGCTGGTCGGCGGCGTCATCGGCGCGGGCGTCGCCGGGCTGGCGGCCCCGGTCGTCGTCGTCCTCCTCGCGCTGGTCATCGCGTTCTGGCTGGCCGACCGCCGCGCGCACGGCGACTTCTGGACCGGCCTGGCCGCCTCCATGGGCTACACCTACCAGGGTGAGGTCAAGCTGCCGGCCTACACCCCGCTGCTGGCCGCCGGCGACCGCCGCTCCTGCCCGGAGTGGATGACCGGCAAGCTCGAGGACGGCCGCAACTGCGCGGTCGGCAACTACACCTACGAGGTGCGCCAGGAGAACGGCGACGAGCCGGACACCTGGACCTCCTACGACTTCACGCTGGCGATGATCGACATCGCACCGCCCGAGGTCTCCTTCGTCCGCGGCGTGTACCTCCGCCCGCGCAACCGCCTGCGGTTCTTCGGCGAGGCGACGCTGCCCGGCGTCCGCAAGGACCGGCTGGAGACCGAGTCGTCGGCCTTCAAGGACAAGTACGACCTCTACGTCGACCCCGACGACGACAAGTCGCGCGTGCTGGAGATCTTCAGCCCCTCGTTCATCGACGCGCTGGCCAAGCACGAGGGCGGCATGTGCTTCGACTACCGGGGCGGCTCGCTGGGCGTCTTCGTCAAGGACCACTCCGACGACGCCGGCCGGCTGCTGTCGGTGATGGAGTCGGCGAAGTGGGTCTGCAAGCGCATCGACGAGGAGATCGCGGAGTCCCGGGCCGCCCGCGGGGACGCGGGCGTCAGGCCGGTGTGACGACCGCCGCGGCCGGCGCCTCGCGCTGGTTGCGGTGGTACATCAGCCGGGCGAACGCGCCCGCGGTGAGGAACATGAACGAGCTGTAGACCGCCGCCGGGATCGTCAGCTCGGTCGCGATCGTCGCGCCGACCGCGATGGCCAGCGTCGAGTTGTGGATGCCCAGCTCGATGCCGATCGCGGTGGCCTGCGGACCGGTCAGTCCCGCCGCGCGGCTGATCAGCAGCGACACGAGCATCCCGCCGACGTTCAGCCCCAGCGCGGCGAAGATGATGTCGGTGAAGTCCTCGGTGATCCTCTCCCAGTTGCCGGCGACGGCCGCGACGACGACCACGGCGAACAGGCCGAAGGCGAACCGCCCCGCCCGGCCGCGGATCTCGTCGGCCCGGGCGCGGTCACGCGTGCGCCACCACATGCCCAGCGCCAGCGGGACGATCGTGATGAGGAAGACGCGGGCGCAGACCCCGAGCATGTTCACGCTCTCGGCGAACTCCTTCGCATCAAACCAGGAGGTCGACAGCGACAGGTAGACGGGCACGGTGATCACCGCGCCGACGCTGCTGATCGCGGTCATCGAGACGCTCAGCGCGGTGTCGCCGCCGGAGGCGTGGGTCATGAGGTTGGCGAGCGTCCCCCCGGGCGCCGCGCCAAGGACCACGAGCCCGACGGCGAACGCGGGCGACAGGTCGAACAGCTCGGCCATCGTCACCGCCAGCAGCGGCGCGATCACGACGAGGTTGGCCAGCCCGATCGCGATGGCCTTCGGCGCGCTGAGCACCCGCCGGAAGTCGGCGACCTCGAGCGAGAGCCCGAGCGTCGCCATGATGAACGCCAGCGCGATCGGCAACAGCACGACCGCGGTGAACGAATCCTCCGCCCCATCCGCCCCCAGGATGAACACGTGGTGCTAGCCGGCGTAGAAGCGGGCGATCGACTCCGCGACGCAGACCGGCTTGCCGCCGCCCTCCACCTCGAAGGTCTGGGTGATGGTCACCTGCACACCGCCGGGGACGTCCTCGACGTTGCTCAGCGTGCCGCGCATCCGCAGCTTGGAGTCCACCGGCACCGGGGCCGGGAAGCGGACCTTGCCGTAGCCGTAGTTGACGGCCATCGCGATGCCGCCGATCGTGAACAGGCCGTCCATGAGCTTCGGGCCCAGGCTCAGCGTGAAGAGGCCGTGGGCGATGGTGCCGCCGAACGGCGTCTGGGCCGCCCTCTCGGGGTCGACGTGGATGAACTGGTGGTCGCCGGTCGCGTCGGCGAACGCGTTGATCGCGGCCTGGTCGATGGTCATCCAGTCGCTGACCCCGACCTCCTCGCCGATGGCGCCCTTGAGGTCCTCGATGCTGTCGAACGTGCGCATAGGTGCTGAGCCTATGCGCTGCGCTCAGGCCGCTGCCGCGCCTCCGCTCGCCCATTCGGCCTCCTCGAGCCCCAGCGGGGTCGACGGCGGCTCGTGGAGCAGCGTCTCGCGCATCAGCGCGTTCCAGTCGGCCTCGGCCCGGAGCTCACCCAGCGAGGTGAACAGCAGGCCCTCCATCCGGCGGATCAGCAGGGACGCCGGCGGGACGGTCTCCTTGCGCATCTGGTCGAAGAACGGCGAGCGGTGGCTGCTGGTGATCTCGACGAGCTCCCGCACGTACGGCGGGTCGATGCGCAGCGGACCCGGGGTGACGTACCAGTCCGCCCCGGCCTCGAGCTGGGCCAGCAGCGCCTCCGCCTCGAACTCGTCCGGGTTGGGCAGGTAGCCGAGCTTGGCCAGGCCCGCCTTGACGCCGTCGGCGTCCTCCTGCAGCAGGGCCGTCGCGATGCCCTGCTCGCCGGCGAGGTGCTCGGCAGGCACCTGGCGCATCAGCCCGAAGTCCAGGAAGCAGACCCGGTTGTCCTTGGCGAGCATCACGTTGCCCGGGTGCGGGTCGCCGCTGGCCAGCCGCTCGCGGCCGAGCAGGCCGAAGTAGAAGCGGAACATGATCTCGCCGAAGCGGTCGCGGGTCGCGTCGTCGAGCTTGCGGACGTCCTCGAAGGTCTGCGCGTCGATGAACTCGCTCACCAGGACCCGGCGGGTCGACAGCGCGGTGTCGACCTTGGGGATGACGACGTGCGGGTGGTCGCGGAAGGCGCGCCACACGGCGCGCTGGTTCTGCGCCTCGATCTCGTAGTCGAGCTCCTCGCCGATGCGCTCCTTGAGCTCGCCCATGACGGCCTTCACGTCGAGCCCGGGCGCGAGGCGCTTCACCAGCGGGAAGAGCAGGCCCATGTTGCGCAGGTCGGTGTCCACCGCCTCGGCGACCCCGGGGTACTGCACCTTCACCGCGACCTCGACGCCGTCGTCGCGGCGGGCCCGGTAGACCTGCCCGATCGACGCGGCCGCGATGGGCTCCGGGTCGAACTCGTCGAAGACCTTCTCCGGCGGACCGCCGAGCTCGGTCTCGATGAGCTTCTTCATCCGCGCGTAGGGCACCTTGGGCGCCTGGTCGCGGAGCTGTGCGAGCTTCTCCTTGAAGTTGTCGCGCTCGTCCTCGGGGACGAGGTCGAAGTCGACGGTGCTCAGCACCTGGCCGATCTTCATCGCCGCGCCCTTCATCTGCCCGAGTTGGGCGACGATCTCGTTGGCGGTGGCCATCGCCCGCTCGGCCGACTTCTCGTCGGCCCTCTCGTCGGAGCGGAAGCGGTTGGCGGTGTTGGTGCCCACCCAGCGGGCACCCTGGCCGGCGACGAGGCCACCGAACTTGGCGGTCCGTCCAAGACGAGAGGTCGGAATCTTCGGCACGTACTCCATGGTACGGATGAGCCTGCAGATCGATCACTCCGCCCTGACCCCGGATCGGGCGGGCTAGGCTGCGGGCGTGGCCGGAGCTCTCATGGTGGTCGACACCCCCTCGCTGATGTACCGCGGCTTCTTCGCGCTGCCATCGTCGATCAAGGGGGCCGACGGGCGGCCCGTCAACGCGCTGCTGGGGACCGCGAACCTGATCCTGCGCGAGGTGGCCGTCCACGACCCCCGGGCGGTGGTGCTGTGCTGGGGTGAGGAGGCCGCGGACTACCGCGTCGAGGCCCTGCCGCAGTACCACGCCGACCGCCCCGAGATGCCCGACGACCTGACCCACCAGTGGGAGCGCGCGCCGGCGCTGTTCGCCGCGTTCGGCTGGACGTCGCTGCACGCGGTGGGCCTGGAGGCCGACGACCTGATCGGGTCGCTGGTGCAGGCCGAGACCGAGGCGGGCGGCACCTCGCTGATCTTCAGCAGCGACCGCGACATGTACCAGTGCGTCAACGAGCAGGTCAGCGTGCTGGCGCCGGGCGGCAAGGACGGCGCGACGCTCATCGACGTCGACGGCGTCCGCGAGCGCTACGGCATCGAGCCGGCCCAGGTCACCGACCTCATCGCGCTGCGCGGCGACCCGTCGGACGGCATCCCCGGCGCCAAGGGCGTGGGCGCGAAGGGCGCGGCCGAGATGCTGGCGGCCCACGGCACCCTGGAGCGGCTGATCGAACTGGCGCAGGGCGACACCAAGGCGGCGGGCATCAAGCCGCGCGCCGCCGTGGCCCTGCGCGACCAGGCCGACGAGCTGCGCTCCTTCAAGGACATCGCGACGCTGCGCCCGGTCGACGTGGAGCGCCCGGCCGACGCGCCGCTGGACCGCGCAGGCGCCAGCGCCGCCGCGCGGGAGATGGGCATGAACCGCCTGGCCGAGCGCCTGCTCGAAGAGGGCGCGTGACCGACGCCGCGGCGACGGAGGTCCCCGGAGGGCGCGTCACCACGCTGGAGCTGTTCTTCGACCTCGTCTTCGTCTTCACGCTCACGCAGTTCACCGGGCTCCTCGCGCACGACATCAGCTGGGAGGCCGCCGGCCACGTCGTCGTGATGCTGGCCCTGATCTTCTGGATGTACGACGGCTACGCCTGGCTGACCAACCAGATCGACCCCAACGGTGGGCGCGCGCGGATCCTGCTGCTGGCGGGCATGGCGTCCTACTTCGTCATCGCACTGGCCGTCCCGACCGCGTTCACCGGCAGCGGGCTGGCGTTCGGCATCGCCTGGCTGATCGTGACCGTCGTCCACTCGTTCCTGTTCGTGAACTCCGCGTCGGACATCTCGGCCGCGGCCATGCGCGGGCTGGCGCCCTACAACCTGCTGTGCGGCGTGATCGTCGTCATCGGCGGCGCACTCGGCGGCGACGCGCAGCTGATCATCTGGTCGCTCACGGCGGTCGCGCAGTGGCTGGCGGGACACCTCGTCGAGACCGGCGGCTTCGACCTGGAGCCGTCGCACTTCGCCGAGCGCCACGGGCTGCTGGTCATCGTCGCCATCGGCGAATCGGTCGTCGCGATGGGCATCGGCGCCGAGGGGCTGCCGGTCGACGCCAAGCTGATCTTCACCGCCGTGGTCGGGCTGCTGATCAGCGCCGGGCTGTGGTTCGCCTACTTCGGGCGCGACGACGACGCGGCTGCCGAGCGCGCGATGCACGCGGCCGACATGCGCCGCCGCACCGACATCGCGCTGTACGGCTACGGCATGAGCCACTTCTTCCTGCTGCTGGGGATCATCCTGGCGGCGGTGGGCGTGAAGAAGTCGCTGGGCCACCCGGGCGACCCGCTGGAGGACGGGCCGGCGCTGTGCGTCGCCGCAGGCGTCGCGCTGTACCTGGCCGGCGACGTGCTGTTCCGGCGCGTCCTGGGCCTGGGCCGCTCGCGCGTGCGCCTCGCCGCCGCGGCGCTGGTCTTCGCCGCCGTCCCCGCCGCCACGGAGCTCTCCGCGTCGACAGGGCTGATCGTCGTGCTCGCCGTCCTGGCCGCCACGTTCGCGGCGGAGCGTCAGCTCTTCCTGCGCGCCACGCAGACCTTGTAGCGCCGCGTCTCGCGCACGGTCCGACCGGCCGTCGTCCTCGCGGTGATGCGGACGATCGCGCGGTCCCGCACACCGCGGAGGTCGACCTTTGCGGTGAAGCGACCGGCGACCTTGCGCACCTTCACGCGCCTGCCGTTGACCGTGACCGTCGCGCTGCGGACGCGTCCCTGCTGCGGCCGGCTGACCCTGATGGTGAAGGTGCGCCGCGACGCGCAGGCCCGCGCCGGTGAGGAGATGCCGTCCGCCGGCAGCCTGCCGACACCTAGCGTGGGCACGTCGTGCTTGATCGCGTTCTCCAGCAGGAACGTGCCGGTGTAGGTCGGCGCGTAGTCGCGCAGGCCGTAGCGGTGGTCGTTGCTCTCGGTCGGCGTCGGCAGCGCTCCGCCGATGATCCGGATGATCCCGGCCCCGAGGCCGGCCTGCCCGATCGAGGTGGATGTGCCGTCGTCGCTGTCGCCCGCGCCGTTGCCGGTCGTCCCCACCACCGCGCCACCGGCGCTCTTCCAGGCCGGCGTGTCGACCACCGTCATCGGGGACGCGCCGTTGCCGATCCCATAGCCCAGGATCGCCGCCTCGACGAGCTGGCGGGCGTTGGCCCGCAGGCCCTTGGCGAGGTCGGCGCCGAGGTCGGTGATGTTCGCGTAGGGCTGGTAGACCCGCACGTCGCGCACGGCGCTCGCGGCCACGACGCCGAGGTCGCCGAGCGCGTGGAGCGCCCTGTCGGTCAGGACGAGGTTGCCGCCGCGCTGCACCCAGGCCTTGATGTTGGCCCAGTACCGCACCGTGTCGACGGCGCGGCCCTTGACGTCCCGGGGCAGCGCCGCGTCGGCCAGCACCAGCGTGTCGAGGAGGTCCAGCCGCCTCGGGTCCCGCGCCACGTCGGCCGAGGCCAGCTTGACGAACGGCGTCGGCATCAGCCGCGCCTCGTCGGCGAACCACTGCATGTTCGTCGCGCTGTAGTGCGCCTGCGCGACCGGCCGGCCGTCCGCGCCGACGCCGTCCTTCTTCGGCCCGGGCCGCGTCCCCGCGCCGTTCGCGTCGGTGTCGGTCACCGGATCGGGGTTGACGACGTAGCCCGCGCGGCCGCCTCCGGTGGACACCTTCACCGTGTCGGGGCTGAACTCGACGTCCTGCGTCAGCGCGTAGGCCATCGCGGTCTTGATGATGCCCCGGGTCGCGTTGATGTGGTTCTCCTGCAGCAGGACCGTCCACACCTTGTCCGGCACCGAGTGGTTGAGGAAGATCTCGTAGTCCATGCCGGTGACGCCGGACTCGGTCGCCAGGTAGTCGCCGATGAAGCCGGTGTCGGTGTAGCCGAGCGTGTCCCACACCGTCGCCCAGTGCGCGGGCTTGGTGGGGATGACGCCGAGCGAGCCCTCCGCCTCGTTGCCGCCGTCGACGGACTCGACGAGGTCGGCGATGCCCGAGAAGAGCGTCTTGTCGATCACCGACTTCGTGCGCTCGGCGATCGCCATGAGCCGCCGGTGGTCGACGCTGTCGAACTGGCCCGCCGGGTACATGATGTCCATGAACGCCTGCGACGTCGTCTCGCCGTGGATGTCGGAGCCGTAGTCCATGGTCCCGCCGCGCCCGGCGGCCGCGACGTCGTCGATGAGCCGCCGGCCGAAGCGCGTCTCGGTCTCCTCCATCGGGTTGCGCGTGACGTCGATGCGACCGACGGTCGGCATCTGGCGGTTGAGGTCGGTGCCCAGCGAGTTGCCGCGGGCGTACAACGACGTCACCGGCGACGCGAAGAGGTCGCCCTGCGCCCAGCCGTCGACGTTGAAGTCGACGAAGTAGACCTTCTCCTGGGCCAGCAGGTCACGGACCTCGTAGGAGTGGAAGGCGGGCCTGGTACCCGTGGTGGAGGTGTAGTTATCGACGCCGTCGGCGATCGTCCCGCCGTTGGTGGCGGCGATCGCCAGGTCCTCCGCCGTGCGGACCCCGCCCTCCAGGCCGCCACGCTCGTTGCCGTGGACCGACAGGCTGAACAGCAGCGTGCGCTTTCCCTTGTCGGGCACGTTGTGGTCGGTGACGATGAACACCGGGATCTCGCGTCCGTCGCCGGAGTCCGCCGGGTCGCCGGGTCGCTTGCGGTCAGGTCCGGCCGAGACCGCGTCCTTGCCGTACAGCTTGCTCAGGGTGGTCTGCGAGACCCAGCGCGGGTACTTCATCGCCAGGTACTCCAGCCCGTCTGCGTACTCGCGCTGACCGGTCGGCAGCGCGGTGTACTGCACGTATCCGAGCGCGCCGAGCGCCTCCGGGAAGATCCGTCCGCCGCACGCCGATGCGGGTGGTCCGCCCTTGAAGCCGTCGGTGCAGACAGGCGTGGCCAGGGCGCTGCCGGCGGCGGCGCAGAGGACGACGACGGCGGCGCACACCACCGCACGGAACCGGTGCATGCCGCCGAAACATAGGGACGCGGCGTGACCGATTCACCCTGGCGCAACGGACGAGGCCCCTTCTGCGCCACAATGTCGGGGTCGGTGCCCCCCTTGCGCACAGTGCTGATGACGGTGGCCGCGGTGGCCACCGCCGCAGTTTCGGCTAGTCCCGCACGGGGAGCCGATGGACCGCCCGTGCCCACGAGCGTCCCGCTCACGCAGGGGTGGCAGTACCGCGTCCAGGGTCAGCCGGCCTGGAGGTCGGTGAAGGTGCCGCACGTCTTCGACGCCCGGCCGCTCAAGCCGGAGTTCGGAGGGATGGTCGGCTGGTACAAGCTCACCTTCAAGGCGCCGCAGGCCACCCCGGGCTTCGGCTGGGGGCTGCACTTCGAGCAGGCGCGGCGCGTCGCCGACGTCTGGCTCAACGGCCGCCCGGTCGGCGTCAACCGCGACCCCTACGTGCCCTTCACGCTGCCGGCCAGCGGTCTGAAGGCCGGGCAGGACAACACGCTGCTGGTCCGCGTGGACAACCGCAAGGGCAAGGAGCCGCGCGAGGGCTGGTGGAACTGGGGCGGCCTGACGCGCCCCGTGTCGCTGGTGCCACGCGGTGCGATCGTGCTGCGCGACGAGGGCCTGATGTCCGACGTCTCCTGCACGCAGGGCGGCGACGTCTGCCACGCCGCGGCGCTGTTCGACGGCTCGGTGGTCAACCGCTCGGGGACGGTGCAGGCGCCGCAGATCAAGGTCACGCTGCGCCCGCCCGGTGGCGGTGGCGCGCCGATCACGCACACCGAGAGGATCGCCGCCCTGCAACCGGGCGAGTCGCGCCGTGTCGAGTTCCGGATGCCGGTCGAGGACCCCGAGCTGTGGTCGCCGGAGTCGCCGTCGCTCTACGACGCGGAGATCGTCACCCGCGGGTCCTCCGGGGACACCGAGGTCGACCACCAGCGCGTCGGCCTGCGCAGTGTCAAGGTCGTCAATGGCCTGCTCGAGCTCAACGGCAGGCAGCTGGACCTGCGCGGCGCCGCCATCCAGGAGGACATGCAGGGCCGCGGTCCGGCGCTGACCGACCGCGACATGGACAAGATCGTGGCCGAGCTGAAGGCCGTCCACGCCAACGTCACCCGCGCGCACTACCTGCTCAACGACCGCCTGCTCGACCGCCTCGACGCGGCCGGGATCATGGTCTGGTCGCAGGCCCCGATCTACCACCGCGACCGCCTGCTGGAGACCGCCCCCCAGCGCGACGCGGCCCTGGCCACGCTGCGCGGCACCGTCGTGGAGGCCCGCCGCCACGCGTCGGTGATCACGCACTCGGTCGCCAACGAGCTGTCGGTCGTCCCCGACACCGTCCCCGGGACGAAGGCCTACCTCGACGCGGCGCTGACCGAGGTCCGCGACCTCGACCCGACGCTGCCCGTCTCGGCCGACCTGCTCAGCTACCCGGGCTACGGCGTGCAGCAGACCTACGCCAAGTACGACCTCCTGGGCATCAACTCCTACTTCGGCTGGTACCCCGGCAAGGAGAACCACTCGACGGCCAACATCGAGGACCTCGCGCCCTACCTGGACCACATGCGCAAGCTGTACCCCAAGCAGGCGCTGGTGCTGACCGAGTTCGGCGCGGAGTCGACGATGGCCGGCCCGGCGGGGACGAAGGAGACGTTCGCCTTCCAGTCCCGCTACGTGCAGCAGGTGCTCGACATCGTCGAGAAGCGGCCGTTCGTCGGCGGCGCGATCTACTGGACGCTGCGCGAGTTCGCGGTGAAGCCGGACTGGGACGGCGGCGCGCAGCGCAAGGGCGTCGTGCGCGACTCGATCCACAACAAGGGCCTCATCACCTACGCCGGTGCGCGCAAGCCGGCCTGGAAGGTCGCCGAGAGCGAGTACGCGCGCACGCCGCTGTTCCGCGAGGTGTCGGTGGCCGTCGCCGCCAACCGCGCGCAGGCGAGGTCCGGCGGGTCGAGCCTGGTCGTCTGGGCCGTCGTGGTCGGCGTGGTGGTGCTGATCGCGTTCGACGCCTGGGCGTTGCGCGGCATCCTCAACGCGCGGCGCCGCGAGCGCGACGAGGGTGCGGCGCTGGCCGGCGAGGACGCCGGCCCGGTCCGCTCCGCCGCGTAGGCGGAGCGGCGCCCGATCAGGGCGTGAACTTCACGTTGATGACGTCGCCGTCCTGCATGACGTAGTCGCGGCCCTCGACGCGCAGCAGACCCTTGTCGCGGGCCCCGGCGTAGCCTCCGGACTCCAGCAGCTCCTTCCAGCCGATGATCTCGGCGCGGACGAAGCCCTTCTGGATGTCACCGTGGATCTCGCCGGCGGCGTGCCAGGCCGACAGGCCCTTGCGCAGGTGCCAGCACTGCGCGGGCTTGCCCTCGCCGGCCGCGAAGAACGCCTGCAGGCCAAGCAGGTCGAAGGCGCCGCGGACGACGCGGGTCAGGCCGGACTCGCTGACGCCGAGGTCGGCGCGCATGGCGGCGGCGTCCTCCTCGTCGAGTTCGGACAGCTCGGCCTCCAGGCGGCTGGAGATGGCCACGGCGTTGGCGCCCTCCGCCGCCGCCTTGGCCGCCACGACCTCGGGGATCTCGTCGCTGCCCTCGTCGACGTTGGCGACGTAGAGCACCGGTTTGGCCGTCAGCGGCTGCACGGTCTGGCCCTTGTCGACGTCGTCGGGCATCGGGACGCTGCGGGCCGGGCGACCGGCGTGGTAGGCCTCGATAAGCGCCTGGAGCCAGGCCTGCTCGGCGATGGCGGCCTTGTCGCCGCCGCGCGCCGGACGGACGACGCGCTCCAGGCGCTTCTCGGCCTGCTCGAGGTCGGCGTAGATCAGCTCGGTCTCGATGATCTCGATGTCCTGCGCGGGGTCGACGCGCCCCTCGGAGTGGATGACGTTGTCGTCGTTGTGCGCGCGGACGACGTGGACGATCGCGTCGGTCTCGCGGATGTTCGCGAGGAACTTGTTGCCCAGCCCCTCGCCCTCGGACGCGCCCTTCACGAGCCCGGCGATGTCGTGGAAGGCGATCGTGTCGTAGACCACCTCGCTGGCCTTGACCAACTCGGCGACCTGCGCGAGCCGCTCGTCGGGCACGGGGACCACCGCGATGTTCGGCTCGATGGTGGTGAACGGGTAGTTCGCCGCCTCCGCGCCCGCCTTGGTGAGCGCGTTGAACAGCGACGACTTGCCCGCGTTGGGCATTCCGACGATCCCGACCTTCATCGCGACGTGACAACTCCTGAGACGATCGTCCCGACCGCTGCGCCCGCGAGCACGTCGGTCGGGTAGTGGACCCCGAGGTACACCCTCGAGGCGGCCATCGCGGCGGCGACGGCGTACAGCGGCGGGGCGGGCAGCATGCCCTTGTAGGCGTGGGCGGCCGCGAAGCTGGCCGTCGCGTGGGACGACGGGAACGACAGCGCCGTGGGCGTGCGCACCAGCGCGGGCAGCCCGTCGAGCACGGGGCGCCGCCGCTTGAAGACCGACTTCAGGGCGACGTTGGTGGCGTAGGCCACGCCCACCGCCTTCAGGCCCGTCAGCCAGGCGTCGCGGCGCTCCCGGTCGGCCGCCGCGCCGGCCGCACCGAGGACCAGCCAGCAGGCCGCGTGCTCACCGAGGTTGGAGAACGCGCGGACCCGGGCGACGGTGGCGCCGTCACCCTGGCGCGCCAGGCCGCGGATGCTGCGGTAGGCCCGCAGGTCGGCACGGGCCACGGCCCGCCCCACCCGACCGCCCCGCAGCAGCGCGCGGCGGGCGCGCACGGCACCGGCATCACGAGGCGGCAGCAGGGGCCCAGGCATCGCGCGGCACGATAGGGGGAATACTCAGAAGTGTGCGCCTCGCCCTCATCGCCAACCCGGGGTCGGGTGGTGGCAGCGAGCCGTCCGAGATCGCCGACGCCCTGAGCGACGGCGGATGGACGGTCGACTGCCTCGACCTCGACGACCTTCCGCAGCGTGCCGACGCCGACCGCATCGTGGTCGCCGGCGGCGACGGCTCGATCGGCCCGGCCGCCGCGCTGGCGTCCCGCTCGTCCGTGCCGCTGGCCGTCGTCCCCACCGGCACCGCCAACGACTTCGCCCGGGCGCTGGAGCTGCCCGACGATCCCGGCGCCGCCGTGGAGCTGGCCGCGCGGACGGCACCACGGCTGCGGCGTGTCGACCTCGCCACCGCCCCCGACGGGCGCGTCTGGGTCAACTGCGCCGCCACCGGGCTGTCGGTCACCGCGGCCCGCCGCGCGCAGCCGCTGAAGGGCCGGCTGGGCGCGCCCGCCTACCTCGTCGGCGCGGTGCGCGCCGCGGCGACCGCGTCGCCGCTGCGGGTGGCCGTCGACGGCGACGGCTCCCGGGGGCCCGCCGGGGCGGCCGGGCAGGTCATCGGCGCCCCGACCGGCGCGTTCGGCGGTGGCTCGTCGGTGGGCGCCGCCGTGGCGGACGACGCCGCGCTTGACGTCGTCGTGCTCACCGGATCGCGCCTGGCCCTCGCCCGCCATGCCTACGGGCTGCGCAGCGGCCGTATCGCGTCGTTCGACAGCGTGCCGCACGCGCGGGGCGCGGTCGTCGAGGTCACCGGCGCGCGCGAGTTCAACGTCGACGGCGAGCTCGTCGAGCTCGGGCGGCAGACGCGCTTCGGCGTGGACGGCAGCGTCGAGGTCGTCGTCCCGTGAGGCCCGTCTCCCCCCATGTGCTGTGGCCCGCGGCGATGACCGGCGTCCTGGCCGCCCGCTACGCGGCCGACTCGCTGCGCCACCGGCGCGAGCGTGGCCACGGCTATGAGCTGCGCGGCGAGCGGCTCGACGTCGGGTCGCCGGACTTCATGCGCGCCGCGGAGGCGCTGACGGGCGCGCCGATCAGCGAGGGCAACGACCTCGAGCTGTGCGTCAACGGCGATGAGATCTTCCCGGCCTTCCTCGACGTGATCCGCGGCGCCGAGAGGACGCTCAACCTCCTCACCTACGTCTACTGGCGCGGCGACATCGCCGACGAGGTCTGCGAGGCCGTGTGCGAGCGCGCCCGCGCGGGCGTCGAGGTCAACGTCCTGCTCGATGCGGTGGGCACCGCCAAGATGCGCCCGGAGCTGCTGTCGCGCATGCAGGACGCGGGCGCGACGGTCTGCCGCTTCCGCCCGCCCAAGCCGTACGCGGTGCGCCGCCTCAACTACCGCACCCACCGCAAGCTGCTCATCGCCGACGGCCGCGTCGGCATGACGGGCGGCGTCGGCATCGCCGACGAGTGGACGGGCAACGCCCAGGACCCCGACCACTGGCGCGACACCCACGTGCTGGTGCGCGGGCCGGTCGTGCGCGGCATGCAGGGCGCGTTCGCGGAGAACTGGCTGGAGGCCACCGGCGACGTGCTGGTCGGCGACGGCTACCTGCCGCCGCTGGAGCCGCTGGACGGTGGCGGTCCGATGCAGCTCGTGCGCTCCAGCGCGCGGGTCGGCGACACCAACGCCGAGGCCCTGACGTTCCTGGCCCTGGCCAGCGCGCGGCGCTCGATCGACCTGACGTCCGCGTACTTCGCCCCGCGCCCGGCGTTCACCGAGGCGCTGGCCGACGCCTGCGAGCGCGGCGTGCGCGTGCGGATCCTGGTGCCGGGGCAGCACGGTGACAAGCAGATCGTCCGCGTCGCCGGGCGCGCGGCCTACGACGCGCTGCTCGCGGCCGGCGCGGAGATCTATGAGTACGCGCCGACGATGCTCCACGCCAAGGTGCTGACCATCGATGAGGCGTGGTCCTCCATCGGCTCGATCAACTTCGACAACCGCTCCTTCCAGCTGCAGGACGAGGCCACGCTGGCCGTCCAGTCCCGGAAGGTCGCCGCCCGCCTGACCGACTGCTTCGCCGTCGACGTGGAGCGCGCCGAGCGCATCGAACCGCACCGCTGGCGCCGGCGCGCGCCCACGCTGCGGCTGCGCGAGGCGGCCACCGCCGTGGTCCGCCGCGAGCTCTGAGGTCAGACGCCGAGCGCCGGAGGCAGCGGACGGGCGTAGAACCGCTCGTCGCGCCCCTGCGCGCGGCGGTAGAGCACCTCGGTGCCCGTGGCCCGTGCGCGACGGCGCACCCAGAGCGCCTGCGCCAGCGTCGCGATCGTCAGCCCGGCCGGGTGGCCCAGGACCGCGAAGCTCGCGTCCGGGGCGACGAGCGCGACCGCGCCGAACAGCACGACGTAGGCCAGCGCCAGCAGGACCCAGCGCCGGGGCGTCAGGACGGCGCCCGGCGCGACGGTGCTGTCCGCGGGCGCGGGCGGCAGCTCGTCGGCGACGAAGCGCCGACGCTCGCTGCGCAGGGTCAACCCGCAGAACAGCGCCGTGAAGGAGACGGCCTTGACGACGTCGACCGTGCCGTTGAAGTCGCCGGCGAGCACGATCGCGGCCAGGACCGCGGGGAGCATCAGCGCACGGCCGATGAGGGCCGTACGCAGATCGGCGGCGAGGGGATGCAGCGCCGGCGGCGCCCCCTCCGCGTGAGGCTCAGCTGCTGAGACCGAAGCCAACCTTCTGCTCGTCCTTGTCCACGCGCAGCCACAGCACGTGCTGCAGCGCGAGCGTGACGTCGCCGTCCTCGGCGGAGAGCTCGTGCCAGCCGACGCTGCCGAGGGCCTTCTGCAGCTTCTTCAGCTCGTCGTCGGTGACGCGGAGGGCGAGGGGCGGGGAGGCGTGGAAGCCGATGGAGATGCGCTGAGCCATGTCGTGATCCTCTCAGGGGGCCCGCCTGCGGCCGCGCGGCAGGTCGGTGGTCGGTGGGTCTGCTGGGGCGGCCTTCGCCGCCCCGGGCCTGGGCTAGTGGTCGTCGGCGGGCTGGACGATCTCGGTGAGAACGCCGCCCGTGCTCTTCGGATGGAGAAACGCAACCTTAGAGTTGCGGATTCCGATGCGCGGCGTCAAGTCGATGAGCTGCAGGCCGGCGGCCTTGAGGCGCTCGAGCTCGGCCTCGATGTCGGTGGTCTGGTAGGCCACGTGGTGAAGGCCCTCGCCGTTGCGGGCGATGAACTTGGCCACGGTCGTCTCCGGCCCGAGCGGCGCGATGAGCTCGACGTGGTTCTCACCGACGTCCAGGAGCACGGCCTCCACGCCCTGCTCGGTGACCGTCTCGCGGTGGACGAGCGTGATGGCGAAGTCGCGCTCGTAGAGCGCAAGGGCTGCGTCGACGTCGTTGACGGCGATGCCGATGTGATCGATGCGAGAGAACATGCGGGGCGCAGTCTACGACCGACCGGCGCCCGGCATTCCCTAGGAGGCGGGAGGGACCGTCGGGTCGACCGCGACGATGCGCAGGCCGGCGCCGCCGGGACGCCGCTCCACCCGCGGGATGCCCGCGAGGATCCGCTCGAGATCGGGGCGCTCCAGCGTCTCGCGCTCCAGCAGCAGCGCCGCGATCTCGTCGAGCTTGGCCCGGTGGGAGCTGATGAGCAGGCGCGCGGCGCGCTCCGCCTCGAAGGCCAGCTCCTCCTGCTCCTCGTCGCGGATGCGCCGCGTCATGTCCGAGACGATGTTCGCGTCGGTGACCGCGCGGGACGCGGTCATCGCGGTGCCCATGCCGTAGTCGTGGATCATCGCGTGCGTGATCTCGGCGACCCGGAGCAGGTCGTTGGACGCGCCGGTCGTCACCGCGCCGAACACGAGCTCCTCCGCGACGCGGCCACCGAGCAGCACCGTGACCTGGTCGATGAGCTCCTCCCGCGTCTTGAGGTAGGAGTCCTCGTCGGGCAGGTTCACGACGTAACCGAGCGCCTGACCGCGGGGGATGATCGAGATCTTGTGGACGCGGTCGGTCGTGGCCAGCAGCTCACGGCACAGCGCGTGACCGGCCTCGTGGAAGGCCACGACCTTGCGCTCGTGCTCGTTGAGCGTCGTCGAGGACTGCACGCCGGCGATGACCCGCTCCAGCGCGTCGTCGAAGTCCTGCTTGGAGATCGCGTGGCCCCCGCGGCGGGCGCAGAAGATCGCGGCCTCGTTGCAGATGTTGGCGATGTCCGCGCCCGTCAGGCCGCTGGTCTGCGCGGCGACGATGTCCAGGTCGACGTCCGGCAGCACCGGCTTGTCGCGCATGTGGACGTCGAGCATCTTGCGCCGGCCGGCGACGTCCGGCGGGGAGACGAAGACCTGGCGGTCGAAGCGGCCCGGGCGCGTCAGCGCCGGGTCGAGCTTCTCCAGCAGGTTCGACGCCGCCATGACGATGACGTTGTCGGTCGAGCCGAAGCCGTCCATCTCCACGAGGAGCTGGTTGAGCGTCTGCTCGCGCTCGGAGTTGTTGTCGCTGCCGCGGCGCGCGCCGACGGCGTCGAGCTCGTCGATGAAGATGATCGCGGGCGCGTTCTTGCGCGCCTCGCGGAAGAGCCGGCGGATGCGCGAGGCGCCCAGCCCGGCGAACATCTCGACGAACGAGGACGCCGACTGGCTGAAGAACTGCGCGCCGGACTGCTGGGCGACGGCCTTGGCCAGCAGCGTCTTGCCGGTGCCGGGCGGCCCGTGCAGCAGGACGCCCCGCGGGACGCTGGCGCCGAGGCGCTTGAACTTGGTCGGGTCCTTCAGGAACTCGACGACCTCGACGAGCTCCTGCTTGGCCTCGTCGACGCCGGCGATGTCGTCCCAGCCGATGTCCTGGAGCGCGTCCGGCTTGATCTGCACCGGCTTGGTCTTGGGCATCATCTGCAACGTGCGCCACAGCACGTAGACGATCGCCGCCGTGAGGACCAGCATGATGACCGGGCCCCATTCGGCCGCCCAGTTCTGGATTGCGGTGTCGATTCCCCCGAGTGGCACTGAGGCCCAGTATCGGGGGTTCGGGGCCGAATCCCCAAACACCCGCCGTCAGCTGGACGGATGCTCTACCCGCAGGATCTCGTCCAGCGCCGCACGGCCGACCTCGAGCTGGCCGGCGTCGGGCTCGCGCGTGCCGACGACCCGCTGCAGCGCGTCACCGGGCGCACGCAGGGCGCGCGACGCCCGTGAGGACGCGTGGCGCTCGCTCCAGGCGAACACCTCCACGGCCAGGCCGACGGCGGCGAGCTGCACGGCGGCGCCCTGGGCCGCGGTGGGCCTGGAGACCACCTGCTTGAGCAGCACGGTCCCGGCCGCGTTGGCGGCCAGCAGCGGCGCCATGAGGTGCGAGCCGCAGCGGTCGTGCTCCTTGGCGGTGTCCCTCGCCGCCCCACCGGACTCGTACGCGCCGATCGTCTTGTGCTCGGCACCGTGGTAGGCCGCCAGCTCACCGGTGCGCAGCGCGATGAGCGACGGCGCGATGGCCAGCGCGGCCAGCGCCACCTCGCCGCCGGCCCCGCGGACACGGCGGCGCAGGACGCTCGCGACGCCCATGGTCGCGACCATGGCGGTCGCGGTCGTGACGTCCTGGTAGGGCAGCTGCGCCTGGGGCAGCGCCCGCTTGACCAGCGGGATGACGACCATCGCCTCGCTGAGGCGCAGGACGCCGCGGGCACCGGGGACGCCGTCGGCCAGCTTCGGACCGCGCGGCTTGCGGCCGGAGGCGACCTTGACGCTGCCGTCCCTCGCGCGGACCGCCGCGCTCCAGTGCGTCGGACCGTGGATCAGCAGCCCGTTGCGCAGCGCCATCCCTCCCAGCCGGAGGGGCGCGATCTCCGACGGCGAGCCCGTGGCACCGGGTGCCGAGCCGCCGGGCGAGGTCGGCGGCGTCATCCGAGCAGCTCCCGCGCGACGTGCATGTAGCCGCGGGCCGCGAACTCGACGTCGTCGCTGTGGATGCGCTCGTCCTTGCCGTGGACCAGCGGCCACATCTCATAGAGCGGCATGCCCTTCTGCGCGAAGAACCCGTAGGCCACGCAGTCGGGGAAGTGCTCGCGGAAGATGCGGCTGTCGGTGTAGGCGGGAAGCATTGTGGGGACCACCTTGGCCGACGCATCTTCAGCCCCGATGAAGGAGCTGATCGCATCCATCAGCGGCGACTCGACGACCGAGCCGTTGCCGACGACCTCCTCGATGTACTCCAGCTCGTACGCGCCGTCTCCGAGCGTCTGCCGGGCGCGCTGCTCGGCGACGTCCCGGCCCAGCCCGGGCGGGACGCGGCAGTCGACCTGCAGCCGCGCCGCCGCCGGGATCACGTTGATCTTCTCCGAGCCCCAGATGCGGGTCGGGGCGAACGTCACGGCAAGCATCGGCTGGACGAACGCCGCGAGCGTCGGGTCGGCGGCGCGCAGTGCGGCCAGCGCCTCGCCCGGGTCCTCGTGATCGAACCCGAGGGCCCTCAGCAGGCCGACCGGCGCCGGGGTGGGGTCCCAGGCAACCGGGTCGCCGCCGAGACTGGCCATGTACGGCGCGAGCTTCAGCAGGGCGTTGTCACCGATGTTCGGCATCGAGGCGTGGCCGGCGGTGCCGGTCGTGTGGACCTCGAAGCGGAAGACGCCCTTCTCGGCGCAGCAGACGCCGTAGAGGTCGGTGCCCTGGAAGGGGATGCGCGTGCCCGCGCCCTCGTTGAGCAGGTAGTCGCAGCGGACCAGGTCGGGATGGTTCTCGCAGAGCCAGATCGCACCCTCATAGCCACCGACCTCCTCATCGACGACGCTGCAGATGACGAGGTCGCCCTGCGCCGGGCGCCAGCCGTTCTTGACGAGCTCGATCGCCGCCGCCACCTCGGCCGCCGTCTGCGACTTCATGTCCTGCGCGCCGCGGCCCCAGATGTAGCCGTCGTCGTCGAGGTCACCGCTCCACGGGTCACGCTGCCAGTCCTGCGGCGTCGCGAGGACCGTGTCGACGTGGGAGAGCAACAGCAGCGTCGGTCCCTCCGCACTTCCCTTGTGGCGCGCGACGAGGTTGGGCCGCTCCGGCGTGTTGCCGATCAGCTGCACGTCATCGAACCCCGCGTCGGTCAACGCCCTGGCCAGATGCTCGTTGCACGCCCGCTCGTTGCCCGGGGGGTTCACCGTGTTGAACCTGAGCAACTCCCGCAACAGCTCCGACGCAATCCGCTCCATAACCACACCCACCCTAAAGACGCCTGGCACCTTTATCTTCAGCGTCGGCCGCGGGAGCCCGAAAAGCCCCGCTTAGAACCGGAATCGCAACCTAAAGGCGCCTGGCACCTTTAGGTTGGGGGCGTGCTGCGCGAGGTCGCCCGCGAGTGGGGACGCATCGGCGTGACGGGGTTCGGCGGGCCGCCCGTGCACGTGTCGATGCTGCGTGACCTGGTGGTCGATCGGCGCCGCTGGCTGAGCGCGGAGGACTTCGAGGACGCCAACGCGGCGTGCCAGCTGCTGCCGGGGCCGGCGTCGACGCAGC
>CAYUDT010000052.1:7038-33126 GCA_964443695.1 uncultured Conexibacter sp. | reverse complement strand
GGCATCAGCCGCCAGACACCGGTCCAACGACTGAACAACCTGCTCGGGTCTTACAGCTAGCGGACGCGCAGGCGCGCCGACGTCCTCGCGCAACCCGGCTTGGCAGCCGTGACGGTGCGCGCGCCGGCCGCGGCGGGGGTGTAGCGGAGCGTCGCGCGGCCCTTCGCGTCGGTCCGCACGGTGCGGCGGCCAAGGCGCACGGTCACGCCGGCCCGGCAGCTGCGCGCGGCCGACCGCACGGTCGCGCGGATCGTGGTCGCGACATGCGCCCTCAGCGCCGTCGGCCGCAGCGTCAGGCGCATCGCGGGCGCCGGGGCCGGCGTCGGCTCGGGCAGCAGCGTCAGCCCGCTGATCCTCGCGTGGTAGACCTGCCCGGCCTCCGAGCTCAGGAAGAGGTCGCCCTTCCGCGCGTCGTACGGCGCGAAGGCCTGCGGGAACCGGGCGCTGGTCAGCGGCGCGAGGCCCGCGAGCAGCGTGCAGGCCGCGCCGGAGATCGGGTCGACGCGGTAGAGGAAGCCCAGCGCGGAGGTGACGTAGAGCGCACCGTCGGGGCCGACGTCCAGGTCGTCGAGCAGCTTGGGGACGCCGTCGTCGCCCAGCGTGGCCAGCGTCTTCGCGCCCTCGGGGTCGGCCAGCGGGATCCGCGTGATCGTCGACGGCAGGTCCGAGAGCTGCGCGACGTAGACGCTGTCGCCGGTGACGACGACGCCGTCCGCACCGGGCGCCGGCACCCGGAAGCCGGGGTCGAGGGTGCCGTCGGGGCGGACCTTCTGGACCACGCCCGCGGAGGTGTCGCCGATGTAGAAGTTGCCCGCGCCGTCGCGGGCCAGCCCGTTGGCCATCGCGGCACCGGTCGCGAACGGCTCGAGCTTCGGCGCGGCGGCGGTGGGGTCGAAGCGCTGGATGCCCGCGGCGGCCGCGTTCATGCTGTTGCCGAAGTCGACGTACATCTTGCCGTCGGGCGCCGGCAGCGAGGCGCCGGGTGCGTCGATCGTGAACGAGGTCGACGGCCGGCCCTGTGCGTCGAGGCGGACCATCCGCCCGTCGAAGGTGGACAGCCACATGCCGCCCCGGCCGTCGAAGCCCATGTTCTCGACCCAGCCCGACAGCGGCGGCCCGTAGCGCGCGAACGTGTCGACCTTGGCCGACAGCCCGGGACAGGTCGTGGCCGGCGCGGCGGCCGCCGGCGCGGCGCCGGCGAGTGCGAGGAGGACGGCGGGCACGGCAAGGCGACGCATGGCGGCGCAGCCTAGTGGCGCAGCTCGATCCACAGGGCCAGCGCGGCGGCGAGCAGCGCCGTGCCGTCGTAGAGCGCCGTGCCCGCGTGGTGCTTGCGGCCGTCGCTGGCGATGTGCCACCCCAGGACGGTGAGCTCGCGGCCGGGCTGCGGCTCCTGGTGGACCTGCGCGGTGAGGTTGGCCAGGACCGCCCTGGAGGCGAACGTGCACGCGAAGGACGACGGGCAGTCCAGGGCGCTCCAGAGGATCCGCCGGTCGGCCGACAGCGGCGTCCAGGTCGTGGCGACCACGCCGGGGGCGACCGGGCCGGGGAGGATGCGCAGGCCGTCGCCGGCGGCCCGGTCGGGACCGCAGACGAAGCAGCAGGGGAAGGGGTGCGGGAAGTCCGGCGCCAGGTGGGCCGCACGGGCCTCCTCCAGCGGTGGCGGGGGCGGGACGTCGAGCGTGAGCGTGGTCGCCGACGCCTCCGCCAGCACCGTCTCGCCGTCCAGCAGCCGCCCGCCCGCCACGGTCAGCTCGCGCTCCAGGGGCAGCGGCGCGCGCAGCGCGACGCTCACCGCCTCGGCCGCCGGAAGGCCCTCCGCCAGGACACCGCAGGCGTAGCCGCCGTTGGCTGTCCCGGGCGGCCCGTTGAACTGCGCGGCGATCGTGACGGCGGGCATCGCGGCCAACCGTATCCGGCGCTCAAGCGCCGGGGCTCACAGGGCGACGCGGGGGCGCACCTCCAGCGGGAGGCCGGCCGCGACCCAGTCGTCCTTGCCCTCCGGGTACTTGCGGACGTTCGTGTACCCGAGGGCGACGAGCTGGTTGGCGGCGATCTCGGAGTTGCGGCAGGCGGTGTTGGAGCAGTAGGTGACGATCGCCGCGTCCTTGTCGGGGAGCAGCTCGGCCGCCCGCTGCTTGACCTCCTCGAAGTGGATGTGGATCGCGCCGGGCAGGTGGCCCTGGGCGAAGTGGACGTCGCGGAGGGTCTCCACGACGGTGACCTCGCCCCGCTCGATGGCGGCGTTGAGGTCGTCTCGGGTGATGGTGGTGATGGGCATGTCCAGCAGTCTGCGGCGGCGATGCGGCAGCGTCCAAGACCGGTCGGCTGGTCTGCCATAGGCTGCGGCTATGACGCCGGAGCTGCGGCTCATCCGCTACTTCGTGGCCGTCGCCGACGCTGGGACGATCACCCGCGCGGCGGAGGCCCTGCACCTGTCGCAGCCCTCGCTCAGCACGGCGATGAAGACGCTGGAGTCGCAGCTGGGCGTGCCGCTGCTGGAGCGGACCGGGCGCAACGTGACGCTGACGCCGGCGGGGGAGCTGCTGGCGCTCCGGGGCCGCGAGCTGCTCGCCGCGGCCGACGAGCTGGCCGACGCCGTGCGCGACCGGGGGAGCGGCGGTGCGACCCGGCTGCGGGTCGGCGTCACCCCGACCGCGCGCTTCGGCGTCACCCCGCGGCTGCTGGCCGCGTGCACCGCGGCGATGCCCGCGGTCATGCTCTACACCAGCGAGGACACCACCGGCGCGCTGCTGCGCGACGTCGCCCGCGGGCGGCTGGACCTCGCGGTCACCTTCTGCGCCGAGGACGCCCCGGAGGGTGTGACGCTGACGCCGCTGCACGACGAGCCCGCGGTCGTGCACCTGCCTGCCGCGCACCCGCTGGCCGCCCGGCGGGAGGTGGGCCTGGAGGACCTGGCCGAGGAGACGATCCTGGTCGCGTCCGGTGCGGACTCGCGCGGCTTCAGCGGTCGCGTGCTGCGGGCGTTCGCCGCCGTGGGCCTGCAACCGCGGACGCTGGCCGACCCCTACCCGGACCTCGGGCTGCAGGCGGTGCGGGAGGGATTGGGCGTCGTCGTGTATCCGCGCAGCGCGTTCCCGCCGGAGCTGGACGGCTCGGCGTTCGTCGCGCTGACGCCGGTGTTGACGATGCCGTTCCAGCTGGCCTGGCGGCCGGACGGCGCGGCGCCGGCGGTGCGCGCGGTCGTGGAGGTCGCCGCTCAGGACTGACGGCTGCCGCCGACCGCGCGCAGCAGGTACGGGCCGAGGGTGCCGGCGAAGGTCGCGGTCATGTGGTCGGCGTCCTTGTGGGTCAGGGCGTGGCCGACGACCGGGAAGCACCTGGCCGCCGTGCAGAAGTAGCGGTTGAGGTCCAGCAGGCGGGCGCGCGGCTGGTGGCGCGCGGCCTCGACCTGCGGGTCGGACCGCACGACGCGCCCGCGGGGGTTGGCGCACGCCGCGCCGGGCGGGCGCCGGTGCAGCAGCGCGCGCCGCAGGCAGGCCGGCGTGCCCGTGCGCACACGGGGGATGTCGCGCAGGACGTACAGGCGCGTCACCGTGCTGGGCAGCGCCGCCCACGCCTCGCGGTAGCCCTTGACCTGGGCGCTGCGCTGCGCGCCCCGGCCCGCGTCGAGCACCGTGCCGCCGGCGTGGGCGGAGACGAAGACGGTGTCGATGTCGGGGTGGTCGAACAGCCAGTCGCGGACCTCCTCGTTCCAGCGGCGGCACCGGTCGGCCGCGACGCCGGGCAGGTCGGCGACCGCCGTGGAGAACGGGCAGCTCGTCCGGGTCAGCGACACCGCCGGCACCTCCTGCGCGCGAGCGACGTGGTCGACGGCTCCGCGCCAGTGGCCGGCGTGGCTGTCGCCGATGAGGGCGATGCCGTAGTGGCCCTCCTGGCCGCTGCGGTCCCCGAACACGCACGGGTACAGCAGGCCCTGGCGTCCCGTCGGCGTGCACGGCGCGGCAGGCTCCAGCGGACCCTCGTTGACGGTCGGGATGATCGTCGTGACCGCATACCTGCTGGTCTGGCAGGGGCGTTCGGGGTCGCGCGCGGCGGCGCCGAAGCACGGGCGTGGCGCCGCGCCGGTGGCCGCGGTCACCAGGAGCGCGGCCAGCGTCAGCGCAAGCGTGGCGATGCAGCGACCGGCTACCACCAGTAGACAGGGTAGGTCCGGCCGCGCAGCCGCGCGTCAGCCACACCCAGCACCACGAGGACGGCGGTGGTGAGCGTCAGCAGCCCGGTGAACTGCAAGAACGGGACGGGGCTGAGGCAGACGATCACCGCGGTCGCGGCCGCCGGGGAGTGAGCGACGCGGCAGGTCAGCGTCGCCCCGACGGCCAGGCCGCCCGCGACGGCGCCGATCAGCAGCCCGTGGCCGAGCAGCAGGGCGGTCGCCGAGCCGACCAGGCAGGAGATGAGGTGACCGCCGATGACGTTGCGCGGCTGCGCGAGCGGCTCGCCGGGCAGGCTGGCGATGAGGCCGACGCTGGCGGCCAGCGGCGGGATCAGCAGCGTCTGGTGCATGAGGTCGCCCAGGAACACGATCGCCACCAGGGCGGTGACGCTGGTCAGCGTCAGGCCGGCGAGCATGCGCCACGGCGGACGCGGCGGGGCTCCGGAGCGCAGGCGCGGGCGCGACGCCGCAGCGGGCGCCGGAGTGAGGTCGGTCTCGGCCTCCCGCGGGCGCTCGAGCGTGGCGGGCACGCCGGGCAGACTACGAAAAGTCGTTGCGCAAGCACCTTCACGTCCGTGCACCCATTGGGCTCCCTGCCCAACCAGTGCACACGCGGGGCGGGGCCGGGGGGGTGGCGCTAGCCTCCGGGCATGGCGCGCGCGGCGGTCGTCGGCGGTGGTGCGGTCGGCGGGTACCTCGCCGCGCTGCTCCACGACGCCGGCCATGACGTCGAGCTGTGCGTGCGCACGCCGATCGCGGGGCTGACGATCGAGCAGGGCGGGGCCGCGCGCGAGGTCCCGGTGCAGATCACCAGCGACCCCGCGAGCGTCGCGCCCGCCGACTGGGTGGTCGTGGCGGTCAAGGTGCCCGACACGGACGGCACCTCGCCCTGGCTGGATGCACTGGCGACGGCGGACAGCACCGTCGTCGTGGCCCAGAACTCGCTGCGCCACGTCGAGCGCGTCGCGCCGCTGGTCGCCACGTCGCAGATCCTGCCGGCGCTGGTGACCATCTCCGTCGAGCCGCTGGCACCGGGCCGCATCCGCCACTCGGCCGGCCGCGACATCACCGTCCCCAAGGCGGACTTCGGCTTCGGTGAGCTGCTCGGCGCCGCGGACGTCGACGTCACCCGGGTCGGCGACTTCCACACCGCTGCGTGGTTGAAGCTGCTCGGCAACGTCGTGGGCAACCCGATCACCGCGCTCACCCAGCGCCGCGTGGAGGTGCTCAAACAGGACTCCACGCGCGGCCTGGTCGTCAGGCTGCTCGAGGAGGCGGCCGCGGTCGGCCGGGCCGACGGCGCCGCCCTGACGCAGGAGCACGTCGACGCCGCGCTGGCCTTCATCGCCCGCCTGCCCGACGACAACGGCTCCTCGATGTACTACGACCGCATGGCCGGTCGGCCGCTGGAGCACGAGGCGCTGACCGGCCTCGTGTGCCGCTTGGGCGCCGCGCACGGCGTCCCCACGCCGACGCACGACACGCTGCTGGCGCTGCTGCGCGCCCTGCCGCCGGTTCAGAAGCGGGTGTAGCCGCCGTCGACGGTGATGTCGTCGCCGGTGTGGAAGGTCAGGTCGCGCCGGGCGAGGTAGACCGCGAGCGGCCCGAACTCGTCCGGGTCGGCCCAGCGGCGCACCGGGGTCCGCGACACCGTCGCGTTGACGAACTTCTCGTTGGTGCGGCCGTGGTCGAGCATGTCGGTGTCCGTCCAACCGGGCAGCACCGAGTTCGCGCGGATCCCGTACCGCGCGAGCTCGACGCTGAGCCCGCGGATGAGCGACAGCAGCGCGGTCTTCGAGGACGAGTAGGCCTCGTTGCGCGGTGCACCGTGGACGGAGGACGTGGACGACGTCGCGATCAGCGCACCGCCCTCGCCGCGCTGCACCATGTGCCGTGCCGCGGCCTGCAGCGTCAGCATCGCGCCGTCGAGGTTGACCGACATCACGCGACGCCACTCCTCGAGGGTCACGTCGACGAACGCGGAGCCGTTGCCGCCGACGCCGGCGTTGGCGAAGCAGCTGTCGACCTTGCCGAAGCGCTCCAGCGTCGCGGCGAAGGACGCCGTGACCTGCTCGGGGTCGGCGACGTCGCAGGTGAACGCGGCGACCTCGGCACCCGTGCTGCTCAGCGCCTCCCGCGCGCGGTCGTTCTTCTCCGCGTTGCGGCCCCAGATGGCGACCTTCGCACCGGCCTGCGCCAGGCCGCGGGCCATGCCCAGCCCGATGCCGCCGTTGGCGCCGGTGACCAGCGCGACCTCTCCGTCGAGCTCTCCCATGGGCTGCGACCATACCGATGCGTATGTCGGTGTGGGGTCAGCCGTGGGCGTGGCCCCGGTCAGCCGCGGGCGTAACCCCGCAGCAGCGCGGTGAGGACCGCGTCGCCGTCCTCACCCGCCCCGTCGGTCACCGCGTCGACGACGCGGCGCTTCTCGTCGAGCAGCCTGGCGATGCGCTCGTCGATCGTCCCCGCGGCCAGCAGGTACCAGGCGGTGACCGCCGCGGTCTGGCCGATGCGGTGCAGCCGGTCCTCGGCCTGGTCGTGCTTGGCCGGCGTCCAGGCCAGCTCCAGGAAGGCGACGTTGGCGGCGGCGGTGAGCGTGAACCCGTGGGAGGCCGCCTCCAGCGAGCAGACGCACAACCAGGGTGCGTCCTCGCCGCCGTCCTGGAAGCGACGGACGTTGGCCTCGCGCTCCTCGACGGAGTCGCTGCCGAGGATGCGCGCACATCCGGGGAAGCGCTGCAGCACCGCGGCCTGCACCGCGCGGTGGTGGGCGAAGAGGACCAGGCGCTCGTCGCTCTCGGCGAAGTCCTCCACCCAGGACACCGCCGCGGCGAGCTTGCCCTCGGCCGCCAGCCGGCGCAGGGCGGCCAGCCGGGCGAACGCGCTCGCCCGCAGCTCGTCGGGCACCAGGCCGGCGCCCGCGGCCTGCTCGGCCAGCCACTGCACGAACCGCTGCTCGGCCAGGCGGTACTCCTCGGCGTTGTCGATCGGCAGCGCCAGCACCGCCCGCTGCTTGGGCGGCAGCTGGGCCAGCACGTCGGCCTTGCGGCGCCGCAGGAAGCACGACGCGCGCAGCTTCTCGTGCAGCCGCCGCCGGGCGACGGTGGTCTCGTACCTGCTGCCGAAGGAGGCGGCGGTGCCGAACTCGTCCAGGCGGTCGAGCACCTGCAGCTGCGGCGCCAGCTCGGCGGGGCGGTTGACGACGGGGGTGCCCGTGAGCGCCAGCCGCAGCGCGCCCGGGGCCAGCGCGGCGCTGAGCGCGAGGACCGCCTTCGTCCGCTGCGCTGCGAAGTTCTTGACGTAGTGCGCCTCGTCCAGCACGAGCGCCCGGGCCTCCAGCTCGGTCAGCTCGGGCACACCGGCGGCGGCGCCCTCGTAGTTGAGGATGACGATCTCGGCGTCGCCGGTCGGCGTGCCCGCGTCCAGGACCACGGCCGTGCGCTGTGGAAGCCAGCGGGCCGCCTCACGCAGCCAGTTGAGCTTCAGCGAGGCCGGGCAGACGATGATCGCCGGGAACGCGCCGTCGGCCTGGAGGGTGGCCAGCGCCTGGACCGTCTTGCCCAGGCCCTGCTCGTCGGCGATGAGCAGCCGCCGGCGCTCCAGCGCGTAGACGACGCCGGCGCGCTGGAAGGGCAGCAGCTCGCCGGCCAGGCCCGCGGCGGCGAGCTCGGCGTCCTCGGCCTCCGACATCGCGATGAGCCGCGCGGCCTCCTCGGCGGCGCGCGACAGGCCGGCCACGGCGCGCTCGGCCTGCGGCAGGATCGCCAGCCGGCGCAGCTGCACGAACGCCGACAGCTCCTCCGTCGGCCACGACGTCGCGGGCAGGTAAGCCGCGTCGCGGTTGACCTTGCGGTGCTGGCGCAGCAGCCGGGCCTCCTGCGCGAAGAACGCGTCGGCCACCGTGCGGTCGTAGACGGGATGCACGATGAGGTGGGTGATGCCGTCGTCGTCCACGGCGTCGAGCTCACCGGCCGGGACGCTGGTCGCGTCGGGGTGCGCGGCCAGCCACTCCAGCGCCTGCTCGACGCGCAGCGTGGGCTGCAGGCCGTGGCCGCTGACGAAGGGCGCGACCGCCCGGAGGTTCTCCGGCGTCAGCGGCGCGGAGTGACCGGTGCCGGCCGTGGCCAGCGCGGGCAGGAGTCCGGACGGCGGCGTGCCCCACTCCAGCTGCAGCTGCAACCGTGGCTCGGCGTGGGAGATGGCGATGTCCAGCGTGCCGATGCAGCCGTCGGCGCCGGACAGCCACTGCGCGGCATCCGGCTCGACCTGCAGGTCGGGGTGGACGGCCAGGACCTCCCGCAGCCCCGCCGCCGCCTGGGCCGACGCCGGCAGCAGCCACGTGGTGCCCGGGCGGCCGAACGCCCGCGCCGACGGCAGGCGCGCGAACGCCATCGCGAGCTCGCGCCGGCCGTGGGCGGCGAGGAGCACCTGCTCTCCGTGGAGTTGGACATGGGGGTTCATCAAGGGCGGGTCGCCTGCTGCTGGAGGTTCTGACACGCGCCGGACGTTCGTAGGCTGTGCGGCCTTGACGACCACGTCGCGCCCACCGCTGCGGCTGCTGTTGCTGCTCGGCGCGCTGTCGGCGTTCGGGCCGCTGTGCATCGACATGTACCTGCCCGGGCTGCCGCAGCTGCGCGATGACCTCGACGCGAGCGCGCTGGAGGTCGGCCTCACGCTCACCGGCTGCCTGGCCGGGCTGGCCCTGGGGCAGCTGGTCGCCGGGCCGCTGTCGGACGCCCGCGGCCGGCGCCCGGTGGTGCTGGCCGGGCTGGTCGCCTTCACCGCGGCGTCGCTGGCGTGCGCGCTGGCGCCGTCGGCATGGACGCTGGCGGGGCTGCGGATCGTCCAGGGCTTCACCGGGTCGGCGGGCATCGTCGCCTCGCGGGCGATGGTCCGCGACGAGTACGAGGGCTCGGCCGCCGCGCACGTGTTCAGCCTGCTGCTGCTGGTCAACGGCGCCGCCCCGATCCTGGCGCCCGTCGTCGGCGGGCAGTTGCTGCTGGTGGTCGACTGGCGCGGCGTGTTCGTTGTGCTGGCGGGCATCGGCGCGCTGTTGCTCGTCGCGTCGCTTGCCGCGCTGCCGGAGACGCTGCCGCCCCAGCGGCGCCGCACCGGTGGGCTGGCCGACACGCGCGCCGCGTTCGGGCGGCTGGCGCACGATCGCGGCTTCCTGGCCTACGCGTTCGGCTGCGGCTTCGCGTTCGCGGCGATGTTCGCCTACATCTCCGGCTCGCCGTTCGTGCTGGAGGACATCTACGGCGTCTCGCCCCAGGTGTTCTCGGTGCTCTTCGCGGTCAACGCGCTGGGCATCGTCGGCGCCGGCCGGCTGAACGCGGTGCTGCTCCGGCGCGGCCACGAGCCGGCGGCGCTGCTGCGGCGCGGGCTGCTGGTCCACGGCGCCGGCGGCGTCGCGCTGCTCGTCGTCGTCCTCACGGACGTCGTGGGCCTGCCCGGCGTGCTGCCGTCCCTGTTCCTGGTCGTGTCGATGATCGGGATGGTGCTGCCCAACGCGACGGCGCTCGCCCTGGCCGGGCATCCCGACGACGCGGGCAGCGCCGCCGGGCTGCTCGGCGTCCTGCAGTACGCCATCGGCGCGCTGTGCGCCCCGCTGGTCGGTGTGGCGGGCGAGGGCACGGCGGTGCCGATGGCCGCCGTCATCGCCGTGCTGGCCCTGGCCGCCAACGTCGCGCTGTCGAGGGCCCGTTAGCCGCGGTGGACCGCTTCGAGGCGGTTGCCCCAGGGGTCCATGACGAACGCGGCGTAGTACCCCGGCCCGTACTCCGGGCGCGCGCCGGGCGCACCGTCATCCTGCCCGCCGTGCGCCACGGCCGCGGCGTGGAAAGCGTCGACCGCGTCGCGGGACGGCGCGCGCAGGGCCAGGTGGCCGGCGAGGAGGCGCCCGGGTCCGACGATGATCGAGAGGTACCCGTCGAGGTCGCGCTGCCCGTAGCCGAGCCGATCCTCGAGGGTGAAGACACGGGGCAGGCCCAGGACGCCGAGCACCGCGTCGAAGAAGGGCCGCGCCGTGATGAGGTCGCCGACCTCCAGCGCCACGTGATCGATCCGCGCACCCATGGTGCGCCAGACCCTACGCCGCGACGGCGGTGAGCTCGCGGCGCAGGCGGGTACGGGCGCGGAAGGTGAGCTGGGCGACGTTGTTGGCGTTGTCGCCGACGTGGGTGGCGACCTCGCCGGGCGCCAGGTCCATGAAGTGCGAGAGCACGACGGCCTGGCGCTGACGCTCGGGCAGCGTGGCGCAGGCGTCGCGCACGCGGCCGGCCAGCTCGCGGCGCAGGACGGCATCCTCCGGGTCGTCCCAGCGGCGGGACTCGGCCAGCTGCAGGCCCGGGGTCTCCTCGCAGCACTCGCGGGCGGTGCGGCGAGCGCGGTTGCGGGCGGCCTGGAGGGCGCGGTTGCGGGCGGCGACGTGCAGGTAGCCACCGAAGTTCAGGTTCTCGGCGTCCAGTTGGGGGAGGCGGCGGACGACGGACATCAGCGTCTCCTGTGCGGCGTCCGCGGCGTCCTCGGGGCAGCGCAGGATCGAGCGGCAGGTGCGCTCGACCGAGGCGCGGTGGCGGGCGCACAGCTCGTCGATGGCGGCCTGATCGCCGGCGACGGCGGAGATGAGCAGCTCATCATCGGTGCGAGCGGAGAGAGCGATCAGTCGGGGCATGGACGGCATACTCCGACCTGCCGCCCACCCCCAACACCGGGTGACACCCCTGGACTTAGCGCAGGGGTACCCCCGGGTGTGGAAACCGCGGACCTGAGGGTGCCGAGAACGCCCTGTTCAAGCCGCGGACGGCGCTTCTTCGCGGTCGCCCGCGGTGTGCACCTCGAATTCCGCAGCGTCGAGCGCGGCCGTCCGTGCCTCGTACTCGGACATGTACCCGGGCCAATTGGTCACATGGCGACCGTCGGACGTCCGGTACCAGGAGGTGCAGGCGTTCCAGGCGGTGCCGGTGAAGCGCTCCTGGACGTCACGGTTGAACGCCGACTCGACCTCGCCGCGCACCTCCACGCTGTCCCCGCCGCGCGAGCGGACGAGCTCCAGCGCCTGGCGGATGTACCGGGCCTGGGCCTCGAGGTAGACGATGATCGAGCCACCACTGGTGTTGGTGTTGGGCCCGTACATGACGAACAGCGACGGGTAGCCGGGGATCGCCATGCCCAGGTGGGCGTGGGCGCCGTCGGCCCAGTCCTGCTCCAGGCTGCGCCCGCCCCGGCCCACGACCGACATCGGGAACATGAAGTCGTTGGTCTTGAACCCCGTGCCCCAGATGATCGTGTCGGCCTTGTGCTCGACGCCGTCGGCGGTCACGACGCCGTCGGGCGTGATCGCGGTGATGGCCTGGTCGACGACGTCGACGTTGGGTGCCTGCAGCGCGGGCAGCCAGGTCGAGCTGAACAGCACGCGCTTGCACCCGAACGTGTAGCCGGGCCAGATCTTCCTGCGCAGCTCCTTGTCCTTGATCTGCGTGCGCATGTGCAGCCAGGAGTTGAAGTGGCCGATCCTCCCGGCGGTCCGCGGGTGGCGGATCATGTACGTCAGCAGCTCGCCGTAGTGGTAGATGTAGGTGCGCCGCAGCGCCTGCAGTCCGGGCACGTGTGCCACGGCCCAGCGGAAGGGCTTGGAGTAGTCCTTCATCTTCCGCGGCATGAACCAGTTGCCCGTGCGCTGGAAGATCGTCGTGTGCCGGGTCAGCGGCGCGATCTCCGGGACGAACTGCACGGCCGACGCGCCGGTGCCGATGACAGCGACGTCGCGGCCCGCAAGGTTGTAGTCGTGGTCCCACTCGGCGCTGTGGAACATGTGGCCCTTGAACGCGTCGGCGCCGGGGATGTTCGGCCGCGCCGGCTGGTGCAGCTGACCGGTGGCGATGATCACCGCCGCGGCCTCCCAGGTGCGGCCGTCCTCGGAGATGACCGTCCAGCGGTGGGTGTCGTCGTCATAGGTCACCGACGCGACCGCGGTGTTGGGCTGCAGCAGCCTGTCGACGCCGTACTTGGCCGCGACCTCGTTGATGTAGGCCAGGATCTCCGACTGGGGTGAGCAGATCCGCGTCCAGTCCGTGCGCTGCTCGTAGGAGTAGGAGTAGAGGTGGCTGGGGACGTCGCAGGCCGCACCGGGGTAGGTGTTGTGCAGCCAGGTGCCGCCGATGCCGGGCGCCTTGTCGAGGATCGTGATGTCGGTGAAGCCGTTGCGCTGCAGCTCGATCGCCGCGCCCACGCCGCCGAAGCCGGCGCCGACGATCACCACGGGAAGGTTCGTCTTCGACACCCCGTCAACCTATCGCGTGGTGAGCGTCAGCGAGGCTCCCCCGACGACGGCGAAGCCGTCGCGTCGACGAAGTCCAGCAACGCTGCGTTGACCTCCTCGGGGCGCTCCTGGTTGACCCAGTGTCCTGCGCCCTCGATCACGACCGAGTCGCGCAGGTCGGTGACGTGGCCCTCCATCGCGGCGGCGGGCATGAACTTCGCGGCGGGGTCGCGTGACCCGGTGAGGAAGAACGCCGGCTGGTCGATGGTCTGCCGCGGCGCGTCCTTGATGATGCGCCAGTTGCGGTCGATGTTGCGGTACCAGTTGAGCGGCCCGCGGAAGCCGCTGCGCTCGAAGGCCTCGACGTAGGTCCGCACGTCCTCCTCGGTCATGAACGGCGGGCGCGGCGGGTCCTCCTCGGCAGCGGCCCACTGCGGCGTCCACTGCTTGGTGGTCGTGAGGGTCTGCCGGACGTCGGCGCCGAGCGCCGCCTCCGCGACACCGGGCTCCTGGAACCAGACGATGTAGAAGTCCTCGCCGAGGTGGCGGCGCATGATCGGCGTCGGCTCGGCGGGCGCGGGCGGGATGTAGGGGACGCTCAGGCACGCCACGCGGTTGACGCGGTCGGGGTGCAGCAGCGCGGTCTTCCAGGCCAGGTCGGCGCCCCAGTCGTGGCCGATGAGCAGCGCGTCGGTCCGGCCGCAGTGGTCGATGAGCCCGACGACGTCGCGGGCGAGCACGTCGATGGCGTAGGCCTCGATCGGCTCCGGCGCGTCGCTGCGGCCGTACCCGCGCAGGTCGGGGACCACGACGCGATAGCCGGCCTCGGCCAGGGCCGGGACCTGATGGCGCCAGCTGTGGCCCAGCTCCGGGAAGCCGTGGGTGAGGACGACGAGCTCGCCGTCCTCCGGCCCGGCGAAGGTCACGTCGAGCTGGATGCCGTTGGTGGGGACGAGCACCGCTCCAACCTATGCGAACAGGTTGTCCACCGACACCTCGATCCGCTGGACGTCGCGCGCGGCCGTGAACGGCGAGGCCGACGGGTCGTCGGCGAGGTGCTCGACGGCGAGCAGCCGCTGCACGTCGGGGTCGAGGAAGCGGCTGGCCTTGCCGTAGCCGTGGGCGTCGTCGCGCCCCTGGGGGCGGTGGTAGTAGCGGCGCGGCACGTAGACGGTCAGCTCGCGGCGCGGGCGGGTCAGCGCGACGTAGAACAGCCGGCGCTCCTCGGCGATGGACTCCTTCGTGCCCGCGCCCATGCACGCGGGGAAGTTGCCGTCGTAGGCGGCGATGACGTGGACGGACTGCCACTCCAGGCCCTTGGCGCTGTGCACCGTGGAGAGCACCAGCCAGTCGTCGTCGAGGTGCGGCGGCTGGGCGATGTCCCCTGCGGACGCGGGCGGGTCGAGGACCAGCTCGGCGACGAACGACCGCAGGTCCCGGGCCTCGGCCGCCATGCCCGCCAGGACGTCGAGGTCCTGCACCCGCACGGCGCCGTCGACGTAGTGGCCCTTGACCAGCGGGGCCACCGCGTCGCGCAGCCGCTCGGCGCACACGCCCGCGGCCGCGCCGTCGGCGCAGGACGCTATCGCGGCGACGAGCGGGTCGGCCAGCTCCAGCGCCGACGCCGGCAGGGCGCTGCGGGCCTGCTCCCACCGGGCCGCGAGGACCGTCAGCGACAGGCCGTCCCCGGACAGCAGCGCGGTCACGGCCTGTCGCGCGCGGCCGGGGCCGACGCCCTCCAGCAGCTGCAGCAACCGAAACCAGGACAGCTCGTCACCGGGTCGATCGGTCAGCCGCAGCGCCGCCAGCAGGTCCTTGACGTGGGCGGCGTCGAAGTAGCGCAGGCCGCCGTACTTCTTGTAAGGGATGCGCCGGCGCGAGAGCTCGAGCTCCAGCGCGTCGGTGTCGTGGCCGGTCCGCGCCAGCACGGCCTGCTCGCGCAGCAGCATGCCCTCCTCGCGGGCGGCCAGGACGCGGTCGCACACCACGGCCGCCTCGTGCGCCTGGTCGCGCACGTACACCAGCGCCGGGCGCGCGCCGCCGTCGCGCTGGGCGACGAGGGTCTTCGGGAACCCGTCGACGTCCTGCGCGGACACCGCGTTGGCGACGTCCAGCAGCGGCTGGGAGGACCGGTAGTTGCGCTCCAGCGTCACGGTCGCGCAGCCGGCGAAGCGCTGCGGGAAGTCGAGGATGAACTGCGCCGAGGAGGCCCGGAAGCCGTAGATCGCCTGGAAGTCGTCACCGACCGCGGTGACCTGCGCGCCGCCGTCGGCGAATCCGGCGACGACGTCGACCTGCAGCGCGTTGACGTCCTGGTACTCATCGACGAGCACGTGGTCGAACGTGCCCGCGATCGCGGCGCCCGCGGCCGGGTCGGCCATCAGCGCCCGCCAGTAGACGAGCAGGTCGTCGAGGTCGAGCACCCCGAGCGCGCGCTTGCGGGCGGTGTACGCGCGAAACAGCGCCGACAGCGCGTCGCCGTGCTCGGCGCACCAGGGAAACTGCGCGTCGAGCACCTCGCGCAGGGGCTGCTGGGCGTTGACGGTGCGCGAGTAGATGTCCAGCAGCGTGCCCTTGCGCGGGAAGCGCTTGGCGGTCTCCGCCGACCAGCCGTGCTCCTGGCGGACGAGGTCCAGCACGTCCGCGGCGTCGCCCGCGTCCAGCAGGGTGAAGTCCGGGGCCAGGCCGACCGCCGCGGCCGACCCGCGCACGAAGCGGTGCGCGGCGCTGTGGAACGTCCCGCCCAGCACCCGCCGCGTCGACCCGCCGGTCAGGGCCTGTGCGCGCTCGAGCATCTCCCGCGCGGCGCGGCGGGTGAAGGTCAACAGCAGGATGCGCTCGGCGGGGACGCCGCGGTCGACCAGCGACGCCACCCGCGCGCAGAGCGTCGTCGTCTTGCCGGTGCCCGCTCCGGCGAGCACGAGCAGGTGCCCTTCATCGTGCAGTGCGGCCGCCCGCTGCTCGGGGTTGAGGTCCTGCAGCCAGGCGGCGTCCTTCATCAGCTCGAACATGTGTTCGCGTGACGCTACGCGCTCCGCCGGACAGCCTGCACCCCGTCCGCCGAACCGCCGTTTGCACCCCGGGTCAGCGGCACAAAAGGCGGTTCGACCGTCAGCCCCTCGCGCCGAACCGCCGTTTGCACCCCGAATCAGCGGCACAAAAGGCGGTTCGACCCCTCGCGCCGAACCGCCGTTTCCACCCTGAATCAGCGGCACAAAAGGCGGTTCGACCGTCAGCCCCTCGCGCCGAACCGCCGTTTCCACCCTGAATCAGCGGCACAAAAGGCGGTTGGGCCCGTCAGCCCCTCGCGCCGAACGGCCGTTTCCACCCTGAATCAGCGGCACAAAAGGCGGTTCGAGCCGTCAGGCGGCGGCAGCGGCGGCGTTGCCGACCGGCACGCGCAACAGCTGTGAGGTGCAGCGGCGCCGGCGTGGCCACAGCGACAGGCGCCGGCGGCCTGAGCGCATGACCAGCAGTTCGCCGTCGACGGAGCTCTGGCGCAGCAAGTGGTCCGCCGCGCGGCCGCGCACCTGGCGCAGGGTCACGCAGACGTCGCCGTCGACCCGGTCGACCGCGTCGCGCAGCAGCTGGCAGGCGTACTCGCGCAGCTCGGCCTCCAGGCGGGCGGCGTCCAGCGCGTACGCGGAGGTCAGCCACAGCCGCGGGATGCCACCGACGAGCTCCAGCCGCGCATGGTGCTCACGCGCGAGTGCGATGGCGTGGTCGACGACCTCGAGGTCGGCGTCTCCGTCCACGGGAACGACGATGCGCATCACCTGCATCGCGTCGGAGGATGACCGACTCCGCCGACATCGTGCAAGTTCGTACTAACTTGCGGCTTCGAGTCGCACGACGATCCCCTTGGACACCGGGGTGTTGGAGACGTCGGCGGTGTCGTCGAGGGCGACGAGGACGTTGCACTCGGGGAAGTAGGACGCCGCGCAGCCGCGTGCGGTCGGATAGGCGACCGCACGGAAGCGGGACGCCCGGCGCTCGCGGCCGTCGACGCCCTCGGAGACGATGTCCACCGTCTGCCCGTCGGCCAGGCCCAGTTCCGCCAGGTCGTCGGGATGGACCATCACGACCCGCCGCCCGGCCTTCACGCCGCGGTAGCGATCGTTGAGCGCGTAGACCGTCGTGTTGTACTGGTCGTGCGAGCGGATCGTCTGCAGCAACAGGCGCCCCGCCGGGACCTCCAGCACGCGCAGCTCGTTGACCGTCAGCTCGGCCTGGCCCGACGCGGTCGTGAACGTCCGCGAGTCCCGCGGGGGATGGGGCAGGACGAAGCCATCGGCCAGCCGCACGTCGTAGTCCTCAAAGCCCGGGATCGCGCGCGAGATCAGCTCGCGGATGCGCGCGTAGTCGCCCGCCAGCGCCTCCCAGTTGATCGGCAGCTTGTGGCCCAGCAGGCGGCGCCCGAGCTCGCAGACGATCGCCACCTCCGAGCGCAGCAGCTCCGACGCGGGCGCCAGCGTCCCGCGCGAGGCGTGGACCATCGACATGGAGTCCTCGACGCTGACCACCTGCTCGCCCCCGGCCTGGACGTCGACCTCGGTGCGCCCCAGGCAGGGCAGGATCAGCGCGCGGCGGCCGTGGGCCAGGTGCGACCGGTTCAGCTTGGTCGACACCTGCACCGTGAGCCGCTGCTGCTTGAGCGCCGCGACGGTGGCCTCGGTGTCCGGCGTGGCCGACGCGAAGTTGCCGCCCATCGCGAAGAAGACGTGGGCGCGGCCGTCGCGCATCGCGCGGATCGCCTCGACGGTGTCGAAGCCGGGCTTGCGCGGTGGCGCGAAGCCGACCGCGGCCGCCAGCCGGTCCAGCCAGATCGCCGACGGCTTCTCATAGATGCCCATCGTCCGGTCGCCCTGGACGTTGGAGTGCCCGCGCACCGGGCAGACACCCGCGCCCGGCCGGCCGATGTTGCCGCGCAGCAGCAGGACGTTGACGATCTCGCGGATCGTGGCGACGGCGTCACGGTGCTGGGTCAGGCCCATCGCCCAGCAGACGATGGTCCGCTCGGAGGCCGCGCACCAGGAGGCGACGCGCTCGATCTGGTCACGGGGGACGCCGGTGGCGCGGTCGACGGCGTCCCAGTCCAGCGCCGCGTAGGCCGCGGCCAGCTCCTCATAGCCCGAGCACGAGGACGCCACGAACTCCTCGTCCACGGCGCCCGCCGCGACGATCAGCGATCCCAGGGCCTGGAACAGCGCCAGGTCGCCACCGAGCCGGATCTGCAGGAACTCGTCGGCCAGCGGCGTGCCGTGGCCGATCACGCCCGACGGCTTCTGCGGGTTCTTGAAGCGCAGCAGCCCCGCCTCCGGCAGCGGGTTGACCGCCACGATCCGCGCGCCGTGGTGCTTGGCGATCTCCAGCGCCGACAGCATCCGCGGGTGGTTGGTCCCGGGGTTCTGGCCCACCACGAGGATGAGGTCGGCCGCGTGCACGTCCTCGATCGACACCGAGCCCTTGCCGATGCCGATCGTCTCGGCCAGCGCCCAGCTGGTCGACTCGTGGCACATGTTCGAGCAGTCGGGCAGGTTGTTGGTCCCGAACCCGCGCACCATGAGCTGGTACATGAAGGCGGCCTCGTTGGACGTGCGCCCGGACGTGTAGAAGACCGCCTCGTCGGGGGACGACAGCCCGCGCAGCTCGGCGACGATGAGATCGAACGCGTCGTCCCAGGACACCGGGCGGTAGTGGGTGTCGCCCTCGTCGAGCAGCATCGGCTGCGTCAGCCGCCCGGCCTGCCCGTGTTGGTGCTCGCTCCACGTGTCGAGCTCGGCCACGGAGTGCTCGGCGAAGAACGCGGCGTCGGCGCGCTTGCGCGTCGCCTCCTCGGCGACGGCCTTGGCGCCGTTCTCGCAGAACTCGGCGATGTGGCGGTGCTCGGTCTCCGGCCAGGCGCAGCCCGGGCAGTCGAAGCCGTCCTTCTGGTTGAGCTTGGTCAGCGTCCTCACCGACCGGACGACGCCCATCTCGCGGTAGGCGTGCTCCAGCGCCACCTTGACGCCGGTGGGGCCCGCGGCGACGTCCTTGGGCTTGTCGATCTTCACGCCCGAAGTACGGTACGCCACGTGATCGCAGACGACCGCATCGTGCGTGGCATGGCCGAGCAGCTGGCCGTACGCGAACAGCTCATCGCCGATGGCGCGCGGCCGATCGGCTGGAAGGTCGGCATCGGCAGCGCGGCGGCGCAGCAGGTGGTCGGCGTCGACCAGGCGCTGGTGGGGTTCCTCACCGACCGCAGCGAGCTCGCCTCCGGGGCCACGGTCTCGCTGGAGGGCTGGACCGTCCCGGTGCTGGAGTGCGAGCTGGCGGTCCGCGTGATGGCCGACGTCGCGGGTGACGCGACCCGCGACGAGGCCGCGGCCGCGGTGGACGCCGTCGCTCCCGCGATCGAGATGGCCGACGTGACCGACCTGACGATGGGGCCGGAGGCGATCCTCGCGGGCAACATCTTCCACAAGGCCGTGGTCCTCGGCGCGTGGGACGGCTCGCGCGCGGGCATCCGCCTGGACGGCATCACGCTCGACGTCGTCGGCAGCGCCGGCGACGTCTCGGCAGCCCCGCCGCTGGCGCTGCTGGGGGACCTCGGCGAGATCGTCCGCCACACCGCCTCGGTGCTGGCCGACGCCGGGCCCGGCCTGCGCGCCGGCGACGCGATCATCACCGGCATGGTCGTCCCCGGCATCCCGGTGCATCCCGGCCACCAGGTCAGCGTGCGCTTCGCCGGCCTGGAGTCCCTGAACCTGCGCTTCGCGTAACCCCGGCCGCGCATCGGCAGTCAGCGTTCGTAGATGACCGAGATCAAGCGCTACGCCGCCTTCACGGAGGATCCCGCGGGTGGCAACCCCGCGGGTGTCGTCCTCGACGCCCGCTCGCTCGACGAGGCCGCGATGCGGCAGATCGCGGCGGACGTCGGCTACTCCGAGACCGCGTTCATCACCGGTGGTGAGGGACGCGAGCTGCGCGTGCGCTACTTCAGCCCGGAGTCGGAGGTGCCGTTCTGCGGCCACGCGACGATCGCCACGGCGGTCGCGTTCGCCGACGTGCACGGCGCCGGCGACCTGGCGCTCGACACCGCGGCGGGGCGCATCGAGGTGACGGTCAGCGACGGCCCGGTCGCGACGCTGACGAGCGTGGCGACCAGCCACGAGCCGGTCAGCGCGGAGGACCTGTCCGAGGCCCTCGCCGCGCTGGGCTGGACGCGCGAGGATCTCACCGGCGACGCGGCCTGGGCCTTCGCCGGCGCACGCCACCTCGTGCTGTTCGTCGCCTCGCGCGAGCGGCTGGCGGCCGTGGACTACGACTTCGACCGCCTGCGCGCGCTGCTGGAGGCGCACGACGCGGTCACCGCAGCGCTGGTGTTCGACCGGGGCGACGGGGTCTACGACGTCCGCAACCCGTTCCCGACGGGCGGCGTGGTGGAGGACCCGGCGACGGGCGCTGCCGCCGCCGCCCTGGGTGGCTACCTGCGCGACGCGGGCATCCTCGCCGCGCCCGCGACCTTCACGATCCACCAGGGCGACGACCTGGGACGCCCGTCGCTGCTGACGGTGGACGTCCCGGTCGCCGGTGGCATCCGCGTCTCCGGGCGCGCGGTCCCCATGGGCGCCTGAGACGCGTGTCGGTTTGCGTTCACCCCTCGGGTGCAAACCGACACGCTTCAGGTCGGTGCTACGCCGCGTGTCGGTTTGCGTTCACCCCTCGGGTGCAAACCGACACGCTTCAGGTCGGCGCCGCGCCGTGTGTCGGTTTGCGTTCACCCCTCGGGTGCAAACCGACACGGCCTCAGGCCGCGGCCTCCTCGAGGCGGTCGTCGCCGAAGAACAGCTTGCCCCTGACCGCGATGGTCGGCGCGCCGCGGACGCCGAGGTCGATCGCGGCCTGCGTGCGCTCCTTGGCCAGCGCCTTGACGGCGTCCGACCCGACGGCCTCGCGGACGCCCGTGATGCCGAGCGTCGCGCCGACGTCCTCGACGACCCCGACGTCGCTGAGGTCACGCCCCTCCGCGAACGCCGCCCGGAGCAGCGCGCGCACGTAGTCGTCGCGACCCGACCACAGCGCCGCCCGCGTCGCGTTGAGCGTGTTGTTCGGCCACCCCGGAGGCCAGGCGAACGGCGGCAGGCCGTACTCACGCGCACGAGACTCGACGATCGCGACGTGCTCGTCGCGCGTGTCCATGTGCCCCCAGGAGCCGTGGCCGCGCAGCGTGAAGATCACGCCGAGGACGATCGGCGCCAGCACCGGCGCCCGGCCGAGCACGTCCGTCGCGCGCTCCACCGCGAGGTAGGAGTAGGGCGAGCCGAGGTCGAGGTAGATCGTGGCGTCGGTCATAACTTGTTGTCCGACAAGTTAACGGGTCCGCAAGGTCTGCGGCTGCAATGCGTTGGGGGCTGACGTGATCCGCAAGACCGTCGGGCTGGCGCTCGTGCTCGCCGCCGCCCTGCCCGCCACGGCCCCGGCCGCCGTGGCCCCCCAGCCGCCGCTGGACATCAGCAAGATGCCCTACAAGCCGGTGGGCCACTTCAAGGCCGCCGACACGCTGCCGTCCCCCGACACCGGGTGCGAGAGCGTGATGCAGCCCCTGCGCAAGGGCGAGATCTTCAACCCGTCCGGCGACTGGAACAGCTTCGACACCAACGTCTTCGAGGTCATGTGCCTGCCCTTCCGGGCCCCGGGCGACACGTCCGACAAGGACCCGATGGGCAACGGCGGTGCCGCGCAGCACGGCTTCTGCGGCGGCAGCGACCCCGACGCCTACGGCAACCTCGCCCAGATCGCGGGCGCCTGCCCCAACAACCAGCTGGAGTGGTCGCGCTACTACGCCGCGACGATGAAGGAGATCCTCAAGGACTTCGGCGTGACGATCCGGCAGTACCGGTTCGACGTCCCCGACCCGGGCCTCACCGGCAACACGCGCTTCGGCCAGGGCATCAACACCGCAGCGATCGTCCCGGGTGCCGACAACCCCGACGAGACCGTCGTCATCGGCGCCCACTACGACAAGACCAACGACGGTCCGGCGTCGGCCTGGGACAGCCAGGAGGGCCACGCCGAGATGATCCGCATGGCCAAGCTCATGGCCGACTACTGGCACGCGACGGGCACCCGCCCGTCGGCCACGCTGAAGTTCATCCCCTGGGAGGCCGAGGAGTCGGGCACCTACGGCTCGCAGGACTACACCAACAACAACATCGTGCCCGGCGAGGAGTACAAGGTCCGCGGGTACTGGAACACCGACCCGTGCGCCGGCGGCTACCCCTCCTACCAGTACGGCAACCCGGCGCTGCGCCAGCAGATGGGCATCCAGCTGGCCGACCCCGGCGCGATCGGCGGCGTCTCCGCGTCGGACGCCACCCGCATCACCCAGTTCAACAAGCGCGCGCCGGAGCTCGTCGAGCAGGTCCTCGACCACCTCGACGACACCGTCACGACGCTGGCCGGCGAGATGCCCGCGTTCGTCTCCAAGACCGAGGGCACCAGCGACCTCGGCAAGGACGGCGGCATCAAGCTCGGCAGCGCCCGCCCGGTGCTGTTCAGCAGCGACTGGCGCAACTTCGAGGTCCTCGGCATCCCGTTCTTCAACCCGGGCCCGGAGGTCACCGGCCCCCAGCAGGAGACCGACGGCTCGATCACCTACGACCCGCTGACCTACAGCGCCGACGCGCTGACGACCTTCCACACGCCTAACGACAACCTGGCGACGATGATGCGCTACACGGGCGGCGGCCTGGACGGCACCCACTACAGCGAGTCGTGGGCCAAGGGCATGGAGTTCTGCTCGCACCTGCTGTCGTGGGGCATGTTGCAGCACGACCAGGTCGGCGCGCAGACGACCAACGGCGACGTCGTCGCCTACTACGAGGCGCTGCCCAACGAGGCCAAGGAGGACCAGGACGTCAGCTTCGACGCCGACGGCTCCTATGAGTACCTCGACGCCAAGACCCGCGCCTACGTCGGCGAGGGCCAGCTGACCTACTCGTGGGACTTCGGCGACGGCACCAGCGGCACCGGCAAGCAGGTCAAGCACGCCTACGCGTCCGTGGGCAAGTACCCGTCCAAGCTGACGGTCAGGAACACGAAGACCGGCAAGACGGCGACGATGAGCGTGCCGATCACGGTCATCCCCAACGACCTCGCCGGCCCGGTGCTGACCAAGCCCGCCCCGCAGGACGACGACGGCACGTTCGACATCGCCTTCGACTACAAGGGTGAGCAGGCGTCGGCGCTGCAGGAGATCTCCGTCGAGGAGTCCTCCAACGCGACGCAGCCGCTGCAGGAGACCGGCGACGCGCTGGACCGGTGGACGGTGACCAAGCCCACCGACGCGGCCATCAGCGAGTGGCAGCTGTCGGACTCCTCGACCGCCAAGGTCCGGGGCAACCTCTCGGCATCGAAGTCGAAGTCGTTCTGGACGGGCATCTCCTCGTCCAGCGAGAACTTCCAGGGCCCGTCGGCCGGCGACTCGATCCTGACCTTGAAGGACGACATCACCCTGGCCCGCGGCGGCACCGTCTCGCTGTCCTACCAATCGTCGTTCGTGAACGCCGCCAAGGACTCCGGCCTGGTGCAGATCGCCGTGGACGACGGCTCGACGTCGTCGCTGGAGTGGGTGACCGTCGACCAGTTCACCAACGGCACCAACGACGAGGACTCCGTCAGCCAGCCCGAGTACGTGCAGGGCGACCAGGGCGACCTGACGTTCAAGCCGCGCTTCGCGGACATCACGAAGTTCGCCGGGCGCAAGGTCAAGGTCCGCTTCATCTACCGCCTCGGCGCGCAGGACGACCCGCCGTTGGCCTCGGCGCGCACGGGCTGGTACGTCGACGACATCCGCATCGTCTCCGGCAGCTACAAGGAGATCGGGCGGACGAAGGCCAGGACGTTCACGGTGAGCGGCAAGACCAAGGGCGCCTACGCCTACCGCGTCAAGGCGGTCTTCGCCCAGGGCGTGAAGTCCTCGGCGTCCAACTCCGAGGCGGTCGAGGTGACCCGAGGCGTGCCGGTGAAGGCGTCGTCCTGCGCCACCGCTGCGGGCTTCACGAAGCTCGCGGTGACGCCGGCGGGCCGCGCGCTGAAGCTGTCGCTGGGCCTGTCCGGCAAACCCGCCGTCGTCGAGCTGTTCAAGCAGTCGACGGGCGGCAGGGCGCTGCGGGCGCGGCGCGTACAGCGGCTGACGACGTCCAAGGCGTCCGCGGTGCTGAAGGCCGCCGCGAAGCTGCCCGCGGGCGTGTACTACCTACGACTGACCACGCCGTCGGCGGCCGGGGTGAAGGACACGCGCTACGTCGCGCTGCGCCTGCGCGGTGGTCGGTTCAGCAAGCTCAAGCAGTTCCAGCGGGCGTCGTCATGCGGGCTGCTCTCGCGCTTTGCGCTGTCGGCCCCGACGTTCGACGCGCGCAAGGCGCTGAAGATCACGCTGGCGTCGACGCAGCCGGCGTCGGCGTCGGTCGTGGTGTACCGCGGCAAGAAGGTCGTCAAGCGCTTCAAGGCGGTCAAGCTGGCCACCGGCAGGGCGCAGTCGCTGACGCTGAGCGGGCGCCGTCTGGCCCGCGGTGCCTACCGCGTGAGCGTGACGACGACGAAGGGCAAGGAGAAGGTGAAGGCTTCGCTGTATGCGACGCGCTTGTAGCGCCCTGCTGGTCCTGCTCGTGGGGGTCTGCGTCTCCGTGGCGCAGGCCCATCCGACCCAGCCGCTGGACCGTGACCACGACGGCATCTCCAACCAGGACGACATCTGCCCCGATGCGTTCGACATCAACCAGCTCGACACCGACCACGATGGCACGGCCGGGTTCATCGAGAACACCGATCCGACCCACGGCGGCGACGCGTGCGACACCGACGACGACGGTGACGCCATCGACGACGCGGTCGACGTCTGCCCGCTGATCGCCGACCCCGAGCAGCGCGACACCGACGCCGACGGCATCGGCGACCTCTGCGACGAGGACGACGACGCCGACGGCATCCGCGACCAGGACGACAACTGCATCAAGGTCGGCAACCCCGACCAGGCCGACCAGGACGGCGACTTCATCGGTGACGTCTGCGACCCGCAGACCCCGAAGGCACCGAAGCCGGTGACGGTCGCGGGCGTGGTGCTGGGCCGCCCTGACGCGAAGGACAAGGTCGCGCCGGTGCTGAAGCTGCGTGCGCCCGCGTCGGCGTCGCGCGCTGAGCTGGCCGCCGGGCTGCCCGTGCCGATGTCGTGCAGCGAGGCGTGTGGCGTGACGCTGTCGCGCGGGGTTGGGGCGGGGCTGTCCGGCGCGGGCTCGACGTTCCTGATCGTCCGCGTGCGCGGCGCGGCGGCCGGGCGGCTGCGGTTGCGTGGGTCCGTGCGTGACGCGTCGGGCAACCATCGCGCCGTGTCGCTCACGTTGCGGGTGACGCGATGAGGCGCCGCGTCGTCGCCGGTGCCGTGCTCGCGCTCGCGCTCGCGCTCGCGGGGCCGGCGAGCGCCGATGCCCACTCGATCATCCGCACCAACGGGCCGGAGGTCTCCTACCTGTCCTCCGATGCGACGTCGCTGAACACGCTGACGATCACGCCCAACGGCAACGACGTCGAGTTCAAGGACCCGACGGTCGACGGCGGCATCGACTACGGCTCCTGCCGTCCCGGCCAGGCCGACGGCAACGGCTACGTCATCCAGGCGTTCTGCGCGAAGGCGGGCCTGGGCAAGCTGCGCGTCGACCTGGGCGAGCGCGAGGACACGCTGAAGATCAGCGTCGCCCTGCCGGTCCAGGCCCTCGGCGGGCCGGGTGCCGATCGGCTGGACACCTCCGACGCCGACGACGTCCTGGTCGGCGGCGACGGCAACGACACGCTGCTGCCCAACGGCGGCAACGACAAGGTCCTGGCCGGTGCGGGCGACGACGACGTCGCCGGTGGCGCCGGCAACGACGACCTGCAGCTGGGCACCGGCAAGGACAAGGTCGACGGCGGGGACGGCGACGACGTCATCCACGCCCGCGACGGCGAGTCCGACACCATCGTCTGCGGCGCGGGCACCGATCGCGTCGAGGCCGACACCATCGACTCGATCCCCGACTCCGCCGGCTGCGAGCAGGTGGAGCGCACGGCGTCGACGGCGTCCGGCACGTCGGTCGCCGACCGCCGCGCGCCGGCGTTGCACCTCGGCTACGACCCGCGCCAGAAGCTGTCGCGCGGCCGGGTCGCCGTCGTCGCCACCACCACCGAGGCCGGCTCGCTCGCCGCGTCCGGCTTCCTGTCGACCGAGGGCCTGCGGCTGCCGCTGAAGGCGCGCCGCGTCATCGTGAAGGTCGGCGGCGGAGGTGGCACGTTGGTGGCGCGGCTGTCGTCGCTGCAACAGCGCGAGGCCAAGCGCGCCCGCCGCAACGGCAAGCCCGTCATCGCCGAGCTCAGCATCGTCGCCACCGACGCCGCCGGCAACTCCACCAGGCCGCGGACCGTCAAGATCCGCCTCGCCTGACCGCCCGTGTCGGTCTGCGTTCACCCCTCGAACGCGAATCGACACGCGGTGTGCGTCCCGGGTGCCCGTGTCGGTTTGCGTTCACCCCTCGAACGCAGATCGACACGCGGTGTGCGTCCCGGGTGCCCGTGTCGGTTTGCGTTCACCCCTCGAACGCGAATCGACACGCGGTGTGCGTCCCGGGTGCCCGTG
>CAYUDT010000052.1:0-6938 GCA_964443695.1 uncultured Conexibacter sp. | reverse complement strand
ACACGCGGTGTGCGTCCCGGGTGCCCGTGTCGGTTTGCGTTCACCCCTCGAACGCAGATCGACACGCGGTGTGCGTCCCGGGTGCCCGTGTCGGTTTGCGTTCACCCCTCGAACGCAGATCGACACGCGGTGTGCGTCCCGGGTGCCCGTGTCGGTTTGCGTTCACCCCTCGAACGCAGATCGACACGCACCCGGGCGCGCCGGCCGCGCGATCAGCCCGCCGGCGCCGCGGGCCCCGGCTTGAAGATCTGCCGGACCGTGCGCAGGCCGTCGTTGGTCTCGTAGATCGACCCGTCGGCCAGGGCGAGGTCCAGCTTGTCGGGCCCGAGCGGGTGCAGCTTGTAGGGCTCGCCGGGCAGCTTGCCGCGGGCCTGCCAGGTCTTGCCGCCGTCGGCGGAGACGAACGTCGACCCGTCCTTCATCGCGCGGTACAGCCGGTCCGGCGCGGGCCAGGCGAGGCGCATCCCGACGCCGCGCAGGCCCGGGCGCCAGGAGTCGCCGCTGTCGGTGGAGCGGAACAGCTGCTCCTCGTTGGCGATGACGAGGGTCTTCGGGTCCGTCGGGTCGACGGCGAAGTCGATGACCAGGCCACGCGGCGTGAAGTGCTCGGTGAACGACTTGCCGCCGTCGTCGCTGATGAGCATCGCGCTCAGCACCGCATCGAACGCGTAGAGCTTGCCGTGGAGCTGGACGAGCTTGTGGAGGTCGGCGCGCCCCAGGCGCGACAGCACCGTCCACGTCTTTCCGTCGTCGTCGCTCTGGATGAAGCCGAGGAACTGCGGCATCGCGCCGAGCACGTCGGGGTGGCCGGAGCCGATCAACCGCCCGCCGCCGACGGGGAGGAACGACAGGAACGTGCCGACCGGGGAGGTACGGCCGTCCTGCGCGCGCGCGACGCCGCGGACGCGGCGGACCTTCGAGCCGTCCTTGCTGATCCGCCAGAAGCCCTTGTTGGTCGTCAGCAGGAACTCACCGGTGAGCTGGTCGATCTCCAGGCCGTTGACGTAGGGCGGCTTCTTGGAGAAGTCGACGAGTGGGTCGTGACGGATCGGCTGCTTCTGCAGGTCACGCGGCTGCCCGCCGCCGGCCTGCGCCAGCAGCCACAGCGCCAGCGTGGTGAAGCCGACCATCACGCCGAGCATCCAGTACTGCGAGCGCGCCGCGGACCTCGCGTCCTTGTAGATGACCAGCGCGCGGTCGTGGGCCAGGGCCAGGGCGGCGACGTGGCCGGCGACGACGAAGCCGACCTGCAGGTACCACGTGCCGTTCTGGCCGAGGAAGTAGTGGATGGTGCTGTCGGCGGTGCCGAACAGGTCCCACCCGCGACCGAGCGGGTCGCTGATCAGGAAGAACATCGCCTGGCCCTGGAAGATGAACAGCGTGAGGTAGTGGGCGATCGCGTAGACCACCGCGATCGGGACCAGGGTGTGGATGAAGCGCTGGGCAAGCTCGTTCTGCGGCTGGGTCGGCTTCACCTTCGACGCGCCCGCGATGCCCAGCCGGTAGAAGGCGCCGACGACGCACACGCACAGCAGCAGGCCCAGCGTCGACGTCAGCCGCACGGCCGCGTCCAGCGACATGTGCTGGATGAGCTGCTCCTCGATGTCCTGGCTGATCGTCGTCCAGAACTGCCCGCCGGAGAGGCCGTCGTAGGTGACCGACCCGATCATCACGGCGACCACGGCGACCGTGCCGGGGACGCTCGCGTCGAGGTGGGTCAGCGCGCTGAGGGGACGGCGCCCGCGGCCGGGGGACAGCCGGGCGAACAGCCCGAAGTAGACCGAGAACGCCTCGCCGTGGCGGATCCACGGCTCGGTGCCGTACAGGTAGCAGCCCAGCAGTTGCGCGCCTGTGTAGATGGACGCGGCGGTCGCCAGGCGGTGGGCGTGCTCGCCCTGACCCAGCGAGCAGAGCTCCAGCCAGGTGAAGCACAGCAGGCCGACGACGGCGGGCCAGCGGCCCAGGCGCGCCGGGTATGGCCGCACCCCGTGGAAGTGCAGCAGCCGCCCGGCCGCCCGCCACGGGTTGAGGACGTGGAAGACGTCGCCCAGCAGGATCGACGCGAACACCAGCCCGACCCAGAAGACGACGAAGACGAACGTCGGCAGGATGTTCGCCTCGGCGCCGTCGGCGCCCGCGAAGCCCGCGTAGAGCAGGAAGACCAGCAGCGCCAACGCGAACGTCTGGGGGACCACGTCGCCCCGGCCGGCGGGCAGGTCGCCGCGCCCCTCCAGCACCGGCTTCTGCCACAGCACCGCCAGCGCGACGAACGACACGACCAACACCACGCCCGCGGCCCACACGAAGAGCCATTCGGGAATGGGCAGATCGGCCCGCTGGATCAGGCCATGCGCCAGCGGGAGCAGCTGCATCAACGCTTGATGGCGAAGAACGTCTTGATGCCCTTCTCGCAGCGGAACGCGAGCTGGGTCTCACTGCCGTACTTCTGGCAGCTGTAGCCCTTCGGCTTGTGCTTCTTGCCGAGGTAGTTCGTCGTGTACTTCTTGGCGTCGGCGCACCGCATCTGGTCCGCCTTGACGTTGTACTTCTTGCCCTTCACCTTCAGCGTGCCGCAGTCTTTGGGCGGGACGATCGCGCCGGACGGCGCGGCGGCGGTCAGCACGGCGGCGGTGCACAGGGCGATGAGGAGCGAGCGGGTGGGCACGATGTGGCTGAGAACGCCCTGCATCCCCGGAACTTGCTCTGAGCCGGACCGGTCGGTCAGCGACCTTTCACCGTCCCGATGCGGCAGTTAGCGTTCGCCCCGTGTTGACCCCCGAGCACACCCGCCTGCTGGAGTCGTGGGTCCCCGGCCGGGCCGGCGTGATCCCGGCGGGCCACGTCACGCCGGAGGTCATCCAGCTCTGCACGGAGACCGGCCGGCAACTGCGCGCGGCGCGCCGGGCGCTGGTCACCCGCGGCAGCCGCTCGCGCTGGGGCGGCGAAAGCGCGGGAGACCTCGGCCCCCGCGTCTGGAAGGACCCGGGCAGCGTCGCCCGCGAGATCGGTGCCCGGCCGCTGGGCAAGGAGCTCGGCAAGGCGCTGAAGGTCGGCTTCACCGCCCGCGGCTCCGCCGCCGACCTCGTCTGGCAGACCGCAGCCGCCACCGAGGCCTGCGCCTGGTGGCGCGCCGTGCCGATCGACGTCGAGGGCGCTGCCGCCCGGACGTCCGCCGTCGTGCTCTACGGCCACGTCCAGAAGGACCTGGCCGCCGACGCGGTCGAGGCCTGCCGGGCGTACACCGCGGCGGCGGGTGGCCAGATCACGCTGGAGCGGCTGACCGAGCTGCAGGACGCCGTCCTGGCCGCCTGGGCCGCGGTCCGCGCGGCGGGCTGAGCCTCAGCCGTCGCTGGTCGCGACGATCGCCTCGACGAGGTAGTCGGTCGTGGCGTTGAACTGCCAGCGGTAGAGGCTGCGGCGCCGCACCGACGCACCGGCCCGCGCGATGGCCGCCGGCACGTCGCACCCGCGGGGTCGGTTGCCGCGGGCGATCAGGGCCTGGGCGTCGGCGGGGGTGGCGGCGAGGACCTCGTCCAGCGTGAACGGCTGCGGATGCCCCGGCCACCAGCCGAGGATGTCGGTGAGGTGGACGACGACCGGCGCCTGCGCGTGCAGGCGTGCGACCACGCCGTCGACGAGGCCCTGCCCGGCGCGCGCCATCAGCCGCTGCTCCTTGACGGTCGGCAGCCGCGCGTCCTTCAGCGCGGGGTAGAGGAGCTGCGTGTAGAAGAGGTCGGCGATCACGACGTCGTGGGGTCCGCCGGGCAGCGGCGCCGGTTCCACCAGCACAGGACCCACCGGCCGGGTCTGCAGCGCCGCCCGCGCGACGGCACCGGCGGCCCCGCCGGTGAGGTCGCACGCGTGGACCTCGACGCGATCCTTCAGCGGCAGGCGGTTGCGCCCCCGCGCCGCGGCCTTCGGGTCCAGGTCCAGCAGGTCGACGCGCAGCGCCCGTGCCGACAGCTCTTCCAGCGGCAGGTCGTCCCCGTTGCCGGCGCCGCCCACGGCCACCCGCGCGCCTGGGGACACCACGCCGTCCAGCACCTGCCAGGCCGCCGCACGAACAGGCGCCCACTCGGTGAACCGCTCGTCGGGCCGCAACCGGTTGCGCCCCCGGTTGGCCACGGCTGCCGGGTCCGGCTCCTCGATCAGCCGCCGCAGCCGCACGCCGACACCTTAACCCCACCTAAAGGGTCTGACCCCTTCAGTTTTCCACGGCGCTTGGCGGGTGTGCTTGTATACAAGTCATGCCGCCCGTCAGCAGAACGCGAGGGCAGACGCGACCGCAGGTCTACGCGGCGCTGCGGCACGCGATCGTGTCGGTGCAGTTCGCGCCCGGCCGGCAGCTCTCGGAGAACGAGTTGGCCGACTGGCTCGGCGTCAGCCGCACGCCGGTCCGCGAGGCGCTCGTCCGGCTCAGAGATGATCGGCTGGTGGAGATCAAGCCGCAGCTCGGCACGTTCGTCACCCGGATCTCCGTCAGCGCCGTCGCCGACGCCCAGTTCATCCGCGAGGCCCTGGAGTGCGCGGCGATCCGCCTGGCCACCGAGAAGGCCACGCGGGAGGACGTCAACGCGCTGAAGGGCATCGTCAAGCGGCAGACCGAGGTCACCGAGGACCTCGACCGCTGGTACCTGCTCGACGACGAGTTCCACGCCGCGCTCACCGGGCTGTCCGGCCACGGTGTCGCCTGGGACCTCGTCCAGCGCGCCGATGCGCACCTCAACCGCGTGCGGCGATTGAGCCTGCCCCAGCCCCGGTACCTGCAGGAGATGGTGGCCGAGCATCGCCTGGTCGTCCGCGCCGTGGAGCGGGGCGACGTGGACGCTGCCGAGGAGGCCCTGCGCCATCACCTGAGGATGGTCGTCTCGGGTCTGGACACGCTCCGGCAACAACATCCCGACTACTTCGAAGACGTCTGAGAGGCTGATGCGATGCCCACCCACCCGGATGTAGATCCGCAGGAGACACGGGAGTGGCTGGAGGCGCTGGACTCCGTCGTCGCCCACGACGGACCGGAGCGCGCGCGCGAGTTGCTGGACCGCGTCATGCGCGAGGCGCGCGTGCTGGGAGCGCAGCCCTTCCCCGACGCCTCGACCCCGTACGTCAACACGATCCCGGTCGACCAGGAGGCCCCGCTGCCGGGCGACCCGGCGGTCGAGCACCGGCTGCGCAGCCTGGTCCGCTGGAACGCCATGGCCACGGTGCTGCAGGCCAACAAGGAGTCCAGCGAGCTCGGCGGTCACATCGCGTCCTTCCAGTCCGCGGCGACGCTCTACGAGATCGGCTTCAACCACTTCTGGAAGGGGCCCGACCACGACGGTGGCGGCGACCTCGTCTACATCCAGGGCCACTCCAGCCCCGGCATCTACGCCCGCGCGTTCCTGGAGGGCCGCATCAGCGAGGAGCAGATGCGCGGCTACCGCCAGGAGGTCGCCGGCCACGGGCTGAGCTCCTACCCGCACCCGTGGCTGATGCCGAACTTCTGGCAGTTCCCCACGGTGTCGATGGGCCTGGGCCCGCTCATGGCGATCTACCAGGCCCACTTCATGAAGTACCTCACGGGCCGCGGCATCACCGACACCACGGGCCGCAAGGTCTGGGCGTTCATGGGCGACGGCGAGATGGACGAGCCGGAGTCGATGGGCGCGATCTCCATGGCCGGCCGCGAGCGCCTGGGCAACCTCATCTTCGTCATCAACTGCAACCTGCAGCGCCTCGACGGCCCGGTTCGCGGCAACGGCAAGATCATCCAGGAGCTGGAGACGAACTTCCGCGGCGCGGGCTGGAACGTCATCAAGGTCATCTGGGGCAGCCGCTGGGACGCCCTGTTGGACGCCGACGTCGAGGGCCTGCTGCTGAAGCGCATGGAGGAGGTCGTCGACGGCGACTACCAGGCCTACAAGTCCCGCGACGGCGCGTTCGTGCGCGAGCACTTCTTCGGGGCCGACCCCCGGCTGCTGAAGATGGTCGAGCACATGTCCGACGCCGAGATCTGGGCGCTGAACCGTGGCGGCCACGACCACGACAAGGTCTACGCCGCCTACGACGCGGCGGTCAGGACGACCGGCCAGCCGACGGTGATCCTGGCCAAGACCGTCAAGGGCTACGGCATGGGGGAGGCCGGCGAGGGCCAGAACATCACCCACCAGCAGAAGAAGATGACCGAGAAGGCGCTGTTCGCCTTCCGCGACCGCTTCGGGCTGACCGACATCTCCGACGAGACCGTCCGCAACGCCGACTTCCACAAGCCGCCCGACGACGACCCGGCGATGGTCCACCTGCGCGAGCGCCGCGAGGCCCTGGGCGGCTCGCTGCCCGCCCGCCGCACCGAGGTGCCCGCGATGGCGGTGCCGGAGCTTTCGATTTTCAAGGGTCAGCTCGAAGGCACCGGGGACCGTGAGATCTCCACGACGATGGCGTTCGTCCGCGTGCTCGCCGCGATCATCCGCGACAAGGAGCTCGGGCCTCGCTGCGTCCCGATCGTCGCCGACGAGTCACGCACGTTCGGCATGGAGGGCATGTTCCGCCAGCTGGGCATCTTCAGCCAGGTCGGCCAGCTCTACCGCCCCGAGGACGCCGACCAGCTGATGTTCTACCGCGAGGACAAGCAGGGACAGATCCTGCAGGAGGGCATCAACGAGGCCGGCGCGATGTCGGCCTGGATCGCCGCCGCGACGTCCTACGCCAACCACGGCCAGCAGATGCTGCCGTTCTACATCTACTACTCGATGTTCGGGTTCCAGCGGATCGGCGACCTGGCCTGGGCCGCGGGCGACTCCCGGGCCCGCGGCTTCTTGCTGGGCGGCACCGCCGGGCGGACGACGCTCAACGGCGAGGGCCTGCAGCACGAGGACGGCCACTCCCACCTGCAGGCGGGGACGATCCCCAACTGCGTCGCCTACGACCCGGCCTACGCCTACGAGGTCGCGGTGATC
>CAYUDT010000051.1:0-33194 GCA_964443695.1 uncultured Conexibacter sp. | reverse complement strand
CCCGGACACCAGCGAGATCTGGTCCTACGGCTCCGGCTACGGCGGCAACGCGCTGCTGGGCAAGAAGTGCCTGGCCCTGCGCATCGCCTCCATCCGCGCCCGCGACGAGGGCTGGATGGCCGAGCACATGCTCATCCTCAAGCTCACCTCGCCCGAGGGTGCCGTGAAGTTCGTGACGGGCGCGTTCCCGTCGGCCTGTGGCAAGACCAACCTCGCGATGCTGGTCCCGACGCTGCCCGGCTGGAAGGTCGAGACCGTCGGCGACGACATCGCCTGGATGAAGTTCGGCGAGGACGGCCGCCTCTACGCGATCAACCCGGAGAACGGCTTCTTCGGCGTCGCCCCGGGCACCGGCGCCGACACCAACCCCAACGCGATCAAGACGATCGAGGGCAACACGATCTTCTCCAACTGCGCGCTCACCGACGACGGTGACGTCTGGTGGGAGGGCCTCACCAAGGAGAAGCCGGCGCACCTCACCGACTGGCACGGCAACGACTGGACGCCGGAGTCCGAGACGCCCGCCGCGCACCCCAACGCGCGCTTCACCGTCCCGGCCGCGCAGTGCCCGTCGATGGCGCCCGAGTGGGCCGACCCGGCCGGCGTCCCGATCGACGCCTTCCTGTTCGGCGGCCGCCGCGCGTCGGTCGTCCCGCTCGTCCGTGAGGCGTTCGACTGGGAGCACGGCACGTTCCTCGGCGCGACCATGTCCTCGGAGATGACCGCCGCGGCCTTCGGCACGGTCGGCCAGCTCCGCTTCGACCCGTTCGCGCAGCTGCCGTTCGCCGGCTACAACCTCGGCACCTACATGGACCACTGGCTCAAGCTGGGCGCCGCGGCCGACACGTCCAAGCTGCCGAAGATCTTCTACGTCAACTGGTTCCGCAAGGACGAGAACGGCAAGTTCCTCTGGCCGGGCTTCGGCGAGAACTCGCGCGTCCTGGAGTGGATCTTCCGTCGCATCGACGGCGAGGTCGACGCGGTCGAGACGCCCATCGGCAACGTCCCCGCGCCGGGCACGCTGAACATCGAGGGCCTCGACATCACCGAGGAGCAGGTGCAGGAGCTCCTGACCGTCGACACCGAGGCGCTCAAGGGCGAGATCGAGCAGGTCGAGGCCTACCTCGCCCAGTACGGCGACGCCCTGCCGGCCGGCATCACCTCGCAGCTCGAGGCGCTGAAGGCCCGTCTGGCCTAGCCCCTCCGGGACACCAGCTTCACGCGAGGGGCGCCGCTGGGGCGCCCTTCGTCGTTGTCCGTCAGCGAACTGGCTTCAACTGCGCCAGCCGTTGCATTTCAACGGTCGTCGACGGACAATGTCGCGGCGCGTCCAACCGACCCGCGCCCCGTGCTGATGTCCCACCATCGTCCTGCGCTGGCTGCCGCCGTCGCGGTTGCAGTCCTGTCCACTCCCGCACCGGCCCGTGCGGCCATCACACCGTATGCGTCGACCTCGGGCGGAGCGAGCACCAACGCCAACGGCGCCGACGAGAACGAGTTCCGCACAGCGGTGGGCACGTTCAACGAGCCGGGCGACCCCAGCCTCTGGCGCAACGACCGTGCCCGGTCGGTGACCTGGGAGGACGAGACCTCACCGCCGAGGTCGCTGGACGCCTTCGCCAGCCCGGCGAGCCTGCCGGGCACCTATTACAACGGGGTCGTCCCCGAGGGCCTGGTGCTGGAGTCCCCGGGCACCGGCTTCACCGTCAGCCAGGATGACGACACCGGCGCTGATGCCGACCCCGACCTCACGGGGTTCAAGGACGTCCTGCCGGCCTACAACTTCCTCGGCACATCGGGCCAGCGGCGCCTGGCGGTCCGTGGCTCGCGCATCGTCGACTTCCGCTTCTTCCGCGCCGGCACCGACATCCCGGCGACCGTGCAGTCCTTCGGGCTGCAGCTCTCCGGCGTCGACCTGCCGGGCACGACGTTCCAGGCCTTCGACGAGCAGGGCGTGTCGCTGGACCTCCGCTCGGTGCCGGTGAAGGCCGCGACCGGGCTGTCGTTCGTCGGCCTCACCGCCACGGACCGCATCGCGCGGGTGCGGCTGGTGCTCGGGACCGACGTCCTCGGCACCGCGGAGGACGCGACGCACGACGTGGTCACCATCGACGACGTGCTGTACGCCGAGCCGTGGCGCGGACTGCCCGCGCTGTCGCTGGCGGCGTCGACGTCGACCGCCGCCGAGGCCGACGGCCTGGCGCGCGTGGTGGTACGCCGCACCGGCGTCGCGTCCGGGTCGGCGAGCGTCGACTACGCCACCGCGGACGGCACCGCAAAGTCCAACGAGGACTACACCGCTGCGTCCGGCACGCTGACGTTCGCCGACGGCGAGCTGAGCCGCACGATCGACGTCCCGCTGGCGACCGACACCCGCACCGAGGGGGACGAGACGTTCACGCTGCGGCTCACCGGTGCCAAGGGCGGGGCGCTCGTGACGCCGGAGCAGACCACCGTGACCGTCTCCGACGCGCCCGCACCGTCCGCCGGTGGGGGCACCGTCACCACGCCCGCGACAACGGTCACGCAGACCGTGACGCGGACCACGCCGCCGCCGGCCGACACGAAGGCACCGGTCGTGACCATCTCCGGCGTGGCCGCCAAGGTGAAGCTCGCGGCGTTCCGCAAGGGCCTCACGGTCAAGGTGGCCACCGACGAGCCCGCAGCGCTCGAGGTCGCACTGCAGACCACCGCCCGCAAGGCGAAGATCGCCGCCGCCTACAACCTCGCGCTCGCGTCCCGCGAGCTGTCACGCGCCGCCGGCACCCGCAGCGTCCGGCTGAAACCCGACGCCGCCCTCCTGCGCGGCGCCAAGCGCTTCAAGGTCCGCATCAGCGTCACGGCCGTCGACGCGGCCGGAAACGCATCCCGTACCACCAGGGTCGTGTCCGTGGCATGAACCCGCCGATCCACGAATGAGGTATCCCGTGCGCCGTCCCGCGCTGTCGTACGCCAATGTCGTCTCCACCGTCGCGCTGCTGCTGGTCGGCGGCGGCTTCATCGCCGTCTCCCACGCCCAGACGTCCGGCGGCGGCCAGATCACCGTCTGCCTGCAGGGCAAGGGCGCCAAGAAGGGCACGATCCGCGTGCTGAAGTCGGCGACCGCGAAGTGCAAGAAGGGTGAGACGAAGCTGCAGTGGAACACCCAGGGGCCGCGGGGCCTGACCGGTGCGACGGGTGCCACCGGCGCGACGGGCGCCACGGGAGCGACCGGCGCGAAGGGGGAGCCCGGCACGAGCGCCACCGGGGCCACGGGGACGCCCGCCGGCATGGTGGGCTACTTCGACGCGGCGAGCTGCCCCAGCGGCTGGTCGGAGTACGCGGCGGGGCGCGGGCGCTACCTCGTGGGGCTCAACCCCTCGGGCACGCTCGGCGCTCCGGTCGGCACCGCGCTCGGGGACATGGAGGACCGCCCGACCGGGCAGCACTCCCACGGCGTCCAGGACCCCGGCCACAGCCATGCCGTCTGGCAGAAGAGCGACCGCCTCACGGTGCCGGGCACCAACTCGCTGGCCGGCAACCTGGGCTCGGCGCTGACCCGCCTGGGACCGTGGGACGAGGGCATCGGCGGCAACGAGCCGATCGAGCCGGCCGTCACGGGCATCACGATCGCGCCGGCCGGAGACGTCGCGGGCACGAACGCCCCGTACGTGCAGTTGCTGGCATGCCGCAAGGACTGACCCGAGCGCGTCACAAGGCCGGCGTCATCCTCCTCCTCGCGCTGGCGGCGGTGTCGCCGGCGCAGGCCCACCACGTCGTCACCGAGCAGGTGTCCCGCGGCCCCGCGGGGGGCAACGGGGCGTTCGCCGTCGGCTACGCGGGTGCGACGCCCGACGGGGAGCACCTGTACCTCACGACGTCGGAGGCGTTGGTGGCCGCTGACGTCAACGGGCAGAACGACATCTACGAGAACGGCCCCGACGGGATGCAGGTCGTGTCGCAGGCCGAGCCCGGCGCAAGCGACGACCTTCCCGGCACCAGCCAGTTCTTCGCGGCGGCCCAGGACGGCACGCGGGTGGTCTTCGCAACCGTCCGGAGGCTTGTCGCGGCGGACGTCGACGACGACACCGACATCTACGCCCGCGCCGGCGGCCACACCGTCCTCCTGACCGGCGACGTGCCCGGGCTCACCGGGCCGGTCCTGTTCTGGGGCGCGACACCGGACGCGACGCGGGTCGTGTTCCTCGGTGGCCTGCCGATGACGCTGAAGGAGACGGGCACAGGTGGCACGCAGACCGTGGCGACGTCGGCCAACCTGGCCCAGGGCGGGGTGGACGCCGACGGCGACACCGTCGCCTTCACCTCGACGGCCGCGCTGCTGCCCGCGGACACGGACGCCAGGACCGACGTCTACCGCTGGCACGCGGGCGTGCTCAGCCTGGTGAGCACCGGCAACGGCGCCTTCGACGCCACCGGCAAGGGCATCTCCTCCGATGGCGAGCACATCTTCTTCGAGACGGCGGAGCAGCTGGTCGCGCAGGACACCGACAGCGCCGTCGACGTGTACGAGTGGGCGGCGGGCAGGCTGCGCGTCGCGTCGACCGGCAGCTTGGCGGCAGGCACCGGCAACGGCCCCTACGACGCCCACTTCCAGCGCGCCTCGGTCGACGGGTCGCGTGTGGTGTTCACCTCCGACGAGCACCTGAGCGCCGACGACATCGAGACCCTCTTCGACCCGGACGACGAGTTCGAGGGCCGCGACGTGTTCGTCCGCGTCGACGGGCTCGACACCGTGCTCGCGTCGGGTGGGCGGCCCAACCACCTCTACTCCAGCGAGGTCGTCTTCGCTGGCGCATCACGTGATGCCGCGCAGGTCTACGTCAACAGCGGTGAGGCGCTGACGGCCGAGGATGAGGACTTCGGGTTCCTGGACGCCTGGGGCAACGCCGGTGGCGTGACGCGTCTGCTGTCGACCGCCGCGGGCCACGAGACGGACTTCAACACCTCTGCCTTCGCGGGCGCCGCGCAGGACGGGGACCCCGCCTACTTCTCCGTGGACAACGCCAGCTTCGCGCCGGAGGACGACGACAACGGCGAGGACTTCTACGTCCGCGCGGGCACCGTGACCTCGCTGGCCACGACGGGTGCCGTCTCCGGGGCCGACGACCTCAACCCGACCTGGCGCGGGGTCTCCGACGACGGGCGCCTGGGGTGGTACACGACCTGGGAGCGCGCGACGGCGACCGACGTCGACGGTCCCTGCCCGCCTGGGGAGCGCGACCCGTGCGTCGACCTGTTCCGCACGCGACTGACCGGCGCCCCGCCGTCCGTCGCCCCCGGCGCGGCCGCGACGACCTGGACCGAGGGCGACGCGCCCACGCCGATCGCCCCGGCGCTGACGGTCACGGCGCCTTTGGGCACGATCCTCGGCGCGACCGTGACGCTGGAAGGAGGCCTGCGCGCGGGCGACGCCCTCGCCCTGGCGCCCCCGAGCGGCCTGGCGGTCGACGTCACCGGCCCCGTCGTGACGATCAGCGGTGAGGGCACGGCCGCCGAGTACGAGACCGCGCTACGGGCCGTGACCTTCGCGAGCCCCGGCGTCGCGCCCGTCGGTGGCGACCGCGTCTTCAACTTCCGCGTCAGCGACGCCGACCACACCAGCGCAGCGGGCGCCCGGACCGTCTCCGTCGTCGCGGTCGACTCGCCGCCGGCGCTCAGCGGCACGCAGCCGGTGACCTGGACCGAGGACGACCCCGCGGTCGTCGTCGCGCCGGCGCTGCAGGTCGACGACATCGACTCGCCGTCGCTGACCAGCGCCACCGCCGAGGTCGTGGGTGCCCAGCCCGGCGACACCCTGGAGGTCGACGCGGGCGCGCTCACGGCCACCCAACCCGCGCCGGGGCGCCTGCAGCTCACCGGCTCGGCGACCCTGGCCACCTACCAGGCGGTGCTGCGGTCGGTGCGGTTCCGGGCGGCGACGCAGGCGCCCGTGGCGGGGACGCGGACCGTGCGCTTCGTCGTCCGCGACGGCACCTCCGCCGCGGACCCGGCCGATGCTGCCATGCAGGTGGTCGCGGTCGACGACCCGCCGGTGCTCGGCGTGAGCGCGTCGCCGGTGGCACACGTCGCGGGCGGCGGCCCCGTCGCGGTCGCGGCGGACGCGTCGGTGACCGATGTCGACTCCAGCACTGCGAGCGCCGCCGTCGTCTCCGGGCTGCGGGCGGGGGACACGCTGACCGTGGCGGACCCGCGTGGCCTGCAGCTGGCGGTTGGCCCGACCGGAACGACGCTCAGCGGCAGCGCGCCGCTGAGCACCTACCGCGACGTCCTGCGGGACCTGCGCTTCGACACCGCCGAGCCCGGGCGCCGGACGCTCACGTTGCGTGTCGGTGACGGCGTGGCCGTCACCCGGGAGGCCCAGGCGTTCCCTGCGGCGCCCGCCGTGCAGGGACCGCCGGCGCTGACCCGGTCGCGCGCCGCGACGTTCGCCATCCAGGGCGTGTCGGGAGCGACGTTCGCCTGCAGCCTCGACGGCGGCACCGAGCAGCCGTGCGGACCGGTCGCCGGCCTGACCGACGCAGCGCACACGGTGGCGGTCAGGCAGACGGTCGAGGGCCTGGTCTCACCACCGGGGGTCGCCGCGTGGCTGGTCGACGCGACCCCGCCCGGGCCGCCGGTCATCACCTCCGGTCCACGCCCGCGCACGGCGCAGACCTCGGCGCGCATCACCTGGCGCACCACCGAGCCCGGGGACTCGGTCAGCTGCCGTCTGGACAACGGGGCGCCCCAGCCGTGCGTCACCGCGTTCGCTGCGTCGCGCCTCGGTCGCGGCGCCCATGTGCTGACGGTCACCCAGACCGACGCCGCCGGCAACGTCTCGATGGAGGCGACGCACCGCTGGACCGTCGTCGACCGGGCGGCCGCCGGACCGCGGCTCACCGTCCCGCGACCGACGCTGGTGGGCGGTCGCCTGCTTGCGCGCTGCGCGCTGCGCGCCGGCTGGCTGCGCAGCTGCACCGTGACCGCCCGTCGTGCCGGTCGTGTCGTGGGCCGCGCCACCCGCAGCGTGTCCGCCCGCGGCCGGCGTGCCCTTGACGTCCCGGTTCCCATAGTCCCGCGCGGCCGCCGTGGCCGCCTGTCGCTGCGTGCCGAGCTTCGCGCCTTCGGCCGCGCCACCCCGCTGACCGCATCGCGGTCGGTTGCTCCCGCCCACAAGTGATCCGCAGGTACCTGATGCCCATCATCCGCACGCTCCTCCTGTCCGGCGCCGTCGCGCTGGTCGTCGCCGCGCCGTCGGCCGCGGCCACCAAGACGCCGGCGCCCAGGCCCAACCTCTCGGTCTCGTCGGTCAGCGATCCGCCGTCGCAGCTGCAGCCGGGTGGCTCCTACACGGCGACGGTCACGCTGCGCAACAAGGGCAGGGCTTCGGCCAAGGTCAGCCAGTTGGCCGTGGCGCTCAGCACCGACGACAGGCTCAGCGACGCGGACATCGTGCTCGCCACCGCCCAGCGGGCGCTCCGTGCCGGCCGGCGATCGGTGCTGTCGCTGCGGGTGTCGGTGCCCGCTGCGCTGCCGGCGGGCAGCTACCGGATCCTGGCCTGCGCCGACCAGCTCGGGCGGGTGAAGGAGAGCAGCGAGAAGGACAACTGCCGGGCCGCCCGGCTCACGCTGACGGTCCGCCCGTTGCAGAGCCTGCCCGCGCCGCCGGCCCCAGCGGCCGTGACGGTGCAGGTCCCCGCTCCGACGCCGCCCGCGCCCACGCCGGACACGACCGGCCCGGCGGCACCGGCGCTGACGACCAGCCTGCCGCAGGGCATCGGGGCGGACGCCAGCCCGCTGGTCGTCGGCACCGCCGAGGCCGGCGCGCGCGTCCGTTTCTTCCTCACGGCGGCCTGCACCGGCAGCGCGGTGGCGCAGGCCGTCGCCGGTGAGGACGGCGCGTTCAGCGCCGGTGTTCCCGTGCCGTCTGACACGACGTCCGCGATTCGCGCGACGGCCACCGACGCGGCGGGCAACGCCTCTGCGTGCTCGGCCCCGCTGAGCTACGAGCAGGATGCGACGACGCCCGACGCGCCGAGCATCACCGCGAGCACCCCCGCCTCACCCGCGCCGGAGCCGAAGCCGACCTTCAGCGGTACGGCCGAGCCCTCGACGATCATCACGGTCTACCTCGGCGTCGCCTGCAACGGCGCCGTCCAGGGGCAGACGGTCACCGACGTCAACGGCGCCTGGTCGATCGCGCTGGACGTCGCCGACAACGACACCACGTCCGTGACGGTCACGGCCACCGACCCGGCGGGCCACACGTCGCTGTGCTCGACTCCCCGGGCCTACCGCCAGGACGACACGGCACCCGCGGCCGGGGTGCTGACGGGCACCACGCCGTCGCTCACCGGCAACGTCGCGTCGCCCACGCTGGCCGGCACCGCCGAGCCCGGCTCGGACGTCCTCGTGTACACCGGCAGCAGCTGCACCGGCCCGGTGCTCAGCACCGTCCACGTCGGCGATGCAGGGACGTGGAGCACCACGGTGGCGGCCGCCCCCAACGCGTCCCGCAGTTGGTCGGCGTTCGTCCGCGACGCCGCCGGCAACGTCTCCACGGCGTGCTCGAACACCGTGACCTATCTCCACGACGACGTGGTGCCGGGCGTCCCGGCGTTCGACTCGCCGGCCACCACGCCGGCCTCGCCGTCCCCGGACCTCACGCCGGTCATCAGCGGCACGGCCGACGGCGGTTCGATCGTGCGCCTGTTCCAGGGCACGACCTGCAGCGGCTTCCCGCTCACGACCATCGTCGCCGACCAGGACGGGCTGTGGAGCGTGGAGATCGAGATCACCAGCGGGGCCCAGAACCAGACGCTCACGTTCTCCATCCAGGCGCGTGACGCGGCGAGCAACACGTCCGCCTGCGCGCAGACGACCGCCACGTACGTGCACGACAACAGCGCACCCGCGGTGAGCGACGTCGCCTGGTCGGCATCGCCCGGAAGCGGCACGACGGTCACGGTCACGGGGCACACCGAGCCCAACCTGCAGGTCTACGTCTTCGGGGGCAACCCCACGATCTGCACCAACGTCAGCAAGGCGTGGGCAAACGCCGCCGCGGACGCGAACGGCGACTTCACCGTCAACGTGCCGCTGCGCCAGCTGGACTTCCAGCCGCCGTTGCCGGCGCTGCCGCCGGATGACGGCGAGTACCCGCTCGGCGTGGCCAGCCGTGACGCGGCCGGCAACATCTCCAACTGCGAGAAGACGACCTACGTCCTGGACCGCTCGGCGTCGCCGCCGAACATCAACAACCCGGTCTCCCCGGGCGCGGACGAGCTTCCGACCATCAGCGGCGACGCCGAGCCCGGCGCCTCCGTCCAGGTGTTCGAGAACGGCACGTGCACCGGCTCGCCGCTGGACACCGTCACGTCGGACGGGGGCTGGAGCGTGACGGCGGTGACCCCGGTCAGCGGCACCGTGCAGTACAGCGCGCGCCAGACCGACACCGCCGGAAACGTGTCGGACTGCAGCTCGCCGTACGAGTACACCCGCGACGTGACGCCGCCGTCGACGCCGGTGCTGGCCGACACCTACCCAGCCACCGGGACCTCGGTAGGGCTGTCGCCCTACGTCCGCGGCACCGCCGACGCGGATGCATTCGTGACGATCTATGCGAGCAGCGACTGCTCGGAGGGCACGGAGATCGGCTCCGGGCAGGGCGGCGACGGGTTCGCCTACCCCGGCATCCAGGTGTTCCTGTCGGTACCGTCGACGGACCTCAGCGCGAGATCGACCGACCAGGTGGGCAACGCCTCCGGCTGCTCGAACTCGATCACCTACGCGACCGTCTGACTCCCGTGCAACGACGGAGGGCGCCGCGAGCGGCGCCCTCCGGTGACCCGATGCGGTAGCTGATCGCGGACGGCGGGCCGGCGGGCGCGCTCAGGACCACGTCGCACGGGCTGGCGGTGCAGGTGACCTCGCCGCGGAGACGCACGACCTCACGGTCGACGAGGTACTGGGTCGGCCGGGTTGGCGGACCAATCGGCGTTCGCGAAGGCGGTGTTCGGAGTCGTGGTCCAGGCGGCGACGGGCGCGGCGGTGGCGTCGACGCCGTCCTTGCCCGGCGTGCCGGTCAACTCGTCGACCCTCGGCCGGATTGCGCGCGGACTACTGTGAACCCATGACCGACTACATCCAGGACGACAGCCTCTTCGGCGACGAGCACGTCAAGGCCTACGAGGAGACCGACGGGCAGCGCGGGTACCTCTGGCGCAACGGCACCGAGATCCTCCTGCTGACCACCAAGGGTCGCAAGACGGGCGAGGAGCGCACGACGCCGCTCATCCATCGTCAGATCGACGGCAAGTACGTCATCGTCGCGTCCAAGGGCGGCACGCCCGACGACCCGTTCTGGTTGAAGAACATCGAGGCCGACGACAACCGCGCCAGGATCCAGGTCAAGGCCGACACGTTCGACGTCACCGCGTCGGTCGCCGAGGGCGAGGAGCGCGCGAAGTTGTGGGACGCGCTGGCCGAGGTCTGGCCCGACTACAACGAGTACGCCAAGAAGACCGACCGCGAGATCCCGGTCGTGGTCCTCACGCCGCAGTAGGGCTACGACGCGGAAGGTTGCGCGGCGATCCACTTCCGGATCGCCCGCGAGCCCTTCAGCGACGTGCCGTCGGGCAGCTGCAGCGTCGGGAGGTTGCGGCCGCCCGTCGCCGCGAAGAGGTCCTCGCGCAGGTGGCGCTTCTGCAGGAACGGCACGGGGTTGCCGTGACCGCCGATGACCTTCTCGAAGGCGATGCCCTTCGCCTTCATCTCCGTCTGCACCACGCGGCACGGGTGGAACTTCGGACCACCGTCGTCGCCGTGGCAGACCCACAGCGTGGGGACATCGCTCATGGACGCGACGCTACCTCAGTTCAGCGTGCGCGGCGGGCGGCGAGGCGCTGCAGCGCGGCGAGCTTGTCGTCCCAGTCGGCGCCCAGACCGGCCATCCAGCCGATGGCCTCGCCGAGCGGCGCCGGCGTCGGGACGTACCGGGTCTCGCGCCCGGCCCGCTCGCCGCGGACCAGGCCGGCCTCGGCCAGCACGGCCAGGTGCTTGGCGACCGCCTGGCGCGTGATCGGCAGCTCCGCCGCGAGCTGGGTCGCCGTGGCGCTGCCCCAATCGGACACGACCTCCAGCAGCTGGCGACGGGTCGGGTCGCCCAGCGCGAAGAAGACGTCGTCAGGCAACGCAGAGCGGGCCGACGGGCGTCTCGAACACGCTGATCCGCGTGCCGCCCACGGCCTCGGTCAGCAGGATCTCCACGCGACCTGAGTCCCACCAGAACGACAGGCGCTCACCGGGCTCCTCGTCCTCGACGACGGCGTCGCGGTCGGCCCACTCGCCGAGCCACTCGCGGCGGGCGTCCTCGTCGGTCAGCAACTCCCATGCCGTGTCGCGGTCAACGGGCAGGACGATCTCTCGCGCAACCATGGGGTTGCATGCTAGCGTACCCCAAAACACGCAACTCGGAGGTTGCACAACGTGCCCCTTGTCCCGATGGTCATCAAGAGCGACGGCCGCGCCGAGCGCTCGTTCGACATCTACAGCCGGCTGCTCAACGAGCGGATCATCTTCCTCGGCCAGCAGGTCGACGACGACATCGCCAACCTCATCGTCGCCCAGATGCTGCACCTCGAGGCCGAGGACCCCGAGCAGGACATCTGCATCTACGTCAACTCGCCCGGCGGAAGCGTCTACGCCGGCCTGGCCATCTACGACACGATGCAGCACGTCAAGCCCGACGTGCAGACCGTCTGCTGCGGCATCGCGATGTCGATGGGCGCGCTGATCCTCGCCGGCGGCGCGAAGGGCAAGCGCAGCGTCCTGCCCAACTCCCGCGTCCTCATCCACCAGGTGTCAGGCGGCTACCAGGGGCAGGGCACGGACATCCAGATCCACGCCAAGGAGTCGCTGGACCTCCAGCACATCCTCGAGGGCCTCTACGCCCATCACACCGGCCAGACGACCGAGCAGATCCACGCCGACATGGACCGCGACAACTACATGTCCCCGGCCGAAGCGGTGACATACGGGCTTGCAGATCACATCTTGAACCGGTGAGAGGAGTACGGTCGCCCATGTGAGCACCACGGAGGAGATCCCTGGGGCCACCGGGTCAGATGGAGGCGACGCAGGCCGCGCGTTCGCGCGGGCCTACATGCGCCGCCTCGATGCCGGTGGCGGCAACGAACCTGCGGGGGACGCGCTGAAGGCGGAGATCGCCAGCGCGTTCACCGCCGCGCAGCAGCGCGGCACCGCGCCGTCGTTCGTCCGGGCCTTCACGCCCACGCAGGAGGGCGAGGGCTATGAGCCCGGTGCGTCGGTGCTGCAGACCAACAGCCCCGACCTGCCGTTCCTCGTCGACTCCGTCAGCGCGGAGCTGCGGGCGCGCAACATCGGCATCCGCCGCGTCGTCCATCCGATCATCGGCGTCACGCGCGACGCGCAGGGCCGGATCACCGAGCTGCACCACCCGCGCGACGGTGGCCGTGAGTCGGTCATGCACTTCGAGCTGGACCGGCGCCTGGCCCCTGAGGAGCTCGCCGCGCTGGAGGACGGCGTCCGGCAGGTGCTGGCCGATGTCGCGCAGGTCGTCGCGGACTTCGGCGCGATGCGCGACCGCGTCGAGGAGATCGCGACCGAGACCCGCAGCGCCGAAGCGCGCTACGGCGCCGACGACATCGAGGACGCCGCGGCGTTCCTGAACTGGCTGGCCGACGACCACTTCGTCTTCCTCGGGGCGCGCGACTACGAGATCGCCGACGGCAACTGGCGGGTCGTCCAGGACAGCGGCCTGGGCCTGCTGCGCGACTGCGAGACGTCCCAGTACGCCGACGGCGGCACGCCGCTGAGCGAGATGTCCACCGCGCTGCGCACCCGCGCGACCGAGGGCGAGCTGGTCGTGGTGTCCCGCACCAACCGCCCGTCGCCCGTGCGCCGCCGCGCGCGCATGGACTACATCGGCGTGCGGCGCGTGGACGAGGCAGGGCAGATCGTCGGCGAGCGGCGGCTGGTCGGCCTGTTCGGCAGCAAGGCCGAGGCCCAACCCGCGTCGACGATCCCGCTGCTGAGCCGCAAGCTCCAGCGCATCCTCGATGCCGAGGACCTCTTCGAGGGCAGCCACGACTACAAGGCCGCCGTCCGCCTGTTCGACGCCATGCCCAAGGACGAGGTCTTCGCGACCCCGACCGACGACCTGCGCCAGGACCTCGTCGTCCTGCTCGGCCTCACCGGCGACCAGGTGCGCATGCTCGGCCACCGCGGCACCGACGGCCGCAGCGCGACGCTCATCGCGGCCCTGCCGCGCCGGCGCGACGACGAGCTGCTGCGCCAGCGCCTGCGCCGCATCGTCGCCGAGCGCTTCAACGTCTCCGAGGTCGAGGCCCACGAGGTCATCGGCGCCGACGAGCGCGTGCAGTACCACCTCACCGTCCACTCGGCCGCCGAGGACCTGCCCGAGGTGCCGATCGAGGAGCTGCAGGCCGAGCTCGTCGCGCTGGCCCGCACGTGGGACGACGCGGTCGGCGACCAGCTCGCCGCGACCCACGGGGAGGAGCGCGGCGCGGTGCTGGCCGCCCGCTGGCTGGAGCGCTTCCCCGCGTCCTACCGCGCGGCGACCGCCCCGGCGTTGGCCGCGGCGGACGTCGACGGGCTCGACCGGCTGATCACCGAGGCGCGTGACATCGGCGTCGGCCTGCAGGACGAGGAGGGCCGTACCCGCGTCACGCTGTACCGCAAGGGGCCGAAGGTCGAGCTCTCGCAGGCGACGCGGCTGCTCGAGGATCTCGGGCTGCGCGTCATCGAAGAGGTCCCGACCAAGGTCGACGGCGACCTCTGGCTGCAGGCGTTCGGCGTCCTCGGCCCGGGCGACGCGCCGCTGAACCTCGGCGACTGCGGCTCGCGCGTCGCGGCGACGCTGAAGGCTGCCTGGTGGGGCGAGATCGAGTCCGACGCGCTGCACCGGCTGGTCGTGCTGACCGACCTCGACCACCGCGAGGTCGAGGTGCTGCGCGCCTACCGCCGCTACCGCCAGCGCCTGGGGTCGCGCTACACCGAGGGCTTCCAGAACGACGTCATCGCCGCGAACGCCGCGCTGACCGCCAAGCAGATGCGCCTGTTCGAGCTGCGCTTCGACCCGTCGATCGAGCGTGATCCCGATGCGGAGGACCGCCTGCGCGCGGAGATCCTCGAGGACCTCGACGCCGTCGCGCTGCTGGACCACGACCGCATCCTGCGCAACCAGCTCGGCGTCATCGACGCCACGCTGCGGACCACGGTGTACCGCGCCGACCGCGGCGCGATCGCCTTCAAGCTGAAGAGCGCCGACGTCCCGACGATGCCGCAGCCGGCGCCGCTGTACGAGATCTACGTCTACGCGCCCGACATGGAGGGCATCCACCTGCGCGGCGGCATGATCGCCCGTGGCGGCATCCGCTGGAGCGAGCGGATGGACTACCGCACCGAGGTCTTCGGCCTGATGCGCGCGCAGATGACCAAGAACGCGGTCATCGTGCCCGCCGGTGCCAAGGGCGGCTTCCTGCTGCGCGACGCGCCGCCGCCGGGGCAGGAGCTGCGCGACGCCGTGAAGGCCGCGTACATGCGCTACATCGAGGCGCTGCTGGACCTCACCGACGACCTGCGCGACGGCAAGGTCGTCCACCCCGAGGGCGTGCGCGTCCTGGATGGCGACGACCAGTACTTCGTCGTCGCGGCCGACAAGGGCACGGCGACGTTCAGCGACACCGCCAACGCCATTGCCGAACGGCGCGGCTTCTGGCTGGGGGACGCGTTCGCCTCCGGCGGCAGCGTCGGCTACGACCACAAGGCGCTGGGCATCACCGCGCGCGGTGCGTGGGAGTCGGTGAAGCGCCACTTCCGTGCGCTGGGCCTGGACCCGGCGGTCGACACCTTCACCGTCGTCGGCATCGGCGACATGAGCGGTGACGTCTTCGGCAACGGCATGCTGCTGAGCGACCGCATCCGGCTCGTCGCCGCCTACGACCACCGCCACGTCTTCATCGACCCCGATCCCGACCCGGACGTCACCTTCGCCGAGCGCAAGCGGCTGTTCGAGCTGCCGGGGTCGTCGTGGGACGACTTCGACCGATCGAAGATCAGCGCCGGGGGCGGGGTGTTCCCGCGGACCGCGAAGTCGATCGAGCTGTCACCGCAGGCCCGCGCCGCCCTGGGCGTCGAGGACGCCGAGCTGGCCCCGACCGACCTGATCCGGGCGGTGCTGCGCGCGCCCGTCGACCTGCTCTGGAACGGCGGCATCGGCACGGTCGTCAAGGCCTCCACCGAGACCGACGCCGACGCACTGGACCGCTCGTCGGACGCCATCCGCGTCGACGCCAAGGACCTGCGCGTGCGGGTTGTGGGGGAGGGCGGCAACCTCGGGCTGACCCAGCGCGCCCGCATCGAGGCCGCCCGCAACGGCATCCTCGTCAACGCGGACTTCATCGACAACAGCGCCGGCGTCGACTGCTCCGACCACGAGGTCAACCTGAAGATCCTGCTGGGCCAGGCCGAGGCCGCCGGCGAGCTGGACCGCGCCGGCCGCGACGCGTTCCTGGAGGAGCTGACGCCGGACATCGTCGACCACGTCCTCTATGACTCCTTCCAGCAGGCGCAGATCCTGGCCCAGGAGCTGCAGGGCTCCGCGGCCCGGCTGTACGCCTACGACGACCTGATGCACGCGCTGGCCGACGACGGCACGCTGCACCGCGACGTCGAGCGGCTGCCCGACAGCGACGAGCTGTCCGAGCGGCGGCGTGGCGGGGCGGGCCTGGTGCTGCCCGAGCTGTCGGTGCTGTTGGCCTACGCCAAGCGCCAGCTGGCCGACGCGCTGCTGCACTCGCCACTCTGCGACGACCCGGCCTTCGAGAAGGACCTGCGCGGCTACTTCCCGCCGGCGGTCGTCGAGCGCTTCGGCCACCACATCAACAGCCATCCGCTGCGGCGCGAGCTCATCGCGATGCTGGTCTCCAACGAGGTCGTCAACGCGCTGGGCCCGACGTTCGCGTCGCGGCTGATGACCGAGCAGGGTGCCGACGTGCCCGCGGTCGTGCGGGCCTACAAGATCGCGGTGATCGCGACCGGGGCCGCCGAGCGCTGGGGCGCGATCGAGGCGCTGGACGGCGCCGTCGAGGCCGACGTCTACTGGGCGCTCATGGGCGGCGTCGACGCGCTGGTGGAGAGCGTCGCCCGCTGGGAGCTCTCCCACGGCGACCCGGGCAGCGACATCCTCTCCGCGGGGTCGGCCGGGCGCGCCGGCTTCGACGCGCTGTGGGCGGTGCTGCCGCAGCTGCGCTCGGCGGACTGGCGGGCCGCGGCGGAGGCGACCGCCGAGGCGCTGGTCGCCCGCGGGGCGCCGGAGGACCTGGCCCGCGCGCACGCGATGCAGGCGGCGCTCGTGCACGCGCCGGACATCATCGCCGCCGCGCACCACACCGGCCGCATGGTGGAGGACGTCGCCGCGGCCTTCTTCGCCCTGGGTGACCACCTGCGGCTGGAGTGGCTGGAGACCCAGGTCGACGCGCTGACGGTCTCCGGACGCATGCAGCGCTGGGCCGCCTCGGCGCTGGAGGACGACGTCCTCGCCGTCCGCCGGGTGCTGGCCGAGGCGGCGCTCGCCGAGGCCGGGCCGGAGGCCGACCCGGTCGTGGCGGTGGCCGCGTTCCTGGAGGCCCGCACCGAGCGGCTCAACCGCCTGCGTACGTTCGTCCGCGCGCTCTCCACCGAGGACACGCCGGACCTGGCGGGCCTGACGCTCGCCGTCCGGCAGCTCCGCGCGCTGACGGGTGGCTGACGGGCGCCGTCGAAGACCGGGTCCCGCGTCAGCCACCCCTGACGCGGAGCGTCGTTGAGACGGCTGCGCTGCTGCGGCCGTCGCGGACGGCGCGCAGCGTCAGGCGGTACGTCCCGGGCCCGCGCGGCGGCAGCGTCACGCGCGTGGTGCCGCGGGCGACGCTGCGGACCAGCGCGCCCTTCAGCGCGACGTAGCGGCCCCGGCGCGCGACGGCCGTCCGGATCGTGACCTTCGCGGGCTGGTCGACGGTGAACGTCAGGCGGCGGCCGGAGGCGCGCACGCCGGAGATCGCCGGCGGGGCCGGCCGGCCGATGCGCACGACGAACGCGTGCTTCGACGTCGTCGCCTTCGCGGCGTCGGCGTCGGGCATCGTCACGACGACCGACGCGCCGTCCTGGCGCCACGTCAGCGGCTGCTCGTCGGAGCCCAGCAGCGTCACGACGTCGTCGGCGGCGACCTGGCCGGCGTCGGGGATGGTCAGCGTCGCGCCCGGCCAGCCGAACGCGGTGACGTACAGCGCGCCGTCCCGGCCCTTGGTGTAGCGCAGCGCGTCCTCGCCGGGCACCGTCCACTGCCGTGAGCCGTAGATCGCGCGGCCGTTGACCTTCAGCCAGTCGCCCAGCGCGTGGAGCCGCGTGGTCATGACCTCGGGGATCGTGCCGTCGGCCTTCGGGCCGATGTCCAGCAGCAGGTTGCCACCGTGGGCGACGCTGTCGACGAGCGTCTTGATGATCTCCAGCGGCGTGAGGTACTCGGCGTCGGTCTCGGCCTGGTTGTAGCCGAAGGAGTAGCCCATGCCGCGGGTGGCCTCCCAGTCGCCGGTGGGGTAGCTGCCGTCGGTGCTGTACTCGGCCGTCGTGAAGTCCTTGTGGGTCTTGCCTGCCTCGCCGCAGCGGTCGTCGACGACCACGCCCTCGGGGTTGGTCCTCTGCGCGGCGTTGTAGAAGTCGGCGATCCACCGGTCGGACTGGTAGTAGGTCGAGTTGCCGCCGATGTCGCACCACAGGACGTTGGGGTGGTACTCGTGGATGAGCTCCTCGACCGAGGGGATCATCACGTCCTTGGCGTAGTCGGCGACCGGCTTGTAGCCGGTGTAGTCGACCGGCAGCTGGGTGTAGGCGTTGCGGCGGATGGCCTCGCCGCCGAACAGCGGCAACGGCCCGACGCCCTGGTGGTCGGCCGGTTTGGGCGCGGGGCTGAACCACTCGGGCACCGAGTAGTAGAGGCCGGGCTTGACACGGTCGTCCGCGCGGTGGGCGGCGGCGAAGAGGTCGCCCACGAGGTCGCGGTGCGGTCCCATCCTGGCGCTGTTGCGGTCCGACGTCCTCGTCGGCCACAGGTTGAAGCCGTCATGGTGCTTGGCGGTCAGCACGAAGTACTTGGCGCCCGCCTCCTCGAACAGCTTGATCCACGCGTCGGGGTCGAACCTCTCGGCCCGGAACTGGGGGATGAAGTCGTCGTAGACGACGTTCGGCCCGTAGGTCTGCAGGTGGTGCTGCCAGGTCGGCGTGCCCGGCACCTGCTGGAAGGCCCAGTACCACTCCGCGTAGCCGAGGTACTGCAGGCCGGTCGGCGCCCAGGCCGGGACGGAGTAGACGCCCCAGTGGATGAAGATGCCGAGCTTGCCGTCCTTCCACCAGTTCGGTGCCTTGTGCGCCGACAGCGAGCCCGGGTTGGCCTCATAGGTCTGGGCCGCCGCGCATGGCGCACCGGCGCATGCGCACGCCATCGTCGCCAGCAGCACCGCACCCGCTCGACCCATGCGGACAACCATCCCCGAGTTACGGGACAGTTGTCAACTAACCGGTGCGTCTAGTGGGGGTCCTGCCCGGCGGCGGCGGGGGGACGCGACTCCTCGGCCAGCGACGTGATCGTCAGCGTGCCGCGCGCCGCATCGGTGAGGACGTCGTTGGCCTCCTCGGCCGACCGCGCGTACAGCTCGACGAGCAGGTGGACGACGATCCACTCGTCGCCCTCGTGCTTGTGGAAGCGCACATGCGTGAAGAACTCGCGCGTGCCGTGGTCGCCGAAGGCCGCGTAGGACAGCGCATCGCCGGCGTCCGGCCCGCTGCAGGACTCGACCTCCTCGGCGGCGACCGTCACCGTGCACGAGGCGACCCAGGGCGTGCCCGCGACCATGCGCTCCCAGCGGTCCTCGATCGGCTCGACGTGCCCGTTGACGAACGTGAGGTGCGGCTGGTCGTGCATGCAGTCGACGCACTGCACCAGCGCCTCCTGCAGCTCGTCGACCACCTCGGCACGCTCACCCGTGTCGGGGTCGATCCTGTGGATGCCCTCGTAGTGCACCTGGACCTCGAGGTTCGTGGACCAGCAGCGGTAGCAGCGCAGCCAAGGGCGTGGCTCGAACGACTCCATCGCCTTCGAGAATAGAGACATGCCCCCGACCGTGTGACTCGCCGCAGGCGGCTATGGTCTGGCGCATGGCCGTGCCCTTTCCGTGGGCCCGCAAGCGCACCCGGGGCGCCGAGCAACCGATCGGCGTGGTGCTGGCCGGCGGGCTCGGTCGCCGCATCGGTGGTGACAAGGCCGTTGTCGCGGTCGAGCGCCGCCCGCTCGTCGAGTACCCGCTGGACGCGCTGCGGGCCGCGGGTGTCGCGCCGCTGTTCGTCGTCGCCAAGCGCGACACCACGCTGCCGGACCTGCGTGCGGACGTCGGCCGGTGGACCGAGCCGGACACGCCGCACCATCCGCTCACCGGCATCGTCCACGCGCTGCAGCAGGCCGGCAACCGTCCCGTCGTCGCGGTCGCCGCTGACCTCGCGCTGCTGGACGCGGGCACGATCCGCACGCTGCTGCGGGCGCTGCGGCCCGACGACGCGGCGGTCGTCCCGCTGGCCGACGGCAGGCTGCAGCCGCTGTGCGCGGTCTATGCCGCCCGGGCCCGGCGGCCGCTGTCGCACCACGACGCGACGACGCGGCTGACCACGGCGGTCGAGGCGCTGGGTCCACGGGTCGTCGGCTTCGAGGACGCGACGCCGTTCTTCAACGTCAACGCCCCGGAGGACGTGCTGCGCGCGGGCACCCTGCTCCGCGAGCGGCAGCTCAGCTCTTCGGACCCTTTCCGGGGCGGAAGTAGGGCTTGAGCAGCGTCTCCCAGGAGTTGACCTTCTGCTGGAACTCCTGCGGGCAGCCGCGCAGCCGGTCGGCGCCCAGGATGCCCAGCCGCTGGACCTGCTTGTAGTCGGCCTCCGAGGACCCCGCGACCCAGCAGACGATGTTGTAGGCGCGCTGCTCGTCGAGGCTGTGGACGTCCCAGTAGTTGGACTCCTTCAGCGCGCCTCGGTCGCTGCTGAGGTTGTGGAAGAACTTCGCCGCGTTGAACGAGAACTCGTCACCGCCGTCCACGAACTTCAACATGATCACCGAGGCGAGCTCGTCGACCGCGTCCTCCTCCTTGCCGGTGATCGGGAGGTTGAGCTGGTTGACGAGCATGTGGCCCATCTCGTGGAAGAGGATGAAGCCGTTGAGGGCGCCGAGGTACTTGCCCAGGTCGTAGTCGCGGATGTCCGGGTCGTGCTTGCGGATGATCTGCGCCATGTAGTCCATGAAGCCGTAGGACAGCGTGATCGTCTCGGTCTGCGGGTTCCAGTTGGGTCCGACGAATCCGTTGACGACCTCGAGCGTGATGTCGTTGGGCAGCTTGAAGTTGCTCGCCAGGCCCTGGGCGATCTCCTTGGTCTGGCCGGCCGAGAACAGCTCCTGGGCGATCTGCTCGGTCTTGCTCTGCGGGGAGGCGTAGCTGATGTTCACCGTGCCGTAGGTCGGGGCGACCTTCCTGGCGGCGGTGGTCGTCTGCGCGGTGTCGCGCTCCTCGGAGGAGCCGCAGGCGGCAAGGCCGAGCGCAACGGCGCAGGTGAGCAGCAGAGCAGGGCGGCGGAGCATGGATGCAATCCTCGCGGTTGGTCCGGCGGCGCACATCCGGGCGGGTGCCCGGGACTTTTGGCGAGCGACCCGCATGTGGCACCATCGAGGTGCAGATGGCCGAGAGAGTCTGGGGCGGAACGACGTTGGACACCCGGCGCCAGGAACGCCGGGCCAAGCTCCTCGACGCCGGCTTCGCGCTGCTGGGTACCGGCGGTGTGTCGGCCGTGACGGTGCGCGGCGTGTGCCGGCAGACCAGGCTCTCGGAGCGCTACCTCTACGAGTCGTTCGGTGACCGCGAGGCGCTGGTCACCGCGGTCTACGACCGCTGCGTGGAGGAGGCCCAGCAGGCGATCGTGGCGGCGGCGTTCCGCCTCGACGATCCCCAGCTCGCCGCGCGCGCGACGATGGAGGCGTACATGACCTACCTGGAGGCCGACCCGCGCCGCGGGCGCGTGCTGCTCCAGGAGCCGCTGGTCGATCCGACGCTCGGCGCGCACCGCAGCGCGCTGCTGCCGGGCTTCGCCGCGCTCCTGCGCGCGCGGTTCACCGAGCTGAAGGACGGGCCCGACGACGACGACGCGATGCTCACCGCGACCGCGGTGGTCGGATCGGTCGTCATGCTCTACGTGGCCCACCTCGACGGCACGCTGGGCGTCGGACGCGACCGGGTCATCGACCACGCCGCGCAGCTGCTCGAACGTGCCTGGTCGATCAGGTCCGGGCCTAGCCGAACGTGAACGCGAACCCGGACACCCCGGGGTCGAAGCGCAGCGACAGGTGCCCGGCAGCGGGCTGGGGCAGCGAGACGAGCGTGTACAGGCGCTGACGCCGCACCGTGATCGTCGGGTAGTCGCGACCACCGAAGCGGACCTTGACGTGGCGCGGTCTCCCGCCGGCGCTGGACAACACGAGGTAGATGTTCTTGGCCTGCACCTGGGCCTCGAGGTGCGCGTCCTTCACCGCGGTGGCCGACTCGGCGTCCACGCTCCAGGCGCCGCCGTAGGCGAACTCGTTGAGGCCGAGTTGCGTGGTCGGGGCGACGTACTGGCGGGTGCCGTCCTTCGGCTGCTCGGTGAAGCCCTGGGCGCGCGCGGAACCGAGGTAGGTCTCCGGGGACGTGTCCGTCGACGGGACGATGACGTCCTGGGGCCGGGCGTCGCCACCGAGTCGCACGTCGGGCTGCTCGGCCAGGACGGAGCGGATGGCCGCCTCGGTCTGCTCGTCGTCGCCCTCGCCGAAGTGGACGTAGCGGACCTGGCCCTTGGTGTCGATGAGGTACAGGGCGGGCCAGTACTGGTTGGACCACGCGCCCCAGGTCTCGAGGTCGTTGTCCTGCACGACCGGATACCGCAGACCGTTCTGCCTGATGGCCGCCGCCACGTTGGACGCCTTCTTCTCGAAGGCGAACTCCGGCGAGTGCACGCCGACGATCGTCAACCCCTGGTCCTTGTACTTGGCGTACCAGGCCTTGTTGTAGGGGAACGTGCGGATGCAGTTGATGCAGGTGTAGGTCCAGAAGTCGATCAGCACGGTGCGGTGCTGGGCCCGGAGGCCGGCCAACGTCAGCGGCCGGTTGCCGGGAGTGTTGAACCACTGCTGCGTGCCCGTGAACTCCGGCGCCTCACCGAGGACGGGCAGCCTGGAGGGCACGCCGCCGGCCCGCGGGGCGGGCGCGGCCTTCCGGGCCCTGGTCGCGGCCTGCTCGAAGCGGTTGGCGCCCTGCAGGTCCGCCAGGCGCTCCTTGACGGCGGCGGACTGCTCCAGCGACTTCGTCGGGTTGACGACGGCAGCGGGCAGGTGGTCGGCGATGGCCGTCTGGAAGCGCACGTCGAGCTGGGCGACCATCGCGACCGCCGTCGCGACCATCACCGCCCCGAGCGTGCGCTGGATCGTCAGCGCGCGGCGGCCGGAGCGCACGCGGTCCAGGACGGCCCGGCCACCAAGGGCCAGCAGGAGCAGGACGACGCCGCTGCCCAGCGCGTAGGACGCGCCCACCGCGATCGTCTGTCCGCTCGCGGCGCTGACCGCGATGACCGCCGCGAGGATCGGGCCGGCGCACGGCGCGTAGACGAAGCCCAGAGCGGCGCCGACCGCGACGCCGCTGCCGAAGCCGTCGCCCAGGCGCTTGGGGCCGAACCGGGCCAGCCGGCTGAGCGGGGCCTCCAGGCGGTCGCCGAGCTGCGGGAACAGCACGGCGGCACCGAACCCGGCCAGCGCGACGATCGCGATGTCGCGGGTGATGTCGTCCCCGAGGCCGACACCGTCGGCGACGCTGGCCAGCCCGACGATCGTCACCGTGAAGGTCACGGTGAGCCCGAGGACGACGCCCAGGGGACGGCTCCGTCCGCCGGTCGCGCCCGCGGACAGCAGCGCGGGCAGGACGGGCAGCACGCAGGGCGAGACGGCGGTCCCGGCTCCGGCGAGCACGGCGAAGAGACACAGCAGCAGCATCGTGGTGTCGTCTACTACGACACCGCCGGCGTTTCAGATGTGCCCAAACTCAATCCCGGCTTCACAAAGCGGCGCCGCGGGGACGGCGACGGCGGGCGGGCACCCGCCCGGGGTCAGGCCGCGGCGGCGACGTGGGCGTCGAGCCAACGGGCCAGGGCGGCGGCGCCCTCGCCGTTGAGCGCATCGAAGCGCACGGCGCGGGCGCCGGAGGGCACCGCGCGGACGATCGCGCCCGTGCCGGTGACGGTCTGCTCGCCGAGGCGCAGCGTGAACTCGATGGGGCCGGGGGCGTCGAGGCCGTCGGCGCCGTCGAGCAGCATGCCTCCGGCGCTGACGTCCAGCGTCGTCGTGTCGACCGTGTGGCCCTCGGCGGTCACGGACGCGCTGACCGCGGCCGGGACGCGCTCGAACTGGCGGCGCTGCTCGAACGGGTGCAGGCCGACAGGCTCCAGGCGCAGCAGGCCGCGCTCGGCCCCGACGAGGATGCCGGGGCGGCGGATCGTGCCGCCCTCGCTGCTCCACTCGAGCGTCGCGGTGACCCAGTCCAGGCGGTCCGGCAGGCGCAGGTGGCCGTCCGCCGGGCGCAGCAGCGCGGAGTCCGGGGTGCACTCGGTGATGATGACCGGCGCGCGCCAACCGCCGTCGAGGATGACCTCGGCCTGGAGACCGGCGTCCAACAGGAGGCTCATGCCTTCGTGGTCGACACGTGGCGGCAGGTCTTGAGGCCGGAGGTCGTGAGCGTCAGCGAACAGCCTCCGAAGCCGGCTCAGCCGCCGATGGCGGACATGGGGCGCGACGGCTGGATGAACCCGGGCTCGTTGACGCGGTGCTTGAGCTCCTTGCGCCACACGGCGGCCCGGATCACCTCGGCCAGCTCATCGTCGGTCGCCCCGGCGCGCAACGGGCCGCGCAGGTCGGTCTCGTTCAGGCTGAACAGGCAGGTGCGCAGCCGTCCGTCCGCGGTGAGGCGGATGCGGTCGCAGTCGGCGCAGAACGGCTCGGAGACCGGGTTGACGAAGCCGAGCCGGCCCCGGCCGTCGGCGAACGTGTACGTCCGCGCGGTGCTGTGCGCGGCGCGGGCCTCGGGCACCAGCGGCCCCAGCTCGGCCTCGATGATCGCGACGAGCTCGGCGCCGGTCAGCACGTCCTCGGCGGTCCAGGTGTGGCCGGCGTCCAAGGGCATCCACTCGATGAAGCGGACCTCGAACGCCGTGTCGTGCGCGAACCTCGCGAACGGCACGACCTCGGTCTCCGTGAAGCCACGCATCGCGACCGCGTTGAGCTTGATGGTCCCCACGCCGGGCTGCGCGGCGAGGACGTCGAGGCCCATCAGCACCCGGTCCAGCGCGTCGCGGCGGGTGATCTCGTGGAAGCGCTCGCGCTGCAGCGAGTCGATCGAGACGTTGAAGCGCTGCACGCCCGCATCCACCAGGGCGGCGGCGTCGCGTTCGAGCAGGACGCCGTTGGTGGTGATGCTGAGGTCGTCGAGGCCGGGGATGACCGACAGCTGCGAGCACAGCGCGGGGAGGTCGCGGCGGACCAGAGGCTCGCCGCCGGTGAGGCGGACGCTGTGGATGCCCATGTCGACGAGCACCGCGACGATGCGGCTGATCTCCTCGAAGGTCAGCACGTCCGCGTGGGGCAGCCACGGCAGGCCCTCCGCCGGCATGCAGTAGCGGCAGCGGAAGTTGCAGCGGTCGGTGACAGAGACCCGGAGGTCGCCGATGAGGCGACCGTGGCCGTCGATGAGCGGCTCGCGCTCCATCAGCACAGGCTACCCTGCGGCCCCGTGAGTAGGCCGCTGTCGGTTGCTTTCGCCCTGTGCATCGCCACGAGCCTCGCCGCGTGTGGCGAGCGCAGCTCCCTGACCCCGGAGAAGGAGGTCCGCACGGTCGTCAGCCGCTTTGCCGTCGCCACCGCCGAGAAGGACTACCAGGCGATCTGCGACGACCTCTTCAGCCCGGCGCTGGCCGACAACACCGAGCAGTACGGCCTGCCCTGTGAGTTGGCGCTGAAGAAGGGCTTCGAGGGCGTCGTCACGCCCAAGCTCGCGATCCGCGGCATCACCGTCAAGGGCGACAACGCCAAGGTGCGCGTCCACTCCACGGCCGCCAACCAGCCGGCGTCCGACGACGTGCTGTCCCTGGCGCGCGACGGCGGTGCCTGGAGGATCACTGCCCTTGGCGCTGCACCCAGCGGTCGTGCTGGAGGCACGCAGACGACCACAACCGGCTGACCTCGTCGTCGGTCAGCGTGATGCCGAACGTGTCGTGCAACGTGCGGCGGAAGTCGTGTGCGTCGGCGAGGACGCGCGTGTTCTTGCCGTGCGGCCCGACGTCGCTGAACGTCCGGCCGCGCACGGTGAGGATGCGGTCGGCCCGCGGCTGCTGGATGACGATGTTCTGCACGAAGCTCGAGTCCGGGTCGGTCGAGAGCCGCGTGTGGGCGTCGGCGAACGCGTCCAGCGTGACGGTGCCGGGGAGGATCCGGAAGCCCTCGTTGGAGGTCCACTCGTGGTCCTGCAGCCACCAGCCGTCATCGCCCTCGTGGCTGAGCGTCCAGTGGAACGGAGGCTGGTGCTGCGTCCCCTCGGCCAGGCGCAGGGGATCCAGCCAGGCCTCGCCGTATCCGGCGTCGCAGAGCCAGCGCTCGCCGCCGGCGGTGACGATGAGGACGAGGTGGTTGACCGGCCTGTCGTGGGCGTCACGGTCGCCGACGACGCTGCGCCGGCGGTCCACGGCGAAACCGAGGTCCTCCAGCAGGTTGGCCAGCAGGCCGTTCAGCTCGAAGCAGTAGCCGCCGCGGCCATTGCGCAGCACGCGCTGCAGCACGTGGTCGGGGTCGACGGGGGACCGCTGCTCGCCGAGATGGATCGCCAGGTCCTCGTAGGGGACCGTGCTGAGGTAGGCCCGGTGGACCTCGCGCAGCCCCTCAGGCGTGGGCGGCGGCGGGGCGGGGAGACCGATGCGGTTCAGGAGTGCGTCGAGCACGGAAGAGGAGGGTCACGACCGCGATCGGGACGGTCGCGGGCAGCGTATCGGTGACGGCGAACAGGCAGTCGAACGCGGACGTGGCCACCAGCGTGACGGCTGCCGCGGCCAGTTGCCTGCGCGCGCTGGAGCCCTCGGCGGCCAGCACCGCGCCCAGCACGGCCGCGACGAAGACGTCGCCGTAGCCCATCGACGCACCTCCGACGCCGAGGTACTGCAGGCTCGGCAGCCCGGGGCCGGGCGCTGCGGCGTTCAGTGCCGCGTTGGGCGCGTCGATGCCGTGGGAGAACACGAGGATCGCGTCGATGACGGCCATCACCACCAGACCTGCGCGCAGCCACGGCGTGGGCGCCCCGCCGGCCAGCAGCCGCCCGAGCGTCACGCACGACAGCGCGGTCAGCAGCAGCGCCGCCGTCTGGCCCTTGCGCTCGTCGACCTGCGCCAGGGCGAGGACGAGGCCCGGGACGGCCGCGAGCGCGTACGGCGCCCGTGCCCCGTGCATCGCCCAGCCCAGGGCCGCCGCGGCCAGGGGCGGTATCGCGATCAGCGCCAGCCACGTCAGCGCGTCGGCTGCCCCGGGGGCCAGCGCCAGACCGCCCACGACCACGCAGATCGACCCCGGCAGCACCAGCCACCACGACCGTCCCGCAAACCGCGCGCCCCACCACGGCAGTCCCGCCGCCGGCAGCGCGACCAGGGCCGCCTGCGTCACGTTCAGCCATAGCGAGTTCGACGTATAGGGCACCAACGGCAGGTCCACGTCCCACCGAAGCTAACGCGCGAACCTAAACGGCGCCTGGCTCTCATTCCAGAATATTGGAACGCCACCCCAGTCCGGTATTTCGGTCCCGCGGTCCGGTATGTCGAACGAGGTCAGGCCGCGGCGCGGAGGGTGGCGTCGAAGTCGGTGCGGGCGATCGGGCCGACGGCGGGGGAGGTGCAGCCCGCGTCGAGGTAGCGCTGGACGCCGGCCCGGACGTCGTCCTCGGAGCCGATCGCGCAGAGGACATCCAGGAAGTCCTTGCTGATGCCGGCCTTCATGGCCTCGACGTCGCCGGCGGCGGCGCCGGCGTCGAAGGCCTCGATCGACGCGCCGAAGCCCGAGCGCTCGATCATGGCGCGATAGAAGGGCAGGCCGAAGTAGGGGAGGAGGTCCTTGCGCATCGCGGCGTGGGCCTCGGCGGGGTCATCGACCAGCGCGCTGGGCACGGCGGCGACGATGTCGAAGCCCTCGAGCGTCTTGCCGACCGCCTCGCGACCGGCACGCACCTCGGGGACGACGACGTCACGGATGTAGTTGGGGTTGCACAGCCACAGCACGACCCCGTCGGCGAACTCCCCGACCGCGTGGAGCATCTTGGGCGACAGGCCCGCCGCGTAGATCGGCAGGTCCGGATAGGGCCCGACGCCGGCGAGCGGCATCTGCGTGTGCCACTTCGTCGTGTCGCGCGGGATCTCGGTCCCGGAGACGATCGCGCGGACCAGGCCGAGGTACTCGCGCATCTCGGCGATCGGCCGGTCGATCGTCTGCCCGTACCAGCCCTCGACCACCGGACGGTGGGACACGCCCAGGCCCAGCACCAGCCGCTCACCGGAGAGCTCGTGGACGGTCGCGGCGGTCTGCGCCATCGACGCCGGCACCCGCGTGTAGATCGGGATGACGCCCGTCCCGAGCCTCACCCGGGAGGTCGCCGCGGCGTACGCGGCCAGGACGGTCAGCGAGTCGCGGCCGTTGATGTGCGTCGTGTAGACGCTCTCGTAGCCGAGCTCCTCGGCGAGCTTGACGCGCTCGACCGCCTCAGCGAGCGACCGACCGGTGGAGACGAAGCAGCCCGTAGCCATGGCCACAGACCCTAATCTCCACAGCGTGCGGCGGTGGGTCATCGCGTTGCTCCTGGGGCTCACGTCAACCGTGCCCGCGACGGCGCACGCCCAGGTGACCTTCGACAAGCAGTCCCTGAAGATCGACGGCAGGCGCGTCGTGCTGCTGTCCGGGGAGGTCCACTACAGCCGCATGCCCGACCCGCGGGAGTGGCCCATCGTGCTCCGGCGCGTCAGAGCCGCCGGCTTCAACGCGATCTCCACGTACATCCCCTGGGGCTATCACGAGCCGACCCAGAGCGGACCGGGCCGCTGGACGGGCCGTTACGACCTCGAGCGCTTCCTCAAGGACGCCCGGGACGCGGGCCTCTACGTCGTCGCCCGGCACGGCCCGTACGTGCAGGGCGAGATGGACGCCGGCGGCTACCCGCCCTGGGCGCTGGCCCTGCCCGCGCTGTTCCGCACCGACGACCCCGCCTGGACGGCGCTCTGGAAGCGCTGGGACGCCGACGTCCTGCCGCGCGTGGCCCGCTGGCAGCTGCACGGACCCAACCAGGGCACCGTCATCGGGGTCCAGATCGAGAACGAGTATCCGGGCGACGGCGACGGCCCGACCGCCTACATGAAGGCGCTCTACGCGGACGCCCGGGCCAACGGCATCACCGTCCCGATCCTCCACAACGACCAGCAGCTGCTGGGCCAGCTGGCCGCCCCCGGCCGCTTCGGCGATGTCGTGGACCTCTTCGGCTTCGACAACTACCCCTACGGCTTCAGCTGCTGCAAGAGCTGGGGCACGAGCACGTTCGGCCAGGTCGACGGCTTCGAGTCGATGTACCGGCGCAAGGGCGCGACGCGCAGCCCGCTGTACATGCCCGAGGTGCAGGGCGGCATGGCCCCGATCGCGGGGGACGACAACGCCGACCCCGAGGACCGCTACCGCACGCTGCACGACTACGCGACCGTCCAGAACCTCAGCCTCATCGGCCAGGGCGTGACGATGATCAACCAGTACATGCTGTTCGGCGGGACGACGTGGGGCTACACGCCCTTCCCCAACCTCGGCAGCAGCTACGACTACGCCGCACCGATCCGCGAGTGGACGGGCCTGGGCGACCGCTACGAGGAGCAGCGCCGCCTGAACCTGATGCTGAGCGTCAAGCCGGAGTCGCTGGCCAACACCGGCAACGATGCGACGGCCGCGACCGCCGACGACCCCGACGCGCTGTACGCGGTGCGGCGCAGCGGCACAGACGGCGCGATCCACATCGTCCTGCGCAACGCCGACGCCGGCGCCGCCCGGCAGCCGCGCCTGACGATCGGCGGGGACACCACGCCGCCCGTGCCCCTGCCCGGCCACGGTGCCCGCTACCTCATCGCCAACGCCAACCTCGCGGGCTGGAAGGTCGCCTGGAGCACGGCGGAGATCCTCCTGGCCCGCGGCAACCTGCTTGTCGTCGCCGGTGACCGCGGCAAGCCGTACGCCATCAGGACCCAGTACGGCACGACGACGTTCACACCCGGCAACGCGCAGCTGCTGCACCCGCACAAGGGCCGGGCGATCCTGGTCGTGGATCGCGCGGCCGCGGGCAGGGTCTGGACACGCGGCGGCGAGACGCTGGTCGGTCCGTCGCTGGTGCTCGGCAAGACGGTCTACGTCGACCGCCGCACCAGCATCGTGCGCGTCCGCCGGGGGCGGCTGCGCCGCACCCGGGTCGGCGGCCCGTCGCGGCCCACGCTCCCCGCCCTGACGACCTGGCGCACCAAGGACGACGTCCCCGAGGTCCGGCCCGCCTACGACGACAGCACCTGGCGCAGCGCCGACGCGCAGTCGACGCCGACCCAGGTGCAGCCGCTGACCCGGCCCGTCCTGTTCGCCGACACCTACGCCCAGCCGACCGGCTACGTCTGGTACCGCGGCCGCTACGACGGCACCGCCCAGAACCTCTGCATCGAGGGCCGCCATCGCTACGGCGTCTGGCTCAACGGCCGGTACCTCACGACCGTCACCAGCGACGCCGACGTCCCGGGCCCGATGGGCCTCGGCGGTCTCGGTGCCTTCCCACCGGTGCCGCAGGCCACCACGGTCGCTCTTCCGCAGGACGCCCAGAGCGCCCAGGGCCCCAACGTCCTGGCCGTCCTGACCGACGATTGGGGCCACACGATGGACGCCGAGGCGTTCGCCCAGGCCAAGCAGCCGCGGGGGCTGCTCTCGGCGAGCCTCGACCGCGGCGCCGGCACCGTGTGCGGCATCGTCATCGGCAGCGAGGTGGTCGCGTTCGGCAACAAGGTGGGCACGCTGCCCCAGGTGCCGGGCGTGGACGGCGGCATCGCCTGGAAGCTCCGGGGCGGGCGGCCCGAGGACTACCCCAACGCGTCAGGCCTGACGGGCGAGCGCGACGGCTACTACCGGCCGTCCTACGACGACAGCGCGTGGGGCATCGGCGACCAGCAGGGGCTGCTGCCGGGCCTGGTCCGCTGGTATCGCACGACCTTCAGGCTGAAGCTCTCCAAGAGGCTCGACGCCCCGCTGGGGCTGGAGATCCCGCAGGCGGCGCAGCCCGGCGAGCTGTTCGTCAACGGCGTGCACGTGGCGCGCCCGGGTCGCGATCGCAACACACGGTTCGTGATCATGCCGGGACTGCTGAGGACGGACGGCCGGCCCAACACGGTGGCCTACGTCCGCTGGAACATCACGGGCGCCACGCTGTCCGGGCTCCCGCACCCGAACCTGGTGGCCTACGACACGCAGCGCCGCATCGCGCTGCGGTAAGGCGGCTCAGAGGACCCCTGCGGCCCCGAGCCCGATGAAGGAGGAGACGGCGACGATGAAGCCGACGAGGGCGGCATCGATCGTGCGGCGACCGGAGGTGGACTCGGACTGGATCTGCTCGATGGGCGACATGGTTTCCTGATCGGCCCTGGCCGTGTCCTACCCAATACCGGACGGCGCATCTCGAACGGATGTCCAGAGATGTTTGGGGTTCTGGTGTCAGCGCCCTTGCAGGAGCGCGGCGATGAGGGCGACCGCGAAGCCCATCTGCCCGAAGGCGGCTGCCGTGCCCAGGTTCGCGGCACCGGCCAGCTCGGCCACGCCGGTGACCACCAGGAAGACCGCCAGCAGCAGCGCCATGACCTTCATGCGTCCATCCTCCCCTCCAGCGCCGACAGCAGCGCCGGCACGTCCAGACCCTCGTCGCACCCGTCCAGGAACTTCAGCGCGCTGCGCCGCCCGCCGAGCGCCCGCAGCCCGCGCTCGCCGTGCTCGACCACGAAGTCGGCCAGCGCACCGGCCCGGCGGGCCCCCAGCCGCCGCGCGGAGAGGTCCAGCCCGGCGCGGTGGCCGTCCAGCGCGTCGACCAGCGCGTCGAAGCCGCTGACCGGGGCGATCGACGACACGGCGACCACCGGCGTGTCCCGCGACCCGGCCGAGCGCAGCGCCGCGGAGAGGTCACGCCGGGCGCGCAACGCGATATCGCCGAGGTCGGCCTTGGTGACGATGAGGACGTCGGGGATCTCCATGATCCCGCTCTTCAGGAACTGCAGCGCGTCGCCCGAGCCGGGCTGCACGACGACGGCGACGGTGTCGGCCACCTCGGCGACGTCGGTCTCCGACTGCCCGACCCCGACGGTCTCCACGACCACGACGTCGAACGCGGCGGCCAGCGCCTGCGCGGCGGCGCGCGTGGCCCGGGCCAGGCCGCCCAGCCGCTCACCGGCGGCGGTGGAGCGGATGAAGACGGAGGCGTCGCGCGGGTCGTAGACGATCCGCGCGCGGTCGCCCAGCAGCGACCCGCCGGAGCGCCGCGACGACGGGTCGACGGCCAGCACGGCCACCGACCGGTCCCGGGAGCGCCACTCGGCCACCAGCGCCGACAGCAGCGTCGACTTGCCGGCGCCCGGGGGGCCCGTCACGCCGACGACGTGCCCAGGCGCCTCGCCACCCAGCGCCGACGGCGACACGGAACGCAGCAGCTCCGCGGCCTCGGCGCGGTCGGCGGGCAACGACGACTCGACGAGGTTGAGCACCGCGGGCGCGGCGCTGAGGTCCCCATCGCGCAGCCGCGCCCCGAGCGCGGCGCCGTCAGCCACAGTGGACCCGGGGGACCACCTGCGCCCGCACGGCTGCGGGCGCCGCCACGAGGCGCGTGTCAGCGGGCTCCAGCACCCCTGGCGCTAGGCCGTCGCCGCGGCGACGCCGTGCTTCTCGGCGACGAGGCCGACGATGTCCCGCATGATCTGCGAGAGGTCGAAGTCCTTGGGCGTATAGACCGCCGCGACACCCGCCTCCTTCAACGGCGCCACGTCGGCGTCGGGGATGATGCCGCCGACGACGACCGGGGCGTCGACGCCGCGCGCCTTCAGCTCCTCGATGACGTCGGGGATCAGCTCGCGGTGCGAGCCGGACAGGATCGACAGGCCGATCACGTGGACGCCCTCCTGCTCGGCCGACGCGGCGATCTGCGACGGCGTCAGCCGGATGCCCTCGTAGACGACGTCCATGCCCGCGTCACGGGCGCGGACGGCGATCTGCTCGGCGCCGTTGCTGTGACCGTCCAGGCCCGGCTTGCCGACGAGGATCTTGAGCTTGCGGCCCAGGGACTCGGACACGCGCTCGACCTCCTCGCGCAGCCCCTCGAGGTCGGCGTCCTCCGCGCCGGCGGCGGCCTCGCCGACGCCCGTCGGCGCGCGGAACTCGCCGAAGGCATCGCGCAGCGTGGCGGACCACTCGCCGACCGTCGCGCCCGCACGGGCGGCGGCGATCGACACGGGCATGATGTTGATCGACGGATCCTTCGCGGCCTCGGCGACGTCGGCCAGCGCGGCGTCGACGGCGGCCTGGTCGCGCGAGGAGCGCCACTCCTTCAGCGCCTCGCGGGCCTCGACCTCGACCTGCGGGTCGACGGTGAGGATGCCGCCGTCGACCGATGCCGTCAGCGGCGACGGCTCGGTCGACTCGAACTTGTTCATGCCGACGACGATCTGCTGCCCCGCCTCGATGCGGCGGATGCGGTCGCGGTGGGAGTCCACCAGCGAGCCCTTCATGTAGTCGACGGCGGCAACCGCACCGCCGAGCTCGGCGACCTTGGCCATCTCGGCGCGGGCGCCCTCGAGCAGCTCCTGCACGAGGCCCTCCATGACCACCGAGCCCTCGAAGAGGTCCGGGTACTCCAGGAGGTCGGTCTCGTAGGCGAGCACCTGTTGGATGCGCAGCGCCCACTGCTGGTCCCACGGGCGCGGCAGGCCGAGCGCCTCGT
>CAYUDT010000050.1:0-33353 GCA_964443695.1 uncultured Conexibacter sp. | reverse complement strand
TCAACCGATCTCTCGACCAGTCAGATCAGGTGTCACCTATCCCTGCAGCAGACCCGTTCTCTCGGGACTTCGAAGGCGTCCGGATGGCGAACGTGGATCGGCCGGCCGCGCGTGCCTGGGCGCTTGCCAACCCGGTCTACAACGTCCGCGTTGTCAGGGCGATGTTCAACGACGCACTGCGGGACGGGTACGTGCACGTCAACCCGTTCTCCAACCAACGGCTGGAGCAGCCCCGGGGGCGCCGAGACTTGAAGGTGATCACCGAGGACGAGCTTGCACGCCTCGCCGAGATTGGTCACGAGTTCCACCAAGACTTCGGCCCGTCGTTCGAGGCAATGCTCAAGTTCGCTGCGTACGTGGGCGCACGACCTGCCGAGATGTACGTGCTGGAGCAGGAAGATCTCGATTTCGAAAACGGCGAAGTTCGCATCCGCCAGAGCCTCGACGTCGTCAATCACGTGAAGCTTCCGAAGAACAACCAGGTCCGCACCGTCACGCTCCCTCCGCCAGCGGCTGAGGCGCTCAAGCGGATGCCATCGAACGACGAGTCGAACTTGGTCTTCACGACCATCCGCGGCAAGCGGTTCAGCAAGGCGTCGCATTACTACTACTGGCGCCCAGTCCGGGCCATCTTCGGACGGCCCGAGATGGACTGGTACGACCTGCGGCACTTCTGCGCAACGCTTCTGTTGGAGAAGGGCTTGAGCCATGCACATGTGGCCGTTCAGCTCGGACACACAGACGGCGGGAAGCTGGTCATGAGCACCTACGGACACCCTTCCGAGCAGCGTGCACGCGAGCGTCTGAAGGCGGCGTTCCTGGCTGAAGCGGCGTAGGGCTGGCTGGCTGCAGCCAGTGGGGCGACCAGTGGCAACCAGCCGCCGGCTACTCGTTGACCGATGGCGGCCTCCACTGGCCCGGGATACGGCCGCCATGTGGCGGCAGCCCCTCGCCGATTGCGTAGTCGCGCGTCGCCCGTTCGGTAACGAAGTCACGGAGACCGGGATACGGCGAACCGGTTGTTCCGGGCGCGTACAGCGGGCGAAGCGTTTCAAACGAGAGGTTCCAGTTGAGCCCGAGACCGATGGTCGCGTACCCCTCATCCAGCCGGTGTGACGGCCACAGTTCCTCGCGCACTCGGTCCGAGACGAGGTTCACCGCGCGAGTAAGTTCGATGGTCAGGTCAGCCACTAGGTCCTGGCTGTACTCCCATTGCGCGCTAAGACGCTTGTAGTCGTCGTCGGGGTACCAGACGCTGTTGTCTGGGCGACCGACGAAGACCTTGCCAGCGCGTCGGCTCTCGTGTTCAGCAATCGCGACTTCCAAGTCCTGCGCGATGAATCTGAAGTTCTGCAGCGCGGCTTCGAGTTCAGGCAGGGTCCGTGGCCACACCCGTCGCAAGAGCCAGTCACGAAGCTCGACGAGGTCCTTGAGCGTCGCCTCCGATATCGAGTGATTGGCGACAAGACCGGACATGCGCCCGTCCCAAGCGTCGATGTCGATTCGACGTTCCCAAGTGTCGACGATCGCCGCGTAGCGCAGCTCGATCTCGGCCTCCTTCTGATCTTGCTTCGGTCGATGTCTACTGACCTCGCGTTCATGATCGGCCTTAATACGTACGAGCCGCGCAACGGGGAACGCAGCGACGTCTCCGTCGATGAGGTCGTGATGCACCCCGCACATCAGCACGAGGTTGGCGTAGCCATCGCGGTCGTCAACTAGGTGCTTCCAACGCTGGCTCTCTTCGTCCGTGAGCGTCTTCGGCGCTCTGGGGCCGTCATCGCTTCGACCGACGATGTGGCACTCCTTGCCGACGACGACCTCGTCCTCTTCGCCCTCCGTTGGCAGAAGCAGGTCCTGATCGCAGTCCGGGAAAGCGCATACTCGCCCGGCGCTGCTCCATAGCCGCTTGTGAGTCTTCAGGCTGATGCCCATCGGCAGTGATTCTGCACGGTGCACCACGCCGTCGCGCGGAGTCGCGCGCTGCCTCGGGACGCATTAGCGATCAGTCCGGAACCGTCGGCGACAGATCGCGGACGTCGCCCGCCAGACGCAGGCCAGACGCAGACACGCTCAATCTCCTGCAATCAGGCCGCCAAAGGGCCTCTTCAACCCACCGTCTCCACCTCGTGCGAGAGCCGTCCTTCGGGGCGGCTCTCGCCGTTTCGGGGCCGTGCAGGGGCGCACGACCTGCGCCGGCTCGGGGAGTTCGCCGGTCAAGGGCCGGGGCGCCGGCAGGTGGGAGCGGACTGTCGGAGCGCGTCAGCCGGCGGGCTTGGTGCCGCTGACCACGAGCAGCTCGCACGGGCCCACGAAGCCGTCGGCCGTCTGGAACTCCGCGAGCTCGTCGGCGATCTCGTTCCACGCCTCCTCGCGCTCGGGCTCGGCGAGGCCGGCGAGCATCTGGTGCAACGCGCCGAACGACTCGCGCGCGAAGCGCAGGTAGTCGGCGACCGACGCCATCCGCACCGGCGCCGCGACGCGCTGCGCCTCGACGTCGGTGAAGCCCGCCTTCGCGTACACGTCCGCGATGACCCCGTCGGCACCCAGGCTGAACGGCCCCGGCTGGCCGGGCGCCGGCGCGGGCAGCTGCGCCCGCCGGCGGATGATCGTGATGGGGACCGAGAAGAACGCGTTGGCCTCCGGTGTCGAGTAGACGATGCCCGCGAGCCGCCCACCGGGCCGCAGCGCCCGGCGCATCCCCAGGAACGCCGCGTGCTGGTCGGGGAAGTAAATGAAGCCGACGCGCGAGATCACCGCGTCGAAGCTGTCCGGTGCGACGTCGAGCCGCTCGCCGTCGACCACCAGCGTGTCGACGATGCCGTCGAGCCCCGCCTCACGGGCGCTGCTCGCCGCGAAGGCGAGGATGTTGCTGGAGATGTCGGTGGCCAGCACGTGGCCGCCGGGACCGACGCGCCGCGCCGCGGCGAGCGTCTGGCCGCCCGCGCCCGCGGCGACGTCGAGCACGCGAGAACCGGCGGTGATGCCGGCCATGTCGAACATCGTCTGCGTGGCGTCGCCGAGCCAGGCCTCCAGCGTCGGCCCCCAGCGGTGCCACGGCTCCGCGGCGGCCTGCCACTGGTCGGTCGTCGTGCGCTTGTAGGTGTCGGGGTCGAACGTCATCTCCGCCCACGTCAACGTACTCGGCGCCGAGGCGCGCCGCCACCGTCGCGTGGGCCGATGCGCAGCGGGCCGCTAGGTCTGCGGGTGCACGGTGAAGGTGATGCGCTCGCCGTCCATCGAGGCGTCGAGCTCCATCTCGTCCAGCGTCTCGGCGGCCGCGGGGGCGAGGTAGACGTCATCGCCGGCCGAGGTCTCGACCACGGCGTCGTCGGGCTCGGGTGCGTCCACGATGGCCAGCGCCAGCGACGGGCTGCCGTTGGCGGAGTTGTCGTGGGTGATGCGCAGCGCCGCGTTGTCCGGCGCCGACGGGTTGTGCAGCAGCGCGTCGATCGCCGCGGATGCCTGCATGCTGACGGTAAGCATGGAGTGAGCGCTACCCGGCCCGATCACGGCAAACATGCCTCCGTCAGCAGGAGTCCCGGGGCGGCGGGCGGCCGGCGAACCCCTCCGGCCGACGACGTCAGGCGAGCTCGCGCCTGAGGACCTTGCCGGTCGGGGTGCGCGGGATCTCCGCGACGAACACGATCTCGCGGGGCAGCTTGTACCGGGCCAGCCGCTCGCGGACGTGGGCGAGCAGCTCGTCCACATCCGGCTCTGCGCCGTCGGGGACGACGAACGCGCGCAGCCGCTGGCCGAACTCCGCGTCCTCCACGCCGACGACGGTGACGTCCGCCACCGCAGGGTGGGTCGCCAGCGTCTCCTCGACCTCCTGGGGGAACACGTTCTCCCCGCCCGAGACGATCATGTCGTCCTCGCGGCCGTCGATGAACAGGCGCCCCGCGGCATCGGCGTGCGCCAGGTCCCCGGTGTTCATCAGCCCACCGCTGACCTCCTTGGTGCCGCCGCCGTCGTAGCCCTCGAAGACGAGCTTGCCGCCGATGAACAGGTGGCCGACCTCGCCGACCGCCGCCGGGCGGCGGGCCTCGTCGAGGATGGCGGCGGTGGTCCCGACGGGCACGCGCCCGATGGTGCCCGGCGCGGCCCGCAGGTCCGCCGGGGTCGCCAGGGCACCGAAGCCGGTCTCGGTCGAACCGTACGCGTTGAACACGATGTCCCCGAAGCGGTCCATGAACCGCGTCGACACATGACCCGGCAATGGGGCGCCCGCGGAGACGACCGCGCGCAGGGAGGAGCAGTCCTGCCCGTCGTGCGCCTCGAGCAGCCGCTGCAGCATCACCGGCACGCCGACGAAGGTCGTCACCCGGTGGCGTGCGATGAGGTCGAGGGCGGCCTCCGGGTCGAAGCGCCGCGTCAGCACCAGGGGACAGCCCAGGACCTGGCCCGTGCCCATGAAGCTGAGGCCGAACCCGTGGAACAGCGGCGGACCGATGAGCATCGGCCGCCGGGCCTGCAGGCCGACCTGCTCGAGCATCGTCACCAGCGGCCCGAGCAGCGCGGCGACCGACGGTGCCCGCCCGGCGCCCTTGGGCGTGCCCGTCGTGCCGGAGCTGAGGATGGTGATGCGGCTGGACCGCGTCGGCGCGGCGGGCGCCGGGTACTGCTGGGCGACGAGGTCGTCGAGGGTGGGCCGGTCAACGGGGCCGTCGTGCTGGGCGACGATGACCGGCCCGTCGTAGCCGGCGTCCCCGACGCGGGTGAGGAACTCGGCGTCGCAGACCAGGACGTCGATGCCGCCGCGGCCGAGCACCTGCTGCAGCTGCGGGCCGGGGAAGTCGGTGTTGAGCAGCAGCGCATCGGCGCCGAGCCGGCCCGAGGCGGCCATCGCCTCGACGAAGCCGCGGCCGTTGCGGCAGAGGATGCCGACGCCGCTGCCGGTGCGGACGCCGTGGACGGCGGCCAGCGCGGCGCCGATCGCTGCCGCCCGGTCCTGCAGCTCACGGTTGCTGACGACGCCGTGGTCGTCGATCACGGCCGGCTCATGCGGGTGCTTCAGGGCGTTGAGCGCCGTGGAGGTGGCGGGTGAGGAGCCGTAGGTGCGCATGACGCGCGCCATGCCCGCGGCGGTGCGCGGACCGACCGGGCGCAGGGCCCCGCTCATGACCAGGCCGCGCAGCGCGCGCAGGCCGACGTGGCCGCTCATACGCGCTGCTCCAGCGACGCGCCGTAGCGACGGACGAGGTGATCCGACGGCCCGCGCACGGCGCCGTCGAACGTGTCCAGCGCCGCGGCCCACCAGGGGTTGATCGCCGACGGCCGCTTGACGATCGCGTGGCAGATGACGTCGGCAGCCTGCTCGGGGCTGAGGCCGGGGACCCGCCACGACGTCGGCGCGCTCATCCGCGTGTGCACCAGCGCGAGGTAGACCGAGGTGGCCGTCACGCCGTCGGCCTTCGTCTCCGCCGCAGCGCTGCGCAACCAGACGTCGAAGGCGGACTTGGAGGCCTGGTAGGCACCCCAGAACGGCAGGGGCGGGACGACTGCGCCGATGGTGGAGACGTTGACCACGTGGCCGTCGCCGCGCTCGCGCATGCCGGGCAGCAGGCCGAGCAGGAGCTGCACGGGGCCGAGGTAGTTGACCGCGTTGGTGCGGGTGATGTCGTGGAAGCGGCCGGCGGTGTCGGCCACGCTGCGGCGGATCGACTTGCCGGCGTTGCTGACCACCACGTCGACGTGCCCGGTCACCTCCAGGAGCCGCGGCAGCGCCGCGGCTATGGCGTCCTGGTCGGCCAGGTCCAGCGCGAAGGGGTGGACGTTGCCACCGAGCTGCTGCGCCTGCTCGGCCAGGAGGTCGCCGCTGCGCGCCGCGGTCAGCACGGTGGCGCCGGCACCGGCGAGCTTGGCAGCCGTCGCGCGGCCGATGCCGTGCGACGCGCCGGTGACGAGCACCGTCCGGCCCGCCACCGCAGCGGTCAGGTCGTCGGAGTTGGGCCGCGCCCCCGGGTTCATGAGCCGCGAGAGCAGCTGCGAGGCGGGGGCCGCGAGACCACCGACGGAAACATTCATGTTTCCCAACGTAGACGCTAGTGTTTCCGCATGTCAAGCGAACGGGTCTCCCTGGTGCCGCGCACCGACGGTGAGCCGCGATCGCTGCGCCGCGAGATCCGCGCCTCCCAGCGGGGCCGCATGCTCGTCGCGATGTCCGACGTGGTCGGCGAGAAGGGTTACGCCGCGGCGACCGTCGCCGACGTGCTGGCCGCGGCGGGCGTGTCGCGCAAGACCTTCTACGAGCACTTCACCGACAAGCAGGCCTGCTTCTTGGCCGCCTACGAGCACGGGGTGGACGTCCTCACGGCCGCGGTGGTCGCCGAGTTCTCCAAGGGGGACGACTGGCGCGAGGCCGCCGACCTCGGCATCGGCAGGTTCCTGGAGCTGCTCGGAGAGGAGCCCGGCTTCGCCCGCGCGTTCCTGGTCGAGGTGTGGGCCGCCGGCCCGGAGGCGATCGCCAAGCACGGCGAGGTGCTGGAGCGCATCCACGGCCTGATGCGCGGCGTGCACGACTGGGCGCGCCGGACCGACCCGCGCATCGGCACCGCCGGCGAGCACCAGTTCGCCGCGGTGGCCGGCGGCATCAGCCGTGTCGCCACGATCGAGATCCTGGCCGGCCGTGCCGCCGACCTGCCTGCGCTCCGGGAGGAGCTGGTCGACTTCGCGGTCGCCGTGCTCGCCCGCCGCGATACTGCACCGCCGTGAGCGAGCTGGACATCGAGACCCCGCACGGCCTGGCCCGTGCGCACCTGTTCCCCGTCACCGGCAGGGCCCGCGGGGCGCTGATCCTGGGCCACGGCGCGGGCGGCGGTGTCACCGCGCCGGACCTCGTGGCCGCGCGGCGGACCGCCAACGAGCACGGCTTGCACTGCGCGCTGATCGAGCAGCCCTATCGCGTCGCCGGCCGCAAGGCACCCGCCCCGCAGCCACAGCTCGACGTCAGCTTCGTCGCGATCGTGCGGGCGCTGCAGGGCCGAGGCCGGCCGTTCAAGCTGGCACCCGTCGTCACGGGCGGTCGCTCGATGGGCTCGCGGGTCGCCTGCCGCACCGCGCAGGAGGTGGGCGCGCGCGGCGTGCTCTGCCTGGCCTTCCCGCTCGTGCCCCCGCGCCGCCGCGCCGACGGCAACCCACCGCCGTCGCGCCTGCCCGAGCTGAAGTCCGCGGGCGTCCCGGTGCTCGTGATCCAGGGAGAGGCCGACCCGTTCGGCATGCCGCCCCGCGGCAGCGGCCGGCGCGTCGTCAGGCTCGCGGGCGACCACGGGCTCAAGAAGGACATCCCCGGCCTGCGCGCCGCGCTCGGCCGCTGGCTGGACGAGTTGGAGCTCTAGCCGAGGACGTACGGGTCCAGCGACGCCGCATCGTCGCTGGGCTCGCCCTTCAGCCACTGCTGCTTGTGGACCTTCTTGGCCGCCTGGTAGGCGGACAGGTGCGCGGGGGACTCGACGCTGCCGAGCGTCGGGTGCCAGGGCACGAGCGGAGCCGCGTGCGCGACGCCGAAGCGGTGGAACAGCACCGAGCCGAGTGCCTTCACCTTCATGTCGCCGAACCCGGGCAGCGCCTCGAGGTTGGCCTTCAGCTGCTCCGGGGACGTCGCGCTCCTCCAGACCGCGGCGGCATCGCCGTCCCAGACGTCGCGCAGGTGGACGGCGAGGTCGTGGACCCGCGTCGCCATCGCGCCCGGGTACCGGTGCAGCGCGGGCTTCTCGCGGAACACGGCGTCGAGGTCCGCGGCCGCGACCGTGGCGGCATCGATCGCCCCGAGGCGCTCCTTCAGGACGAGCGGCCCCATGAACGCCTTCTGGACGGTGACCTGCTGGTCGAGCGCGAAGCCGATCAGCAGGGCCATCGGATCGTCGACGAGCAGGCGGTTGGCCTCGTCGGAGTCGGTGAAGTGCAGCTGCTCTACCGGCATGGTTGCCGCGGAGCCTAGCTCGCGCGTGCATCGGTCTCGACCATCTGCGTCGCGGTCACGCAAGTGCGCCGGACCGCGCAGAACGCTGGACATGTGGGCAGCCGACCGAGTACCGTCGGCCGAGCGATCCGGGGGGATCGCGTTCGTTTCAGGGTTCAGGGGGTTCCCGTGCTTCTTGTCAGCCGCCGCGCGCTTGCCGCGGCGATGGTGTCCGCTGGTGTCTGCGTGGCCGGGCCGGCCGCGGCGCACGCTGCTGCGCCGGTCATCGTCAACGGCCCGGGCGACTCGCTCTGGTCGGAGTCCCACGGCCTGCGCGACGACGCGGGCTCGAACGGCCTGCGCGAGGTCGGGATGACGTTCGTCGTCCGCCACGACCCCAGCCGCCGCATCACGGGGGTCGCGATCGACAGCGACAACAACGGCACCGACAACACCAACACGGCCGGCGTCACGGCCGTCACCTCGCAGTACCTCGGCACGGGCGGCACCTCCAGCGGCACGCAGCGGCTGCAGTCCGACGTCGTCCGCTTCAACTTCGATCCCGGACGCCCCGGCGACTTCGACTGCGGCGTCTTCGGCGCCACCCGCAAGGTCAGCAAGACCTACCGCTACGCGGTCGTCGACGACGCGGGCCAGCGCTCCAGCGGCGTGTCCCAGACGCTGACCTGGTCGGAGAACGACGGGTGCACCGCCTACACCGACTACGCGGCGCTTGAGGCCGTCAGCCCCGGCAACGCCGTCGTCAACACGACGCCGAACGCCACCGTGCCGTTCGGCTTCACCTGCGACGACGACGACAGCTCCGGCGGCAACGACCGCTGCGACTACATCCTGCAGCGCTGGCGCCGTCTCAACGACGGCGCGCTCAGCAGCGAGGTCAACCGCGACGCCGAGGACAACACCGCCCGGACGTTCACGCTGAGCTTCCCGCAGCGCGGCGTCTACGTCGTCGAGGCCAAGCTCTGCGGCGAGGACAACTGCACCGACTCGCCGGAGTGGTGGCGGCTGGGCACCGTGAAGGTCAACGAGGTCACCAACCCGTCCGCAACCATCGGCTTCAGCGGCGGAGGCGTCGTGAACGCCGCCAGCCCGCCGGAGGTCAACGCGGGCGCCACGGTGACCGCCAGCGCGACGGCGCTCATCGATTCTGGCGGCGCGATCCAGGCCTACGAGTGGGACACCAACGGCGACGGCACCTACGACACGCTCAGCGCCCAGACCCCGCTGCTGTCCGGCTCGACGACGACGTTCAACGCCTTCGGCCTGCCGATCAACCAGAACGTGACGCTGTCCCAGGGCGGCGTCACGCGTGACCTGCTGCGCGTCACCGACAGCGGCGCGATCGACGTCGCCGACGACCAGCGCCGGGTCGGCACGGCCGGGCGCATCCGCGTCAACGCCGTCCCGACCGCCAACGGGCAGTCGGTGAGCACCAACGAGGACACGGCGAAGACCATCACGCTGAGCGGCGCGGATGCCGACGGCCTGCCCGGCTCGCTGACCTACGACATCGCCACCCAGCCCGCCCACGGATCCGTCAGCTGCGCCGGCGCCTCGTGCACCTACACGCCGGACGCCAACTACAACGGCACCGACACCTTCACGTTCACCACCAAGGACGGACCGGTCGCCAACCGCGCCTGGGCGACCTCGACGCCCGCGACGGTCACGGTCAACGTCGCCGCGGTCAACGACGCGCCGGTTGCCAACGACCAGTCGGTCTCGGTCGCGCAGGATACGCCGCTGTCCATCCAGCTGACCGGTTCCGACGTGGAGAACACCCCGCTGACGTTCACCGCCGGCACCCCGGCGCACGGCAGCGTGTCCTGCAACACCGCGGGCGCCTGCACCTACACCCCGAACGCCGGGTACGTCGGATCCGACAGCTTCACGTTCACGGCCAGCGACGGCACGGCCGGCGACACCGGCACGGTCACGATCGCCGTGACCAAGGTCAACCATCCGCCGGCGGTCAGCGGGCCGGGCACGGTGACGACCCCGGAGGACACGCCGACCTCCGTGACGTTCACCGGCGGGGACCCGGACGGTGATGCGGTCACCTGGTCCTACTCGTGGGCCTACGGCGGCGGCCTGACGGCGACGGTCGACTGCGACGACGCGGGCACCTGCGAGGTGACCCCTGCGACCGACGGCCACGGCACCGTGACGATCACCGCCACGGTGAGCGACGGCCAGTATCAGGCGTCCACAGTGGCGGAGGTCGTCGTGACGCCCGTCAACGACGCGCCGGTCGGCCACGACCGCAGCGTCAGCGTCGACGAGGACGACGCCGCGTCGTTCACCGTCAGCGCGGATGACGTCGACAGCCCGAGCCTGACCTTCAGCGCCGCGGCGCCTGCGCACGGCACCGCAAGCTGCGGCGCGGACGGCGCCTGCACCTACACGCCCGTCGCCGACTACAACGGCAGCGACAGCTTCGACGTGACCGTCAGCGACGGCCAGGCCAGCAACACGCTCACGGTCAGCGTGACGGTCGACCCGGTCAACGACGCGCCGACGGCCATCGACACGCAGGCCTCCACCGACGAGGACACCGCGGTGGACGTCGACCTCATCGGCGTCGACGTCGACGGCGACAGCCTGACGTACACGATCACGGTGCAGCCGCAACACGGCACCGTGACCTGCGACGGCGGCACCTGCACCTACGCACCGGATCCCGACTTCCACGGCACCGACACGTTCAGGTACACGGTGACCGATGCGCACGGCACGGTCTCCGCAGGTGAGGCGACGGTCACCGTCGGCGTGGCGTCGGTCAACGACCTGCCGCACGCGCAGGACGACAGCATCACCACGGATGAGGACACGCCGACGCCGTTCGTCCTCGGTGCCACCGACGCCGACGGCGACACGCTGACCTACGTCGCCGAGCAGCCGCAGCACGGGACGGTCGACTGCACTGCGTCGAGCTGCAGCTACACACCCGACGCCGACTTCCACGGCGCTGACGCGTTCCACTTCACGGTCAGCGACGGCAACGGCGGCAGCGACACCGCGACCGTCACGCTCACCGTGCGCCCGGTCAACGACGCCCCCGATGCCGACGGCGCCTCGGTGACCACCGCCGAGGACACCGCCAAGGCGCTTGCGCTGCATGCCACCGACATCGATGGAGACGCGCTGACGTATGCCGCCCAGCAGCCGCAGCACGGCACGGTCGCCTGCACCGACAACGACTGCACCTACACGCCGGCGCCGAACTTCAACGGCACCGACGGCTTCACCTACAGCGTCGACGACGGCAACGGCGGCAGCGACACGGCGACGATCAGCATCACGGTGGACCCCGTCAACGACGCCCCGACCGCCAGCGACCAGACCGTGGGTCTGGACGAGGACACGACGGCCGGCGTCACGTTGTCCGGCGCGGACGTCGACGGCGACACGCTGACCTACGACGTGACGCAGCCACCCGCGCACGGTTCGGTCGCCTGCACCGACACCGCGTGCGCCTACACGCCGGACGCCGACTTCAACGGCACCGACGCGTTCACGTTCACCGTGAGCGATGGCACGGAATCGGCCACCGGCACGGTCACGTTGATCGTCGCTTCCGTCAACGACGCGCCGACCGCGGCGGACCGCCAGGCCACGACCGATGAGGACACCCCGGTCGGCTTCACGCTGTCGGGCGCGGACGTCGACGGTGACAGCATCACCTTCGAGGTGGCCGACGGACCGGGCCACGGACAGGTGACCTGCACCACCGCCGGCGACTGCACCTACACCCCGGACGAGAACTACAACGGCGAGGACTCCTTCACCTACTGGGCGACGGATGCACACGGCCTGCGCTCCCTGGCCACCGCGACGATCTCCGTGCGCATCAACGCGGTCAACGACCAGCCGGTCGCGTCCGACCAGACGGCGTCGACCGACGAGGACACCGCGGCGGACCTCCAGCTCGGCGCGGTCGACGTCGACGGTGACGCGCTGACCTACGCGGTCAAGGACGAGCCCGCCCACGGCGCGGTCATCTGCTCCGCCACGGGCGCGTGCAGCTACGTCCCGGCCGACGACTACAGCGGCAGCGACGAGTTCACGTTCACCGCCTCCGACGGCGCGCTCACCGACGAGGGGCGGGTGTCGCTGCTCGTCCGCCCGGTCAACGACGCACCGACGCTCGACGCGGCCTCGCTGGCCACCGACGAAGACGTCCCCGGCACGGTCACCGTCAGCGGGCAGGACGTCGACGGGGACCTGCTGACCTACGCGCTGGGCGCCGGTCCGGCGCACGGCACCGCGTCGTGCACGTCGGCCGGCACCTGCACCTACACCGGTGATGGCGACTTCAACGGCGGCGACCAGTTCACCGTCGAGGTCCGCGATCCCGACGGCGCGACGGCGACCGCCGTCGTCACGGTCACCGTGCGCGCGGTCAACGACGCACCCGCCGCCGAGGACGCGGCCCTGGCCGTCGACGAGGACCACGACGGCACGGTCAGCGTCACGGCCACGGACGTCGACGGCGACGCGCTGACGTACACGCGCGGCACCGACGCCGCGCACGGTCACGCCACCTGCACCACCTCGGGCACGTGCACGTACACCCCGGACGCCGACTTCAACGGCGACGACGCGTTCACCTTCGTCGCCTCCGATGGCACCGCGACGTCCACGGGCACCGTCCGCGTGACCGTCCGGCCGGTCAACGACGCGCCCGTCGCCGACGACCGCAGCGCCTCCACCGAGGAGGACACCCCTGTGTCCTTCACGCTGCACGGCTCCGACGTCGACGGCGACACCTTCACCTACGAGGTCGTCGGCCAACCGTCACATGGCCAGGTGACCTGCAGCGCCGCCGGCGCCTGCACCTACACGCCGGACGCCGACTACAACGGCACCGACTCCTTCGACTACAGGGTCACCGACGAGCACGGCGTCAGCTCCATCGCCACGGCGACGGTCGACGTCACGATCAGCGCGGTCAACGACGCGCCGGTCGCGCTCGACCAGCACGTCAGCGGCGACGAGGACCACGCGGTGGGCGTCACGCTGCACGGCACCGACGTCGACGGTGACGCGCTCAGCTACGGCGCCGGCCAGCCCGCGCACGGCCATGTGACCTGCGCCGGCGCGGACTGCACGTACACGCCCGACGCCGACTTCAACGGCGACGACGCGTTCACGTTCACCGTCAGCGACGGCAGCGCGCAGGCGTCGGCCACGATCGACATCCACGTCACCCCGGTCAACGACGCGCCGACGGCCAACGCGCAGTCGGTCTCCACCGACGAGGACACCCCTGTCGGCATCGACCTGTCCGGCTCGGACGTCGACGGCGACACGCTGACCTACGGTCAGGTCGACGGCGTCGACCACGGCGGGCTGTCCTGCGCGGGCGCGCACTGCACCTACACGCCCGCCGCCGACTACCACGGCGGCGACGAGCTGACCTTCGGCGTCGACGACGGCCACGGCGGTCAGGCGACGGCGAAGGTGTCGATCACCGTCCGCCCGGTGAACGACGCGCCGGTCGCGCCCAACGTGGAGGCGACCACGCCGGAGGACACGCCCGTGGTCGTCCTCCTGGCCGGCACCGATGTCGACGGCGACACGTTGACCTACGAGGTCACCGACCCGCAGGTCAGCTGCACCGGCAACTCCTGCACGTACACGCCCGCCCCGGACTTCGACGGCGAGGACACGTTCGGCTACACCGTCCGCGACGGCCACGGCGGCCAGGCGACGGGTCAGGTGCGGGTGATCGTCAGCAACGTCGTCAAGCAGACGGTGATGACGGTGCCGCCGGTGCTGCGGATCACGGGCCTGCCGCTGAAGCTGACGCTGCAGTACCAGGCGCGGCTGACGCGCAGGTCCGACGGCGCGCCGCTGGCGGGCCGGACCGTCGTGTTCTACGCGGGCAGCACACCCGTCGGCACCGCGGTCACCAACAGCGACGGGCGCGCGGCCTACGGCCTCTCGGTCGGTGGTCTGCTCGGCGCGCTGCTGCAGGCGGGCTACAAGGCCACGTTCGCCGGCGACGCCAACTACGCGTCCTCCACGGCGACGGGCTCCGTCATCGGGTAGGCGGACGGGCGGGTGGCGCGTCCGGCCGCCGGATGCGTCACCCTGCAGACCGGGTATCGGGGATGTGGCCGCAGGGGGCAGACGAAGGCTCAGGTTCTGGGCGTGACGCGCCGACTACAGGTCCGGTGCAGGTCCGCCGCATCGCTCCCGCCGCCGCCGGTGTCGCGCTCGTCGCGATCCTGGCGTTCGCCGTGACGTATGCACTGCGGTCCGAGCCACAACGGCCGGCCGTACCGGGGGGCGCGGCCGCCGTGGTCGTCCCGCCACCGGGCAGCGCCGCGGTCGAGCAGGCTCCCGCGACGTTGCCCGTGGCGGCGGACCCCGTCGCGGCGGCCGACGCCCGCAGGGTGGCCCGCGAACGCAAGCAGGCCCACACCCGCACGGCGGAGCTGCGCACGCTGCGCCACAGCCGCACGGTCCGTGCCCGGATCCGCAAGATGTGGCTGGCCGGCGCGATCCCGCGCGCGGAGTACGAGCAGGCGCGCCGCACGCTCTACCGCGCCTCGCAGACCGCGGAGCGACTGCGGGGAGCCCGCCGGGCCGAGCTGTTCAGTGCCCTGGGCCTGCCCGGACGCCTCAACGACGCGGGGCTGCTGACGTCCTCACGTCTTCCCGCCGTGATGCTGACCGTGCGCCGCAACACCGAGTTCTGGGCGACGCGCAGGTTCCCGGCGGCCGGCCGGCGGATGACGTTCGGCCGCGACGTCGTCGTCTTCGCCTATGAGCCGGGGCAGGGGATCAACATCCACATGCTGGCCACGGCAGGCCGGGTCAATGCGTTCGCCCGCGACTGCAGGAAGCACTGCCATCGGGCCGCGGTGCGCCGGGCGCTGGCGCGGCTGGTCGAGCTCTCGTCGCTGCGCGGTGGCTTTCGGGCCTGGGAGTACCTCTACCGCTTCGGCGGCGGCACCCCGCCGTGGATCAGCGCGATCTCCCAGGGGACGGCCATCCAGGCCCTGGCCCGCGGGACGCTGGCGCTCGGCGAGAAGAAGTGGCAGCGCTACGGGCGCCAGGCGCTCGGCGCGTTCGAGCGCCGCGCACCGGTCGGCGTCCGTGGCCGCGCACCCGCCGGCAGCAGCTATCTCATGTACTCCTTCGACCCGTCGCTGCAGATCATCAACGGGTTCCTGCAGGCGCTCAACGGGCTGCACGACCTGGCGGCGGTGTCCGGCTCCGGGCGCGCGCGCAAGCTCTTCCACGACGGTGACAAGGGCGCCCGCGCGCTGCTGCCGCGCTTCGACACGGGCGCCTGGTCGCTGTACCTCGAGGGCGGGCACGAGACCGACTTCAACTACCACGAGCTCACTGCGTCGTTCCTGCGGGACCTCTGCCGGCGGACCGACTCCCGCTTCTACTGCACCGCGGCCCGCCGGATGAACCGCTACGAGGTGCAGCCACCGAGGATCGGCGTCGGCCGGCTGAAGGGGATGCGCCCGCGCCGGCCGGTGCAGATCGGCTTCTCCTTGTCGAAGGTGTCCGACGTGCGCGTGGCGATGGCCTCGGCGCACGGAGCGACCGTGCTGACCCGGGCGACGTTCACCCGCGGAGGGCATGCGATCTCCTGGACCCCACCGCGACGCGGCCGCTACCGGTTGCAGATCGTCGCCACCGGGCTCTCGGGGCCGCGGGCGATGGCCGTCCGCGACTTCACCGTCCACAACCCGCACCGTGTCCGCAGGCGTGCAGACAGTCGGTGATCGGGGGAAACAATTCGGGCCTTCCGGGGTACAATCCTTGGTCGGTCCACCACCACAAGACTTCACAAGCGCCGTTTGCTGCGTTGTCGCGAGGCGCTGACCCGCACGTTCACCGAGAGAGGAAACCGTATGGCAGTTGAAGAGAAGGTCGAGTTCGAGGGCGAGATCACCGAGGCCCTTCCCAACCTGATGTTCCGCGTCAAGCTGGACAACGGCCACGAGTTGATCGGCAAGCTGGCCGGCAAGATGCGCCGCTTCCGCATCCGCGTGCTCCCGGGTGACCGGGTCCGCGTCGAGGTCTCGCCGTACGACCTCAACCGGGGTCGCATCACCTACCGCATGAAGTAGCCGCGCCGCTCACCGGCGGCTCGCGGGAGTCCTTGCCTGGCGGCTCGGGCTCCCCCTCTCGGGCGCACGCAAGTGCGCCCGTTGTCGTTTCAGCGGCGCTTTCGCAGCGCGCGCCGGGCGGTACGGGCCCGGCGATGGGCCTTCGCCTCCCGCCGGGAGACGGCGGCCGCAGCCCGTCGCGGGCCGTCGAACGGCGGCTGCGACGCGGCCCTGCAGTCCCCGGGCCTCGCGCCGCCGGCGAACGTCGTCGGGGCGCGGCGGGCGTGGGTGGCCTGCTCCAGCGCGTAGGCGTAGGACAACAGGCGGGCCTCGCTCCACCTGGCACCCAGGAAGGCGATGCCCATGCGCTCGCCGTCGGGGTAGCCGAGCGGCAGCACCATGTCCGGGTAGCCGGCCACCGCCGCTGCGCCGATCGTCGCGCTGTCGGGTGCGATGAACGCGTCGGCGCCACCCAGGGCCGTGTCGATGATCGCCGCCGCCGCCGACTTCGCAGGTGCGGCCTGCGCCACCGCCAGCGCATCGGCGCCGGGGGCGGCCTCGGACGCGATGAGCTTGTCCTGGCCGTACTTCAGCTCGTCGGGGTGGTTGGTGTTCTCGACGATCACCTGGGCCAGCGAGCGGATCGGGAAGCCGGGGGCGGTGAGGTGGCTGAGGTAGTCGTCCAGCGACCAGTGGAAGTCGCCGTAGATGATCGCCGTCTCTCCGAGCGAGCCGACGATCGCGGCGTCGACGCCGTCACCCGGCACGAGCGTCGCGCCGAGGTCCTCCAGGTGCTTCAGCGTCCTGTCCCAGAGCTCACCGGCCGCGCCGCCGGGCGTGTCGCTGGTCGAGTAGGCGAGCTTCACCCCCTTCAGCGCGTCCGGTCGCAGGGCTGCGGCATAGCCGGCCGGGGGCACCTTGCCGGCCGACGCGGCGGTGATCGGATCGTCGGGATCCGGTCCGGCGATCGCGTCGAGGAGGTGCGCCGCATCGCTGACGTTGCGCGCCATCGGGCCCGGCGTGTCGAACTGCGGGCTCAGCGGGATGACGCCGTGCCGGGAGACCAGGCCCAGCGTCGGCTTCAGGCCGACCAGCGAGTTGGCCAGGCTGGGGGAGAGGATCGAGCCGCTGGTCTCGGTGCCGATCGTGGCCGCCGCCAGCGCCATGCTGCCCGCGACGCCGCTGCCGGCCGACGAGCCCGACGGGTCGCCGCCGTCGTAGGCGTTGTGGACCTGGCCGCCGAGCGTGGAGTAGCCGTTGGGCATGCCGGTGGCCATCCAGTTGGCGAACTCGCTGAGGTTGGTCTTGCCGAGGATCACGGCGCCCGCGGCACGCAGCCGCGCGGTGAGGGTCGCGTCGGCGGGCGGGACGTTGTCCTTCAACGCGATCGAGCCGGCGGCGGTCGGCTCGCCCGCGGTGCCGACGTTGTCCTTCAGCAGGATCGGGATGCCGTGCAGCGGGCCGCGGATGTGGCCCTGCGCCCGTTCGGCGTCCAGCGCGGCCGCGTCGGCACGGGCGTGCGGGTTGACGTCGCGGACGCTGTTGAGCTTGGAACCGTCGCGATCGAACGCCGCGATGCGTGCGGTGTACGCGTCGACGAGGTCGGTCGACGTCAGCGCGCCCGCGGCCAGGGCAGTCCGGAGGTCGTCGATCGTGGCCGCCTGCAGGTCGACGCCCCTGGCGGTGCGCAGGCAGTCGCGGTCCGTGGCGGCGTGGGCCGGCAGGGCGGCGAGCAGGCAGCTGAGCAGCACGGCGGCGGCGACACGGCGGGGCATCTCCAGCGCGAACGCCCCCTGGGAGCGGAACTGGCGGCGCGACCGAGGGCAATTGCGCCAGCAATTGTTGCGCGTGCAAGTTGTTCTGCTATGTTGTTGCACAGGCAATCAAACGACCACCAAGTTCAGGAGCCTTCATGTCCACCGTCACCCCCACCTACGTCCTCGATACCGTCCACTCCACGGCCTCTTTTGCCGTGAAGCACATGGTCGTCTCGACCTTCCGCGCCGAGTTCGACCAGATCGAGGCGACCTACGACCCCGCCGCCGGCGTGCTCACCGGTCGCGTCCCCGTCGAGTCGGTCCGCCTGCGCGACGAGAACCTCCGCGGTCACCTCTACGCCGAGGACTTCTTCGACGTCGCCAACCACCCCGCGATCGAGTTCGTCTCCACGAAGATCGAGCGGACCGACGGTGAGAACGTCGCCGTCACCGGCAATCTGACCATCAAGGGCATCACCCGCGAGGTCACCGGCACGGGCCGCATCACCGAGCCGACCGAGGACCCGTTCGGCGGCGTCCGCCTCGGCGTCGAGCTGGAGACCGTCCTCGACCGCACCCAGTTCGGCCTGAACTGGAACCAGCCGCTGCCCAAGGGCGGCTTCGCGCTGGCCGACGAGGTCGCGCTGAACATCCACCTCGAGTTCTCCCAGCAGGCCTGAGGGGTGCTGATGACCGCCATGGATCGTCCGCACCGCCGCGACCTGCCGTCGCGGTCAGAAGCGGGTCCCCGGAGCCAGTCCCCGATGCGCATCCTCGGCATCAGCGGCTCCCTGCGGGCCGGCTCCCACAACATGCAGTTGCTCGCGGCGGCGGCCGACGCGTTGCCCGCCGGTGCCGAGCTCGTCCTCCTCGACCCGTCGGTGGTCCGCGCGATCCCGCACTTCGACGAGGACGCCGAGCAGCACCCCGAGGAGTCGGTGAAGGTCCTGCGCGACACGATCGCCCAGGCCGACGCCGTCCTCTTCTCCACCCCGGAGTACAACGGCTCGATCCCCGGCGCGCTGAAGAACGCGCTGGACTGGGTCTCCCGGCCGATGGCGACCAACGCGCTGCGCGGCAAGCCCGTCGCGGTGGTGGGCGCGTCGACCGGCCTCTTCGGCGCGGTCTGGGCGCAGGCCGAGCTGCGGAAGGTCCTCACGACGATCGGCGCCAAGGTCGTCGATCGCGAGCTGCCGCTCATGCAGGCGCATGAGCAGTTCGACGACAGCGGCGTGCTGATCGAGGCCGAGCTGCGCGAGCAGCTCGACGCGCACGTCTCCGAGCTCGTCGCCGCGGTCGCGGGCGCCACCGCCCCGGCCGCCGCCGCAGCCGCCTAGACCGGAACGCTCTCCGTGGCCAGCGCCTCGCGGCGCTGGCCACCGGTCTGGAGGATCAGCACGGCGGCGAGCACCATCGCTCCGCCGACGAGCTGGACCGGGGAGAGACGGTCTCCGAAGCAGGCGAACGCCAGGGCGATCGTGACGACCGGTTCGAAGGTCGACAGGATCGACGCGCCGGACGGGCCGACACGGCGCAGCCCGGCGAAGAAGGTCAGGACCGCCGCGACGGTGCTGACGAGCGCGAGCGACGCCAGCCAGAACCAGCCGCCGCCGGCGAAGCCCAGGTCGATCTGGCCGAGCAGGAGCCCGACGACGACCAGCGTGAGCGTCGCGCCGGACAGCACCAGCGTGGACAGCGGCACCGGCTCGATCTGCTCGATGATCGTGTCCGCGACGAGGATGTAGGTCGTGTAGACGACCGACGCACCGAGGCCCAGGAGCGCCCCTGCGGCGTCGAAGCTGCCGGCCACGCCCGCACCGACGAGCACCAGGGCAACCCCGGTGCTGGCTGCGAGCAGCGCGGTGACCCGCTGGGGCGTGGCGTGCTCGCGCCCGAGCAGCAGCGCGGCGACGGTGACGAAGGCGGGATAGGTGTAGAGCAGCAGCGACAGCAGCGACGGGTCGATCCGCTCCAGCGCCAGGAAGTAGAGCCCGGCCTGTGCGGTGTAGCCGAACATCCCCAGCCCCAGGGCCCGACGGCGCACCTCGGGTGCGGTGGCCCGCAGTTGCCGGTGGGCGCTCGTGGCCACGGCGATGGCCCAGAACACGGCGGCCGCCATGGCGAAGCGCACGACGAGCAGCGTCATGACGTTGACGCCGTCGTCGTAGGCGTACTTGCCGAAGATGCCCAGGGCGCCGAAGCAGGCGGCAGACAGGAGGCAGAGCGCCACACCCATGCGGTCCATGGTGCCGGTTCGCACCGTTCAGTTCCATCACGAGTACGTGACCAATTTTGTGTAGCGTTGCTTCACGATGCTTGACCTCCGGCGACTGCGGCTGCTGCGCGAGCTGGACGCCCGCGGGACGGTCGGCGCCGTCGCCCGGGCGCTGGACTACACGCCCTCGGCCGTCTCCCAGCAGCTGGCCGTCCTCGAGCAGGAGGCCGGGGTCCCTCTGCTGGAGCGCGTCGGGCGCAACGTCCGGCTGACGGACGCCGGTCGGGTGCTCGTGCAGCACGCCGCGTCGCTGCTCGACGGGGTCGAGGCGGCGGAGGCCGATCTGGCGGCCGCCGGCGGGGTGGTCGCCGGGACGGTGCGGGTCGCGTCGTTCCAGTCGGCGATGCTGGAGCTGATCACCCCGGCCATCGCGGCGCTGCAGCGCACGGCACCGGCCGTCCGCGTCGAGGTCGTCGAGTGGGAGCTCGAGGAGTCGCTGCCCGCGCTGCGCACGCAGCAGGTCGACCTGGTGCTCGCCGAGGAGTACGGGGACATCGCGCGGCCGCGGCCGCCCGACGTCGACCGCGAGGACCTGCTGCACGAGGGGCTCCACGTCGTCCTGCCCGCGCGGCATCCCCAGGCCCGCGCCGAGCGGGTGCCGATGGCTGCGCTGCGCGAGGACTCGTGGGCCACCGGCGCACCGGGCAGCGGGCAGTGGCAGATGACCGTCGGCGTCTGCCGGCGCTTCGGCGGCTTCGAGCCGGACCTGCGCCACCAGTCCAACGACCTGCTGATCCTGCTGGAGCTCGTGCGGACGACCGGCGCGGTGTCGTTCATGCCCGACCTGGTGCTGACCAAGCGGGCCGGTCGCGGGCTGGCGATCAAGGACATCGCCGAGGCCGAGCTGGGCCGGACGGTGTTCTCGCTGGCCCGCCGCGGCTCCGCCCGCCGGCCGGCGCTCACGGCCTTCCAGGAGGCGTTGCGGGCGCAGGTCGCTACGGTGGGCTGATGGAGAAGCGGTGGGCGCTGGTCGCCGCGATCATGGGGTCGTTCGTGGCGGGGCTGGACGCGACGGTCGTGAACGTCGCGCTTCCTGCCATCCGCGATGACCTCGGAGGCGGGCTGGCCGGCCAGCAGTGGATCTCCAACGGCTACCTGCTGGCGCTCGGTTCGCTGATCCTGATCGGCGGCTCGCTGGGGGACGTCTTCGGCGAGCGCCGCGTGTTCACCATCGGCGTCGCGGGCTTCGGCGCAGTGTCGCTGCTGTGCGCGCTGGCCCCGACGATCGAGGTGCTCGTCGTCAGCCGGGTGCTGCAGGGCGTCTTCGGGGCGCTGCTGACGCCCAGCGCGCTGGCGGTGATCGTGTCGGTCTTCCCGCCCGATGAGCGCGGCAGTGCGATCGGGACCTGGACGGGGTGGACCGGCATCTCCTTCGTCGTCGGCCCCTTGGCCGGCGGCCAGTTGGTCGACGCCGCGTCGTGGCGCTGGATCTTCCTGGTCAACGTCCCGTTCGTGCTGTTCACGCTGTACCTCGTCGCCCGCTACGTCCCGGAGCGCGAGCGGGCCACCGGGCACCGCCGCGTCGACTGGCTGGGCGCCGCGCTCTGCGCCGCCGGCCTGGCCGGTCCGACCTTCGGCCTGATCCGTCAGCCCGAGGGCGGCTGGGGCGCGCCGGACGTCTGGCTGCCGATGGTCGCGGGCGCCGCGCTGTTCGCCGCGTTCCTGTTGCACGAGTCACGCACCCGCGAGCCGATGCTGCCGCTGGGCCTGTTCGCCCGCCGCAACTTCGCGGTCGGCAACATCGAGACCTTCTCGATGTACGGCGGGCTGTCGGTCATGACGTTCTTCCTCGTCCTGTTCCTGCAGCAGGTGGTGGGGTACGACGCCCTTCACGCGGGCCTGGCGACCCTGCCGACGACGCTGGTCATGTTCGTCCTGTCCAAACGGGCGGGCGCCCTGGCGGAGCGGCTCGGGCCGCGGCTGTTCATGGGCCTCGGGCCGATCATCGCGGCGGGAGGCCTGGCGCTGACGCTGCGGCTCGACGCCGACATGGACTACTGGACCGGTCTGCTTCCGGCCCTCCTGGTGTTCGCGCTGGGCCTGTCGCTGACGGTCGCACCGCTGACCGCGACCGTGCTGGCGGACGCCGACGAGCACAACGCCGGCATCGCGTCCGGGGTCAACAACGCGGTCGCGCGCGTGGCCGCCCTCCTCGCGGTGGCCGCCCTCGGCGCCATCGTCGCGGCGAGCTTCAGCACCCGGGTGCAGGACGAGTTGCGAGGCGCCCCGCTGTCGGCAGCCGGACAGCAGGCCGCCGCCCGGGCGCAGGAGCGCTCGCTGGTCGTCGACCGCTCCGCCGACCTCCCGCCCGAGGAGCGGGCGCGGCTGACCCGGGCGACCGAACGGGCCGGCGTCGGGGCGTTCCACACGGGCATGACGATCAGCGCCCTGCTGGTCGCCCTGGGCGGCGTCCTGGGGCTCATCGGCATCGTCAACCCGCGCCGTGAGGTCCGCTCGTCGGACTGTCCGGGAGGCGCGCTGGCGGGGGCTCCCGTCGACGCCGGTCGCGAACACCTGACAAGCACCTGACGCAACCCGCTCAGCAGGGGTTTAGGGGGCGCACACGTGGGCACATTCCTGTTGTCGTGTCCGAAACGTCCACCACCTCAGAGGCCGAGAACGTCAGCGCGGCGACCCCAGCGGCGGCGCGCCCGTTCGTGCTGGCGCTGCGTCTGCCCGCCGTGGCCGACGCCGTGACGCGGGCCCGGCGCGAGGTGCGTGAGCTGGCCGAGCGCGCCGGCCTGACCCCGGCCCGCTGCGCCGATGTGGCGCTGGCCGTCGGGGAGACGTGCGCCAACGTCGTGGTGCACGCCTACCGCGGGCAGTCTGAGGGCACGTTCACGATCCGTGCGCAGGGGCGCGAGGGCCACCTCGACGTCGTCGTGACCGATCAGGGCTGCGGTCTCTCTCCGCGCGGCGACAGCCCTGGGGCAGGGTACGGCCTGCCACTCGTCGCCACGGTGAGCTCGGCGCTGGAGCTGCGGGCACCCCGCGGCGGCGGCACCGAGGTCCGGATGTCGTTCTGGGCCTGACGTTGCACCGGCGCCCCGCCGCTCCCGCGGCGTGGGACCATGGACGGGGATGAACCGCACGATCTGGGGGATCTGCGCAGTCCAGTTGGCCGTCGCGGTCACGGATCTCGCAACCGGCAGGGACCTGCCGCTCACGACCGCGTACCTCATCCCGGTGCTGTTGATGGCGCTGGTCGCGGGACCGAGGCCGGTCGCCTGGTTCGCCGCCGCTTCGGTCGTGGCGTCGGTGACCGGCTCGCTCACGGCAGGCCTCCCCGTCGACGGGCGCGAGCTCGTCCGCTTCCTCGTCGTCGCCGTGCCGTGCGCGGCGGCGGTCATCTTCGCGGCCGGCCGCGAGCGGTTGCAACGGGAGGCGGCGGCCAACACCTCGCTGTTGAACGACCTGCAACGCAAGGAGCGCGAGCTCACCGGCATCCTCGAGGCGCTGGCCGACGCGGTCCACGTCCACGACGCGACGGGGCGGACCGTCTACGCCAACCAGGCGGCGGCGGACCTCGTCCGCCTGCCGTCCCCCGACGACATGCTCGCGTCGTTGCCGGGCGAGATGGCCGCGAGCTTCGACATCCGCGACGAGCAGGGGCGCCCGCTGGGCATCGACGCCTTCCCGGGCCGCCAGATCTTCGTCGGGCGGACGGACCCGGCCCCGCTGCTGGCCCGCAGCGTCGACCGGCGCACTGGTGAGGAGTTCTGGTCGGTCACCAAGGCCACCGCGATCACGGGGGAGGACGGGCGCCCGCTGCTGGCGGTGAACGTCATCGAGGACGTCACCGACGCCAAACGGGCCGAGCTGGGCCAGCGACTGCTGGCCGCGGCCGGTGAGGTTCTCGGGGCGTCGATGGACCTGGAGCGCTCCCTGGCGCGGCTCTCCGATCTGGCCGTCCCCGGTCTGGCCGACTGGTGCTGGGTGGACCTGCCCGAGCGTGGCCGCGTCTCCCACGCCGCGGTGTCACACGCCGACTCCGGGAAACGCGATGTCGCCGAGGAGCTGCGGCACCGCTACCCGATCGCCCTGGACGCCGACCACGACCTGGTCCGTGTGCTGCAGCACGGACGCACGATCGTCCGCTCGCTGTGCGATGCCGACCTCGTCGCCGCCGCGCAGGACGAACGACACCTCGATCTGCTGCGGCAGGTCGGTGAGGGCCACGTGCTGATCGCGCCGATGAGCCCGCCGGGCGGCACCCCGATCGGGGCCCTCACGGTGCTGCGCAACCCGCGGCGCTCGGCGTTCAGCGATGGTGAGGTGGCGCTGGTCGAGGAGCTGGCCCGGCGCGCCGCGACCGCGGTGCTGAACGCGCGCCTCTATGAGGAGCGCGGCGTCGTCGCGGAGGCACTGCAGCGCAGCCTGCTCCCGCGCGCGCTGCCCACCGCGCCCGGCCTTGAGATGCGGGCCGACTACCGGCCCGCCGGAGAGGCCATCGAGGTCGGCGGCGACTTCTACGACGCCTACCCGGTGCCCGACGGCTGGCTGCTGGTCATCGGCGACGTGACCGGCAAGGGCGCGGCCGCGGCCGCGCTGACCGGCCTGGCGCGCGCCGCGTTGGAGGCCGTGGGCACGCTGACCGGCCGGGCCGACCTCGCGCTCGGCCACCTCGACGCGCTGCTGGCACGCCGCGGGGATGACGAGCTGGCGCTCTGCTCGGCGGCGATCGTCCACCTGCAGCTGGGCGACCAACCTCGCGCCGAGGTCCGCTGCGCCGGCCACCCGCCGCCGCTGCTGCTGCGCGACGGCGTGGTGACGGCCATCGGCGCGCAGGGGCCGCTGCTGGGTGCGATGCCCGGCTCCTCCTGGCAGCCGACCGCGGTGCCGCTGCAGATCGGCGACACCATCGTGCTGCGCACCGACGGCATCACCGACGCCGTGGGTGCCGGCGGGGAGCGACTGGGTGAGGACCGCCTGCAGGCCGGCCTGGCCGGTGTGGCGGCGGGCGACGCCGATGCCGCCGTCGCGGCGATCCGTGCGACCGTCGACGGCTGGACCTCGGGGCAGGCGCGTGACGACGAGGCGGTGGTGGTCGTGTCCATCACCGGGGCGACGACGCCGCCGTCGATCAAGCCGCCCCCGCTGGGCGGCGCCTCCGTGCGGCTGGCGCTGCCCGGTGACCCGGTGTCGGTCGGTGCCGCTCGCCGGACACTCGAGGACTTCGTCGGCCGGCGCCTCTCGGAGGCGCAACTGCAGGACGCGCGGCTGATGCTCTCCGAGCTGGCATCCAACGCGGTGCGCCACGCAGCGCCGGGGCCCTACTTCATCGCCGTCGACCTCGACGCCCGGCGCCTGCACGTCAGCGTGGACGACGCGGGGGAGGGCTTCATCGCCACCCGCAACCCGGCGGGGTCGGTCAACGTCAACGGCAACTGCGTGGACGGCGAGCTCGGCGAAGGCGGTCGCGGGCTGGCGATCGTCGACAAACTCGCAGCCCGCTGGGGCGTCGAGCGGCTGTCGGCCGACGGCGGCAGCCGCGTCTGGTTCGAGCTCGACCGCGTCTGATGCTCGCCTGGCGGCTCGCATCAGATTGGGAACGCTCGCCTGGCGGCTCGCGTTCCCGGCGTGCGTGACGCGGCAGACCGCTCTGATGCTCGCCTGGCGGCTCGCATCAGATTGGGAACGCTCGCCTGGCGGCTCGCGTTCCCGGCGTGCGTGACGTTAGCCGCCGGTCGCGAAGGTCATCGCGACCTCGGTGCCGCCGTCGGGCAGGCGGGTGAGCTCGACCGCGTCGGAGATCGCGGCGACGAGCGGCAGGGGGATGCTGCGGCCGGTGGCGTCCGCGCCCGCGTCACGGACGGCGACGTGGAAGTTGTCGTCCTCCAGCCAGGCGCGCACCTCGATGATGGCCCCGTCGGCGCCGTTGTACCCGGCGCTGCGGCGGATCGCCGCGGTCACCGCCTCGGTCAGCGCCAGGCGCACGTCGGCCACCCCGGCGGGACCGAGGCCCAGCGCACTGGCCAGGCCACCGACAGCGTGGCGGACGACCGCCAGGCTGGACGGCTCTGCGCTGGCGCAGAGCCGCAGGTTGACCGTATCTGGACGCGCCCGGTCGGGGGACGGGACGGAGACAAGCGTGGAGTGGTGGAGGCCGCCGGCGCCGTTGCGGGCAACCTCGTCGCTGAGGGCGCGACGGGCCGTGAAGCGGGGCACGCGTGGCAGGTACCCGCCTGCCCCCGCGGTGAACCTCAGATGGGGTCGCGCAGTTCCCCTGCGACACGCTCGCGTACGAGTGCGAACGCGAGCAGCGTGGAAACGACCCGGAGCATGCGCTTGCTGGTGTCGTCGAGCTCCTGCTCCTCGTCGAACAGGACGAGCAGCGCGCCGAGGGGCTCGCCGGCCGCGAACAGCGGCACCGCGAGCAGCGCCAGACCGGCCGGTGCGCCGAACGCTCCCGCGGGCGCGTCGCCCAGCCAGCCGATCGCACCCTCGCGCATCAGGTCGGAGAGGTCGTCGAACCGCGTGACCGTGACCATCTCCGGCCCCAGCAGCCCGCGGCTGGAGCGGCCGAGGACCAGCGCACCGGTCATGTACGGCGCCAGCGCGGCGTCGACGGCGCCGAGCCGGCGGACCAGGGCCGAGGCCGCGTCGGCGAGGTTGGCCGCGCCGCTCTGCGCGCGGAAGAGGTCCGCCACGGCCACCGCGGCGTCGGCCATGCGCCGGTTGGCGTCGAGCTGCTCGCGCAGCTCCTCACGGTCGCGCTCGGCCTCGACGAGCAGCTGGCGGGTGCGTCGCTCACGCCCGGTGTCGATGCCGACGAGCGCCACGAGCGGCTTCTCGCCCTGCTCGTGGGGAAGCCGGAAGGCGATGCTGTGCGCGCCCGGCGCCAGCCCTCCCATCCAGTCCGGGTGCTCACACGCGGCAGCCGCGAGATCGGCGGTGAACAGCCGCGTCAGCGCCCGGTGGCCGGGCTCGCCGGTGAACCAGGGGGTCAGCTGCTCCAGCGTGGCGCCCGGCTTCGGCGCACCCGGGCGCTCGCGCACCACGGCGTTGACGTACTCGACCGTCAACGGCTCGGGCCCGCTGAGCGCCACGACCGCGACCGGGGCGTGCTCGGCCAGCGCGGCGCGCGCCTCGTCGCTGATGCCGGCCTCATCGGGCAGGTCCGTCGCGGCGATCGCCGTCGGCAGGGGCACGCCGGCCTCCACGGCGCGCCGGACCGCCAGCACGCGGCTCACGTCGTCCAGCGCGTAGCGCCGGGCACCGCTGCCGACGCGGACCGGCGCGGGGAAGTCATGCCGCCGCTCCCAGGTGCGCAGCCGCTCGCGGCTCACGCCGGTGAGCTCCGCGAACTCGGTCGCGCTGACCGTCCTCTGCCCACCTTTGCCCACGCGGCCAGCATAGACCGCCGGCAGGCGGCCGGTGTCAGGCTTCGAGGCGGACGTCGACGACGCCCGCGAGACCCGTCCACTCGATGAGCTGCGCGACCGGACCGCCGGCGCGCGCCAGGACGATCAGCTCGGCGCCGAGGTCGGCCGCGTGGCGACGGCAGCGGTTCAGCGCGGCGACGCCCGCCGAGTCCATGAAGTCGACCGAGCGCAGGTCGATCTCGACGATGCCGCCGGGCGGGGTCGCGGCTTCGACCGCCTCGGTGAGGCGGTCGACGGTCGCCAGGTCGATCTCGCCGACGACGCCGACGCGCGATCGACCGGCCTGATGCTCGGTCGCGATGTCCAATCCCCCAGGGGGCACGCAGAAGACTCTAAGGCTCAGGCGGGACGGCGTGAAGCGAACGCGGCCGTTCGTCCGTCCGCGCTGGGCCCGTGTCCACTGCGGTGCAGCCGGCGCCGGAGCGTCACCGTGCCACCGTGCGGTCCGCCGACATCCACGTCGGCCTCGTCCATCAGCTCGCGCATGAGCAGGATGCCGCGGCCGCGGTCGGGGTCGGGCTGGCGTACCTCGTCGTGGCCGAGGTCACGGACGGTCACGACGATGTCCCCGTCGTCGCCCGCCTCGAGCTCGACCGTGATGGGCACGGCGGCGAACGCATTGCCGTGCTCGATCGCGTTCTGCCAGGCCTCGTTGGCCGCCAACGTGATGTCGCAGGCCTCGTCGTCCGAGGCGTCGACCTCGGTGAGCCACCGCCGCAGCGCTCCGCGCAGGGCACGCAGCGCCTCGGGGTCGGGGGTGAGGACGAAGCGGGCGTGACGGCCCAGCGACGGCTCGGCCCGGACGAAGACCGCGGTGACGTCGTCGTCACCGTCGTCACCGTCCAGGCAGGCCACGAGCGCGGCTGCCCGTGCGCCGCGCGGGTCACCGCCGGCGTCCGCGACCGCCGAGCGCAGCCGCTCCAGGCCGACGTCCAGGATCTCGCCGCGCCGCTCGACCAGCCCGTCGGTGTAGACGGTCAACAGCGAGCCGGCCGGGAACGCCACGACGTGCTCGGTGTACCGGCAGACGTCGAGGACGCCGAGCGGCGGGCCGCCCTGCTCGAGATAGCGCGTCGTGCCGTCGGGCAGCGCCAGCAGCGGCGGCATGTGGCCGGCCGAGACGTAGCGCAGCCGCCCGGACGCGGGCTCCGCGACGGCGTAGCAGAGGGTCGCCATCGTCTCCGCGCCCTGGGCGAGCTGGTAGGCGTTCAGGCGCCGCGCCACCTCGCCGGGTGAGTGGCCCTCCAGCGCGTAGGCGCGGGCCACGGCGCGTAGCTCGCCCATCCGCGCGGCGGCGGCGACGCCGCGGCCGGCGACATCGCCGATGACGATGCCGAGCCGCCCGCCGGGCAGCGCCAGCGCGTCGTACCAGTCACCGCCGACCTGGGTGCCGCGGCCGCCTGAGCGGAAATGGGCGGCGATGGACACGCCGGGCACGTCGGGCAACGTGTCCGGCATCAGGTCCTCCTGCAGCGTGGCGGCGATGCGGCGCTCCCGGTCGAACAGCCGCGCGCGCTCGATCAGCAGCGCGCCGCGCTCGGCGGCGTGGCGCAGCAGCCCCGGCAGCTCGGGCCCGGCCGATGCGCCACCGCGGCCCACGCCCGACACGCCGACGACTCCGACGACGCGACCCTCGACCCGCAGGGGGACGGCCAGCGCGCCGGCACCGCTGCGCGGGCGGCCCTCGGAGGTGGCCGCGCGCAGCAGCGCCTCGGGCACGGCCTCGCCGTCGGCCGCGCGCAGCGGCGGCTGCTCGTCGTCGCCCAGCACCGACACGCAGGCGCCGCTGACGCCCAGGACGTCGATCATCCGCGAGGCCAAGGTGTCGACCAGGCGCTCGAGCGGCAGGTGGTCCAGCCCCTCGGTGACCGCCGCGACCTTCGCCAGCCGCGCGGCCAGCGCCTCGGCCTGGGCGCGCGCGGTCTGTTCGGCGACCAGCCGCTGCTGGGCGCGCTGGGCACGGCGGCGCTCGCGCAGGTCCTCGACCTGGACCAGGACGCCCGGCTCGGCGTCGCGCTCGCCCGGGAACCAGGACAACAGCAGCGATACGGGGATCGGGTCGCCGCGGCCGTCGCGCATGGTCACCTCGATCGCCTCGCCGGAGATGCCCGCGGGGTCGGGACCGGCGACCTGCAGCGAGCGGCGCTCCAGCAGCAGCATGAGCCGGCGGCGGTCCTCCTCGATGACGAGGTCGGTCAGCGGTCGCCCGGTCAGGTCCGCCCGGTCCATCGCCAGGATGTTGCGGGTGGCGGGGTTGGTCCGCGCGATCCGCCCGCGCGAGTCCAGCAACGTCACGCCGGTGGGGGAGGAGTCCCACGCGCGGCGCAGCTGGTCGGCGGCGCGCTCCCGCTCGCGGCGGTGGGTCTCCAGGTCGCAGAACACCTGGACCTTGGAGCGCAGCACGAACGGGTCGAACGGCTTCAGGACGTAGTCGACGGCACCGGCCTCGTACCCGCGCGCGACGTGGGCGAGGTCGCGCGACAGCGCAGTGACGAAGATGATCGGCACCGACCGCGACGCCTCGCGGCCGCGGATCAACTCCGCGGTCTCGAAGCCGTCCATCCCCGGCATCTGGACGTCGAGCAGGATCGCGGCGAAGTCGTCGTTGAGCAGCGCCTTCAGGGCCTCCTCGCCGGACTGCGCGGAGACCAGCCGCACGTTCAGCGGGGCGAGAACGGCCTCCAGCGCGAGCAGGTTCTCGCGCCGGTCGTCGACCAGCAGGACACCGGGGACGTTGTTCATGGGTGCCGCGGGCGGCGCTCCGGCGCCGCGGGTCGCCGGCAACTTGCACTGTCCGTCCGAGGCGGGTCCCATGGCCACATCAGCGGTGCAGCCAGACGCGCATGAGGTTGAGCAGCTGATCGACGTCGACCGGCTTGGTGATGTAGTCCGATGCCCCGGCCGCGATGGACTTGTCGCGGTCGCCCTGCATCGCCTTCGCGGTCAGCGACACGATCGGCAGGGCCTCGAAGCGCGGCATCGCGCGGATGGCGCGGGCGGTCTCATACCCGTCCATCTCGGGCATCATCACGTCGAGCAGCACGAGGTCGACGTCGGGGTGCTCCTGCAGCCGTTGGATGCCCTCGCGCCCGTTCTCGGCGAACACGACCTTCATGCCGCGCATCTCCAGCGCGGAGGCCAGGGCGAACACGTTGCGGATGTCGTCGTCGACGATGAGGATCCGCTTGCCCTTGAAGATGCTGTCGGCCGACCGCAGCTGGGCCAGCAGCTTCCGTGTCGGCGCGGGCAGCGCCGCCTCGGAGCGGTGCAGGAACAGCGCGGTCTCGTCGACCAGGCGCTCCGGCGAGGAGACCGTCTCCAGGATGAGCCGGCCCTGCAACTCCTCCAGGCGGGCGCGGGCGTCGCGGTCCAGGGACTCCGGCACGTAGGCGACGACCGGCAGCTCGCGCAGCGTCGCGTCCTCGGCGAGCTCGGCCAGCAGGGCGAAGGCCCACTCCGAGCCGCCCGCGGCGAGCGGCAGCACGGCGCAGTCCGGCGGCGCGTCGCGCAGCGCGCCGGCGGCGCGGTCGGCCTCGATCGGCACGACGTCGACGTCGTCGCCGGCGCCGAGCAGGGTCAGGGTCGCCGCGTCCAGGCGCGTGCCGTTCTGCACCAGCGCCAGCCGCTTGACCGGATCGGCGGTGCGGCGCTCGAGGTCGGCCAGCGCATGGATGACCGCCTCGCGCCCTCCGGCGTCGGAGAGGTGCCCGGCGGCGCCCGCCCGCAGCGCCGCGATGCGCCGGGAGGCGGGGGAGACGATGTACACCGGGCGGTCACGCGTCTCGGGATGCTGCTTGAGCTGGCTCAGCAGCGCGGTCGGCCGGGCCGGGTCGGCGTCGGCGAAGATCACGATGGCGTCCGGGCGGTGCTCGCGCGCGAGCGCCAGGCCCGACGGCGCCCGCCGGGCGACGACCCCGCGCGCACCGGCGTCGCGGATCGCCTCGAGCGCCTCGGCGGCGACCGCGCGCTCGCGCGCGATGACCAGCACGACGCGGTCGCCCGGGCTGATGGAGGTGCGGTCGTCCAGCGGGTCCTCCAGCCCGGGCACGGAGCCGGTGGCGACGAGGTCGCTGGTGGCGATGTCCGCCGCCGTGGCCACGGGCGTCTCGACGACCGGCAGCTCCGAGGAGGTCAGCGCGGTCTCGCCGGGCAGCACCTGCAGCGGGAGGATCAACGTGAACGTCGAGCCCTCCTGGGGCAGCGACGCCGCGCGGATCTCGCCACCGAGCAGGCGGGCGATCTCCCGGCTGATCGACAGGCCCAGGCCGGTGCCGCCGTACTTGCGCGAGGTGGTGCCGTCGGCCTGCTGGAAGGCCTCGAAGATCAGCGCGAGCTTGTCGGCGCCGATGCCGATGCCGGTGTCCTGCACGGCGAAGGCGAGCTTGTCGCCCTCCGGGAAGAGCCGCAGCCGGACCTCGCCCTCGTGGGTGAACTTGAAGGCGTTGGACAGCAGGTTGCGCAGCACCTGCGTCAGCCGCTGCTCGTCGGTGATGAACGCGGTCGGCAGCGCCGGGTCGACCTCGACCGTGAACGCGATGCCGCTCTGCTCGGCCAGCGGGCGGAAGGCCCGATCGACGCTCTCGCAGAGCTCGACCACCGCGACGGGGGCGTAGTGCACCTCCATCTTGCCCGCCTCGACCTTGGACAGGTCGAGGATGTCGTTGATGAGCGCGAGCAGGTCGTTGCCGGCCGCGTGGATCGTCGACGCGAACTCGACCTGCTGCGCGTCGAGGTTGCCGTCGTTGTTCTCGGCCAGCAGGCGCGACAGGATCAGCAGCGAGTTCAGCGGCGTGCGCAGCTCGTGCGACATGTTCGCCAGGAACTCGGACTTGTAGTTGGACGAGATCGCCAGCTGCGCGGCCTTCTCCTCCAGGCCGGCGCGGGCCAGCTCGATCTCGGCGTTCTTGATCTCGATGTCGCGGTTCTGCTGCTGCAGCAGGAGGGCCTTGTCCTGCAGCTCGTCGTTGGTCTGGCGCAGCTCCTCGGACTGGGTCTGCAGCTCCTGGGTCAGCGCCTGCGACTGGGCCAGCAGCTCCTCGGTGCGCATGTTGGCCTGGATCGTGTTGATGACGATGCCCAGCGTGTCGGTGAGCTGGTCCAGGAACGCGCGGTTGACCTCCGAGAAGGGCCGCAGCGAGGCGAGCTCGACGACGCCGAGGACCTGCTCCTCGAACATGATCGGCAGGACCGCGATCTGCGCGGGCGCGGCCTCGCCGAGGGCGCTGCGGATCCGGATGTAGCCGTCGGGGACGTCGGCGAGCGTGATCGCCCGTGCCTCCAGGGCGGCCTGCCCGACGAGACCCTCGCCGAGGGCGAAGCTCAGCGGTCCGGAGCCGTTGCCGTCGGGCCGGTAGCCGTAGGCCGCCGACAGCTGCAACTGCGGCTCGCCGCTGGCCAGGTCGTTCTGCATCAGGAAGAACGCGCCGTGCTGCGCGGAGACGACGGGCGTCACCTCGCTCATGATCAGCTGCGTCACCTGGGCCAGGTCGCGCTGTCCCTGCAGCATGCCCGAGATGCGGGCGATGTTGGTCTTCAGCCAGTCCTGCTCGGCGTTGACCTGCGTCGTGGCGCGCAGGTTGCCGATCATCTGGTTGATCGTGTCCTTCAGCTCGGCGACCTCGCCCTGCGCCTCGACGGTGATCGACCGCGTCAGGTCGCCCTGGGTCACCGCGGTGGACACGTCGGCGATGGCGCGCACCTGCGTCGTCAGGTTGGCCGCCAGCTGGTTGACGTTCTGGGTCAGGGCCTTCCAGGTGCCCGACACGCCCTCGACCTCGGCCTGACCGCCGAGCTTGCCCTCGGTGCCGACCTCGCGCGCCACGCGGGTCACCTCGTCGGCGAAGGAGGAGAGCTGGTCGACCATCGTGTTGATGACGCCCTTGAGCTCGAGGATCTCGCCCTGGGCGTCGACGGCGATCTTCTGGGAGAGGTCGCCCT
>CAYUDT010000049.1:0-33928 GCA_964443695.1 uncultured Conexibacter sp. | reverse complement strand
CGAGGCCGATCGCCTCGGTGAGGTCCTCGTTGAGGCGCAGCGCGCGGGCGACCGTCCGGCTGATCTGGGTGACCTCGATCGTGTGGGTCAGCCGCGTGCGGAAGTGGTCGCCCTCCGGGGCCACGAACACCTGGGTCTTGTGCTTGAGCCGGCGGAACGCCTTGGAGTGGACGATCCGGTCACGGTCGTGCTGCAGCGGCGTGCGCAGCGTGCAGTCCGGCTCCTCGTGCGCGCGGCGGGCCGGATAGGACCGGGCGGCCAGCTCCGACAGCGCCGTCTCCTCCCAGGCCATGCGGTCGCGCGCGAACGCGGACGCGACCGGTCCCGGGCTGACGTGCGGGTCTTCCACCGCTGCGACGATAACGACGGCCCGCCGCCTGGCGCGGGCCGCTTGCTCACTTCTTGATCTTCAGGGCCCGCGAGGCCGTCGCGCGCGACCCGTCGGCGGCCGCCCCGGCGGCGACGAGCCTGTAGCTGCCGGCCTTCAGCGACTTCGGCGTCCTCAGCGTCACCGTGCCCGAGGAGGCCAGCCTGGCCGCCCGGCCGGAGGCGATCACCTTCCGGCCCTTCAGCAGCGCGAGCGTGACCTTGGTCAGCTGCGCCGAGGTCGTCAGCCGCACCTTCAGCCTGCGGGTCCTGGCCAGCTTCCTGGCCGACGCGCTCGTGCCGGCGATCGTGAGCTTCGGCGCGGGGGGCGTCGTCGTCGACCCGGTCGGCGTCGTCAGCGGCGGGCTCGGCTCGCCCGCAGCGGGCTGCAGCGTCGCCTTGCCCACGTAGTCGAAGTCGCCGCCGCCCAGCGTGGTGATCGTCCAGGTGCCCGGCCTGGCGGTGAAGTCCTTCTCGCGGGCCGTCTTGACGTCGGCGTCGTCGACGTAGGTGACGTTGCCCTTCGGGTCGGTGACCTCGAAGGCGACCAGGTCGGAGTCCTTGCCGTCGATGGTGATGTGCAGGATCTCCGGGGACGGGTCCTTCACCGTCAGCGTGAACGTGTCGCACATGGGCGACATGCAGAGGCCCTCGGTGCCGCCCGCGAAGAACGTGACGAGCTCGAAGACGCCGGTGGGCTCGGTGATGTGGCCCTTCCACGTGATGCTCGGGGACGCGCCGCTGACCTCGCCGGAGACCGGTTCGGCGGCGAGGGCCTGGACGCCACCGACGCAGACGGCGACGGCAGCCAGGGCGAGCGGGGCGCGGCAGGTCATGCAGCGGACAACGCTCGCGCCCGCCGTTTCTGGCGCAAGAATCCGGGCAGGATTTGCCCGGTCAGCCCCGGACCGGAACGATGGGCACGCGATGTCGCGTCCGGCCACCCGTCTGCTCACGCTGTTGGAGCTCCTGCAGGAGCGCCCCGGCATCGGCGGCCGCGACATCGCCGCGGCGCTCGACGTCGACGAGCGCACCGTCCGGCGCTACCTGCACCGCCTCGACGAGCTCGGCATCCCGGTCGAGGCGACGCGCGGCCGGGAGGGCGGTTACCGGCTGCGCCCCGGTCACCGGCTGCCGCCGCTGATGTTCAGCGACGACGAGGCCGTCGCGGTCGTCAACGCGCTGGCCGGCGCGCCGCGCTCGGACGCGGGCTCCAGCGCCCTGGCCAAGCTCCGCGGCGTCCTGCCCCTCGGCGTGCAGCTGCGCTCGGCCCCCGAGCACGTCGAGCTCGGCGAGGAGGTCGTCGTCTGGATGGACTGCACGCCGGAGGAGCTGCGCGTGCCCGGCGAGGCCATCCCCGCGCCGCGTGGCGGTGTCTACCTGCGCACCCGCACCGACGACCCGGAGGCGTTCGCGCGACAGCTCGCGCTCCAGGGCTGCCGGATGGTCATCGAGCAGCCCGCCGAGCTGCGCGACGCGGTCGCCCGGCTCGGCGCGATCCTCACGTCCAGCGCCCTGCGCGCGCCCTAGCGCCCCGGGCCGGCGTCGGTGGCCAGGTGGGCGTACTCGCCCGCCAGCACGAAGCCCGCGCGCTCGTACACGCGCCGTGAGTCCTCGCCGCCGGCCGTGAGGAAGCAGACCTCGGCGCCGCGCGCGAACGCCCGGCCGGTCAGCTCGGCCACGAGCGCCCCGGCGATGCCGCGACCGCGCAGGGACTGTTCGGTGCCGATGCCCGCGACCTCCGAGCAGCCCAGGACGGGGTCGGTCACCACGCCCGTGGCCGCGGGGACGCCGTCCAGGCGCGCGAGCAGGTTGATGTGCTGGGTCAGGCGCGCGCGGTAGGCGTCCAGGTCGACCGGCGCATCGGTGCCCCCGCCGAACGCGCGGGTCTGCACCCCGTCGTAGGCGGCGATGACCTCGTCGGAGGACTCCGGCGTCAGCAGCTCGAAGGTGATCCCGGCCGGCGCGGGCGCCTGGACGTGCGCGGCGCAGGTCATGACCGGACCACGCAGCTCGATGCCGAAGCCGCGCGCGAGCAGCGCCTCCACCGCGACCGGTGCCAGCGCCGGGAAGCACTCCACCCGCGGAACGCGGTCGTGCGCAGCGAAGACCTCGCGCAGGGCCGCGACCTCTGCGTCGGTGGGCTCGGCGCCGTCGTCCGGCACCGCCCACGAGAACCAGCGGTCCGGGCGCCCCGTCTCGACGTACGCGGCGAACGGCCCGCTGCGCACCGTCGCCCGCGTCGGGGTCGCGTCGGCGATGGCCCGCGTGGCCGCCAGCACCTGCGCCAGCCCGGTCATGATCGCGGCGACGAGACCGCGGCCTGTGCGGCCGCCACACGTGCGATCGGCACGCGGAACGGCGAGCAGGAGACGTAGTCGATGCCGCTGTCCTGGAAGAAGTGGATGCTGTCCGGGTCACCGCCGTGCTCGCCGCAGACGCCGAGCTTCAGCCCCGGCTTGGCCGTCCGGCCCAGCCAGGCGCCCATGCGGACCATCTGCCCGACGCCGGGCGTGTCGAGCGTCTCGAACGGCGACCGGTCGACGATGCCGACGTCGATGTAGCGCGCCAGGATCTTGCCCTCGATGTCGTCGCGGCTGAACCCGAGGCCGGTCTGGGTCAGGTCGTTGGTGCCGAAGGAGAAGAAGTCGGCGTGGTCGGCGATGAGGTTGGCCAGGAAGCAGGCGCGGGGCAGCTCGATCATCGTCCCGACGCTGTAGCTGTCGGGCGCGACGCCCTCCTCGTCGGCCACCGTGACGATGAGCTCACGGACGAGCTCGAGCTCGCGCTCGTAGTCCACCAGCGGCACCATCACCTCGACGTTGGATGCGATCCCGCCCGCCCGCACCTTCGCGGCGGCGGCGAACAGCGCGCGGACCTGCATGCGGTACAGGTCGGGCATGAGGATGCCCAGGCGCACGCCACGGGTGCCGAGCATCGGGTTGGCCTCCTGCAGGGACTCGACGCGCGCCCGCTCCGGCGAGCCTTCGGGAAACGCCTCGGGGTGCGGCAGGAACTCGTGCAGCGGCGGGTCGAGCAGGCGGACCGTCACGGGACGCCCGTCCATCGTGCGCAGGATCTGCTCGAAGTCGGCCTCCTGCAGCGGGCGCAGCTTGTCGATCGCCGCCGTGCGCGCGTCGCCCTCGGCCAGGATGACCTCGGCCATCAGCGGCTGGCGGTCGCCGAGGAACATGTGCTCGGTGCGGCACAGGCCGATCCCCTCGGCGCCGAACTCGATCGCCTTGGCCGCGTCCTCGGGCGTGTCGGCGTTGGTGCGCACGCCCAGCTGACGCAGCTCGTCGGCCCACAGCAGGACGGTGTGGAACTCCGGCGACACCTCCGGGTCCACCAGCGGCACGTCGTCGGTGGTGATGCCGCCGGTGGAGCCGTTGATGGCGATCAGGTCGCCCTCGTGCAGGACGGTGTCGCCGACCGTCGCGGTCTTCGCGGCGAGGTCGATGACGACGTCCGCCGCGCCGGTCACGGCCGGCCGGCCCATCCCGCGGGCCACGAGCGCCGCGTGCGAGGCCTTGCCGCCCTCGCTGGTGAGGATGCCCTTGGCCGCGTGGAAGCCGCCGACGTCGTCGGCCTCGGTGAACGGACGGACGAGGATGACCTCGCGGCCGGCCTCGGCGGCGGAGATCGCGTCCTTGGCGGTGAAGACGACCTCGCCCTTGGCCGCGCCCGGGGAGGCCGCGACCCCGCGGGCCACGACGTTGTAGTCGAGGTTGCCGAACGTCGGGTGCAGCAGCGCGTCCAGCGACGCCGCGTCGATCGTCGCCAGCGCGGCGCCCTTGTCGAGCAGCCCCTCGGCGACCGCGTCGACGGCGAAGCGCACGGCCGCCTGCGCCGGCCGTTTGGCATTGCGCGTCTGCAGCATGTAGAGGCGGCCGTCCTCCACGGTGAACTCGGTGTCCTGCATGTCGCCGTAGTGCTGCTCCAGCGTGCGCAGGATGTCCATGAGCTGGGCGTGGACCTCTGGCTGCCAGTCCTTCAGCTCGCGGATGTCCCGGGGCGTGCGGACGCCGCTGACGACGTCCTCCCCCTGCGCGTTGGGCAGGAAGTCGCCGGACGGCTCCGGCGAGCCGTCGACCTCGTCGCGGCTGAAGGCGACGCCGCTGCCGCTGCTGGGCCCCTTGTTGCCGAAGACCATCTGCTGGACGTTGACCGCCGTGCCCCAGGTGTCGGGGATGCGGTTGAGGCGCCGGTAGGTCACCGCGCGCTCGCCCGTCCAGGAGTCGAAGACGGCGCGGATCGCGCCGCGCAGCTGCGTCTGCGGATCCTGCGGGAAGTCGTAGAAGGACTGGAAGGTGCGGGTCAGCTCCTCCAGCGCCGCGGCGTCGAGCTCGGTGTCCTCGGTGACACCCCGCGCGGCCTTGGCCGCCCTGATCGCGTCCTCGAAGCGCTCGCCCGCGATGCCGACGACCACGTTGCCGTACATCTGCACGAAGCGGCGGTAGGAGTCCCAGGCGAAGCGCGGGTTGTCGGTCCTGGCGGCCAGGCCGACGACGCTCGCGTCGTTGAGCCCGAGGTTGAGGACGGTGTCGAGCATCCCCGGCATCGACTCGCGGGCGCCGGAGCGCACGGAGACCAGCAGCGGATCGTCGGCGTCGCCCAGCGTCTTCGCGGCCAGCTCCTCCAGCCGGGCCAGCGCCGCCGCGACCTCGCCGTCGAGACCAGCGGGGAACTCGTGCGCCTGCATGTAGGCGACGCAGGCCTCGGTCGTGATCGTGAACCCGGCGGGCACCCGGTCGGCCCCGAGGATCCGCGTCATCTCGGCGACGTTGGCGCCCTTGCCCCCGAGCAGGTCGCGCATCTCGCGCGAGCCCTCGGCGAAGTCGTAGACCCAGGCCATCGCGCGGACGCTACAGCGCCGCGGAGCGGAGCTTGACGTGGGCGTGGTGCTCGGCGGTGTCGTGGATCGCCCGCTCCGCCTGGCGCAGCGCGCGGTCCGATGCGGTGGGCGCCTCCGCCAGGGGCGTGCCGATCGCGGAGGTCATGAAGTCATGGGCCTCCTCGGACAGGTGGAAGGCTCCGCCCTCGCACGCGTCGCAGACCACCCCGCCGGCGGCGCCGGAGAACGCGACGAGCTCCTCCGGTGAGCCACAGGACGCGCAGGCGCCCAGCGCGGGTGCCAGGCCGGCGGCCAGCATGAGCTTCAGGCGGAAGGCCAGCTGGTTGGCCAGCGTCGCGTGGCGGGACGGATCGCGGTCCAGCAGGCCCAGCTCGTTGGCCAGCAGGTGGAAGACCGGCGGGTTGCCCTCGTCGGTGTCGAACAGCCGGGACACCGCGTCGCAGGAGCGCGCGGCGGCGTCCAGTGCGGCGGCATCGGTGCGCAGGCGCGCGTGCGGGTTGACCGTGTCGGCGCCGGTGATCGTGAAGAGGTCGCTGCGGCCCTCGTGCAGGAGCAGCGTGACATGGGTAAAGGGTTCCAATCGCCCGCCGAACCGCGACTTGGCCCGCCGTACACCCTTGGCGATCGCGCCGATGCGGCCCTTGTGCGGCGTGTAGACGTGCACGATCCGGTCGGCCTCGCCGTAGCGCATCGAGCGCAGGACGATGCCTTCCGCTTTCAGCGACCCAGCCACGCTATACTAAGTGAAGTAATGCCTGAGATCACGGTCTACACCACGGAACCCTGCTCGTTCTGCGTCCGCGTGAAGCAGTTGCTCAACGCCCGCGGGCTGCCGTACACCGAGATCAATCTGGCAAAGGACGCGGACGGCAGGGCCGAGCTGGCGCAGAGGACCGGGATGATGTCCTTCCCCCAGGTCCTCGTCGGCGCGGAGCTCATCGGCGGCTTTCAGGAAACCGTCGCGGCCGACCGCTCCGGCAAGCTGCGCGAGCTGACCGCGGCGTAGGCGTCACCACACCTGCTCGGGGTCCGCATAGGCCGCGTCCCAGCGGGCCTGCACGTCCTCCGGAGACTCGCTGGTGCCCGCGGCGCGCACCTTCGCCAGCGAGATGCCGTCGGGCTGCCAGGTCGACGGGTCCCAGACCTTCGACCGCACCACGGCCTTGCCGCAGTGCATGTAGACCGTCTCGACGGCGATGTCGATCGCGAGCTTGGGCCTGTCCCCCTTCGTGGCCAGGTCCGCCAGCAACTCCACGTCGGTGCTGAGGCTCGCGCGGCCGTTGACCCGGAGCGTCTCCTTGACGCCGGGGACGAAGAACACCAGGCCGACGAACGGGTTGGCCAGGATGTTGCGGTGGCTGTCCTGGCGGCGGTTGCCGCTGTAGTCGGGCAGCACCAGCCGGGTCGGCGAGGCGACGTGCGCCCAGCCGGGCGGTCCGCCCCGGGGTGACGCGTCGCAGCGGCCGTCGGCGTCGGCGGTCGACAGGACGGCGAAGACGGAGACGGCGAGGTACTCGGCGGCCTCGGGCAGGATGACCGGCTGCTCCTTCTCCCAGGCCCGCGGCGGCGGCTCGGGAACGATCTCGCGCAGCGCGTCCTCGTCGGTGACCTTCATGCAATGAGGGTACGACGCGCGCCCCGCGGTCTGGGCTGGCAGGTCTCGCAGGCATAGGTCCCCCGCCCGCCGACGACGAACTTCACGATCTCCGTGCCGCAGCGCCCGCACGGCCGGCCCTTGCGGAGATGGACGAGGAACTCGTGCTGGAAGTTCCCGTAGACGCCGTCCGGGTGGCGGAAGTCGTCGATGGTCGCCCCGCCCGCGGCCAGCCCCGCGGTGAGCGCCTCGATGACCCCCTGCGCGAGCCTGTCCCACTGGTCACGCGTCAGCTTGCCTGCGGGCCTGAGCGGGTGGACCTGCGCGCGGAACAGCGCCTCGTCGGCGTAGATGTTGCCGACGCCCGCGATCTGCCGCTGGTCCAGCAGGAACGACTTGACGGGGACGATGCGGTTGCGGGCCTGGACCTTGAGGACGGCACCCGACAGCTCGCCGTCCAGCGGCTCGACGCCGAGCTTCTTCGCGAAGAACGCCTCGAGCGCCGGCTCCCCCAGTGACAGCTCGCCGGTGCCGAAGCGGCGGACGTCGCAGAACGCCAGCTCGTGGCCGTCGGAGAGGGTGAACGTCACCCGGCGGTAGGGCTGGTCCTGAGCGGTGTCGTAGAGCAGGTTCCCGGTCATCCGCAGGTGGATGACCAGGAAGACCTCGTCCTCGAGCTCCATGACGAAGTACTTGCCCCGGCGCCGCAGCCGCTCGATGCGGCGGCCGGTGACCGCGTCGACGACGGCCTTGGTGTCCAGCGGCTCGCACCAGCGCGGGTCGTGGATGGCCATCGCCGTGATCGTGCGGCCCTCCAGCAGCGGGGCCAGGCCGCGGCGGATGGTCTCGACCTCGGGAAGCTCGGGCATCTCGCGCCCCTACGGTACGAAGCTCGTGCCGGGCAGGGACCCGTCGTCCTCGCCCGTGAGCCAGCGGTGGGCGCTCGCGCCGACGTCGCTGTGGGGTCCCTCCACGCGGCGGCCCCCGTGGTCGGGGAAGACCGCCAGCAGCGGCACGTGCTCGCGTGTGTGGTCGGTGTGGTTCGACGCCGGGTCGACCCCGTGGTCGGCGGTGAGGATCAGCAGGTCGTCGTCGGTCAGACGCTCCAGCCAGGTCTCCACGCGCGCGTCGATGAGCTTCAGCGCCTCGTGGAAGCCGGCCGTGTCCTTGCGATGGCCGTAGACCTGGTCGGTCTCGATGAGGTTGGCGAAGATCAGGCCGCTGTCGGCCTCGTCGAAGAGGCGGTCGATCGAGTCCATCGCGATGGCGTTGGTCGCGCCCGGGTGGCGCTCGTCGATGCCCACGCCGGCGAACAGGTCGCCGGGCTTGCCCACAGCGTGGACCGTGACGCCCCGCTCCTGCAGCGCGACGAGGTAGCTGCGCGCCGGCGGCTCGATGCTGAAGTCCTTGCGGCCCGTCGTGCGGGTGAACTGCCCGGGGACCCCGGTGAACGGCCGGGCGATGACTCGCCCGACGGCGTGCCGGCCCGTCATGAGCTTGCGCACGCTACCGCAGAGGCGGCGGAGGTCCTCCTCGGCGAGCACGTCCTCGTGCGCGGCGATCTGCAGGACGCTGTCCTGGGAGGTGTAGAGGATCAGGGCGCGGGTGGTCAGGTGCTCGACGCCGAAGTCCTCGATGACCTCGGTGCCGGAGTAGGGCCTGTTGCAGATGAACGTGTGGCCGGTGGCGCCCTCGAGCGTCTGCACCACCTCGGGCGGGAAGCCGTCCGGGTAGGCCGGCAGCGCCTGCGGCGGGATGACGCCCATCAGCTCCCAGTGGCCGGTCGTCGAATCCTTGCCCGGGCCCAGCGGATGCAGGCGCCCGTGGAGCGCCTCCGGCCGGGATGTCGGCTGCACGCCGGTGATCGGCCTGAGGTTGCCCAGGCCCAGGCGCTCCAGCGTGGGCAGCTCCAGGCCGCCGACGATCTCGGAGAGGTGGACCAGCGTGTCCGCCCCCGGGTCGCCGTAGTCGGCGGAGTCCGGCAGCGGCCCGGCGCCGACGGCGTCGAGCACGACGACGAACGCCCTCCTGCTCACGTCTGCACCCTCGCCAACCGCGAGCGCGAACCGCCCGGCGAGCTCTCGTCCCGAAGGCGCACCCTCGGGGCGAGCCCTGCGGCGCTCACTGCGGCACCTGCCCGGGCGGCCCGATCTTGATGGAGCGCAGCACGCCGCGGAAGACCTGGGCATCGACCCGGCGGAAGTCACGGTCGGGCGAGTACGCGTCGATGACGACCTCGCCGCCCTCGGCGTAGACGTGCGTCGAGCGCACGGTCCGCGGGCGGCCGACGACCGACTCGGTGCCGCGCAGCTGCACCGCCGGGTGGCCGTCGACCTTCAGGCGGTTGCGCTTGATCTCGGTGAACGTCGCGTCGCGGGCCTTCGCGGCGCCGACGAGCGCGTCGAGCGCCGCGTCGAGCTGGGCCTTGGTCCTCGGCAGCGGCTCGGTGCGCGCGTAGCGGTAGATCGCGATCGTCGCCTCGCCCGTCGAGAACGACGCGACCAGCGCGTCCGTGCCGTCCTCCTTGAGCCAGCCCTTCGGGGCCAGGAAGGCGACCCCGGCGGCCGGGTAGGCGACGGGGTCGACGCCGATCGGCGGCCCGGGCGTGGTGACGTCCGGGGGCTGTTGGCGTTCGGTGCCGCACGCGCTCAGCGTGAGGGCGGCGGCGAGGATGAGGACACGGCGGGACAGGAGGACGATGCTAGAGCCGTCAGGCGCTGCGATGTTGCGAGCCTCCGGCATGGCCGCGGCGCCGACCCTAGAACGTCGCGGCGATGGCCCGCACGCCGTCGATGCCGCCGAACGCCGGCGGCCACAGCAGCGGTGTCTCGTAGAGGTCCGCCCAGTCGCGCTCGTAGCGCTCCTTGACCTCGTCGGGCGTGCCGGCCAGCGCGATGGTGTCGACCATCTCGTCGGTGACCGCCGCGATCATGCCGCCCCAGTCGCGGGTCTCCCACGCGGCGCGGATGTTCGTCGCCTGCTCGCCGAAGCCCTGCCGGTCGAGGACCGGCCTGTAGGCGGAGACCGTCGCGTTGAACGCGATCAGGGTGGCCGCTTCGCGGCGGGCGGCCTCGCGGTCGGTGTTGATGCAGCAGTTGATGTACCCGGCGATCGGGACGTCGGGATCGCGACCGGTCCGCTGGGCGCCCTTGCGCAGCGCCGGCCGGACGACCTCCTCGACGTAGGAGCGGGTGAACAGCGGGTGGCCGACCAGCCCGTCGCCCACGGCCCCGGCCGCCTCGATCATCCGCGGGTTGACGCCGGCCAGGTACACCGGGATCTCGCGGGCGTGGGCGCGCGGCGGCGCGGTCGGCTTGATCGAGACGCGGTAGAAGCGGCCCTCGTGCTCGACGGGCCCCTCGGACAGGCGCCACAGCCGGCGGACCAGCGGGACGAGCTCCTCGATGCGCGTCGCGGCATGCTCGCCGTCCAGGCCGTGCCAGTCACGCTGCATCGTCTGGGTGCCCGTGCCCAGGCCGAGCGTGAGCCGCCCGCCCGAGAGCTCGTCGAGGTCCTGGGCCTCGGCCGCAAGGACCAGCGGCGTGCGGCCGAACCCGTAGGCGATCGCACTGCCCAGCCCGACCGTCGTCGTGGCCTGGGCCATCGCGGCCAGCCCGACCGTGGCCGAGTGGTCGTAGAACTCCGTCCCCCAGACGCTGGGCAAGCCGGCGTCCTCGACGATGCGCGCGGCCTCGGCCAGCTCGGCCAGCGTCGTCCGGGCCACCACCACCGACGGGCGTGTCATCCCGCGAGCCTAGTGCGGCGTGGCGGCGCGCGGGTGCGCCTTGAAGTAGACGTCCTTCAGGCGCTCCGCGGAGAGGTGCGTGTAGATCTGCGTCGTGGCGACGTCGGCGTGGCCGAGCATCTCCTGCAGGCTGCGCAGGTCACAGCCGCCGGCCAGCAGGTGCGTGGCGAAGGTGTGGCGCAGCGTGTGCGGGCTCATGCGGTCGTCCAGGCCGACGGCCTTGGCGTGGCGCTGGACGATCTTGTAGAGGCCCTGGCGGGTCAGGCCGGTGCCACGCTGGTTGACGAACAGGTGCGGCTCGTCCTTGACGCCGACCAGCGTCGGGCGGCCGCGCTCCAGATAGACGCGCAGCGCGGCGATGGCCTCGCGCCCGATCGGCACGAGGCGCTCCTTGGAGCCCTTGCCGCGGGCGCGCAGGACGCCGACCCGCAGGTCGATGTCCATCAACTGCAGGCCGATGGCCTCCGAGGCCCGCAGGCCGCACGCGTACATCGTCTCCAGCAACGCGCGGTCGCGCAGCGCGCCGGGCTCGGTGCCGCGGGGCGCGTTGAGCAGCTTGGTGACCTCGCCGCGCGTCAGCACCTGCGGCAGCTTCTGCTGCTTGCGCGGGGCGCGCAGGTCGGCGGTCGGATCGTGGGTGATGATCTCGTCGCGGCGCAGGTGGCGGTAGAAGCTGCGCATGCACGCGGCCTTGCGCTGAAGCGTGGCGGGCGCGACCGGTGGGCGCTCGTCGCTGCCGGCGGCCAGCTCGCTGAGGAAGCCGGCCAGGTCGGCATGGGCCGCCTCCAGGACGCCGACGCCGTTGCGCTGCAGGTAGGCGCCGAGCTGCAGCAGGTCGCTGCGGTAGGCCTCCAGCGTGTTGCGGCTCAGGCCGCGCTCGAACTCCAGGTACGCGAGGAAGTCGAGCACGTGGTGCTCGAAGGCACGGGAGGTCGTCGGGGCAGCGGCGATCGCCATGGATCGGGATTTCCCCGGTCCGGCGCGTGACCCTGCGCCTGCAACGGACCTGTCAGGCGCCGAGGCGTTGCTTGAGCAACAGCAGGCCGATGATCGTCTTGGAGTCGTCCACCGCGGCGATCGCACCGTCGAGGTCGGTGAGCGGCCACGGGACGACCTCGATGCGCTCGTTCTCCCCCGAGTCCTCGACGCGGTCCTCGAGGTCGGTGGCCAGGTAGATGTGGACCTGCTCGTGGACGGAGCCGACGCTGGGCCAGAACGTCTTGAGGTGGATCAGGGTGTTCGGGTGCTTGCCGATCTCCTCGGCCAGCTCGCGGGTCGCGGTGCGCTCCGGCGGCTCGCCGTCCTTGTCCAACAGGCCGGCGGGCAGCTCGAGGCTGTCGGGGTTGCCGATCGCCGGCCGGGGCTGGCGGATGAGGTAGACGTGGAAGTCGTCGTGGGCGACCATCGCGACGGCGCCGAGCTTGCGGCAGATCTCGCGCTCGACGGTCTCGCCGTCGGCGAAGCGGACCTGGGCCACCCCGACGCGCATGATGTGGCCGTCGAAGACGGTCTCCTCGCCGAGGATCTCGAAGCTGCGGTCGCTCATCCGGGCGCGGAGTCTGGCAGCGCCCGCAGCGCGGCGCGCGTCCGGTCGGCCCAGACGGTGATGCCCCGTTCGCTGTCCAGCGCGATCGCCCGCGTGTAGTGCTCCCGCGCGGCCGGGAGGTCGCCGAGCACTGCGGCCGCGTGCCCGAGCTGCCGGTCGACGCAGCCGTAGCTCTGCACCGCGCGGCCCGCGGTGACGTTTAGGCCCGCGTAGGGCGCCAGCGTGCGCGCGACGAGCTCGGCGGCGGGGCGGTGCTCCAGGATCAGCGCGGCCTCCATCGCCTCGGCGACCGCGGAGATCCAATTGGCGTTGTAGGGCAGCGCGCCGAAGTCGTCGGCGATGACGCGTTCCAGGAAGGCGCGCGCGACGTCGTGCTCGCCCGTGAGCGCCTTGGCCCAGCTGTAGCCGGACAGGTAGGCCGGCGCGGTCGCCGAGGTCTCCAGGCGGTCCTCCACCCACGCCCAGTCCATGCGGCTGAGGTCGCCGTCGAGCAGCCCCGCGTTGAACGCGAGCATCTCGGTGAAGAGCCAGGCGTTGCTGTCCTGAGCCTGCATGCCCTCGGCGCGGGCGCGCAGGCGCAGGCGCTCGGCCTCGTCGCGATCGCCGCGGTCGCGCGCCGCCACGGACGCCCACAGGGGCGTGTACCACGTGAACGACGGCAGCCTCAGCTCCTGGGCCAGCCGCGAATGCCGCGCCACTTCGGCGTGCCACTCGTGCATGTCCCCGAGCTCGTAGAGGTCGGTGATCCGCCAGTTGCGAGCCTGCAGCTGCAGCGACGGGTCGTTGGCCTCCTGGGCGGCCTCGATCATCTCCTGGGCGACCTCCAGGCGTTGGGTGACGCGATCGGCCCGCCACAGGGCGACGTGGCGCGCGTTGAGGGCCTGCGCCAGGGTGCGCGGATCGCCCGCCTGGTGGGCGGTGAGGACCGCCTCGGCGCTCAGCGCCTCGGTGTGGTCGCGCGCGGGCGCGTAGTACAGCGCGACCGCCAGGCGGGCCAGCAGCGCGCTGCGGGTGCCGCGCTCGCTGTCGGGCGTGGCGTGCAGCGCCTCCTCCAGCAGGGCGACGCGCGCCTCGTCGACGTCGTGGATCTCGATCGTGATGCCGCAGGTGCCCAGCGCGGCCTGGGCGAGCAGCCGGGCGTCCTGGGTGCGGCGGGCGACCGCACCGGCCTCGGCGAAGCGGGCCCGTGCGGTGCGCCGGTCGCCCGCGTGGTTCAGGGCGTCGCCCGTGGCGATGAGCACCTGCGGGCGGCGGTCGTCGTCGGCGTCCATCGCGTCGAGGGCGTCGGCGCGGAAGCGGGCTGCCTCCTCGTAGGCGGCCTGCGCCATCGCCCGGTCGGCGGCCTCCATCAGCACGGGCACGGCCTGCTCGCGCTCCCCCGCCTCCAGCAGGTGGTGGGCGCGCTGCTCGACGCGCTGCGGCGGCAGGGCCTGCGCGGCAGCGCGGTGCAGCCTCCGGCGGCGGATGGCGTTGAGGTCGCTGAGGACCGCCTCGCGCACCAGCGCGTGGGCGAACTCGACGCCGGACGCGGTGGTGCGCAGCAGGTGGCGCTGCTCGAGCTCGGTCAGCGCCAGCTCCGCCGGCTCGTCCTCCAGCTGCGCCGTGGCCAGCAGTGGACCGATCGGCGCCCGCTCGCCGAGCACCGCCGCCGCGCTGATCAGCGCGTCGGCGTCCGGGCTGAGCTGTGCGCGCACCGTGCGCGGCAGCCAGCCGGGGTCGCGCAACAGCTCCCTCACGTAGAAGGCGTTGCCGCCGCTGCGGCGCTGCAGCTCCTGCAGCGCGGCGCCGTCGGCGGTCGGGGTCAGGTGCGCGATCGCCGTCGTGTCCAGGGGTGGCAGCGGGTGGACGTGGGTCTCGCCTGCTCGCTCCAGCCGGCCGAGCTGCGCGGTGACGCCCCGTGCCGTCGCCAGGATCGTCAGCGGCGTGGTCCGCGTCGACTGCAGCAGCGCCGCGAGCAACAGCGTCGTCCCCGGGTCGGCCCACTGCAGGTCGTCGACGATGAGGACCGGATGGGCGTGGCTGCTGATGGCGGCGTCGGCCGCGTCGAACAGCTGCGCGCGGTCGCGCATGTCGGTGGGCAGCGGATGGCCGGCCTGCTGCAGCGCCTCCGCGACGGGGCCGTAGGCGACCTCGCGCTCGGCCGTGCAGCGGCCCAGCAGGACCGTCGCGCCCCGGGCGTGTGCCGCTGCCGCGGCCCGCAGGACGACGCGCGTCTTGCCCAACCCCGGCTCGCCGGTGACGACGACGAGCCGCCGCCCCGGGCGTTCGGTCAGCTCGGCCAGCCGCGTGAGGTCGGCGGTGCGCCCTGCAAACGGCTCCTGGGCAGCGCGCGCGACCGCCGGCGGCAGCGGAGACGGCGGCGGCAGCAACGGAGACGGTGACGGCGGTGCCCCCTCCCGGGGCGTCGAACCGCCCTTAGTGCCGCTCGTCCGGGGCACAAACGGCGGTTCGGCGCCGTGGTCTGGCGCGGCGACGCCCGCCAGGTCGGCGCCTGCGCGCAGGGCCGCGAGGAGCGCGCGGGTCTGCGGTGCCGGGGCGATGCCGAGCTGCGTGCGCAGCCGCTCGGCGAGCTGCTCGCCGGTGCGCAGGGCGCGGGCGCGGTCTCCGGCGTGATCGAGACGGCGGATCAGGTCGCGGTGGGCGGCCTCGTCGAGCGGATCGAGTGCGGCGGCCCTGCGGGCGTGGGCCACGGCCGTGGCGCGATCTCCCGCCGCATCCGCCTGCGCGGCCAGCTCGCGCAGGGCCTCTCCCGCGCGGGCGTTGTGCTCGGCGCGCAGCGTGTGGACCCAGTCCTCGTCCATCCCGGTCAGCAGCTCGCCGTCCACGGCGGCAAGGGCCCCGGCCGGGTCACCCGCGGCGAGGCGCGCGGCGAACGTCCGGACGTCGACTGCCGCATCCCTGCCGAGGCCGACGGCCTCGCGGGTCGCGAGCAGGACGTCCGCGTCCTCGCCGAGCGCGTTGCGCAGCTCGGTCAGCGCGGCCCGCAACGACGTGCGGGCGCTGGTGTCGAGCACGTCGGGCCAGAAGCGGGCGGCCAGCGTGCCGCGGGCGTGCAGGCCCGGATGCAGCGCCAGCCAGGCCAGCAGCGCGCGGCCCCGGCGCGAGCGCGGCAGGTCCACCGGGTGCCCATCCCGGCTGAGGGCCAGACCTCCGCTGAGCCGCACCTGCAGCACGTCGGCAACGGTACGCGCTGGACGAGCGGTCGCGCACGACTTTCACGCTGCACGAACGGTGCGCGAGCGACGCCGGCGCAGACTGCAGCCCATGCACGCCCCCCGTGACGTCCGCCTTCTCGTCGGTGCCGTCGGCATCTCGGCCCTCGGCGACCTGGCGCTCGGCATCCCGCTTGCGCTGGAGGTGTCCGACCGCACGTCCGGCAGCGCCCTGGCCGTCGCCGCGTTCTTCATCTGCCTGTTCGGGCCGATGGTGGTCCTCGGCGCGCCGGCCGGGCGGATCGTCGACCGGGTCGAGAACCGCTCGCTGCTGCGTGCCGTGTCCGTGGGTCAACTGGTCGCGACGCTGCTGCTGCTCGTCGCGCCCGGCCTCGCCGGGCTGTTGGTCTTGACGGTCCTCATCGGCAGTGGTGTCGCCGTGGCGGCACCCGCCGAGTTCAGCCTGCTTCCGCGGGCCGCCGGTGAGGAGCATGTCGGCCGCGCCAACGCGCGGGTCGAGACGGCACGGTACCTCGGCATGACGGGTGGGCCCGTCGTCGGCGGCCTCCTGGCCGGTGCCGGCCTGTTCGTGGTCGCGGTGCTCGTCAACGCCGCGTCGTTCCTGGTCGTGGCGGTCGCCGCGCACGTGCTGGCCGTCCGCCGAGTCCCGGAGCCGCGGCCGGCCGGTGACGCCGGGCGCGCGCGTGATGGCCTGCGTCCGCTGCTGGAGGACCGCACGGTCGCAACCGTCCTCGCGACGGCCATCGGCGCCCTCGCGTTCTTCTCCATCTCGATGACCGCCGAGCTGTTCTTCGTCGTCGAGGACCTGGGCGGCGGCCGCACCGGCTACGGGGTCGTGCTGGGCTGTTGGACCGCGGGCATGGTGCTCGGTGCGACGTTCCTGGCGCCGCGCGCCGCCCAGGGCGGTCTGGCCCTGGCGGCCCTCGCGGCCGTGGCCGTGCAGGGCGCGGGGCTGCTGGAGTCCTCGCTCGCGTCCACGCTGGCGGTCGCCATGTCCGGCTTCGCGCTCGGCGGTCTCGCGCACGGCGCCAAGAACGTGCTGCTGCGCACGCTGATCCACCAGCGCGTTCCCGATGCCCAGCGTGGTCGCGCGTTCGCGGGCTACAACGCCGCTCGCAACGCGGCCGAACTGGCGGCCATCGGCGCGGGTGGCGTCCTCGTCGGTGTCGTCGGCGCGCGCGCTGCGATGGCGCTCTCCGGCGCCGTCCCCCTTGTCCTGGCGCTCGGCGCCGCCGCCTACCTGAAGGTCCTGAACACCCCGATGACCAGGAGGTCAATCGATGCACACGTCCAAGGCTGACCTCGATGGGCGCGCCCAGATCATGGGCGACTACGAGGGCCGCATGGCCGACAGCGGCGCGTGGCGCGTCGCGTTCGAGACGATGCCCGCCCAGTTCCCGCCGGACGCCTCGGTGTTCGCCGGGCTGCCGGACGACCGCTGCCAGTGCCGTCACCTCGGCTATGTGATCAGCGGCTCGTTCCGCGTCACCTACCTCGACGGCAGCGAGGAGGTCGTGAGCGCCGGAGAGGCCTACGTGCTGGAGCCGGGCCACTTCGTGCAGACGATCGACGCCGTCGAGCTCGTCGAGTTCAGCCACAAGGCCGAGCACGACCGCACGATGGCCGCCGTCGCCCGCAACCTCGCGGCTGCGGAGGTCTGACGGTGCACGGCTCGATCTGGCTGTTCCGTGGCGACGCGGACGACCTGGCAACGCGTTTCGACGCGATGCTCGCCACCGTCGGCACCGCCCACGTCACGGCGCTGCTCGTGCTGAGGACCGCCGACGGCCTCGTCCTCGTCGACACGTGCCCGACCTTCGACGCGTACGCCGCCTTCTACTTCGGTGCCGGCTTCGAGGAGCTCCTGGCGGCCCACGGTCTGCCCAAGCCCCAGCATCTCCACGACGCCCCCATCCACGCGCTGATCACCGAGGGCCAGGTCCGCGCGCGCGTCCCGGTTGGTTGAGGGTTGGGCGATCTGCGCAGGCCCGACGAGTGTCCGCTGCGCGATGTGCCCAACCCTCAACCCCGTATCCGCCCCGCCCCGCCCAACCCTCTGCGTGCCTGTCACCCTGAGGGTTGGGTGGTGCTCAGCGCAGCGCCGTCGCCAGCGCGGTGCCGGCGGCCAGCGCGGCGGCGAAGAACAGCGGGTCCTCGCGCAGCGTCCGGCCCATCGTCCGTGCGGGCAGCCCGGACGCCAGGTAGCCGTCGAGGTCGGTCTCGTCGGCCGACGCCGGCTGGGGGCATGTGACCGGCCCGAGCAGGAGCTCCAGCACGGTGCGGGTGTGGTGGCTGAGGCCTTGGTGGCGCTCGCGCGGGTCCCCGTCGCTCATCCGTGCGCACAGGACCACGTCGCAGCCCAGCGCCATCGCTGCGTGCGCGGTGTCCAGCGCGTACATGCCACCGTGGCCGTACTTCGAGCCGGATCCGAGGATGCCCGGACCGGGGCCGCAGACGACCGCGTCCCACCCGAGCACGCTGAAGCCGTGGTGGATCGCGCCGATCGTCGTGATCGCGTCACCGTCGAGGCCGTCGTAGCAGGGACCCGCGGTGAGGTGGCCGGCCAGCAGCCCGGATGACCGCATCTCCCGCACCACGCGCGAGTGCGTCCCGGGCAACGCGCCGCCGAGCGTCTGCACGTATCCGAGCTTCACGTCCGGACGCGCCTGTGACAACGCCCACACGATCGGCGCGAGCTGGCCGTGCAGCGAGAAGACGCCGACCGGCCCCGTCCGCGCCTCGACGCCCGCCGCAGCGGCTTCCTCGACCGGCAGCAGCGCGTGCTGCAGCGAGGAGTAGTTCAGCTTCATGACGTGCGCGCCGGCCACGCCGGTCCCGGCCAGCCCGCGGGTCAGGTTCACGTGGACGATGTCCAGCCCACCGGAGCCCAGCCACAGCTCGACCGCCTGCGCGTTGACGACCACGTCGTCGCCGACCTCCGCCGGACCGACCATCGCCGCGTCGACCGACGCCCGCCGTAGGACCCCGTTGCCGTGGTCCACCACGACCTCGTCGGGGCCGCCGACCTCCACGACGACCCCGCGCCGCAGGACCAGCCGCTGCTCGCCCGGGGTCATCCGCTCAGCTCGTCCATCAGCGTCAGCACCACGTCGAGCATCCCCTCCAAGGCCGCCACCGGCACCCGCTCGTCGGTCTGGTGGTTGCGCTCGGTGCCGTTGGCCAGGTTGGTGCACGGGATGCCGCCGAGCTCCAGGATGTTGGCGTCCGACGCGCCCCCCGTGAGCTCCTTGGTCACCGTGTACCCGCAGGCCCGCAGCGCGTTCTCGGCGGCGACCACCGACGGCTGGGACTCCTTGTGGCGGTAGCCGTTGAAGACCCGCTGCACGTCGAGGTCGACATCGCATGCGCAGAACGGCTCGTTGGCCGCGTCGTGGATCGCGTCGACCATCACGGCGACGAGCTCCTCCGCCTTGGCCGGATCGTGCGAGCGCACCTCGGCCGCGAACGAGGCATGCTCGGCGACCACGTTGGTGCCCTCACCGCCGCCGTGGATCCACCCGACGTTGGTCGTGGAGACCTCGTCGATGCGTCCGTGCGGCAGCGCCGCCACGGCCCGCGCGGCGGCGACGATCGCGCTGCGCCCGTCCTCCGGGCGCAGACCCGCGTGCGCGGCCCGGCCCTGGAACCGTGCGACCAGCTGGTAGGACGTCGGCGAGCCCATGACGATGCGGCCGATGGGCCGGGCCTCGTCGAGCACGTACCCGATGTCGGAGCGCAGGCGCCCGACGTCGAACGCCTTGGCGCCGGCCAGCGCGTTCTCCTCGGAGGCGGTGAACAGCAGCTCCAGGCCGACGCCGAACGGCGCCGACACGGCCTGCCGCGCGACCTCCAGGAAGACCGCGACCGCGGCCTTGTTGTCCGCGCCCAGGATCGTGTCGCCCGCCGAGACCCAGGCACCGCCGTCGAGCACCGGCTCGACCACGCCGTCGTGGGGGACGGTGTCCATGTGCGCGCAGAGCACGACGCTGCGCTCGCCCGTGCCGGGTACCCGCGCGAGCAGGTTGCCCGCCCCCGCGCCGGTCAGCGGCGCGGTGTCGTCCTCCTCGACCTCCAGACCCAGCCTCTGCAGCCGGGCGGTCAGGTCATCGGCGATCTCGCGCTCCTCGCCCCACGGCGAGCGCACGGCGCACAGCGCGGCGAACGTCTCGTTCAGCGACCGCCGCGCGTGCTCGGAGGCCTGTCTCACGCCCGGGAGGCGTGCACCTCGCCCGCGGCGGGCTCAGGTGCCTTTCCCCCCGCGAACTGCAGCGCCGCCTCGACGAAGTCGCGGAACATCGGCGCGGGACGCTCCGGGCGCGACTTGAACTCCGGGTGGAACTGCGAGGCCACGAAGAACGGGTGGACGTCGCGCGGCAGCTCGACCATCTCCACCAGGCGCTCGTCCGGCGACGTTCCGCCGACGACGAGGCCTGCCGCCTCGATCTTCTTGCGCAGCGTCAGCGACACCTCGTAGCGGTGGCGGTGACGCTCGTAGACGACCGGGTCCCCGTAGATCTCGCGAGCGCGCGTGCCCTCGTGGATCTTCACCGGGCCGGCGCCGAGGCGCATCGTGCCGCCGAGGTCGGAGACCTCCTTCTGCTCGGGCAGCAGGTCGATGACCGGCCACTCGGTCTCGATGTCGAACTCCGTCGAGTTGGCGCCGGGCATCCCGGCCATGTGGCGGGCGTACTCGCAGACCGCGATCTGCATGCCCAGGCAGATGCCGAGGTACGGGATGCGCTGCTCCCGCGCGACGCGCGCGGCGCGGATCTTGCCCTCGATGCCACGGCCGCCGAAGCCGCCCGGGATGAGGATGCCGTCGGCGCCGCCGAGGCGCTCGAGCGCCTGCTCGTCGGTCTCCAGCGTCTCGGAGTCGACCCAGTCGATCACGACCTTGCCGCCGTGCAGCTCACCGGAGTGGCGCAGCGCCTCGGACACCGACTTGTAGGCGTCCTCGAGCTGGACGTACTTGCCGACAATGGCGATCGTCACCGGGGTCGTCGCCCGCTCGGCCCGCTCCAGCATCTCGTTCCACGACGTCAGGTCGGCGGGCGGCGCCTCCAGCCCGAGCGTGTCGAGGATGAAGTCGTCGACGCCCTGCTCGGCGTACCAGGCCGGGACCTCGTAGATGTTGTTGACGTCCTTGGCGGAGACGATGGCCTCGACCGGCAGGGACGCGAACAGCGCGATCTTGCGGCGGATGTCGGTGGACAGCTCGCCCTGGGACCGGCAGAGCACCATGTCCGGCGCGATGCCGATGCGGCGCAGCTCGTTGACCGAGTGCTGCGTCGGCTTGGTCTTCAGCTCACCCGCGTGCCCGATGTAGGGCACGAGCGTGAGGTGCAGGAACATGCAGTTGCGGCGGCCCGCGTCGACCGGGAACTGCCGGATCGCCTCCAAGAAGGGCAGCGACTCGATGTCGCCCACCGTGCCGCCGATCTCGGTGATAACGACGTCCAGGTCGGACTCGCCCATGACCTTGATGCGGTTCTTGATCTCGTCGGTGATGTGCGGGACGACCTGGACGGTGCCGCCGAGGTAGTCGCCGCGGCGCTCACGCCGGATGACCGTGTTGTAGATGCCGCCGGCGGTGACGTTGGACGCGCGCGAGGTGTTGCGGTCGGTGAAGCGCTCGTAGTGGCCGAGGTCGAGGTCGGTCTCGGCGCCGTCCTCGGTCACGAAGACCTCGCCGTGCTGGTAGGGCGACATCGTCCCGGGATCGACGTTGATGTACGGGTCGAACTTCTGGATGCCGACGGTCAGGCCGCGGGCGACGAGCAGTCGGCCGATGGAAGCGGCGGCGATGCCCTTGCCCAGAGACGAGACGACACCCCCGGTGACGAAGATGTACTTGGTCTTGGAGCGTGTGTCAGTCACGTGAAGAGATCCTCCCGACCGAGTCTAGATGCCGCAGCCCCGGGGTCCGGTCGATGACCCCGGAAATTGAGCGAAATTCGCCGAAGACGTTGATTGCCAGAAGCACCACCGCGGTCACGACGCGTCCCGTCGTCGAGGTGATGGTGATGACCAGCAGCAGCCCGGCGGCCGCGCCGATCATGTTCGCGCCCGTGTCGCCGAGCATCCCGCGCTCGCGCAGGTCGTAGAGCCCGACCACCAGGATCGCGCCGAGGTAGGCGCCCGATGCCTCGAAGAGGTCGCTGCGCCCCGACGAGCCGATGCCGATCAGGCAGCCGATGAACACCAGCGCGTAGAGCTTCACCGCCCGGCCCGGACGGAGGTCGACGATGTTGAAGAGGTTCGTGGCCAGCGAGAGGATCAGCACGATGAGGACGAAGTTCAGGAACTTGTCCTCGATCGCGACGCCGCCGAACTCCACGTAGCCGCCGGCGACGTACGCGGCCAGGCCCAGCGTGCCGATGGCCTTGATCGCCCCGGTCGGCAGGCCGCCCTTGGCGACCGCCCTGCCGTGGCCGCGCCAGCCCCGCGACGGCCCCGAGTACGCATCGTCGAACAGCCCGAGAGCGGCCACGCCGAGCAGGAACTCCGGCGACGTGGCAAACGCCTTCGGCTCGTAGATGCCCAGCTCGTCGAGCGTCTGGACGGCGCCGATGGTCAGCGCGACGGCGACCACGAGCACGATGCCCAGCGGACAGGCGATGGCCCTGCCGCGGTAGTTCTCGACGGTGTGTCCACCGGCGATCAGCGCTGCCCGGAGACCCGGTGCCACGGCCAACGCGGCCACGGCACTGAGCACGAGGGGCAGGAACTGCACCGCGGCACCGTAGCGTCCTGCGCGGACAACCCGCCGTCCGGCACGTAACAGCGTGCCCCGATGCGGGACCATAGGAACGTGAGCACCCCCAAGATCGACAAGAGCGATGCCCAGTGGCGCGAGGAGCTCGCGCCCGACGCGTACGCGGTCCTGCGCCGCGGCGCCACCGAGCCGCCGTTCACCGGCAAGTACGTCCACAACCATGAGGACGGCACCTACCGCTGCGGTGGCTGCGGCGCCGAGCTGTTCAAGAGCGACGTGAAGTTCGAGTCCGGCAGCGGCTGGCCGTCCTTCACCGAACCGGCCTTCGCGGCCGCCGTCGAGGTCCGCGAGGACCGCAGCCACGGCATGGTCCGCACCGAGGTGCTGTGCGCCAACTGCGGCGGACACCTGGGCCACGTCTTCGACGACGGCCCCCGTGACGCGGGCGGCATGCGCTACTGCATCAACAGCTGCGCGTTGGACTTCGACTCCACCAAGTAGCGCCCCGCCGCTGGTCGAACCGGCGTTTCCTCCGCCTGTCGGGGGAAACGGCCGGATCGCTGGTGCCGAGCCGGCGTCTCTGCCACGGATGTGGGGTGAGAAAGCCGGTTCGGGCCCGCGCGGGCGCGACCGGCTACGGCGTCGTCGGGTTGGTCCGGGGGACGTCGGGCAGCAGGCTGTCCGCCGTCGACTTGGAGCCGAACGTGCCGGACGCGCCGCCCAGCGCGAAGACGAGCGCCGCGCGGCCGATCGCGCGGTCGATGTTGTCGACGCTCGTCAGCCCGTGCCCCTCATACCAGGAGATCTGCGACGGCTTGGTCTCCGTGCGCTCCGCCCCGGTCACCGGCAGCCGCGTGTCGCGCAGCGCCTTGACGAACCCGTTCTCGAACTGGGTGAGGATCGCCTCGTCGTCCTTGTCCAGCCCCTCGGGGTGGTTGCGGACGACGACGACGCCCTGCAGCAGCGCCAGCCCGCCGGCCAGGCGGTTGAAGACCTCGTCGCGCTCGCTCTCGATGAGCTTGCCGCCCAGCACGTACTGCGCGCCGATGCGGCGACCGAACTGGAAGACGAGGTCGAGGTCCGGTTTGCCGTCGGCCCCGATGAGCCCTTCGTAGCGCGTGCCCTTGGCCTTCTCGGCCAGCGCGGCGAGGTCCAGGGGCTCCTTCACCGCCGCCACGTTGGCCCGCGACCCGCCGGTGTCCTCCAGCGCCGAGCGGACGTCGTCGGCGACGTCCTGGGAGCCGTTGCCCAGGAAGACCAGGCCGATGCTCAGGCCAGACAGCTGGTTGCCGACCAGCAGCGGGCGGATGGCGCTCGCCTCGCGGTCGGATTCGTCGAGGTCGTCCTTGAGCTTGTCGGCGCGCTCGTTGGCCTTGCGGACGTCGGCCTTCAGCGAGTCGCGGATGTCCTTCTCGGCACTGGAGACGAGGCCCTGGTCACCGATCGCGACGCCGAGCAGCAGCCCGAGCACGAGCGCGACGAAGACGGCGGCGATGGAGAGCGCGTGGTAGCGGAAGTTCAGCACGACGAACCGGGGAGGCTACTCAGAGATCGGCCCCGAGCAGCACGCGGACCTTCAGCCACAGGAGCTCGGCGACCTCGCGCAGACCGGGTGTCAGCGCGACGGTCGCCACCAGCGCGAGCAGGCCGACGAAGAGCACGCCGAACACCGGCCACATGCCGGGGTTGGGCTTGTACAGCCGGCTGACGCCCTTGGCGTCGACGAGCATCTCGCCGAGCCGCAACCGGGTCAGGAACGTCGAGGACATGCCCTTGCGCGCCTTGTCGAGGAACTCGACGAGGTTGGACTGCGAGCCCACCGACACGATCAGCGACGCGCCCTTCTCGGCCGCGATCAGCATCGCGATGTCCTGGCTGGTGCCGGGCGCGGGCACGATCTTGTGGTCGAGCCCCAGCTCGTTGAGGAAGTCCCGGCCGGGCGCGCGGCCGTCGCTGTAGGCGTGGACGACGAGCTCGGCCCCGCACTTCAGGGTCTTCTCCTGGGCGGAGTCCATGTCCCCCACGATCATGTCCGGCTTGAAACCGGCCTCGAGGATCGCGTTGGCGCCGCCGTCGACCCCGACGAGCACCGGGTTGACGTCGCGGATGTAGGGCTTCAGCGCCTGCAGATCGGACTGGTGGTCGACCCCGCGGACGACGACCACGGCGTGCCGGTCGCGGAAGTCGGTGTCGAACCGCGGCAGCTCGATCTTGCCGCTGAGCAGCTCCTTCTCCTCGACCATGTACTTCAGCGTGTTCTCGGCGAAGGACTCCAGCGCCTCGCCGATCTCGTCGCGGGCCGTGTCGTTCTCGGCGCGGACGGTCTGCGGGTCGCGCCAGGTGCCCTCCGCGACCTTCTCGCCCTTCTTGAAGATCTCACCGCCGCGGAGCTCCAGCGGGTCACCCTCCTCGACGAGCCGGAAGACGGCGTCGTCGGGCATGTCGACGAGCACGACCCCGGCCTGGGTCAGCAGCACCGGCCCCATGTTCGGGTAGCGGTGCGTCGTCGACGGGCGGCAGTTGACGACGGCGACGGTGCCCGTCGCGATGATGTCCTCGGCCGACACGCGATCGAGGTCGCGGTGGTCGATGATCGCAATGTCCCCCGGACGCAGGGACTTCACGAGGTGCTTCGTGCGCCGCCCGAGGCGCGCAGGTCCGGTGACGACGGGCGGCTCCATCGGTGACGAGTGTCCCAGAACGGACCCGCGCCAGGAGTCGCGGGTCCGTCCGGAAGCCAGTGTCTCGGCGCGCGGCGACCGGCGGCCCGCCTCAGATCAGGCGGCCTTGAGGAGCTCCTTGGCGTGGCGGCGCGCGGCGACGTCGTCCTCGCCCGCGCCGAGCATGCGGACGATCTCACCGACGACCTCCTTGGCGGCCAGCGCCTCGACGGTGGTGCGGGCGGGTTCGACCGAGACGTCCTTGCGGATCGAGAAGTGCCGGTCCCCCAGCGAGGCGATCTGCGGCAGGTGGGTGATGCAGATGATCTGGCGGCCCTCGGCGAGGGAACGGAGCTGCTCGCCGACCGCCCGGGCGGTGACGCCGCCGATGCCGGCGTCGATCTCGTCGAAGACGACGGTCGCGGCGGACGGGCCCGACGCGACGGCGCGCGGGGCGGCGGGTGGCGCCGCCGAGACCTCGTGGGCCTCAACCGCACCGGCAAGCGCGAGCATCACGCGGGACAGCTCACCGCCCGAGGCGATCTCGCGCAGCGGGGCGGCGGGCACGCCGGGGTTGGCGGCGATGCGGAACTCGACGAAGTCACCGCCGGCCGCGCCGACCTCGCGCTGCTCCACCGCGATCTCGAACTGCGCGCTCTCCATCGCGAGGTCGGTCAGGCGCGCGCGGACGGCCTCGGCCAGCAGCGGCGCGGCGGCCGTCCGGGCCTCGTGGAGCGCGGCGGCCAGGCGGGCGCGCTCGGCGACCGCGTCGGCCAGCTCCACCTGCGCGTCCTCCATCGCCACCTCCGCACCGGTCAGCTCGTCACGCCGCGCCCGGCAGCGGTCGGCGTGCTCCAGCACCAGCGCCACGGTGCCCCCGTGCTTGCGCTTCAGGCGATCGACCAGCGCCAGCCGCTCCTCGGCGTGCTCCAACGCGCCCGGCTCGGCGTCCAGGTCCTCGCAGTAGCGGCGCAGCTCGGCCGCGACGTCACCGGCCTCGATGGCCAGCGCCCGGTGGCGCACCAGCAGCGCGTCGAGGTCGGCGTCCACGCCTTCGACCGCGTCCAGAGCGGCCGAGCCGAGTCCGAGCGCGGCCAGGGCGCCGCCGTCACCGTCCTCCGGCGCCAGGGCTTCGGCGGCACCGAACGACGCGAGCCGCAGCGCCTCGACGTGCCGCAGCCGGCCGCGGGCGGCCAGCAGCTCGGCCTCCTCGGCCTCCGACGGGTCGGCGGACTCGATCTCCTGCAGCTCGAACTCCAGGAGGTCCAGCTCGCGCTCGCGCGCGCCCTCGAGCTCGCGCAGTTCCTCCACGCGGCCCTCCAGTGTGCGGACGCGCGCGTGGGCCGCGGCGCAGGCCTCCAGGCGCGCGGCGTGCTCGGGGCCGCAGGCGGCGTCCAGCAGCTCCAGCTGCGCGCCGGACAGGGTCAGCTTGCGGTGCTCGTGCTGGCCGTAGAAGGCGATGAGCGCGGACGCCACCTCGCGGAGGTCACCCACGCCACATGAGCGGCCGTTGATCGCCGCGCGCGAACGGCCCTCGGCCGACACGCGGCGCGAGAGCACGAGCTCCTCGGCGTCCGGCGCCAGCAGGTCGCCCACCGCTTCCCGCAGCGCATCGTCGAGGTCGAAGACGCCCTCGACGTAGGCCTCGGCCGCGCCCGGGCGGACCTGCCCGGACCGCGCGCGCCCGCCGAGCAGCAGGTCCAGCGCGCCCGCCAGCACGGTCTTGCCGGCGCCGGTCTCGCCCGTCAGGACGTTCAGCCCCGGGCCCAAACGCAGCTCCGCCCGCTCGATCAGGACGAGGTTCTCGACACGCAGCTCGGTGAGCACGGACCCGTTGTACCGCTGCCAGCGGACAGAACAGGTGTTCGGTTGCGATGTTGCAACAGCTGCCGTGCGCGGCTCAGGACGCCAGGCGCCCGAACTTCTCGCGCAGCCGGCGGTAGAACGTCGAGCCGGGGATCTGGGCCAGCTCGGCCGCCTCGCGCACGAAGCGCGCCGTGACGCTCTCCCCCGGCCCCAGCTCGCCGACCGGGCGGCCGTCGATCGAGAGGTCGACCGGGTCGTGCCCGCGGTTGGAGACGACGAGCTCGTCGTCGGGCGAGACCACCAGCGCCCGCGCGCCCAGCGAGTGCGGCGCGATGAACGACACGACGTACCCCTCCACGCCCCAGGCCATGACCGGGCCGCCGTTGGCGAGGTTGTAGCCGGTCGACCCGGCAGGCGTCGCCAGCACCAGGCCGTCGCAGCGGACGCTGCCGACCTCGTCCTCCCCGACGCCGTAGGCGAGGTTCGCGACCCGCTCGCCGTGCTTGCGGTGCATGGAGAGGTCGTTGATCGCCGCGTAGACCTCGTCCTCGAGCTCGAGCGCCAGCGCGGGCAGCGTCAGCACCTCGAAGTCGCCGGCGAGCGCGCGCTCGAAGCCGTCGCCCAGCTCGTCGGGGTCGACGGTCGCGAGGAACCCGACCTCACCGAAGTTGACCGCGAACACCGGGACGCCGGTGCCGGCGTAGCGGCGCAGGCCGCGCAGGATCGTGCCGTCGCCCCCGAGGACGACGCAGAGGTCCACGTCGTCGGAGACCGGCGCGTCGCGCAGCAGGGCGGTGTCCGCCAGCGCATGCTTGGCGGTCTCGTCGGCGTCCAGGCGCAGCGTCACGCCGTGGCGGTCGGCGACCTCCTGCAGCAGCTTCAGCGCATGCGCGGTCTGGCCCGGGCGCTGGTGGGTGAAGACCGTGACGGTGCGGGCGGCGGCGCTCATGCGGGCTCGACCTCCAGCGCGGCGGCGACGATGCCCTCGTCGTCCAGGCCGCCCGTGTGCGCGAGATGGACGAACGTCTCCCGGTTGCCCTTGGGCCCCGGCAGCCCCGACGATGCGAAGCCCCTCACGTGGGCGCCCGCCTGCGCGCACGCCCGGGCGACGCCCACCAGCGCCTCGCGCCGGTCGGCCGGGTCGTGGACGACGCCCTTGCCCACCTTGTCGCGGCCGACCTCGAACTGCGGCTTGATCATCGCGACGCCGTCGTAGCCGTCGGCCATCGTGGCGAGCGCCGCCGGCAGGACCTTCGTCAGCGAGATGAACGAGACGTCGGCCACCAGGAGGTCCGGCGCGTAGGGCAGGTCGGACGGTTGCAGCTCGCGCGCGTTGAATCGCTCGATGACCGTCACCCGGTCGTCGGTGCGCAGCTTCCAGTGCAACTCGCCGTAGGCGACGTCGAGCGCCACGACGTGCGCCGCCCCGCGCTGCAGCAGGCAATCGGTGAACCCGCCGGTCGACGCCCCGACGTCCAGCGCGTGGCGCCCGGCGACGTCGATGCCCAGCGCGTCGAGCGCGTTGGCGAGCTTGGTCCCGCCGCGCGAGGCGAACCGCTGCGCCTCGTCGACCGTGATCTCGGCATCCTCGGGCACCATCGTCCCGGGCTTGTCGATGCGGCGGTCGCCGATCCTGACCTCACCGGCCATCACCGAGGCCGCCGCGCGGGAGCGCGACTCGAACAGCCCGCGCTCCGCGAGGAGCGCGTCGAGACGGACCTTCGTCGCGGCCATGGCCGGCTGACTGTAGCCACCCGGCGCGTTGTGACGCGGGCGGGACCGTTCAGGCGGTGTCGCCGGCCCGCGGCCGTTGCCGCACGCCCGAACGTACGGTCCCCGAACGTACGTATGTGCCGAAGTGTGACGAGCGTCACAGTGGACCTGCGTGAGAACCCTCACACTGGTCCCTCGATGACTGCCATCCGGCTCATCCCCTTCCCGATCCACACCGCGCTGCGCCTCGCGACGGCGCTGGTGACGATGGTCGCCCCGTTCCTCGTCGGCTTCACGCCGGCGGCGACCGTCGTGGCGGTGCTCGTCGGCACGGTCGTGGCCGGCGTCTCGCTGTCTGCCACCCCGGACGAGCGCGGCCGCATCAGCATGCCGATCTCGACGCTCCACGCGTTCGAGTGGGGCTCGGTCCTCGGCCTCTTCGGCGCGGCGATCGTGTTCGGCATCGCCGGGGACACCATCGCCTTCGTGACGCTCGCCGCCATCGCGACGGTGCAGCTCGCCGGCAACCTCACCACGCGCTACAGCCTGCGCGGGTGACCACAAGACTTCACTCAGAGATCCACCAGCAGGACCCATAAATCACATAGCAGTACCTCTCCTCCCCTGAGACGGCCCGCCAGCGAGCGGGCCGTTTCTATTTCCGGGGCCGGCAGGACGGAAGCCGGCGGGCGAGGGTGAGCACGCGCCCCTCCTCGAGGACGACACGCACGCGCAGGCGCTTCAGCGAGGAGCGGCGGACGGTCAGCGGCAGGCGGCGCGCGCTCAGCGTCGCCTTCCGCACGACGCCGGTGTCGGCGCCGGTGAGGCGCACGCGCAGGCGCCCGCCCTTCAGGCAGCGGCGCGAGACGCGCAGCGAGACGGCGCGCAGGAACAGCGGGATGTCGGCCGCCGTCACGGGGACGGTGACGGTCCGCCCGCCGGCCACCGCGTCGCCCACCGGGACGAACTCGCCCGCGGAGCCGATCCGGACGCGCTGCCACGTCGCGCCGGAGGGCAGGACCACGCGCCGCGACGTCGCCCCCGGGGACAGGACCGGGGCGACGAGGACGTCGCGGCCGAGCAGCCACTCGTCGTCGACCTCGCGGGCAGCGGGATCGTCGAGGACCAGGGGGCGCACCGGGCCGATCTCCCCGGTGGCCGCCGCCCGGTGCGACCACGCGTCGACCAGCGGGATGAGCCGCGTCTTGGCGCGGGCGTAGCGGCGGAACGCGTCCAGCGCCTCCGCCCCGGCCTCCCAGGGAAACAGCGAGTGCTTGCCGGTCGAGTTGTGGATCCGCAACACCGGCGTGAACGCCGCCAGCTGCGACCACCGCGTTAGCAGCTCCGGCGTCGTCCGCGGTGCGAGCAGGTCGAGGTAGCCGCCGACGTCGGTGGTGAACGTGGAGACGCCGGTCAGCGTATGGTTGAGCATCGCCGGGACGACCGAGCCGATGCCCGACGCCGCCGACCAGTCGGTCGACTCGTCCCCCGGGAAGACGCCGGAGGTCGAACGCGACACGCCGCGAAAGCCGGAGCGCACGTAGAACCAGGGGTGGAAGGTCTTCGAGCGCTCGGCGTCGATCGCCGCCCGGCCGGCCGCGTGGTAGCGGACCGGGTAGGCGTTGTGGGCCAGCGCGGCGGGCAGGCCGTCCGCCTGGGTCATGCCGTCGACGATGAGCTCGCCGAAGTCCTCCATGAAGCCCTCGAAGCCGAGGGCCGCGCTGCGGTCGAGCTGGCCTCGCCAGTAGGCCGCAGCACCCGGCGCGCTGAAGTCGATGAGCTTGGCCGGGTTGTTGCGGTTGGTGATCAGCGTGTAGGGCTGACCGAAGGCATCCTTGACGAACAGGTCCTTCGCCGCGGCCTCGGCGTAGCCCTTGCCGGCCTCCGCCGTGAACGGGTTCCAGTAGGCCGACAGGTGAAAGCCGTCGCGGCGCAGGCCGGCGAAGTAGGCCTTCGCCTGCGGTCCCTCGCCGTCCAGGACCTTGTGCCAGCCCTCGACGCCGATCACGCCGATGGGCAGCGCGTGCTCGCGCGCCGCGCGGACGATGCCGTCGATGTCGTCCTTCACGCGCGGGCCGCCGTTGAACCCCGCACCGTTGGGCGCGGCTTCGCCCTCCCCCTCGTTGAGGACGTCCACCCACGGCTCGTAGACCCACGTCGGCGGAGCCGGCGCCCGGCCGACGGACGCGGTGTAGGCCCGGGACGCCGCCGTCAGCCCGCCGCCGGCGAACGAGACGTCCAGCGCCGGCGAGGCCACGCCCCAGCGCACCGCGTCCGCGCGCGACGCCGCGAGGTCGACCCGGCCGAGCGCGAAGCCCTCCGTCCACACCGCCCAGCCGCGCGAGCCGAACAGCGCAGGCTCGACGTAGTAGGCGGCCTGTGCGCCGTTGGGGAACGTGTAGTCGGGCTCCAGCACCGAGCCGACGCCGTCCAGCCGCTGGTCGGAGATGTTCTGCTGCTCGACCCAGACGTTGCGCAGGACGCCGCGCTGGTCGAAGCGGTCCTTGCGACCGCCCAGGCCGTAGAGGCCCTCGTCCGGCGGCGATGCGAGCGTGAACATCGAGGACACGACGGGCAGCCCCGCCGGCGGTGTGAACGCGATCCGCGCGCCGCCGCCCGGGCGCGGCCGCAGCGTGGCGGTGGCCGCCAGCCCGGCGGTGGTGTCGAGCACGAGGTCATAACCCTCGCCGTCGCGCCGCGCGCTGCGCACGCCCGACACCGCGACGACCGCGCCGGCCTCGGCCCCGAACAGCCGGTTGCCGCTGAAGAACGACACCGGGAACACCAGGCCCGCCCGCGCTCCGACCACCCAGCCGACGGCCGGGAACGCCCCGACGCCGCCGAGCGGCTCGACCGGCAGCGGCCCGTCGACCCCGGGCGCCCGGACCGGCAGCCCGCCCGTCCCCGCAACGGTCGCGACGTCGGCCGTCGCCAGCCGGAACGGCGCGGTCTCGACACGCAGTTCGCCCACGCTCGCGACCACCGACGCGGAGGCCGGTGGCGCGCCGAGCAGCGCCAGCGCGCCGGCGACGACGGCCGCGTGGCGGATTGCTCCCCGGATGCGGCAGAGGCGCGACACGCGCGCGGCAGACACCGCCGGCGTGGGTGTCGCGTGGCGGATTGCTCCTCGTCTGCGGGAGGAACCCGCCACGCGCGGCCCGCGACGCCGGCTCAGGCCGTGAGCGGGTTGCCCGGGACGGCCGCGTCGGCGCCCGCGAGCGCGTCGACGACGCGCGACGCGATCGCCGGGCCGGTGAACCCGACCTCCTCGTGCAGCAGGGCGGGCTTGCCGTGCGTCACGTAGCGGTCGGGCAGCCCGACGCGCAGCAGGCGGCCGTGGCGGTGGCCGCCGTCGACGAGGGCCTCCAGGACGCCGGAGCCGAAGCCGCCCGCCAGCTGGCCCTCCTCGACGGTCACCAGCAGCTGGTGGTCCTTCGCCAGCGAGGTCAGCAGCTGCATGTCCAGCGGCTTGGCGAAGCGCGCGTCGGCGACCGTCGCCCGGATGCCGTGCTCGGCCTCCAGCAGCGCGGCGGCCTCGAGGGCCTTACCAACGCCGGTGCCGTAGGCGAAGAACGCCACGCGGCCGCCGTCGCCCTGCAGGAGCACCTCGCCCCGGCCGATCTCGACCGGCGTGATCGCCTCAGGGGCCAGCAGCGGCGTGCCGACCGCCTCGCCGCGCGGATAGCGGATCGCCGTCGGGCCGTCCTCGAACAGCAGCGCCGTGCGCAGCATCCGCTGCAGCATGGCCTCGTCGCGCGGGGCCATCATCGTGATGTTCGGCAGCGCCCGGAAGTAGGCGATGTCGAAGACGCCGTGGTGCGTCGGGCCGTCGTCACCGACCAGGCCGGCGCGGTCCATCGCGAAGACAACCGGCAGCTTCTGCAGGCAGACGTCGTGGACGATCTGGTCGTAGGCGCGCTGCAGGAACGTGGAGTAGATCGCGCAGACCGGGCGCACGCCCTCCAGCGCCAGGCCCGACGCGAACAGCACGGCCTGCTGCTCGGCGATGCCGACGTCGAAGTAGTGCTCGGGCTCGGCCTTCTGCAGGATGTTCAGGCCCGTGCCGGAGTTCATCGCGGCGGTGATGCCGACGACGCGGCGGTCGCGGCGGACCTCCTCGACCATCGCGTCACCGAAGACCTTGGTGTACTGCGGCGGCGGGGCGGGCGCGTCGGCCGCGGCCGGGGACTTCACCGCCACGACGGGAGCGCGGCCGGCGATGGACTTGGGCTTGGCGGCGTGCCAGGTCTCCATGCCCTCCAGGCCGCCGTCCTCGGCGGGCGCGAAGCCCTTGCCCTTGACCGTGGCGATGTGGACGACGACCGGACGCTGAGCCTTGAAGGCCGTGTTGAGGGCGCTGCGCAGGGCACCGACGTCATGGCCGTCGACGACGCCGACGTAGGCCCAGTCGAGCTCCTCCCACCAGAGGTTGGGGGCCCAGAACGCCTTCAGCGACTCCTTCAGCTGCGGGCCGAAGCGCTCGAAGCGCGCGCCGATGCCGCGCGGCAGCTCGGTCAGGCCCTTCTCGACGCCCTCGCGGGCGTGCCACAGCTTCGGGTTCAGCCGGACGCGGTTGAAGTAGCGCGACAGCGACGAGACGTTCGGCGAGATCGACATGCCGTTGTCGTTGAGGACGACGACGATCGGTGTGTTCTCCCCACCGGCCTGGTGGATCGCCTCGAAGGCGACGCCGCCGGTCATGGAGCCGTCGCCGATGACCGCGACGACCTTGCCGGCGTCGGGCTCGCCCTTCAGCTTCATGGCCTCCTTCAGCCCGACGGCGTAGCCGATCGACGTCGAGGCGTGGCCGGCGCCCATGATGTCGTGCTCGCTCTCGAAGATCGCGCAGAACGGCGCCAGACCCTCGTACTGGCGGATCGTCGAGAGCTGGTCACGACGCCCGGTGAGGATCTTGTGCGGGTAGCTCTGATGTCCGACGTCCCACAGGATCTTGTCCTTCGGGGAGTCCAGCAGCGAGTGCAGCGCGACGGTCAGCTCGCACGTGCCGAGGTTGGCGCCGAAGTGGCCGCCGATCTCCCCGACCGTGTCGATGATGTGCTCCCGCACCTCCTGGGCGACCTGCGTCAGCTCCTCCTCGGACAGGCCGTGGAGGTCCTGGGGACGGTCGATGCGGTCGAGGATGCGGGGAGAGGTGCTCACGAGGTCCTGGTGTAGATGAAGTCCGTGATCTGCTCCAGCTCTGCTGCGCCGTCCGGCGCCGCCTGAGCCAGTGCCGCCCGGGCTTTCGCGACGGACTCCTCGGCCATTTTCCGCGCCCCGTCGAGTCCATGCTCGGACACGTACGTGCGCTTGCCGTGGCGTTCGTCGCTGCCCTGCGGCTTGCCGAGGTCGTCGTCGGTGCCAGTGACGTCGAGGATGTCGTCGACGATCTGGAACAACACGCCCAGCTCGGCCGCAAAACGGCGGTACTCCATTGTCGCAGCTTCCGGAGCTCCGCTCAGTAGGAGTACGCATTCGACGGACGCTCCGATCAGCCGCCCGGTCTTCAGCGCGTGCAGCGTGCGCAGGCCATCGACGCCGTCGGGGATGGCATCGGTGACGTCCACCCACTGACCGCCGACCATGCCGTTGACGCCGGTGGCGGCGGCCAGCTCGGCCAGCGCGCGCAGGACGTCCCGGGGCTCCCCCGTCTGCTGCTCGAGGACGTGGCGGAACGCCTCGGCGTACAGCGCGTCGCCCGCGAGGATCGCGACGTCCTCCCCGAACTGCACGTGGCAGGTCGGGCGGCCGCGGC
>CAYUDT010000048.1:0-35043 GCA_964443695.1 uncultured Conexibacter sp. | reverse complement strand
ACCACCAGCCTCCAAGGAGGTCCGGATGAACAACGTGCTCAGGTCTTACAGCTAGCGCATCAGCGCACGGTCGGCCCGCGCGCTGATCTTCACGTAGCGCGCCGGCAACAGCCGCACGAGCTTGTCGACAAGCTTGGCGTCGTTGCCGACGAGCACGCGGGGGCGCCCGGCCTCGACCGCGTCGACCACGATGGTCGCGGCCTTGGCGGCCGGCATCTTCAGCAGCTTCTCGTTGTAGGTCTGGCGGCGGCGCTCATCGGCATCGGTGGTCGGGAGCCCGAGCGTCTTGGCGTCCTCCAGCGCCGCGTTGGCGATGTTCGTCTTGATGCCGCCCGGATGGACGACCGTGACGCCGACGCGGTGCCCGGCCAGCTCCATCTCCACGCGCAGCGCCTCGGTGAACCCGCGCACCGCGAACTTCGAGGTGACGTAGTGGGACATGTCGCCCTGCGCGTAGAAGCCGTTGAGGCTGGAGATGTTGATCACGTGCCCGTCACCGGAGGCGATCAGGTGCGGCAGGAACGCCTTCGTCCCGTACAGCACGCCGAACAGGTTGACCCCGAGGACGCGGTCGTAGTCGGCCAGCTCGCTGTCGACGATGGAACGCGAGAAGGCGATGCCCGCGTTGTTGTAGATCTGGTGGACGACGCCGAAGTGCTCGGCGACCTCCGCCGCGTAGGCCGCCACGGCATCGCGGTCGGCGACGTCGAGGGTCGCCGTGTGCACGTCGCCGCGCACCTGCGCGGCCGTCTCGGCCAGCCCGTCGGCGTTGACGTCCGACAGCGCCAGGCGGGCGCCGCGGGCCGACAGCTCCAGCGCCAGCGCGCGCCCGATGCCCGACCCGGCGCCGGTGACGACGCAGACCTTGCCGCGGACCGCGCTCATGCGGCCACCTCGACCGGGGTCGCGACGGGCGTGGCCGAGAACACCTGCAGCACACCGTCGTCGATCGCACCGCCCCGCAGCTGCTTGGCGTCCTTGAAGTAGTTCATCGCGATCGTCCACGGCTCGGCGTCGCCCTGCCGGGGGAACTGGTCCAGCGCGCGCATCACGTAGCCGGCCTGGAAGTCCAGCAGCGGGCGGGTGGGCATGTCCGCGTCGTGCAGCCGGGGCACGCAGGCGTCGCCGCCCTGCGCGTCGACGTGCGCCAGCAGCCGGCAGAGGTACTCGCAGACCAGGTCGACCTTCAGCGTCCAGGACGAGTTGGTGTAGCCGACCGCGTAGGCGAAGTTCGGCACGCCGCTGAGCATCATCGCCTTGTAGGCGACCGTGTCGGGCAGCGAGACGTCCTCACCGTCGACGCTCAGCGCGATGCCGCCGAACGCCAGCAGGTTCAGGCCGGTGGCGGTGACGACGATGTCGGCCGGCAGCTCCTGCCCCGACTTCAGGCGGATGCCGTCAGCCGTGAACGTGTCGATGTGGTCGGTGACCACGGTGGCCGTGCCCTTGCGCAGCGCGCGGTAGAGGTCGGCGTTGGGCACCGCGCACAGGCGCTGGTCCCAGGGGTCGTACCTGGGCTTGAAGTGCGTGTCGACGTCCAGGCCGCTGCCCTCCAGCTGCTTGGCGTTGACGCTGCGGATGAGCCTGCGGACGGCCTTCGGGAAGCGCTGGCTGAGCTGGTAAACCGCCAGCGAGCGGAAGATGTTCTTGCGGCGGACGATCGCGTAGCGGCGCTCCTCGGAGATCTTGCCGCGCAGCCACTCGGCGACCGGGTCGTGCTTGGGCACGGGCAGGATGTAGGAGGGCGAGCGCTGCAGCATCTTCACCTGCGCGCCCTGCTCGGCCAGCGCCGGGACGAGCGTCACGGCCGTCGCGCCGCTGCCGATCACGACGATGCGCTTGCCGGCGTGGTCGAGGTCCTCGGGCCAGTGCTGCGGGTGGATGACCTGCCCGCCGAACTCACCGAGGCCGGCGAAGTCCGGCATGAAGCCCTCGTCGTAGCGGTAGTAGCCCGACGCGCAGAACAGCCAGCCGGCGGTCAGCTCGAAGGTCTCGCCGCCGTGCTCGACGGTGACCGTCCAGCGCGCCTCGGCGGACGACCACGCCGCGGAGAGCACCTTGTGCCCGAAGCGGATGTGGCGGTCGATGCCGTTCTCGCGGGCGGTCTCCTCGACGTAGGCCTTGATCGCCGGGCCGTCGGCGATGGCGTCCTCCGAGGTCCACGGCTTGAACGCGTAGCCGAAGGTGTGCAGGTCGGAGTCCGAGCGGATGCCCGGGTAGCGGAAGAGGTCCCACGTCCCGCCGATCGCGTCGCGCGCCTCGAGGATCGCGTAGGTCTTCGCCGGCTGCTTGTCCTGCAGGTGGTAGGCGGCGCCGATGCCGGAGACGCCGGCTCCGACGATGAGGACGTCGACGTGGTCGTTGCTGGGCATGGACGGAGGATGAAGGCCAGGGCCGCCGGCGACCTGCACGTTCTGCCTCGCATCGCCCCGGCGGATCGTGCAGATCGCCCATCGAGGACGTACGCTGGGCCACATGTCCTGGGAACGCCCGTCGCCCGCCGTCGCCGAGCTCATCCGCCGGGGGGTGACGTTGCTGCTGGCGACGCCGGACGCGATCTTCGCGGAGGTCGACCGGGCGGTGTTCGCCGACATCAGCCACCCGGTGGCCCGGGACCCGGTGCTGTCGGACGCCGTCCGTCGCACCAACCGCTCCAACCTCATCCACTGGGCGCAGGCCAACCTGGCCGACCCTGGGGCGCCGGTGGCGCCGAACCCGAGCGCCGACGCGCTCAGCGTCGGGCGGGACCTCGTCCGGCGCGGGCTCGACGCCGACGCCCTGCACGGCTACCGCGTCGGGCAGAACGTCGCCTGGCAGAGCTGGATGGCGCTGTGCTTCGAGCTCACCGACGACCGGGAGGAGCTGCAGGAGCTGCTGCAGGTCACCGCACGCTCGATCTTCACGTTCGTCGACGCCACGCTGGCGGCGATCACCGAGCAGATCGAGCGCGAGCGCGACGCGCTGACCCGGGGGACCCACGCCCAGCGGCTGGAGGTGGTCACGCTCATCCTCGAGGGCGCGCCGATCGCGCTGGAGCGGGCCTCCACCCGCCTGGGCTACGCGCTGCACCGCGACCACACCGCCGCGGTCGTCTGGAGCACCCGGCCGGACGCCGACCCCCGCGACCTCGAGCGCGCGGCCGCCGCCCTGGGCAACCGCCCGCTCACCGTCCTGGTCTCCGCCTCGACGCTTTGGGTCTGGACGTCGGGCGAGGTCGATCTCGATGGCCTCAACGCCGCGGTTGCGGAGCTGCCCGACGTGCGCGTGGCGCTGGGCCCACGGGTGCCGGCCCTGCACGGCTTTCGCCGCAGCCACCTCGACGCGCTCGTCACCCAGCGGCTGATGCACCGCAGCGCCACCGCCCCGCCGGTCGCGCGCTATGACGACGTGCAGACGGTGGCGCTGGTCCTGCAGGACGAGGAGCGCGCCGAGGAGTTCGTGCAGCGGACCCTCGGCGAGTTCGCCGCCGCGCCACGGGAGCTGCGCGACACCGCCCGCACCTACATCCGCGAAGGCTTCAACACGACCGCCACCGCCCGCGCGCTGTACACCCACCGCAACACGGTGCTCGCGCGGCTGGCGCGCATGGAGGAGCTGCTGCCGGCGCCGTTCGCCGGGCGTGGCGTCGCCGTCGGGCTGGCCCTGGAGATCGTGCAGTGGCACGGCGCGCCCCCGCAGTGACATTCGTCACCGTCTGCTGGTGATCTGCTGCTCTACCGGACGGCTCGACCGGCTGGGACCGTGCTTGCATGGATCTCCAGCTTCAGGACAAGGTCGCGGTGGTCACGGGCGGCAGCCGCGGCATCGGCCTCGCGACGGTGCAGCTGCTGCGGGACGAAGGCATGCACGTGCTGGCAGGCTCACGGCACCCGACCCCGGAACTGCAGGCGACGGGCGCCGCGCACCTCCCCGTCGACCTCACGACACCGGACGGCCCGGGCCGGTTGGTCGAGGAGGCCCTCGAACGCTTCGGCGGCGTCGATGTGCTCGTCAACAACGTCGGCGTCGGCGACGCGGCCGACCAGGTCCGCGGCCTGCTGCAGGACGTCTCGACGCTCGGCGACGACGCCTGGCAGCACGCGTTCGACCTGCACTTCTACAGCGCGCTGCGGGCCATCCGGGCGGCTCTGCCGTCGCTGGTCGAGCGCCGCGGCGTGGTGGTCAACGTCTCCGCCGCCGGCGCCCGGCTCGTTGCCGCGGGCCCGGCGGACAGCAACGTCGCGAAGGCCGCGCTGAACGCCCTGACCAAGGTCGTGTCCGAGCAGTTCGGACCGCGCGGGGTGCGCGCGATCACCGTCTCCCCCGGTGCCACGCGCACCGGCGTCTGGACGGAGGCGCGAGGCATGGTCGCCCACGTCGCCGAGCTGCGAGGCATCGGGCACGCTGAGCTCGTCGCCGAGCTCGAGGCGGGCCTCGGCGCGGCGACGGGACGCATGAGCGAGCCGATCGAGGTCGCGCGGGCGATCGCATTCGCGGCGTCCCCGAACAACATCACCGGCAACGAGATCCTCGTCGACGGTGGTGCCATCAAGAACGTGTAGCTCGGAAGCCAAGCAAAACCGCGACGCAGTGCCGCAAATTTAGGTTCACGCGTGCCGGCACGTGGGAAGCTCACAGAGGCAGCGCGCGTCGCGGGCAAGCGGCACGCGCGGACAAGGGAGATTCTCGATGCGTGTGGCACGGGCTGTGGTCGTGATGTCGTTGATCGGGGCGGGGCTCGCCGCGCCCGCCGGTGCCGACCCGGGTGGCCCGACGGCCATCGGCCAGGACTCCAAGGGCGTGTCCTACGTCGGCTTCGCGGCGGAGGGCAACATCGGGCGCATCGACGCCTCGGGCGCGGTGCTCAGCTCCTTCAGCAGCGGGCTGACCCAGCCCGTCAACGGCATCGCGGTCGACGCGTCGGACACGGTGTGGGTCGCCTTCCCCAGCGCGGTGCGCCAGTACACCAGCGCCGGCGCGCAGCTCTCGGCGTTCAGCCACACCAACCCGAGCGAGTGCAACAGCAGCGCCCGCAACCCCGCGCGCTACGGCGGCATCGCGGTCAACGCCACCACCGTCTACGTCGCCTCCAACTGCTCGCCGCAGCTGCAGGTCTACAGCCGCAGCGGCACGACGCTCGCGACGGTCAGCCTTCCCGGCGTCCCGCGCGGCGTGGCCTACGGCCCGGGCCAGAACGGCAGGCCGGCCGCGGTCTACGTCGCGCTGCCCGACCAGGACAAGGTCCTGACCTTCAACGCCGAGACGCTCAGCTCGTCCTCCTCGCCCACCAACACGCTGACGGTCGCCGCGACGGGTGGCGGCGGCACCGCGGCGCCCGCGGGCGTGGCAGTCGACATCTACGGCCAGCTGATGGTCACCGACATCGCCAACAACTCGATCCAGTTCTACGACACCAACAACGCCTACAGCATGTACCGCGTGCTCGGCCACCCGCCCAACCCCGGTAGCGGCGTCGGGTCGCTGTCCTCGCCGGGTGCCTTGGCCATCCACGGCCAGGACGGCAGCAGCCTCTCCGGCAACCTCTTCATCGCCGACCACGGCAACAGCCGCGTGCAGCGCTGGGACAGCGGCGGCGGCACCTACTGGGCCGCGCCGACGGGCGCCGGCGCGCCGCCGCAGAGCGCCCCGGTGAACACGGCCGTGCCCACCATCAGCGGCACCCCGGCGGTCGGCCAGACGCTCACCTGCAGCAACGGCGAGTGGTCGGGCAACCCGACCTCCTACAACCGCGGCTGGAACCGGGACGGCAGCTACCTGCCCGGCTTCAACGGCACGACCTACGTCGTGCAGGCCGCGGACGCCGGCCACCAGATCACCTGCTTCACGCAGGCCGTCAACGCGGTCGGCCCGGGCGGCTACGCCACCTCGGCACCGGTGACCATCGGCTCGGGCGGCCCGTCGGCGCCGGCCAACAGCGTGGCGCCGTCCATCACGGGCACCGCGGCGACCGGCCAGACGCTCACCTGCCAGCCGGGCACGTGGAGCGGTTCGCCGAGCTTCGCCTACCGCTTCGAGCGCAGCGGCAGCACGGTCGGCAACGCGCAGACCTACACCGTGACCGCCGCCGACGTCGGCAGCGCGATCACCTGCGTCGTCACCGCGACCAACGCCGGCGGTTCGGCGTCGGCCACGTCGGCGCCCGTCACCCCCACCGCCCCGGCGACCTGCACGGGCCCGGTCGGCGTCAGCATCAACAGCGCTGCGGCGTACACCAACAACCAGGCGGTCACGCTGACCATCCGCCCGCCCGCCGGTGCGACCTCGGTCACGATCAGCAACGACGGCGGCTTCGACACCGCCACCACGTCGGCGCTCGCGGGCTCCTGCTCGTACGCGTGGACGCTGCTGAGCACCGGCAGCGAGCGCCTGCCCAAGACGGTCTACGTCCGCTTCTCCGGCAGCACGCAGACCTTCACCGACGACATCGTGCTCGACACCCGGCCGCCGACCCTGACCCTGGCCACGGTGTCCGGCGGCGCGACGGCGCGCTCGGCCGTGGCCGCCTCCGCCGCGCGGACGCTGACGGTCAGGGCCAAGGACACCGGCTCCGGACTGGGCAAGGTGCAGTACGCCTCCCAGCGGGGCGGGCGCGGGACCACCGTGAGGTACCGGGCCAGGCTGCGGGTGCGCTCAGCCGCTGCGGCACGCTGGGTGCGCGTCTTCGACCGCGCGGGCAACCCCGGCCCGTGGAAGCGGGTCCGCACCCACAGGTAGGGCGGCCCCCGCTACCCCGCCCGGCCGTAGAGCCGGGCGGTCAGAGGGGCGAAGACCGCGGTGAGCGCGGCGGCGACGGCCAGCGTCACGAGGATGGCCCCGCCGTCGGCGTCCCCGGCCATGAGGCTGCGGGTCGCGTCCACCAGGTGCGTGATCGGGTTGACGTCGACGAACGCCTTCAGGCCCTTCGGCAGCGTCTCCGGGTCGACGAAGATGTTGCTGAGGAACAGCAGCGGGAAGATGCCCATGAAGCCGCTGTTCATGACCGCGTTGGGCGAGCGCAGGATCAGCCCGAGCGTCGTGAACACCCACGACAGGCCGAAGGCGAACACCACGACGATGCCCATGCCGGCCAGCACGCCGAGCACCCCACCCTCGGCGTCGAAGCCGAGGATGACGCCGAGCACGATGGTCACCGTGCCCGCCAGGAAGTAGCGGACGACGTCGCCGAGCAGCGCGCCGACCAGCGGCGCCGGCCGCCAGACCGGCATCGAGCGGAAGCGGTCGATGACGCCCTTGGTCATGTCGGTGTTGATCGTCACCCCGGCGTACACCGTGGTGAACAGGACGGTCTGGACGAAGATGCCCGGCAGCAGGAACTGCAGGTAGTCGCCGGTGGAGCCCGCCAGCGCGCCGCCGAACAGGTAGGTGAACATCAACAGGAACATCACCGGGGTCACGGTGACGTCGAGCAGCTGCTCGGGCACGTGCTTGATCTTCAGCATGCCGCGCCAGCCGAACGTCAGGCACGTGGCGATGATGCCGGGACGCGGCGGGCGCTCGCCGGTCGCCAGCGCCTCGTGCAGCGCTGCGGCGCTGACGGACGTGACCTCCGGCGGGGTCTGCTCGATGGTGCTCATGCGGCCACCTCCTCGGGGGTCGTCTCCTGTCCGGTCAGCGCCAGGAACACCTCGTCGAGGCTCGGCTGCCCCAGCGAGAACTGCGCGACGGTGATGCCCCGCTCGGCCAGGCCCGTGAGCGCCGCGGCCGCCGACGCCGGGTCGTCGACGGCGATGCTCAGCGCGGCCGGGTCGGACTCCAGGTGCGCCTGGGCGTCCAGAGCAGCGCCCAGCGTCGCGGCGGCGTCGGCGCGCCGGTCGGCGTCCAGCAGCCGGACGTTCAGCGTGCTTCCGCCCACCGAGGCCTTCAGCTGCGCCGGGGTGCCCTCGGCGATGACGCGGCCGGTGTCGATGACCGCGATGCGCTCGGCGAGCTGGTCGGCCTCGTCGAGGTACTGCGTGCACAGCAGGACGGTCGTCCCCTGGCCCACCAGCCCGCGGACGATGTCCCAGACCTCGTTGCGCGAGCGCGGGTCCAGCCCGGTGGTGGGCTCGTCGAGGAACAGCAGCTGCGGCGTCACGACGATGCTGGCCGCGATGTCCAGCCGGCGGCGCATGCCGCCGGAGTAGTTCTTGACCTGCTTGCCAGCAGCGCCGGTGAGCCCGAAGGCGCCCAGCAGCTGCTCGGCGCGCTGGGCGGCGTGCCTGCCGGAATGGCCGAGCAGGCGCGCGATGAGCACGAGGTTCTCGTGGCCGGTGAGGTCCTCGTCGACGGAGGCCAGCTGGCCGGTCAGGCTGATCAGCCCGCGCACCTCGTCGGCCTGCGTGACGACGTCGCGGCCCAGCACCTGCGCGCGCCCGCTGTCGGGGCGCAGCAGCGTGGCCAGCATGCGGATGGTCGTCGTCTTGCCGGCGCCGTTGGGACCGAGGACGCTGTAGACGGCACCCGCGCGCACGGACAGGTCCACCCCGTCCACGGCGCGCGTGTCGCCGAACGTCCGTATGAGCCCCTCCGCCTCGATGGCCAGCAGCTCGGTCATGCAGTCTCCCCTCTGGTCACACTCATGTCTGCCTATGACCGATACTCCCACCGGAACTCATCGGTGGGAGTGCGGGTAACCGCCCGGGCTGCGTCAGGGCGTCGTCTGCGTCTGGGTTTGAGTCTGGTCCTGCGCGGCGGCGTCCTCGAGGGCCTTGACGCGCCCGCCCAGGTCGCTGACCTGCTGGTTGAGGTCGTTGACGGCCTTCGTCAGCGCATCGGTCGCGCCGGTGTCGGTGGTGGTCGTCGTCGAGCCTCCGGAAGCGGCGGCCTGCTTGCTCACGGCCTCCAGCTGCCCGGTCGTGGCCCGGTTGGCGACCTGGCCGCGCAGCGTGTCGATGTCGTCACGCAGCTCGCGGATCTGGGCGCTACGGGCCGCGACGCCGCTGCCGCTGGTGCGATCCTGGTGCTCGCGCACCAACGCCCAGATCGACAGGCCCAGCGCGATGACGGCCAGCGTCCCGATGATCGCCAGGCCCGTGCGCAGGCCGTCCAGGCGGTCGAGGACCTGCTCGCGCCAGTAGGGGTCCTCGACGGGATAGGCGGCTGCGGCCGGCGCGGCGGCCACGGGCGCCGGGCGCGGCACGGCCGGCTGCACGGGGACGCGGCGGGTGGGCTCGTCGGGCGGAACGCTCACCGTCCGTTGATGCCCGGCGCGTCAGGGCGCGAACCTAGCGCGGTGCGTAGCGCTGGTGGAGCATCAACGCGTTGCCGGCCGGGTCCTGGAGGAACGCCATGTGGCAGACCCCGCTGTCGATGGCCGGGGCGACGAACGTCACGCCCTTGGCCTCCAGCGTGGCCGTCGCGGCCGCGATGTCCTCGACGCGCAGCGCCAGCGGATGCGTGCTCGGCGCGAACGTGCTGCCGAAGGCGTCGGCCTGCATGACCGCGATGGTGAGGTTGCCGGTCTCGAACTCCTGACCGGGCAGGTCACCGTACTTCTGGCTCTTCTGGAGCCCCAGCACGTCGCCGTAGAAGGAGGTCGCCGCGTCGAAGTCGTCGCACCAGACGACGGCGAAGTCCACGCCCTTGACCAAGGAGTCGCTCATGGCAGGCATCATCGCCGATGCCGACCACGTCGTTTTTTCACACCCGATATCTGCGTGACGCTCATGTTCGGGGCCGCCACGCCCGATGGTGCACAGGTGAGCGCCCTGACGGCCCTGCCCGCGGACGGCGGCCCCGACATGAGGGGGACGAGCGCGCGCATCGTCGACGCCCTCGCCGCGCAGGGGCTCAAGCCGAGCGTCTACCTCGAGCGCGGGGGTCGCCTGCGCTGCGAGGCGGTCCGCACCTACCCCCAGGTCTTCGACGGCATCCCGCCGGGGACCGGCATCATCGGGCGCGCGTTCGCGACCGGCCGCGAGATCATCGTCCACGACCCCGGGACCAGCAACGACTACCTGCAGATCACCGCCGGCATCCACGCCCAGGTCTGCGTGCCGCTGTACGTCGGCCCGCGCTGCGTGGGCGTCGTCAACGCCGAGTCACAGCACGCGCTGCAACGCGCCGACATCGAAGCGGTCCGCCTGGCCGCCTTCGCGCTGGAGGAGCGGCTGGCCGAGCTCGGCGGCCCGCCCCGCGAGACACCGGCCCAGCGGCTGCTGGCCCACGTCAGCGAACTGGCCAAGGCGCCCAAGCAGGAGATGCTCGCCTCCCTCGTGCTCAACGCCGCCGTCGACGTCGCCGGCCTGGACTCCGCGGGGCTGGTCGTCGACGACCCCGACGGCAGCATCCGGGTCGCCGCTGCGATCGGCCCGCTGGCCCCGCTGCTGCGCACCACGCCCGCGGCGGACCTCGCCGACGCGCGGACCTACGTGCGGGCCGGCTGCTCCTGCGTGACCACCGACGAAGGTGAGCACGAGCTGTTGCGCACCGCGCGGGCCGACGGCCTGGGCTGCGCCGCCGTCCTGACGCTGTCGACCGAGCCGTTTCGGATGCTGCTCTGCGCCGGACGCCCGGGACGCTCCATCACCACGGAGACCGTCGAGCTGCTGGAGCTGCTCTGCGCCCAGGCCCAGGCGGCCTGGCGCACCAGCGAGCTGATGGCCGACCTGCGCCGCCAGGCGGCGACCGACCCGCTCACCGGCCTGGCCCACCACGGCGCGTTCCACGCGCGCCTGGCCACCGGCGGCATCGGTGCCGTCGTCATGATCGACGTCGACCACTTCAAGGCCCACAACGACCAGCACGGCCACAGCGCCGGTGACGCGCTGCTGCGCGACATCGCCGACGCGTTGCGGTCCGCAGCGCCCGGGTGCGGCGACGTCTTCCGCATCGGCGGGGACGAGTTCGGCGCCGTCCTCGGCCCGACCGCCGATGCCGCCCGCTTCGCCGTGGCCGTCGAGCAGGCGGTCGCGGCGCTCGGGGGCCCGACCGTCTCGATCGGCGTGGCGCCCCACCGCCCCGGCGAGCCCGGCACGGAGACGAGCTTCCGCGCCGACGCGGCGCTCTACGCGGCCAAGCACGCCGGCCGCGCCCGGACCACGCTGGCCTGAGCCGTCCGCGCGATCCGTAGTAGTCCGCGACCGCGGGCGCACCGATACGGAGCCGCAGGGGGCGAAGCTGCCGATGCCGTCGGCCCGCCCCGGTGGGACCGTCGGGGCGTGCCCACACGAGTCGCCATCAACGGGTTCGGTCGGATCGGGCGCGCGTTCCTGCGCGCCGTCTGCGAGCGGGACTCCGCCATCGACGTCGTCGCCGTCAACGACGTCGCCGACATCCAGACGCTCGCGGTGCTGTTGGGACGCGACTCCGTGTACGGGCGGTTCCCCGGGACGGTCACCACTGGTACGGATGGCCTGGTCGTGGATGACAGGCGGATCGCCGTCCTGACCGGATCCGATCCCGGGGAACTGCCCTGGGCCGACCTCTCCGTCGATGTCGTGATCGAGGCGACCGGGCGGCATCGCACCCGTGCGGCGGCCACCGGTCACCTCGATGCGGGCGCCCGGAAGGTCATCGTCAGCGCGCCGCTGAAGGGCGACGCACCGGCCGACGCCAACATCGTCCTCGGCGTCAACGACGGCGACTACGACCCCCGCCACCACCACGTCATCACCAACGCGTCGTGCACGACGAACTGCCTCGCCCCGGTGGCGAAGGTGCTGCACGAGACCGTCGGCATCACCCACGGATTGATGACGACCATCCACGCCTACACCGCCGACCAGCGGCTGCTGGACGCCCCCCACAAGGACCTGCGGCGGGCGCGGGCGGCCGCGCTGAACCTCATCCCCACGTCGACCGGCGCGGCGAAGGCGGTCGGCCTGGTCATCCCCGAGCTGGCCGGGCGGCTCCACGGGTTCGCCGTTCGCGCCCCGGTGCCGACCGGCTCGCTGGTGGACCTCACGTTCACCGCGGGACGCGCGACGGATGCCACCGAGGTCAACGCGATCCTCGCCGCTGCCGCGGACCAGGGCCCGTTGGCCGGGATCCTCGACTACGCCGACGACCCCCTAGTCTCCAGCGACGTCATCGGCTCGCCGTTCAGCTCCATCGTCGACGGCGGCCTGACCTCGGTGATCGACGACACCCTGGTCAAGGTCGTCGCCTGGTACGACAACGAGTGGGGCTACGCGACCCGCCTGGTCGACCTCGCCGAGCGGGTGCTGCTGCCCGTCCCCCTCGCCGCGGCGCGTTGACGATCCGCCGCCCGGGCTGATCTGATGGCGCACATGCCCGAGCTGGACCGCCTGCCCGCGCGCGCCCGGCCGATGCGCCAACCGCTGAGCGTCGACGAGGACCCGGGCCTGTTCATGGTCGACGCGACGTGGGGCGCGATACAGCCGATGGACCTGCCGGGCGGCGTCCGCACCATCGGCGAGCTGGAGATGATCGAGCACCTGCAGGCGGGCGACCTGGCGGTGGACACCCGCCAGCCCGAGCAGGCGGCCACCGGCACGCTGCCCGGCGCGGTGGCCATCCGCCACCAGGACATCGTCGAGGAGCTGCCCGGTGTCGACCGTGACGGGGTCATCGTGCTGTTCTGCAACGGGCCGCAGTGCGCCGCGACGCCGAAGGCCATCGCCCATCTGCTCGACGCGGGATACGACGCCGAGCGCCTGCGCTACTACCGCGGCGGCATCCACGACTGGGTGACGCTGGGCCTGCCGCTGGGCGGCTGACCGCGGCGGCTACGCCGCGGGCGAGACGACGGCGGCCAGCCCGGCCACCTGCTGTTGCAGTCCACCGCAGACCTGCTCGCACAGCGCGTAGATCTGCGGGTCGACCACGCGGTACAGCGAGCTGGTGCCGACCTTGCGGCGGCCGACGATGCCGGCCTGCAGCAGCACGCCGAGGTGCTTGGAGGTGTTCTGCTGGCTGGTGCCGAGGCGGTCGGTGATCTCACCGACGGACAGCTCGCCGTCGCGCAACTGGTCGAGGATGCGGATCCGCAGCGGATCGCCGATGACGCGGAAGCGCGCCGCGATGAGCTCGGCCAGTTCCGGGGTCAGGTCCTCGGGCAGGGGCACAGCACCATTCTACAACCGTGCGGTTGGGCGTCAGCTCACCCGGCCCGCCCCGCCGAAGACGCGGACAACGGCGTCGGTGCGGTTGGCGGCTCCCGTCTTGGCCAGGATCTGCTTGACGTGCCACTTCACCGTGGGCTCGCTGAGGAACAGCTCCTGGGCGATCTTCGGCGTCGTCAGGCCGCGGGCGACCAGCTTGAGGATCTCCAGCTGGCGCGGCGTGAGCAGCGAGAGCGGCTCCGGCGTCGGCGCGGGCGAGATCGCCAGGTGCTGCAGCTCCTCCTCGCAGGCGCTGAGCTGGGCGGCGGTGTCGGCCAGCAGGGTCTGCGCGTGCCGTTCGTCGGTGAGGTCGCGGACGGCGCCCACCACCCGCGTCGCCCGGCCGGTCTCGTCGACCATCGCCTCCGCGCGCAACCGGAACACGCGCACCCGGCCGTCGCGACGGACGAAGCGGTACTCGGTCTCCACGGGCGTGAGGTCGGCGACGACGCGGTCGAGCAGCTCGCGCACGCGTTCGCGGTCGCCGGGGTGGACCCTGGTGGCCAGCCCGGTCTCCCGGTCCGTCGCGGTCGTCGCCGGATCCAGCCCGGTAAGGGCGTAGAGCCCGGCCGACCAGGCGACGGCGTCCGTCGCCACCTCCCACTCCCAGCTGCCGCAGCGACCGACCAGCTCGGCCTGCTCCAGGCACCGCCGGCTGCGCTCGAGCTCGCGCTCGATGCGCTTGCGCTCGGTGATGTCCCGGATGATCCCGGCGACCTCGATGACGTTGCCGTGTTCGTCGCGCACCGGCGACGCGGTCGCCGAGATGTCGATCTCGGCGCCGTCCTTGCGGCGCCGGCGCGCCTCGAACGGCCCGAACGTGTCGCCCGACAGCGCCGACGCCGCAGCCGTGTCCTGCACCGCCTGCTCGTCGGGGTGCCCGAGGACGAGCTCGCGGGGCTGCCCGAGGGCTTCCTCGGCGGGGTAGCCGTAGATCCGCTCGGCAGCCGCGTTCCAGCTGGTGATGCGCCCATCGCCCGACACGGTGATGATCGCGTCCGTCGACGAGCACACGACCGCGGCGAGCCGCGCCTGCACGTCGGTGGCGGCCGGGGGCTCGCCACCTCCCGCAACACCATCCCTCGGGATGGGCACGACCGTCCCTTCGTGACTTGTGCGCATCACGGTCCTGTCAGACGATGTCGGCATTCCTGCGTCCTCCTTGTCCCGGCCGGTCGACCCCCACGCGACGGCCGTCACCAACACTCTCGGCTGGGCCGACGAGGCGGCCGCCGACGGGCGGTACGCCGAGGCGCTGTCCTGGCTGCTCACCATCGAGGCGATCGGTGATGCGCTGCCGGCCGAGTACCGCCGCAGGCGCTCCACCTGGACGGCGGCGGCCCTGCGCGGCGACGGCGCCGCCGTGCACGCACGGCGGCGCTGACGCGAGCTGCCTCACCGCAGCGGGCCCAGGGTGTCCAGGCCGAGGACGTCGGGCGCCTGCCGCTCGGCCCACTTCAGCGGCACCCGGACGTCGAGCGCCTGGCCGCGGTGGTGCTCGCGCAGCGGCAGGGTGATGAGACCCCGGGCCTCCAGGTAGGGCGCGAGGAAGCGGCCGCTGACCTTCGCGGGGGGCCACCAGAGCGGCTCCTCCCCGGCCTCGCTGCGGCGCGAGGCCACCTCGTGGCGCAGGAAGCGGTCGCGGCCGCCGGTGAGCAGGCGCCCGCGGAGCACGAGGTCGTTGGGCCGGGCGTCGACCGGCGCGCCGGCCGCCGCGGCGATGTGGGCAGCGGCGACGTCGGCCTGCTGGCAGGCCAGGCCGCCCTGCTTGATGCGGTGGTCGGCGGCGTCGCCGACGGCGTAGACCCCGTCCACGCCCGCGACGCGGTTGTACTCGTCGACCGGGATGAAGCCGGCGTCGTCGCAGGGCAGGCCCGGCAGGCGCGGGCCCTCCATGACCGGAAGGGCGACGATGCGCTCGACCTTCAGCTCCTCACCGAAGCCGAGCTCGATGGACCCGTTGTCGCCCACCTCGGCGACGGCGCCGTGGTGCAGGTGGATCTTCGCCGCGTCCAGCAGCTCGCGGACCGCCGCGCTCGCGGTGGTGCCGAAGACCTCCAGCGGTGACATCTCCGGTGTGACGATGTGCAGCTCGACGCGGTCCATGTTCATGCTCCACACCTCCTCCGCGGTCATCAGCGCCAGCTCGTACAGCGGCAGCGGCCAGGTGCACCCCCTGGGCACGACGAACGCCACCGAGCGCGACCAGCCCTGCTCGAGGTCGGCGAGGAGGCCGTTGAGCTTCAGCGGATCCGAGCCGAACGTCAGGGCGCGGGTGAACGCCGGGCGCGGTATCGCGCCCACGGCGACGAGGAGCACGTCGTAGGGCACCTCGGCGCCATCGGCGCACCGGACGATCCGGGCGTCGGTGTCCACGCCGACCACGGACGTCCGGCGCGCGCTCCCGCCCTGCTCGGCCATGAACGCCTCGATCGCCAGCTGCGCCTGGTGGCCGCGCGCGAACGGCGCGGCGACGTCCAGGGGACGCAGCCGGAAGTGCTCCTCAGGAGCGATGGTCGTCAGCGCGAACTGGCCCTCGCCCAGCTGCTTCAGCGCCAGGACGGCCTCGAACGCCGCCACGCCGCCTCCCACGACGACGACGCGGTGGGGGGCGATGCGGTCTTCGGTGGACATGCTCACATCGTCGGCACGGCGGCCCCGCGAGGCATCGGGAGCCCACCGCCGCAGCAGTCCGTAATTGCTACGGAGCTGCGCCCGCGCCAAGTCGCACCTCACGCGCCGCGAGCGTGAGCTCCTCGGGGCGGTGGGTCACCAGCAGCGCCGCCCGGCGGGGCGCCGCGTCCATGACGGCGGCCAGCGCGGCCACGGCCTCCTCACGCGGCAGCTGGCTGGCCGGCTCGTCGAGGATGACGAGGTCGCCCCCGGCGAGGTACGCGCGCGCGAGGCCGACGCGCTGGCGCTCACCACCGGAGCACTGCTCGCCGAACTCGCCCAGGCGCGTCTGCAGGCCGGCAGGCAGCGCGTCCAGCCACGGGCCGGCGCCGACCGCGCGCAGCGCCAGCTCGACGGTCTGGTCGTCGGCCTCCGGCGCGGCGATGCGCACGTTGGCGGCGATCGTGGTCGGGAAGATGTGCGGGTCCTGCGGTGCCCAGCGGACCGTCGCTCGCAGCGCCGTCCCGTCGCTGGACCGGGTGTCGGCGCCGCCCACGCGGGCCGCGCCGGCGTCGGCGTCGGCGAAGCCGAGGAGCACGTCCGCCAGCGTGGACTTGCCACAGCCCGACGGACCGGTGAGCGCCACGCGCTCGCCGGGAGCGACGTCGAGGTCGACGCCGTCGAGGATCGCGCGGCCGCCGCGGACCACGCGCAGATCGCGGACGCGGACCTCGGCCCCGGCCGGCGCCGTCGCGGTGCGGGCCGCCGCGCCGGGGTCCTCGGCGGGGACCAGCGCGGCCAGCCGCTCGGCGGCGGTGGTCACCTCGCGCCGCGCGATGAGCACGTCGGGCAGGCCGCCGAGCACCTCCGTCGCGCCCAGCGAAAGCAGCGCCAGCGCCGCGACCATCACGCCGTCGATCCGGCCGGACGCCGCAGCCGGGATGGCCACCGCCAGCACGGCCGCGACCGACCACGCCCCGGCGGCGATCGCGGTGGCGGCGCCGGAGGACCCCAGGCGGGCGGCCCGCCGCGTGAGGGCCTCCAGCCGCCGGCCGGCGACGTCGACACGCGCGGCGGCCCGGTCCGCCGTGCCCCACGCGACGAGCTCCGGGGCGGCATCCAGGGTGGTGACGAGCTCACGCTGCAGCGCCGCCCGCGCCGTGGCCAGCTCGGCCGCGTCAGCGGCGGCGGCGCGGTGGGCCGGCCCGGCCAGCAGCGCGGCCTCGGCCACCAGCGCGAGGGCCACGGCGACGCCGGCCGTCGGCAGGATCAGCGTCGCCACCGCGACGCAGGTCGTCGCGGCGAGCGCCAGGGCTGCACCCGGGGCGATGACCCGGACCGGCAGGTCGGCCAGCCGGTCGACGTCGGTGACCAGGCCGTCGAGGACGTCGGCCGACGTGCGGCCGCCGAGCCGTCCGGGAACGTGCGGCGTCAGGGTCTGAAACAGCGCCACCCGCTCACGACCCAGGCGGCCGAGGGCGAGGTCGTGGCCGACGAGGCGCTCGGCGTAGCGCGCGGCGGCGCGCAGCAGCCCGAAGAAGCGCACGCCGACGATCGCGGCGGCCAGGGTCAGGATCGGCGGGGCCTGCGCCGCCCGCGCCAGGAGGTAGCCGGACAGCCCCAGCAGCGCCGGGGTGGCCAGTGCTGCGGCGGTGGCCAGGGCCGTGGTGAGGACGAGCAGCCGCCGGTCGCGCGCGGTGGCCGAGCGCCACCAGCCGCGGGCGGTGTGCAGCGCGGGCGTCATGCCGTCACCGCCGGCGCGACGCCGGCCACCCGGCCCGCCTGCAGCTCGACGACCGTGCTCGCCAGCGCCGTCAGCTCCGGCTCGTGGGTGACGATCACCGCGGTGCGTCCCGCGACGATGCGCTCCAGCGCGGCGCGCAGGAGATCGGCCGTCACGCCGTCGAGGTTGGCCGTCGGCTCATCGGCCAGCACCAGCCACGGGTCGCGCAGCGCGATGCGCGCGAGTGCCAGGCGCCGTCGCTCACCGGCGCTGATCGCCACGCCGCCCTCCCCCAGCCGTGCCTCCAGCCCACCGGGGAGCGCGTGCGCCCAGGCAGACAGGCCGGCCTCGCGCAGCGCCGCCCACAGGGCGGCCTCGTCGGCGCCGGGCCGCGCCAGGCGCAGGTTCTCCGCCAGCGTGGCGGGAAGGACCACCGGCCGCTGGGGCATCCACGCGATGCCCGCCCGCCAGGCGTCGAGGTCGGCCTCGGCGAGGTCGGCATCGCCGACCCGCACGCTGCCCGCATCGAGGGGCTGCAGGCCGAGCAGGACGCGCAGCAGCGTCGACTTGCCCGAGCCGCTGGGTCCGACGATCGCGGTCACCTCGCCCTGCGCCAACGTCAGGTCCAGCCCGGCGAGCACCTCACGGTCGGCGCCCTCCGGACGGACCACGGCGCCCCGCAGCGCGATCGTGCCCGCATCGGCCACCACGGACCCGCGGCGCTGTGCGGCCGCCGGGCGCAGCACGGTCAGCACCCGGCCGAGCGTGGCCTTCGCGTCGGCCGCGGCGTGGTACTCCACCCCCGCGCGGCGCAGCGGGGCGTAGATCTCGGGGGCCAGCAGCAGCACGACCAGCGCGTCCTCGAAGGCCATGTGGCCGTAGACCAGGCGCACGCCGGCGACGACGGCCACGAGCGCGGTGCCGAGCATCGCCACGAACTCCAGCGCGAAGCTCGACACGAACGCCGTCCGCAGCGTCTGCAGCGTGGCGCCGCGGTAGGCGTCACCGGCGATGCGCAGCTGCTCGGACTGCACGTGCTCGCGGTTGAAGCTGCGCAGCACCGGCAGCCCGCGGACCACGTCGAGCAGGTGCGCGCCCAGCAGCGACAGCGCGGCGTAGCGCTCGTCGGCCACGCGCCTGGCGTCGCTGCCGGCGAGGATGAGGAACACGATCAGCAGCGGCAGCGTCGGCGCCAGCAGGATCACGCTCAGGGGATCGCGCACCGCGATCACGACCAGCGCCGCCGGCGGCACCAGCGCCGCCAGCGCCATCTGCGGCAGGACGCGTCCCGCCCAGCGCTCCACGGCGGCCCCGCCCTGCACGAGCAGCAGCGCCAGCTCACCGGCGCGCTGGCCCCCGCGGTCGGCCGCACCGGCGCTGAGGGTCTGTTGCACCACGCGGGTGCGCAGGTCCGCCATCGCGGCGCTGCCGGCGCGACGACCACGGACCTCGGCCACGTAGGTCAGCGCCGCGCGGGCGAGCACGGCGGCGGCGAACACCAGCACCGCCGCGCGGGCGGAGGTCCAGCCCCGCCCCGCCAGGCCGTCGGCGACGGCAGAGCCCAGCGCGATGGCCTGCACCACGATGGTGGCGGCGATGCCGGCGCCGAGCACGCCGGCCTCCAGCGCCTGGCGCCGCAGGGCCGGGATCGCGGCAAGCAGCGACGGCTCGCCGCGGGAGGCGCGACGGCGCATCAGCTGTGGTGCACCGGCACGTTGCGGTTCTCGCGCGTGCGGTCCACGAGGTCCAGGGGCGTGCGGACGTCACCCAGCCCGTCGGCCGAGACGCGCGCGCGGAAGACCCAGTAGGTCCAGCCCTGGTAGAGCAGGACGACGGGGGTCAGGATGACCGCGACGACCGTCATGACCGTGAGCGTCTCGTGCGTGGACGACGCGGCCGCGAGGGTCAGGTCCGGGCCCGGCCCGGAGGAGACCATCGCGTTGGGGAACAGCGTGGCGAACAGCAGCACCACTGCCCCCGCCAGCGCGACGGCGGTGAGCGCGAACGCCCAGCCCTCACGACCGGCGCGGTGCATCGCGAACACGGCCACCAGCGCGGCGGCCGCGACCGCGGCACCGGCGACGGCCAGCGGCCGCACGACCTCCGCGTCGGCCAGCGTCCACAGCGCGAACCAGGCGACGATCGCGACGGTCGGCGCCCACAGGCGCGAGGCCAGGGCGTTGGCACGCTCGCGCACCGGGCCCTCGGTCTTCAGCGCCAGGAAGTGCATGCCGTGCAGGCAGAACAGCGACAGCGTCGTGAGCCCGCCCAGCAACGTGTACGGCCGCAGCAGGTCCCAGAAGTTGCCGGCGTAGGACCCGTCGTCGGCGAGCGGGCTGCCGCCGACGATGTTGGCGAACGCCACGCCCCACAGCAGCGCCGGGGCGGCGCTCGACGCCACGATCAGCAGGTCCCAGCGGCGCTGCCAGGTCGGGTCGGTCTGCTTGTTGCGGTATTCCAGCGCCATCACCCGGACGATGAGCGCCACGAGGATCACGGTCAGCGCCAGGTAGTAGCCGCTGAAGAGCGTCGCGTACCACTCCGGGAACGCGGCGAACGTCGCGCCGCCGGCGACCAGCAGCCACACCTCGTTGCCGTCCCAGACCGGGCCGATGCTGCGGATGGCCTGCCCGCGTTCCTCGGGCGTGTGCCCGACGGCGTGCAGCAGCGTGCCGACGCCGAAGTCGAAGCCTTCGAGGATCAGGTAGCCCGTCCAGAGGACGGCGATGAGGACGAACCAGACGTCTTGCAGACTCATGATCAGGGTCTCCGGTCAGTAGGCCAGCACGGGCAGCAACGGCTCGCCGGCAGCTGTCGTGCCGACGGGCTTGGGAGCAGGGTCGGGGCCCTTGCGGGCCGCGCCGACGAACAGCTTCAGCTCGACGACCGCCAGGACGGCGTAGAGCAGCGTGAAGACGATCAGCGAGGTCAGGATCGTCGCGGCGGGCAGCGGCGACACCGCGTCGGCGGTCTTCAGCAGCCCCTGCACGATCCAGGGCTGCCGGCCCATCTCGGTGAACGTCCACCCGGCGGTGTTGGCCAGCAGCGGCGCGAAGATGCCGGCGACCGCCAGCCGGGCGAACCATTTGCCCGGCTCACGCTGCTTGCGCAGCATCCACAGCCCGAAGGCCGACAGCGCGGCCAGGAACGCGCCGAGGCCGATCATGATCCGGAAGGACCAGTAGGTGACCGCGAGGAACGGGACGTAGTCGCCGGGGCCGTACTTGCGGGTGTACTCGGCCTGCAGCTCGTTGATGCCCTTCACGCGCCCGTTGGGGTTGTTGGTGGCCATGAACGAGAGCAGCCGCGGCACCTCGATGTTGAAGGCGAGCTTCTCCGGGGACTTCTCGACGTTGCCGACCGCGAAGAGCGAGAGCCCGGCCTTGTCCTTGGACTCATACAGCGCCTCGGCGGCGGCCATCTTCATCGGCTGCACCTTGGTCATCCACTGCCCGAAGAAGTGGCCGACGACCATCGTCGCCAGCGCGGCGGCCAGCGTGCCGCGCAGGCCCCAGCGCAGCGACGTGGTGAAGAAGTCGGCCTCGCGCTCACGGTTGCGGTAGCGGTGCCAGGCGCTGATGCCGATGATGACCGCGCCGGCGGTGGCGAAGGCCGCGGTGACCGTGTGGCCGTAGGCGTACAGCGCGGTCTTGTTGGTGAGGACCTCCCAGATGGAGGTCAGCTCCGCGCGGCCCGCCTGGGTGTTCACCTCCGCGCCCACCGGGCGCTGCATCCAGGCGTTGGCGGCCAGGATGAAGTAGGCCGAGAGGTTGGTGCCGATGAAGACCGCCCAGATCGTCCCGAGGTGGACCTTGGCCGGCAGGCGGTCCCACCCGAAGATCCAGAGCCCCAGGAACGTCGACTCCAGGAAGAACGCGGCGAGGCCCTCGATGGCCAGGGGCGCGCCGAAGACGTCACCGACGAAGCGCGAGTACTCGCTCCAGGCCATGCCGAACTGGAACTCCTGGACAATGCCGGTGGCGACGCCCAGGGCGAAGTTGATGAGGAACAGCTTGCCCCAGAAGCGGGTCATCCGCAGGTACTTCTCGTCCTTGGTGCGGTACCACTGCGTCTGCATCAGCGCGACGAGCCCGCTGAGCCCGATCGTGATCGGGACCAGCAGGAAGTGGTAGATGGTCGTGATCGCGAACTGCCAGCGGGCGATGTCGAGCGCCTGCATGATCAGGCCTTGCCGGGAGCGCCGTGGGCCATCACCGTGAGCAGGTCGTAGTCGGAGACGACGCCGACGGTCGCGCCGTCGGCCGACTTCACGAGGATGTGGGAGCCCCCGACGGCGAGCATCGCCCGGAGCGCATCACGTGCGGTGCTGCGCGGGGTGACCGACTCGACGCGCTCGGTGATCGCGTCGCCGGCCGTGGCCCCGGCCCAGTCGCGCGGGTAGTTGTGGAGCATGCCCCGCGCGGTGATCCAGCCGAGCGGCACGCCGTTGTCGTCGGTGACCAGCACGGCGTGGACGTGCCGCTCGGTCATCAACCGGACCGCGCGGTCGAGCGGCATCGCCGCCGGCACCGCGATGGGGTCGGCGTGCATCAGCTCGAGGACCGGGCGATCGAGCCCGGGCGCGCTGCTGAGGGGGACGGTGCTGAACATGCGACGCATCGTGCTCTGCGGGCCGCGCAGCGCCTTCCGCGCAGGCCCGCCGTGTGGATGCGGACAACTACGGACGGCGGTCAGCACAGGTCCTCGGCCAGCCGGCGGTCCAGCCAGGCCAGCGCGAGGTCGGCGGAGTCCTCGGCGGGCGCCGCGCCGTTGACGGCGAGCACGTCGCCGGCCGCGACCTCGACGAAGGGCGTGAACGCGCGCCCGAGCGTGGCGGCCACCGCGGGCCCGGCTTCCGAGCCGCCGGACCGGGGCCCGGCCGCGCGCGTCAGCCGCATCGCCTCCGGCGTCTGGCAGGCCAGCACGACCAGCGGCGGGGGCGCGACGTCCGCCGACGCGTACTGCTCGATGAACGCCCGGCGGTGCGCCTCGAGGCCGAACGTCGCATCGACGATGCAGCCTCCCCGGGCGGCGGCGTCGCCGGCCAGCGAGGCGTAGACCCGGCACCGGGACGCGTCGTCGTAGCCGGTGGCGACATCGGCGCGGCGGAGGTCGGAGGCCAGGATCGGCAGCCCGGTGAGATCGGCCAGCCGCGCGGCCAGCGTCGACTTGCCGCTGGCCGGTGGCCCGGTCACCAGCATCGTGACCGGCCCCCGCGCCTCCGCGGCGAACCGCGCGGCGATCGTCAGCAGCTCGGCGGCGTCCGCCGTCGCCGCGGCATCCTCGGTCTGCCGGCCGCGCACGAGCGCCACCTTCGCGCGGACCCAGCAGCGGTAGGCGGCGAAGTAGGCGACCAGGCGGTCCGGTGGCCGCTCGCCCCGCGCACCGACGTAGGCGCCGAGGAACCGGTCCCACAGCTCCGGGGACCCCAGCTGGACCAGGTCGGCGCGCAGGAAGGCGAGCTCGTCGGCGACGTCGACGACGCGCAGGTGGCGGTGCTCCAGGCGGTCGAGCAGGCAGGCCGAGCCGTCGTCGCGCAGCAGCAGGTGCTCGGCGCGCACGTCGCCGTGGCCGTCGATGACGCGCCCCGTGCGACGGCGGGCCTCCAGGGTCACCCCCCAGGCCAGCAGGAACGCTGCCGCGAAGCGCTCCGCCGCATGGAGCTCGCGGCGGCCCAGCAGGGACTCGGCCTCCTCGGTGAGACCGGTGAAGTTCTCCTCGGCCAGGAAGCGGGCGCTCGGCGCGTCGTGCACCTTCTCGGCCATGCGGTGCCGGGCCGCCAGGGCCCGCCCGGCTGCCTCGACCTGACCGGGTGACACGCGGCCGTCGCGGATCCGGGCGGCCAGGGTGTCGTCCTCGGCGAAGCGGTGCATCGCGACGACGTAGTCGACCGCCTCGGGCGTGTGGCACGGCGCCAGCTCGTAGGCGTCGGCCGTCGGCACGACGGCCAGCACCGCGAACACGTGGTCGTTGCCGTACTGCCGGTTGGCGTCGAGCTCGGCCAGGCACGCGCGGCGCCGTGCGTCCAGGGAGCGCAGGTCGGCGAAGTCGAAGCGCAGCGCCTTCTTGAGCTTGTAGGCCCGGGTCCCGGTGAGGAACACGACCGAGCCGTGCGTCTCCCGGGTCTCGATGGGTCCGTCGGACGCGTCGAGCGCCTCGCGCAGCCGGTCGGCGTCGGCGCCGGACGGGGCGTGGGATGTCGCGAGCATGGTGGCGACGCTACGACGGTGGCCGCCGCGTGGCATCCGCGTCGTTCACCGGCGCCTTGCGGAAAAGCACGGAGCGCATCGGTGGACGGCAACGGATGGGCCCGGCGGCGCGGGCTTCTACGTTCGCCACATGAACACCACGACCACCCCGCGGGCCGGAGACTGGCTGGAGCTGAAGGGCCTCCCCGGCTACCAGTCGCGCACCGGCCAGATCACCGAGGTCATCGGCAGCGGCGAGCACACGCACTACCGCGTCCGCTGGGACGAGCAGCACGAGTCGATCGTCTACCCCGCCGACGGCGCGATCCACATCCGGCGCGAGCGCCCGCCCCACCGCCACCGCTGAGCCCATCACTCGGCGGCCAGCGCCGCGGCGACGTCCATGCGCGCCGCGCGCCGCGCGGGCAGGATCGCCGCCAGGCCGCCCAGCACGACCCCGGCGACCGCGATGGCCAGGACCGCGCTGACCGGGATGGCGAAGACGGCACCGGGCAGCATGTCGCCCAGCCCCCGGGACCAGATCCAGGCGATCGGCAGCCCGAACGCGAGGCCCACGCCTGCCCCGGCGACGGTGATGAGCAGCGCCTCGCAGACCATCGTCATCCGGACCTGCAGGCGCGACGCGCCGAGCGCCCGCAGGACGCCGAGCTCGCGGGTGCGCTCCAGCACCGACATCGCCAGCGTGTTGACCACGCCGAGCAGGCCGGCCAGCACGGCCACCGCGACGATCGCGTTGAACATCGCGAACTGGTTGCTGATCTCCTTGTCGATGTCCTCGCGCAGCGCGCTGGTCGACAGCGCCTCGACGCCGGGGTACTGGCGCAGGAGGCCCTGGACGGCGGCGTCGAGCGCCTTGCGGTCGTCCGGACTGCGCGCCGCCACGATCACCTGCGCGTCCTGGGTGACGCCGGACATGCGGGCCAGCGTGGCGTGGGAGACCAGCACGACCTGGCCCTGGTACTCCGAGACCGTCTGCTGGATCGCCGCGATGCGCAGCCGCACCGTGGAACGGCCGCCGCTGAGCCGCAGCGGGTCCCCGACGTGCAGATCGGCCCGCTTGGCGTAGGGCGCGCCGACCACCGCGCCGTCCGTCGCCAGGGCCCGCATCGCCTGGGCGTGCGTGGCGCCCGACATCCGGCTGCGGTCGACGCGCTGCCAGGCCACGGGGTCGACGCCCTCGACCAGGCCGGTGCTCTGCCCGTCCAGGCCGGGAAGGTCCATCGCCGTCACCCGCAGCCCGGTGACGGTGCCGGACTGCGGCAGCGCCGCGATGGCCTCCGTGAGCGCCGCCGGCACCAGTCGCGAGCCGGCCTCCTCCAGGCCGGCACCCGTCGGCCGGACGGTCAGGTCGCGCGCGAAGCCGTCGGTCATCTGGTGGGAGATGGTCTGCATGAACGTGGCCGCCATCGCCGCGTTGACGACGATCACCGAGAGCGCCACGCCGAGCGAGATCGCCGTCGCCGACGTGCGCCGGCGGCTGGTGCGGGTGGCGTCGGCCGCCAGGCGGCCGCTGACGGGCAGCACCCGGCGCAGCGGCACCGCGAGCGCGGCGATGATCGGCGGCACGATGAAGGGGGCGACGACGACCATCCCCGCGAACATCGCCATCGTGCCGAGCAACCCGATCGCGCCGGCCAGCGCCGAGCCCGAGTTGCCCGCCCCGAACCAGTAGTCACCTCCGAACAGGAACCCGGGGAGGAACAGCGCGAGCGCGACCACCAGTCGCCGCCAGGACGGCCGCGAGCGGTCCTGCGTGGCGCCGCCCTGGACGGCGCGGACGGGCGAGGTGCGCGCGGCGCGGCGCGCGGGCAGCACCGCGCCGACCAGCGTCGACGCCAGCCCGGCCACGGCGGCGACCACCACCAGCCCCGGCGACACCGTCAGGTCGCTCACCGGCACGTCCAGGCTGCGCAGCAGCGCGATGAGCCCATCGGCGACGCCGATGCCCAGGCCGATCCCGGCGACGACGCCGATGCAGGCCAGCACCAGCGCCTCCGTCAGCACCGTGCGCGCGACGAGGCGCCGGTCGGCTCCCAGCGTGCGCAGCATCCCCAGCTCGCGGGTGCGCTGCATCACGGTCATGGTGAACGCGTTGAGGATCAGGAAGCCGCCGATGAACATCGCCATGCCGCCGAAGAGCAGCAGCACGATGTCCAGCGCCTGCAACTGCTCCTTGATGTCGCCCGAGACCTGGCGCGGTGTGCGGACGTCGATGCCGCGGCCCAGCCGCCGCTCCAGCGACGTGACGAGGGCCTCGGCCTGCGAACGGTCCGTCGCGCGCACGGAGATCTGGTGCCACCCCCGCGGCACGTTGGCCAGCTGCCGCGCGGTCGGGATCGTCACCCCGACCATCCCGGGCCCGCCGAAGGAGAGCCCGCTGCTGAAGCGGAAGACGCCGGTCACGCGCAACCGCGCCGGGCCCGTCGGGGCGGCGACGGCGATGCGGTCACCGAGGTCCACCCCGCGCTGGCGCGCCCAGTTCTGCTCGACGAACGCGTCATCGGGACCCACCGGCGCGCGACCGGCCACGCGCTCGAAGTCGTAGGACGGGTTGCGGGGGTCATACCCCGCGACCCACAGCTCGCCGGCCGACCCGGTGATGGCGGTGCCGTCGGCGTGCAGCCGGGTGAGGACGACGCCCACCATGGGCGCGGCCGACGCCACGCCCGGGGTACCGCGCACCGTGTCCAGCGTGTCGGCCGGGATCACGCCCGAGCTGTCGTGCGGGGTGAGGACGACGTCGGTGGTGCCCCACGCGGAGTCGACCAGGTCGTCGAAGGTGGCCCGGATCGTCGCGCTGAGCAGCAGGACGCCGAGCATCATCCCCACGCCCAGCGCCACCGCCGAGGCCGTCAGGACGCTGCGCAGGCGGCGGGTCCGCAGCTGTCGGAGCGCCAGGCCGTCGACGTGCCCGAGCATCAGCCGGCCAGGGCGGTCTCGGTGGTGATCGCGGCGAGGTGCGCGGCCAGCTCGTGGGCGTCGCCGCCCGGCAGCTCGTCGACGATCCGGCCGTCGCGCATGAACACGACCCGTCCGGCCACCGCGGCGGCGTTGGGGTCGTGGGTGACCATCACGATCGTGCGGCCCTGCTCGCGGACGAGGCGTTGCAGGATCGCCAGCACCTCGCTGCCCGCGCGGGAGTCGAGGTTGCCGGTCGGCTCGTCGGCCAGGATGACCTCGGGCTCGGCCATCAGCGCCCGCGCGATGGACACGCGCTGCTGCTGGCCGCCCGACAGCTCGGCCGGTGTGTGCTGGGCCCGGTCGGCCAGCGACACCTGCTCCAGCAGCTTCCGGGCGCGGTCGACCTGCGCCGCGCCGTGGTGGTGGCCGATCAGCGCCGGCAGCAGCACGTTCTCGGCGGCCGTGAGGCCCGGCATGAGGTTGAAGAACTGAAAGACGAAGCCGACGTGGTCGCGGCGCAGCCGGGTCAGCGCGGCGTCCGACGCGCCGTCGACGCGGGTGTCGGCGACCGTGATCTGGCCGCTGGTGGCCGGCTCCAGCCCGCCGAGGACGTGCAGCAGGGTGCTCTTGCCCGAGCCGGAGGGGCCCATGATCGCGACGAGCTCGCCCGTCTGCACCGCGAAGTCGACACCGTCGAGCGCGGCGACCGCCGCTGTCCCCTCGCCGTAGCGCTTGTGCACGTCGTGGGCCTGGACCGCGGTCGTCATGAGGTCTCCAGATCGCAGGTGAAGTGGCGCTCGGCGCCGATCCGCTCGTCGCGGAACCCGCCGTGCTCGCGGAACACCGCGAGCATGTCCCCGTTCTCGCAGAGCACGTCGGCGCTGACGGTGCGCACCCCGGATTCACGGGCGACGGCGATGAGCTCGGCCAAGAGGCGCGAGGCGATGCCGTGGTGGCGCCAGCCCGGTGCCACCTCGAAGGCCACGTCGGCCCGGTCGGCGCCGTACCGCGCCAGCAGGCCGTGCCCGACCACCTCGCCCTCGATGGTGGCCAGCAGCCCGACGTCCCCGGGGCGCATCACCGCGGCGTCGTGGGCCGCGCGGTGCACGTCGGTCGCCCCGGTGAACCAGCGCAGGTAGCGGTCCTGCAGGCTCAGCCTGCCCAGCAGCTCGTCGAGCTGCGGCTCGTCGGCGGCGCTGACCCGCCGGATCTGCAGGCTGGGCGCTGCGGCAGGCATCAGTCGCCGAAGGCCGAGGCGACGTCGAGCGTCGAGACGACCCCGACGGGGCGCTCGTCCTCGACGACGATCACGTGGGAGCAGTCGTGGGCGGTGAGCCGCTCGCAGACCGCGGCCAGGTCGTCGTCGGCGTCGACCGTCAGGGCCTCCGTGCCGGCGATGCTGCCGGCGGTGGCGTCGGTCGCGCCCTCGGCCAGCGCCGCGACGATGTCGCGGTCGGAGACGACGGCCCAGACGAGCCGCTCGCCCCCTCGCGACTCGGCGATGCCGTCGACGATGACGCTGTGGATGCGCTTGTGGCCCATCAGGGTGGCCACCTCGCGGAGCTTGGCCGACGGGTCGACGGCCACGATCGGGCCGTGCATCGCGTCGCGCGCGAGGATCGTGCTGAGGGGATCGGTGCTCGTCGTGGTCATGCCCGTGATGCTGCCCCCACGGGCCCGTCGTGCCTTCCGTGCGCTCCACCCCCGCGCCTCCGTAGTTGTCCACGGTAGGCCTCGTCGACGGCCCAGACCACCACGGCGAAGACCGGCAGGAGCAGCAGCACCAGCACCGGCGGCGCGGCGGTCGCGAAGACGTCCTGGCAGACCGGGAGGTAGACGACGGCGGCGGCCACGACCAGCTCGAAGGCGATGCCCCACAACAGCAGCGGGTTGGCGCGCCAGCTCACCGTCCGCGACGACGCCCGCTCCAGCCGCGACGCGAACGCGCAGCCGACCTGGCAGGCCACGATGCCCAGGAACGTCATGCTCACGGCCTGCAGGTAGGCGTGGTGCAGGGAGCTGCCCTCGGCGACGTCCTCGCCCGGCGACCACCCGGCCGCCACGAGCACCGTGAAGAACCCGGTCAGCACGAGCAGCGCCGAGGTGAGGCCGAGGACGCCCCAGGCGCGGACGAGCAGGTCGCGGTCGATCACCGCCCGCCCGCGACCGCGGGGCGGCCGCGCCATCCCACCCTCCTCCGCGGGCTCGCGCCCCAGGGCCAGCGCCGGCAGCGTCTCGGTGCCCAGGTCGATCGCGAGGATCAGCACGGCCGTCAGCGGCAGCGGCACCGACCCGCCGCTGAGCGCGAACACCAGGAAGGGCAGGAGCTCGGCCGGGGCGTGGGCGAAGATGTAGAGGATGAACTTGCGGATGTTGGCGTAGACGCGCCGCCCCTCCTCGACGGCCGCGACGATCGTCGAGAAGTTGTCGTCGGTGAGCACCATCGTGGCGGCCTCCCGGGCCACGTCGGTGCCGCTGCGGCCCATGGCCACACCGATGTCGGCGCGCCGCAGGGCCGGCGCGTCGTTGACGCCGTCACCCGTCATCGCGACGACGTGACCAGCGTCCTGCAGCGCGGTGGCGATGCGCAGCTTGGCCTCGGGCGCGCTGCGGGCGAAGACGATCTCCTCGGGTCCCTCCAGCAGGCGGCGCAGCTGCTCGTCGCCCAGCGCGTCGAGCGCAGCGCCACCGACGAGCTTCAGCCCGCCCCGGCTGCCGATGCCGACCTGGCGCGCGACCGCCTGCGCGGTCAGCGCCTGGTCGCCGGTGACCACATGGATCCGGATGCCCGCCGCGTGGCAGCGGGCGACCGCGCCCGCCACCTCCGGGCGCGGTGGATCCAGCAGGCCGATCAGCCCCACGAGCGACAGCTCACGCTCGGTGACGTCCCGCGCGTCGTCCGGCGGCACCGCGGCCAGCCGCCGTTCGGCCACCGCGAGGACGCGCAGGCCGCGGGCCGCCAGCCGCGCGTTGGCCTCCTCGGCGGCGCGGTGCTCGGCGGGGCGCATCGGCCGGCAGCGCTCCAGCACCACGTCCGGCGCGCCCTTGACGTGGGCCGACAGGCCGCCGTGGTCCTCGTCGATGGTCGTCATCAGGCGCCGGGCCGGGTCGAAGCGGAACGTCTCGCGGCGGTGGGCGCGGTCCACCGGCACGCCCTCCTCGCGCGCGAACGCCAGGAGCGCCAGCTCCGTCGGGTCGCCGGTGCTCGCGGCCAAGTCGGCGGTGGTGCACGCCGCAGCGATCGCCGCCAGGCGGTGACGGCCGTTGCCCTCCGGCGTCCAGGTGTCGACGACGTGCATGCGGTTCTCGGTGAGCGTGCCGGTCTTGTCGGTGCAGATGACGTCGGTCGCGCCCAGCGTCTCCACACCGGCCAGCCGCTTCACCAGCGCGCGGCGGCCGGCCAGCTCGCGGACGCCGACGGCCAGGGCCAGCGTGATCGTGGGCAGCAGGCCCTCGGGCACGTTGGCCACCAGCAGGCCGATCGCGAAGATGACCGCGTCGCGGACCGGCAGGCCGGCCGCCACGCCCAGCGGGATGAACGCCGCGCCGACGGCGACGGCGATCACGGCGATGAGCCAGGCGACCCGCCGCACCTGGACCTGCAGCGGGCTGTCGTGCACCTCGACGCCCTGCGACAGCGCGGCGACCCGGCCCAGCTCGGTGTGCATGCCGGTGGCGTGCACCACCGCCCGCGCGGCGCCGCCGGTGACCACGGTGCCGCTGAAGATCAGGTCCGGCGCCTCCAGCGCCGCGCCCGGGTGCGGGGCCGGGTCGGCGCTGCGCACCACCGGCACCGACTCGCCGGTGAGCGCCGACATGTCGCACTCCACCGCGCCGTCGAGCAACCGCCCGTCGGCGCAGATCCGCTCGCCCTCGTCGATCACCAGGATGTCGCCCGGCACGAGCGTCGCGGCGTCGACCGTGACGACCCGGCCGTCCCGCAGCACCTGGGCCTGCGGCGGCAGGTAGGCCTGCAGCGCCTCGATCGCGTGCACCGCCTGCAGCTCCTGCCAGAAGGCCAGCACCGCGTTGAGCACGATGACCGCGACGATGGCCACCGCCAGGACCGTGATGCCGGCCAGGGCGGCCAGCACGCTCGCGGCCGCCAGCAGCAGCGCCAGCGGGTGGGTGAACTGGGCCAGCAGCTCACGGGGCCAGGTGCGCCCGCCGCGGCGGCGCAGCACGTTGGGCCCGTAGGCCTGCAGGCGCTGGGCGGCGTCGGTGGCGGTGAGGCCCGACGGCGAGGCGTGCAGGCCGTGCATGAGGGTGGCGGTGGTCGCGGTGGGATCGACGACGCTCGACTCCATCCCGCCAGCCTCAGCGCTGGCGGGACGGCCGGCATCGGGCACTTGGCCGATCACGATCCGTAGTTGTCCGCAGCGCGCGTCCGAGGACGCCCCGGACGTGCGCTGCGCCGGGGTCGCCGATGCTGTCCCGGTGAACGCGCCGCACCTGCCTCCGTCGCTGCGGCGCGTCCATCCCGGACGTCATCTGCACCGGCGGCTCGTGCGCCGCCGCCACCACCGCCATCGCGCGGGCGCCCCGGTCGCGTTCCTGGCGGTCCTGGGGCCGGGGCTCCTGGCCGGCCTGTCCGACGACGACCCCGCGGGCATCACGACCTACTCGCTGCTGGGACAGCGCCACGGCTATGCGCTGCTGTGGGTGCTGCTCGTGTCGACGCTGGCGCTCATCGTGTTCCACGAGCTGGGCGCGCGCCTGGGCCTGGTGACCGGGCACGGGCTGACGGCGCTGGTGCGGCAGCGCTTCGGGGCCCGCGCCGCCCACGTCGCGGTCGGGGCGCTGGTCCTCGCCAACCTCGGCACGATGTGCGCGGAGCTCGCGGGCATCGCCGCGGGCGGTGCGCTGCTGGGCGGCGTCCCGCCGCTGGTCTCCGTGCCGGTGGCGGTGGCCGCGGTGGCGGCGCTGCTCATCGGCGGCAACTTCCACCGCGTCGAGCACGTGCTGCTGGCGCTGAGCGCGGTGTTCGGGACCTACCTCGTCTCCGGCTGGCTGGCGCATCCGGACTGGGGCGCCGCGGCCACGGGCCTGGTCGTGCCGCACCTGCAGTGGGAACGGGAGACCGTGTACCTCGCGGTCGCCACCGTCGGCACGACGCTCGCGCCCTGGGGCCTGGCGTTCATCCAGTCCTACGCCGTGGACAAGCACCTCGACGCCTCCGAGCTGCGCTACGAGCGCATCGACGTCATCAGCGGCGCGGCGCTCACCGGCGTCATCGGGGCGTTCATCGTCATCTCCTGCGCGGCCACGCTCCACGCGCACGGCATCCGCATCGACGACGCCGCCGATGCCGCGCGGGGCCTCGAGCCGCTGGCGGGCTCCTCGGCGCAGACCCTGTTCGGGCTGGGCTTCGTCGGTGCGGCGCTGCTGGCCGCGGCGGTCGTGCCGCTGTCGACCGCGTACTCGGTCTGCGAGGGCGTCGACCGGCCGGCCGACATCGACCTGCACCCGCGCGAGGCCCCGCTCTTCTACGGCACCTTCCTCGGCATGCTCGTCCTCGCCGCCGCGTTGGTGCTGCTGCCGGGCGCGCCGCTGGTGACGATCCTCGTCGCCACCCAGGCGCTCAACGCCGTCCTGCTGCTCGTCCTGCTGCCGTTCCTCATGGCGCTGGGCCGCGACGCGGAGCTGCTCGGCCCGCACGTCAGCGGCCGCCTGGCCCGCAGCGCCGCGGCCGCCGCCTACGTCGTCGTCGCGCTGTCGGTGCTGGCTCTGGGTGTGCTGGCGCTGGTCTGAGCGCTCAGGTGCCGTCGGCGTCCATGGCGATGGTGTGCATCGCCGCGTACGGAGAGGCCCCGACGAGCGCGGCGGCGCTGTCGGCGAAGGCATCGACCGTGAACCAGTCGGTGTAGTCGACGTCCTCGTGCGGGTCGGTGGGCAGCCCCTTGAGCGGGCGATCAGCCGCACCAGCACGCGGGTGGCGATGCTGTACTCGCGGTACTGCAGCGCGCCCGCGAAGGCCTGCGCCAGCGCCGGGCGGTGGCGCAACGTGCCCACCAGCTCGTCGACGTAGCCCTCGACCGCCACGCGCGCCTCGTCGCTGTCGTCCGCCGCGGTCAGCGAGACACTGAAGACCGCGGTGCGCTGCAGGTCCAGCGCCTTGCCGTGGCGGTTGAGCCAGTCGCGCAGCTCCTTCTGGTGGTGGTTCTGGTGGATGGAGCCGCCGACGACGATGAGGTCGTAGTCCTCGGGCATGACCGAGGTGTGGCCGTCCACCGGCGCGACCCGCACGCGCAGGCCCGCGCCGCGCAGGCGGTGGCCGATGCGCTCGGCGATCTTCTCGGTGTGCCCGTGGGTGCTCGCGTAGAGGACGAGGGCGTTGTGCTCGGACATCACCGCTCCTAGAAGAGCCCGAGGGGCTCGGGGTCGTAGGACACCAGCAGGCACTTGGTCTGGGAGTAGTGGTCGAGCATCCGCTTGTGGTTCTCGCGGCCGATGCCCGACTGCTTGTACCCGCCGAACGCCGCGTGCGCGGGGTACTGGTGGTAGCAGTTGGTCCACACGCGGCCGGCCTCGATCTCGCGGCCCATCCGGAAGGCGCGGGCGCCGTCGCGGGTCCAGACGCCGGCGCCCAGGCCGTAGGACGTGTCGTTGGCGATGCGCAGCGCATCGGCCTCGTCCTTGAACGGGGTGACGCACAGCACGGGCCCGAAGATCTCCTCCTGGAAGACGCGCATGGCGTTGTCGCCCTCGAGCACCGTCGGCTCGTGGTAGAAGCCCCCGGCCAGCCGGTCGCTCAGCTCCGGTCGGCCGCCGCCGACGAGCACACGGGCGCCCTCATCCCGGCCGATCTGCACGTAGCGCTCGACGGTGGCCAGCTGGTCGGCCGACACCTGCGGGCCGATCTGCGTCGCACGGTCCAGCGGGTCGCCCTGCACGATCTGCTCGATGCGGGCCAGGCACAGGCCCAGGAAGGACGCGTAGATGTCCTCCTGGATGAGCGCGCGTGACGGGCACGTGCACACCTCGCCCTTGTTGAAGGCGTAGAGCACGAGACCCTCGACGGCCTTGGCCAGGAACGCGTCGTCGCCGGCCATCACGTCGTCGAAGAAGACGTTGGGCGACTTGCCGCCCAGCTCGGTGGTGGACGGGATCATCCGCTCGGCCGCGTAGCGCATGATGTCCCGGCCCACCGCGGTGGAGCCGGTGAACGCGACCTTCGCGATGCGCTCGTTGGTGGCCAGCGCCCGGCCGATCTCGCCGCCCGGCCCGTTGACCACGTTGAGGACGCCGGCGGGCACCTTGTCGCCGATGACCTCCATGAGCTTGAGGATCGACCACGGCGTCGGGGACGCCGGTTTGACGACCGTGCAGTTGCCGGCGGCCAGCGCGGGCGCGATCTTCCAGGCGGCCATGAGCAGCGGGAAGTTGAACGGGATGATCTGCCCGACGACGCCCAGCGGCTCCTTGAAGTGGTAGGCGTAGGTCTGCGCGTCGATCTCGGAGATGGCGCCCTCCTCCGCGCGCAGCACCCCCGCGAAGTAGCGGAAGTGGTCGACCGCCAGCGGCAGGTCGGCGGCGAGGGTCTCGCGCACCGGCTTGCCGTTCTCGTAGGACTCCGCGACGGCGAGCATCTCCAGGTTGTCCTCGATCGCGTCGGCGATGTCGTTCAGCACCTGCGCGCGCGCCGCGGGCGACGTGCGCCCCCAGGCCCGCCGCGCGGCGTGGGCGGCATCGAGCGCCGCCTCGACGTCGTGCGGCGTGGAGGAGGCCACCTCGGTGAACTCCTCGCCGGTGACCGGCGTGACGTTGTGGCGGTACACCTTCGCGATCGGTGCGACGAACTCGCCGCCGATGAAGTTGCCGTACTTCTCGGCGACCTCGACGATGCTGCCCGGGGTGCCGGGCGGGGCGTAGGTGCTGGTGTGGTCGGCGATGGCCATGGGTCGGTCTCCTAGGCGGTGGTGGTGGCGGTCGCGGCGTGCGCGCTCAGCAGCGGCACGTCCTGCAGGCGGAAGACGGTGCGCGGCTCGGGGGCGGTGCCGTCGAGGACGGCGGCGATGGCGTCGTTGACGTCCTCCAGCGGCACCTCGTGGCGGAGCACGCGCGTCATGCGGCGGCGGTGCAGGTCGAAGACCTCCTCGAGGTCGTGGTGGGTGCCCACGATCGAGCCCTTGATGGTCAGGCCGCCGAGCACGGTCTCGAAGATCGGCAGCTTCATCGCGTTCTCGGCGGGCAGCCCGACGCAGACCATCGTGCCGCCGCGGGCCAGCGACGCCAGGGCCTGCTCGAAGGCGATGGGGTTGACCGCGGTGATGATCGACGCGTTGGCGCCGCCGAGCGCCTTGATCGCGGCGACGGGGTCCTGCTCGTTCGGGTTGATGAGGTGGTCGGCACCCAACTCGCGGGCGGCCTCGAGCATCATCGTGTTGGTGTCGACCACGACCGTCTGCGCGCCGGTGATCCCCGCGTACTGCAGCGCCATGTGCCCCAGGCCGCCGGCACCGACGATCGCGACCAGGTCGGCCGAGCGGCAGCCGGACTCCTTGACGGCCTTGTAGGTCGTGACGCCCGCGCAGGTCAGCGGCGCGGCGTCGGC
>CAYUDT010000047.1:0-35478 GCA_964443695.1 uncultured Conexibacter sp. | reverse complement strand
ATCGACGCGCAGCGCGTGCCGCCGTCGGCGGTGAGCACGTCGCAGTCGAGGTAGACGGTCCGCTCGCCGAGCGCGTCGAAGTCGACGACACCGCGGACGCTGCGGCCGATCAGCCGCTGGATCTCCACGCTGCGCCCGTCGAGCTTGCCCTTGGTCGAGTCGCGGCGCTTGCGCTCGCTCGTCGACGCGGGCAGCATCGCGTACTCGGCGGTGGCCCAGCCCTTGCCCTTGCCCTTCATCCAGCGCGGCACCGACTCCTCGACGGACGCCGTGCAGATGATCCGCGTCTCACCGCAGGCGATGAGGCAGCTGCCGGTGGCGGTGGGAACGAAGTTCGGCGTGATGGTGACGGGCCGGGGCTCGTCGGGGGCACGGTCGTAGCTGCGCGTCATGGTTGGGTCCTCCGGGCGCCGCGGGAGCGGGCCGCCGGGCGAGCGCTCGCACGGCGTGCGACCGTGCTGCGCGGGCCCCACGGCCTCATGCGACGTCCTGGGTGATCGATGGTGTGAGCGTGACCTGGTCGACGGCCCCCAGCGGCAGCTGCAGGAAGCGCGAGCCGGTCGCCGCGAACGGCGCGGGGTCGCCGGTGGTCAGGAAGCGGTAGTCGCCCTCGCCGTCGCGGCGGGCGGTGAGGTCGCGGGCGCCGAGGACGTGCTCGACGGTGCGGGCCAGGGGCTCCCCGGAGCTGACGATGCTCACGTCGGGACCGAGCGTGCGCTGGAGCATCGGCCTCAGCAACGGGTAGTGCGTGCAGCCGAGGATGACCGTGTCGACCCGGGCGTCCTTCAGGGGCGCGCAGGCCTCGCGGACGCTCTCGAGGACCTCGTGGTCGAACGCCGCACGCTCGACCTGTTGCGCGAGGTCCGGGCAGGCGACCTCGGTGAGCTCGATGTAGGGGTCGGCGCCGTGCAGCGCCTCGCGGTAGGCGCTCGACGCGACGGTCGCCGGGGTGGCCAGCAGGCCGACGCGGCCGTTGCGGGTGGCGGCGACCGCGTGGACCGCGCCGGGCCGCACCACACCGATCACGTCGACCCCGAGCGTCGTCTGCATCATGCGCTTGACCAGCGCGGGCAGGGCCGCCGAGGCCGCGCTGTTGCAGGCCACGACGAGCAGCTTCACCCGGCGCCGCACGAGCTCCTCGGCGATCTCCAGGCTGAACTGCTCCAGCTCGGTCTGCGTGCGCGGGCCGTACGGGAACCGAGCGGTGTCGGCGAGGTAGACGAAGTCCTCGTGGGGCAGGCGCACCAGCAGCTCGTGGAGCACCGTGAGGCCGCCAACCCCGGAGTCAAAGACGCCGATCGGCCGGTCGCGTGGGTCCGTGGAGGACACGTGCCCATCCTACGGACCCACCCCCGGGCGGAGGGTGCTCGCCCCTACTTGCCCTTACCGACGGAGTCGAGCGTGTCCTTGAGCGTCTCCTGGATCTTGTTGGGGATGCCCATCGCGTTGCCGTGGCCGGCGCCGACGACCGCGGTGAACACCGCGCCGATGAGGAAGAGCAGCGCCACGTACTCGACGGTGCCCTGTCCGGACTGGTCCCGGAGGCGGTGGGCCAGCTCGGCGTGGAGGCGGCCCTGGAGGCGGTGGATCATGGGTGAGTCCCTCTCTTGAAGTCGGTCCCCGCCGGGCGGGGGCTGGTTGATGGAGGGATGGTCGGGGTGATGGGTGTTACGACTCCAGACCCAGGTCGTGGAGAATCCGCAACGAATGCGCGCGCTGGTCGTCACAAACATGTGGCCCTCCGACGACGACCCTGCCCTCGGTGTGTTCGTGCGTGACCAGGTGGACGCGCTGAACCGGCTGGAGGGCGTCCAGGTCGACGTCTTCGACTTCCCACCCGGGGGCTATCGCCGCGCCGTGCGCGCGCTGCGCAAGGCCCACAGGGGTCAGGACTACGACGTGATCCATGCGCACTTCGGGCTCACGGCCTGGGTCGCGCTGACGCTGCGGGGCGCACCCCACGCGGTGACGCTGCACGGCACCGACGTGCGGCACCCGCGCTCGGGCCGGATCACGCGCGCAGCGCTGCCGTTCCTCGATCTCGTCGCGACCGTCTCGGCCGACCTCGCGACCCACCTCAAAGGTCACCCCCAGGTGCTGCCGTGCGGCGTCGACACCCGCCGCTTCACCCCACTGGACAGGCACCAGGCGCGGCGGAGGCTGGGGCTGGACCCGGATGAGCCCTGCCTCCTGTTCCCCGCCGACCCGACGCGCCCGGCCAAGCGCCATGACCGCGCGATCGAGGTGGCGGACGGGACCCGCCTGCTCTCGCTCGGCGGCGTCGCGCCGAGTGAGGTGCCGCTCTGGGTCAACGCGGCCAACGCCGTCGTCGTCCCGTCCGAGAAGGAGGGCTTCGGGCTGGCGGTGCTCGAGGCGCTGGCCTGCAACGTCCCGGTCGTCGCGACGCCCGTCGGCATCCACCGCGTGGCGCTCGACGGCGTGGCGGGAACCCATTGCGGCGGGTACGACGCGACGGCATGGCGGGCGGCGCTCCGACCGCACCTGACGGTCCGCGACCCGCGTGTCGACGGGCGCGCGCGGGCTGCAGCGTTCTCCGCCGAACGCATGGCCCGGCGTGTTGCAGCCGCTTGGTCAGATCTGTCTGGTGTACCCGTGTACCCTGCACCCACGGCGCCTTCAGACGGCGCCGTCGTCACATGAGGGGACTTCCGAAGATTCGCCGCGGCCAGGGCGACGAGCCCGCCGACCAGCCGACGGTCGCCATGCCGCCCGCAGCTGTCGATCCCGACAGCCAGCCGACCATGGCCTACGACGCCGTCAGCCCTGAGGCGTGGGCCGGTGCGACCGGCGCCGTGCCGCCGACGATGCCTCCGGCACCGGCACCGCCCGCCGACCTCGACCCGGCCGCGCTGCAGGTGGCCAGCGCACCGAGCTTCCGCGACCGCGGCCGCCTGCGTCGCCGCCTCGGCTACCTGCGCCGGGTGCGCGAACTCGGCTTCCGTGACCTCGGCGGCCTGGTCTTCGACCTGCGCCGCTTCGGCCGTGAGGGCGAGAACCTCATCAACGCCAAGCTCGATGCGCTGGCGATCGTCGACCGCGAGCTGCGTGCCCTTGAGCGCGTGCTCAAGGACAAGCCGCTCTACGTCGACCTGCGCGAGCCGGGCATCGCCGCGTGCCCGCGCTGCGCCGCGCTGCACGGCAGCGACGCGAACTTCTGCCCCAACTGCGGCATCAAGCTGACCGGCCCGATGGGCATCGGCGAGATCGGCGGCCAGCAGCAGCCGGCGATCCAGACCGCGCCGCCCGCGATGGTCGTGACGCCGCAGGGCCCGGTCGCCGGCGTCAGCGCCGGTGCCGTCGGCTCGACGCCGGTCTCCGCCGCCGCCGAGGCCGCGGAGGCTGCGGCTGCCGAGGCCGAGCGCCAGCGGCTCGCCGCCGAGGAGGCAGCGGCCGTCGAGGCCGAGCGCCAGCGCCTCGACGCCGAACGGGCCGAGGCCGACCGCCAGGCCGCCGAGGAGGCCGAGCGCCAGCGGGCCGCCGCGGAGCAGGAACGGCTCGTCGCGGAGGAGACCGAGCGCCAGCGCGTTGCCGCGGAGGAGCTCGAGCGTCAGCGCGCAGCCGAGGCCGAGGCCGAACGCGTCGCCGCCGAGGAGGCCGAGCGCGAACGCCTCGCCGTCGAGGAGGCAGAACGCCTGGCCGCCGAAGAGGCCGAACGCGAACGCCTCGCGACCGAGGAGGCCGAACGCGAGCGCCTCGCCGCCGAGGAGGCCGAACGCGAACGCCTCGCCGCCGAGGAGGCAGAACGCCTGGCCGCCGAGGAGGCCGCCCCCTCGCCCACCGACGCCGACGCCGCGGCGCACGACGCCGACGCACCTGAGATCGCCACCACCGAGGACGACGTCCCGGAGGCCGAGGTCACCGACGCCGGCGTCTCCGAGGTCGTGCTCGCCGAGGACGAGACCGCCGTCCACGAGACGGCCGACGCCGACCTGCCGGCCGCCACCAGCCGCCGCGAGCGCCGGGCCGCCAAGCGCGAGCAGAAGGCCGACGAGAAGGCCGCGAAGGCGGCGGCCAAGGACGCGCAGAAGGCCGCGAAGGCCGCGGCTCGGGCCGCCAAGAAGAGCGGAACGCCCGACCCCGCCGAGGACGACGCGCTCGCCGAGAGCTCCGTCGCGGAGCCCGGCGAGGAGACGGCGGAGGACTGGCTTCCCCCGGGCGACGACACGCGCTCGTGACCACCCCGCCGCCCGGCACCATCCGCTGTCCGCGTTGCGACGCGCTGCTGAGTCCTGACCAGGACTGGTGCCTGCAGTGCGGCGCCCCCGCCCGGACGCGGCTGGCACCCCGGCCCAACTGGAAGCTCCCGGTCGCGATCGTGGCGGTCCTCGTCGTCCTGTCCCTCATCGCGCTGTCGCTCGCCTTCGTCGAGCTGACCGGTGACGACGACAAGTCGCCGACCACTGCCGGCACGACGCCGACCACGCTGACGACGTCCCCCGGCGAGGCTCCGGTCTCGACGGCCCCCGCGGCCGTCCCGACCCCGACGCCCACGCCGACACCGACGCCCACGCCCACCCCCACACCGTCGCCGACCACCACACCGGCGACGACGACGGCCACGACGCCCACCGTCGCCACGACGCCGACCACGGCGGCCGGCGGAGCCACCGCCCCCTAGGACCAGGGGTCAGACGCAGGCGTATATCGCGTCGACGATGGCGCGATTGCGCGGCGACTGCCAGCGCGGACCGCCCGCGTTCATCACGTAGGCCGCGGCCAGCCCCGCGTCCGGGTCCGCGAAGCCGAGGGCGCCACCGGCGCCGAAGTGGCCGAAGGCCCGCGGCGACGGGCCCAGCGGTCGTTCGGGCTGGGTCAGCTGCAGGCCGAGCCCGAAGCGTGACGGGCGCATCAGCACGAGGTCGTCTCCCGCCGACCACTCCGACGTCGCCTCCTGCAGCAGCGCCGCGGACAGCAACGCGCCGGACAGCAGCCGCGCGTACACCGACGCGACGCCGCGTGCGGTGGCGTAGGTGTTCGAGGACGGCAGCACCGCATCCATCCACGCGGGGGTGTCGACCGTGTCCAGTCCGGTGGCCTCGGTCGGGAGCATGTTCGCCGCCCCCACCAGCACGTCGTAGGCCGCGTCCGGGAAGCCCGCAGCCGCCGTCCGCATCTCCTCCCCGTAGATGAACCGCGCGACGTCGCCCCGGCGCGCCGCGGGGCACCCGAACCACACGTCCAGGCCGTCGGCGATCTCCGCGCGCAGCACGTCCTCGATGGCCGCGTCGCCGAACGCCTGGCAGATCGCGCCGCAGAGATAGCCGAAGGTGTGCACGTGGTAGCCGTGGGCCGTGCCCGGCGGCCACCACGGCTCCTGCGCGGCCAGCGCCGCCACCACCGCCGGGCGGTCGTAGGCCGACAGGCCGCGGTGGCGCAGGGCCGCCAGACCGGAGCGGTGCGATAGCACCTGCCGCACGGTCACCCCCGACGCGAAGCCCGGCAGCGCGTCGTCCAGGGACAGCACGCCCCGGTCGGCGAGCCGCAGCACGCACAGCGCGGCGAACGCCTTGCCCACGGAGAACACGTCGACGACCGTGTCCTGCGTCCACGCGCCGGTCCAGATGTCGACGACGACCTCACCGTCGACGATGACGCAGACCGCGGCGCCGTCCTCGCCCCGGGACCGGCGGTTCTCCGCCAGCGCCTCCTGCACCGGCGCGAACCGCGGGTCGCAGATCACGCCAGGCGGTCCAGCGCGGCAGCCGCGAGCGGATGCACGTCGCACTCCGGCGCCGCGACGGCGTCCGCACCCAGCGTCGTCAGCGTCGCCAGCGTGCCGTTGACCAGCGCGCCGAGGTCGTAGCCGCCCTCCAGGACCACGCCGACCGGCGCGTCGACCGCGCCGGCGGCGGCCCGCAGCGACGCGGTCATCGCCGCGTATCCGTCATCGGTCACCGAGCAGGACGCCAGCGGGTCGGCGACGTGCGCGTCGAAGCCGGCGGAGATCAGCACGAGCTGCACCCCGTGCCGGGCGATCAGCGGCGCGGCGACGTGCTCGACCAGCGATACGAACGCGTCGTCCCCGGACCCCGGCGGCACGGGCAGGTTGACGGTCCACCCCACGCCGGCGCCGCTGCCGACGTCCGACGCCGGGCCGGTCCCGGGGTACAGCGGCGACTGGTGGATGGAGACGAACAGCACCGACGGGTCCTCGTGGAAGATCGCGTTGGTGCCGTTGCCGTGGTGGACGTCCCAGTCGAGCACCAGGACGCGTGACAGCCCGTGCGCGACGACGGCGTGCCGCGCGGCGACCGCCACGGAGTCGAAGAAGCAGAAGCCCATCGCCCGGGAGGTCTCAGCGTGGTGGCCCGGCGGACGGTGCAGCGACGCGCCGGTGGCGAACTCGCCGGACACGAGGGCGTCGACCATCGCAACCGCCCCGCCGGCGCCGCGCGCCGCGGCCTCGTAGGTGCGCTCCATCACGACGGTGTCGGCGTCGATCCAGCCGCCGCCCGCCGCCGACAGCGAGCGGATCGCCTCGATGTGCGCGGCCGGGTGGACGCGCTCGAGCACGTCCTGCTGCACCAGCGGCGAATCCCGCACGTCCCACCCCAGCCAGTCGCGCGCGGCCAGCGCGTCCTCGATGGCGACGATGCGGTCGATCCGCTCGGGATGCCCCGGGCCGGTGTCGTGCTCGCGCGACGCGTCGTGACGGAACAGGACCCCGGAAGCCATGGGCACATACGCTATCCCCATCTCTGAGACCTCCCCGATGAAGGCCGACCTCATCGTCGTCGGCGCTGGAGGCGCGGGGCTGTACGCCGCGCTGACGGCCGCCCGCGACGGCGCCAAGGTCGTCCTGATCTCCGCCACGCCGCTGGCGTTCACCTCCAGCTACTGGGCGCAGGGCGGCATCGCCGCCGCGCTGCTGGAGGAGGACTCCACCACGATCCACCGCGACGACACCGAGAAGGCCGGGCGCGGCCTGGTCCGCCGCAGCGCCGTCAACGTCCTGGTCCGCGAGGCCGCCGGCGCGGTCGAGCAGCTGCAGGCGCTCGGCGTGCGGTTCGACGCCGACCGCCGCGGCAACCTCAGCCTGGGCCTCGAGGGCGGGCATTCCGTCCGCCGCGTCGTGCACGCGGGCGGCAGCGCCACCGGCCGCCGCGTCGTCCGCCAGCTCTCCGCGCTGGTCGCCGAGGAGGACCGCGTCACCGTCTTCGAGGGCGCGCGCGCCGCGCAGCTCTGGGTCGAGGACGACCGCTGCGTCGGCGTCGTGTGCGAGGACGGCCGCGCCGTCACCGCCCGCGCGACGATCCTCGCCACCGGCGGCGCCGCCGCGCTGTGGTCACGGACGACCAACCCGCCCGGCAGCGCCGGCATCGGCATGCAGCTCGCCCATCAGGCGGGGGCGGCGCTGGCCGACCTCGAGTTCGTGCAGTTCCACCCCACCGCGATCACCGGCATCGCCGGGCGCGAGGGGTTCCTGGTCACCGAGGCCATCCGCGGTGAGGGCGCGACGCTGCACGGGGCCGACGGCGAGCGCTTCGTCGAGGAGCTCAAGCCCCGCGACGAGGTGGCCCGCGCGGTCCTCGAGCAGATGCGCAGGGACGGCGCCGACCGGGTCATGCTCGACATGCGGATGGTCGACCCGTCCCGGTTCCCCAACGTCGTCGGCGCGCTCCGCGAATCCGGCCTTGACCCGGCGACCGAGCTCGTCCCCGTCGCGCCGGCCAGCCACTACTTCATGGGTGGCATCGTCGCCGACCTCGACGGCGCCTCGACGGTGCCGGGGCTCTACGCCGTCGGCGAGACGAGCTGCACCGGCCTGCACGGGGCCAACCGTCTGGCCTCCAACAGCCTCACCGAGTGCTTCGTCTGGGGCCGCCGCGCGGCGCTGGCCGGCGTCCTCGAGCCCCGGCCCCGGCCGAAGGGCGATCCGCCCTCGGGCCGTGCCGTCTCGCTGCCCGCTGCCGAGACGCGCCAGGCGATGTGGGACAACGCCGGCATCGAGCGCACGCCGGAGAAGCTCAGGCAGCTGCTCGACGACCCGCATCCGCTGGCCCGGCTCATCGCCGCCTGCGCGCTGCATCGCGAGGAGAGCCGCGGTGCGCACTGGCGGGTCGACCACCCGGAACCCGCTCCGCAACTCGACGGGCTCCACACGGTTGTACGTCCGGACGGTCGGCCTGCATACGAGGCCTGGCGTTGAGACGCGCCACCACTTAACGCGAACTCAACAATCTCCTCGTTGGAGGCTTCATAGAGGGCCCGCATACTCGTGTGCGGGGTTTGAGGGAGCTCGAAGGATCGAAGCGGAGAGGTCTATGTACCAGTTCTCGAGAGCCATCTATCGCGACGTGGCGGACGACATCGTCCCCGAGCCCACGTGCGATGGACGGAGCGCTCATGAGGTCGTGCTGAAGGCTTGCGAGTCCACGATGGACCGACTGGCCAACGACCGCCACTACTTCGCGCGGCCGGCGCGGACGCTGTTCAACGACATCCGGGTCTACTTCCCGCTCGCGTCACAGGAGCGCGTCTGGAGAACCTGCGCCCGGTACGTGGCATGTGCCGAGGAGTGGCTGGCCCGCCAGCCGCGCCACGGCGTCGACGCCGACGGCAACCCGCTGCAGTGCCGCGCGACCACGCGCCGTGGCACCGCGTGCCAGCGCGAGCCGCTGGCGCACAACGGGTACTGCCCCTCGCATCAGCACCTGGCTGAGACCGAGGAGCAGGAAGCCCTCGCCGCCTGAGTTCGGAGGAGGAGTGAGGTAGGGCGCCACGCCGGCCACCGCATAAGGTGGCTGGCGTGTTGCTTGGCGTTGACGTCGGGGGGACCTTCACGGACGCGGTCCTGGTGGATGGCACGCGAGTCGTCACCGCCAAGGCGCCCAGCACGCCCGAGGACCAGTCGCTCGGCGTCATCGCCGCGGTGCGCGCGGTGCTCGACGCGGCAGCCGTCGACGCGACGGCCGTCGAGGTGTTCGCGCACGGGATGACGGTGGCCACCAACGCGCTGCTGGAGGGCAATGCGGCACGGACCGTCCTCGTCGCCACCGAGGGCTTCACCGACGTCGTCGAGCTCGGCCGCCAGGCACGGGCGGACCTGTACCGGCTGTGTGCGACGCACCCCGCACCGCTCGTGCCGGCCGACCGGCGCATCGGCGCGCCGGAGCGCATGGGACCCCACGGCGTGCTGCGGGCGCTCGAGGACGCCGCCGCCGTGGCCGCGGACGTCGCCGCCCACGACCCCGAGGCCGTCGCCGTCTGCCTGCTGCACGCCGACCGCCACCCGGCCCATGAGGCCGCGATCGGGGAGGCGGTGCGCGCCGCGCTGCCGGACGTCCACGTGTCGCTGTCGCACGAGGTGGTGGGCACCTTCCGCGAGTACGAGCGCGCGGCGACCACCGAGGTCGACGCCGCCCTGTCCCCCCTGCTGGCCTCCTACCTGCGCCGCCTGCTGGACCGCAGTGCCGAGCTGTCGCTGCCGGCGCCGTCGATCATGCAGTCCTCCGGCGGCCTGACCGACGCCGCGAGTGCCGCGGCCCACGCGGCCTTCACCGTGCTGAGCGGGCCCGCGGGCGGGGCGGCGGCCGCGGCGCTCATCGCCCGCGCCACCGATGAGCCGGACCTCCTCTGCTTCGACATGGGCGGCACGTCCTGCGACGTCTGCGTCGTTCAGGGCTTCGCGGTCCGCGAGACCGCCGGGCGTGAGGTCGGCGGCCGCGCCTTGGCGCTGCCGATGGTCGACATCCACACCGTCGGCGCGGGCGGGGGCTCGATCGGCTGGTTGGACCCCGGTGGCGCCCTGCGCGCGGGACCTCGCTCCGCGGGTGCGGTACCCGGCCCGGCCGCCTACGGCCTCGGGGGCGCCGAGCCGACGGTGACCGACGCGAACCTGGTGCTGGGCCACCTCGACGCGGCCACGCCGCTGGCCGGCGGTGTGCACCTCCACGCCGACGCCGCGCGCGACGCCGTCGCGCGCCTCGCCGGGCAGGCCGGGCTGTCGGTCGAGGAGTGCGCCGCCGGCATCGTCCGGGTCGCCAACGCCGAGATGGCCCGGGCGCTGCGGGTGATGACCGTCGAGCAGGGCATCGACCCACGCCACTTCGCGCTGCTGGCCTTCGGCGGCGCCGGCCCGCTGCACGCGTGCGCACTGGCCGACGACCTCGGCATCACGCGGATCGTCGTCCCCCGCGCCGGAGGCGTGCTCAGCGCGTTGGGGCTCGCGGCGGCCGACCAGCGGCGCGACGAGGCGCGGACCGTGTTCCTGCGCGGCGACGCGATCACCGACGCCGCGCTGGGCGACCTGGCCGCGGAGGCCGACGAGATCGCCTACGACGTCCGCTACACCGGGCAGTCGTTCGAGCTGACGCTGCGCGGCGTGGAGCCGCGGGCCGCCGCGCTGCGCGAGGCGTTCGACGCCCTGCACGCCGAGCGCTACGGCTACATGGACGCCGCTGCGACGATCGAGCTGGTCACCGTGCGGCGCACGCGGCGCACGGCCGGGCCGCCGGTGCAGCTGCGCGGAACCGACCCGCGGCACCGCGCCGACGGTCCCGACGTCCTGCGGCTGCCGGAGACCACGATCGTCGTCGCCGAGGGCTGGACCGCGACCGAGGACAGCGCCGGGACCATCCGGATGGTGAAGGCGTGATCGACCCCGTCGCCCTGCAGGTCGCAACCGGTGCCCTGCGCGCTGCGTGCGAGGAGATGGGCGCCGTGCTCATCCGCAGCGCCCACAGCGCCAACATCAAGGAGCGGCGTGACTGCTCGACGGCGCTGTTCGACGTCCACGGCGAGATGGTCATGCAGGCCGAGCACATCCCCGTGCACCTCGGGGCGATGCCCGCGTCGGTTGCGGCCGTGCTCGGCCTGGCGCACGAGCCCGGTGTCTCCTGGGTGCTCAACGATCCGTTCGCGGGCGGGACGCACCTGCCGGACATCACGGTCGTCACCCCCGTCTTCCATGACGATGACCTGATCGGGTTCGCCGCCAACCGCGCCCACCACGCCGACGTCGGCGCGCGGGTGCCAGGGTCGATGCCAGCCGACAGCCGGACGCTCGAGGAGGAGGGTGTCGTCATCGCGCCCCGGGTGCTCGACGCGGCGTGCGTGGAGGAGTTGGCGGGCCAGATGCGCGCACCGGAGCAGCGCCGCGCCGACCTGCGCGCGCAGCTGGCGTCCAACCGGATCGGCGTGCAGCGGATGGCCGAGCTGGCCCGGCGCGACGGGCCGGCGCAGCTGCAGGCCACCTGCGCAGCGGTGCTGGACTACGCCGAGCGGCGCACGCGCGCCTGCCTGGCCGAGATGCCGGACGGCGTGCGCCGCGCCCGCGACGTGCTGGAGGCGGCGTCCGGCGACGTCGAGCTCGTGCTCCGCGCCGAGGTGGTCGGCGACGAGGTCGTCCTGGACTTCACCGGCTCGGCCGGGCTGGACGACGGCAACCTCAACTGTCCGCTCGCGGTCACCCGCAGCGCGTCCTACTTCGCGATGAAGGTCCTGACCGACCCGGACATCCCGCCCAGCGCCGGGGCCTACCGGCCGGTGACCGTCATCGCCCCGGAGGGCACGTTGCTGCACGCCGCACCGCGCGCCGACGGCTCGCTTCCGGCCGTCGCCGCCGGCAACGTCGAGACGTCCTCGCGCGTGGCCGACCTCGTGCTGCGCGCGTTCGGCCGCGCCTGTGGTCAGGGCACGATGAACAACCTGACGTTGGGCAGCGCGGGCTTCGTCTACTACGAGACGCTCGGCGGTGGCCAGGGTGCCTGCCCGGACGCCGACGGCCCGTCCGGCGTGCACGTCGCGATGAGCAACACGCTCAACACGCCCGTCGAGGCGTTGGAGCTGGAGTTCCCGATGCGGGTGACGCGCTACGAGCTGCGCCGCGGGTCCGGCGGCGAGGGCACGTACCGCGGCGGCGACGGCGTCATCCGCGAGGTCGAGGCCCTGGAGCCGATGACCTACTCGCTGATCACCGAGCGGCGCCGGCACGCCCCGCCCGGCGCCGACGGCGGTCTGCCCGGGGCCCCGGGGCGCAACCTCCTCGACGGGGAGGAGCTGCCGCCCAAGGCGACGGGCGAACTGCAGCCCGGCCAGCGCCTGCGCCTGGAGACCCCGGGCGGCGGCGGCCACGGCCCCGCATAAAAGGCGTGTCGGTTTGATCGCCCTGGGCGCGATCAAATCGACACGGCTGTAACCGCGGGGGCGTTTGCGCGTTCTTTGTTGACCGACGGTCGACAAGGAGCGAGAGATGAGCACCACCACCCATGTCCACGACGACGAGATCGCCATCACCCGCGGCGAGCGACTGCTGTCCGTCGTCCTGGCGGCGTTCCTGCTGATCGGGCTGGTCTGGGCCTACGTCCAGCTCGGTCCGGGTGACGCCGATGTCGGCCCCCACCCGCGTCCGACCGTCGCCGAGCAGCGGCTGCTGGACGCCCGCGACCGCACCGCCGAGGCGGTGACGCGTGCCGAGCAGCGCGCCGCCGACCGGCACGGCCTCGTCGTCGACCGCCGGGAGGCCTACCGGACCGCGCTCGACGCCGGAGCCCCGAGCGCGGCCCTGGAGCAGCGCTACCGCACCGCCCAGCACGCCTACGCGCAGGCCCAGCGGGCCGAGGAGCGCGCCCAGCGCGCCGCCGCGGATGCCGCCGGCGCAGCCCGCCCGGTGGACCGGCGGCTGGACCGCGCCGGCAGCGAGTATCAGCAGCGCCTCGACGACGAGGAGCACCGCAACGAGATCAGGAGCGGCGTCGCCCGGCTGCTGCTGACGCTCCTGGCCCTCGGCGGGTCGCTCTACGCCCTTGTCGCCCTGAAGCGCGGGCGCAGCCGCTGGGTCGTCGCCGGCTACGGCGCCACCGAGGCGGCGACGGTCCTCGCGCTCGTGCTCGCGGTCGACTACGTCACCGACGTCATCGACCCGCTGGATCTCGGCCCGCTGGTCCTCAGCCTCATCGGCGCCCTGCTGACCCTCACCGCCATCGCCGCGCTTCAGCGCAACCTCGCCAAGCGCCTGCCCGGCCGGCGCGTGCGCCGCGGTGAGTGCGCCTTCTGCGGCTACCCCACCCGCGGGCAGCACTGCGAGGGCTGCGGGCGCCGGACCATCGGCGAATGTGGCACGTGTAAGGCGCCACGCCGCGTCGGGACGGCCCACTGCGGGGCCTGCGGCGCTGCGTAGCGACCGACGTAAGGGGTCCACCTGGCCGAGTAAGGGGTCGCGGGCCGAAAGACAGGCAGTCCTGCCGATGTGCGACCCCACCCCTCAGGCGCACCATGCATGTCGTGGCATCCACCGACCCAAGGAGCACCCCGCCATGCACTCCGATCTCCATCTCCACTTCGCCGCGGCGAGCGTCCGCCCCCATCACGTTTTCACCGACGGCGAGCCTCGGCCCCGTTTCCGTGACCGCTTCGCGCGATACTGGCGCGATGGCGGCGCGGGTCTCCAGCGCGAGGATCATCGGGCGCACGGCGGAAATGGCCGAGCTCGAGGCCGCATTGCAGGACGCGGCCGCGGGGCGCCCGTCGCTGGTCTTCGTCGCGGGTGAGTCCGGCGTCGGCAAGACCAGGTTGATCGCCGAGTTCGAGCGCCGCTCCGCCGAGCGGTCCGGCGCTCGCGTCCTGGGCGGCGACTGCGTGGAGCTGGGTGAGGGCGAACTGCCCTACGCCCCGCTCGTCGCCGCCCTCCGACCCCTCGTGCGACGTGGCGATGCGGTGCTCGGCGCGGTCGATCCCTCCGTCCGCGCCGAGCTCGCCGCGCTCGCTCCGGCACTCGCCACCTCCGACAACGCGCCGCGGTCCTCACGTGACGACCCGGACGCACGCGGCCGCCTCTTCGAGGCGCTGCTCGCCCTGCTCGACGCGCTGGCCCAGACGGGGCCGGTGCTGCTGACCATCGAGGACATCCACTGGGCCGACGGCTCGACGCGGGCGTTCCTCTCCTACCTCTCCGCCTCGCTGTGCCGGGAGCCCGTTCTCGTGGTCTGCAGCTACCGCCCCGACGAGCTGCACCGCCGCCATCCGATGCGGCCGCTGCTGGCCGAGCTCGAGCGCGACCATCGCGCCCGTCGCGTCGAGCTGGGGCCGCTGACGCGCGACGAGGTCGGCGAGCAGCTGGAGGGCATCCTCGGCGCTCCGCCGGAGGCGACGATGGTGGACCGCATGTTCCGCCGCACCGAAGGCAACCCGCTCTTCACCGAGGAGGTCCTGGCCGGCGGGCTGGACGGTCGCGGCACGCTGCCGCCGACGCTGCGCGACGCGCTGATGGTCCGCATCGACAAGCTCGACGGAGACGCCCAGGAGCTGCTCCGGGTCGTTGCCGCAGCGCAGCGGGCCGACCACGACCTGCTGGCCGACGCGTCGGGCCTGGACAGCCGCGCGCTGCGCGACGCGCTGCGCGAGGTGGTCGCCGCGAACGTCGTCGTCGTGGATGACAGCGGCCGCTACACCTTCCGGCACGCCCTGCTGCGCGAGGTCGTCATCGACGACCTCCTGCCCGGGGAGGCCGCTGACCTGCACCGGGCGCTGGCCCACGCGCTGGAGGCGCGGCTGCGCGGCGGCCGCGGCGGCGCGCAGCTGTCGTCGGCGCTGGCGTTCCACTACTTCGCCGCCGGCGACCGTGAGGCGGCGCTGACCACGTCCGTCTCGGCCGCCAACGACGCCATGGACGTCCTGGCGTTCGGCGAGGCGGCCCACCTGCTGGGCCGGGCGCTGGAGCTCTGGGACCGTGTCGACGATCCTGAGAAGCTGAGCGGGGTCGACGAGGTCGAGCTGCTCTCCCGCGCGGCCCACGCGCGCGACCTCGACGGCGACGTCACCCGGCAGGAGACGCTGCTGCGGCGGGCGATGGACCGCATCGACGACGAGGCCGAGCCCGAGCGCGCGGCACGCCTGCTCAGCCGGCTGCACCGCGCGCAGTTCAACCTGAACCGCCAGGACGAGTCGATCGTCACGCTGGAGCGGGGGCTGGCGCTCCTGGACGCCGACATCCCCTCGCGCGCCCGCGCCGCGCTGCTGACGACGAAGGCCAAGACGGCGATGCTGCGCTCGCGCTACGGCGAGTCCATCGAGGCGGCCCAGCAGGCGATCGCCGCAGCGACCGAGGTCGGCGACATCGTCAACGAGGGCCGCGCGCGCAACGCGATGGGCACCTCGCTCATGGGCCTGGGCCGCATCGAGGAGGGCGAGCGCGAGCTGCGCCGCGCCTGGCAGCTGGCCGAGGAGTACGGCGACCCGCGCGACGTCGGTTCCGCGGCGACCAACCTCTCCGACCTGCTGAACATGTTCGGCCGCACCGACGAGGCGCTCAAGCTGGCCAAGGACGCGCTCGGCGAGGTCACCCCCGTCCCGTCCTCGGTGGAATGGCTGTCGCTGACGGTCGCCGAGTACCTCACCGACGCCGGCGAGTGGGACGAGGCCGACACCTACATCCCCCGCCGGCTGGCGCGGGCCGTGGGCACGACCGCGATGAACCGGCACCTGCGGCTGGGCGAGCTGGCCCTGGGCCGCGACCGCCGCGAGGACGCCCGGCGTGAGCTGGACGCGGTGGCCGCGCACCTGGCCGACTCCATCGAGCCCCAGTTCATCGGCCCCGGCGGCGCGATGATCGCCGAGCTGCACCGGCGCGACGGCAACCTGGACGCCGCCCGGAGGACGGTCGAGGACGCGCTGGAGAGCATCGAGTTCTGCTCCGAGGACGCCGCCCGGATCGCCCGCCTGGCGGCCGTGGGCGTGAAGGTCGAGGCAGACATCGCCCAGCATGCCCGCGACCGGGGCGAGCTGGCCGCGGCCGAGGACGCCGTCGCCCGCGCCGACCTGCTCGCGGCGCGCGTCCAGGCCAGCGCGGCCGGCGAGCCCGGGAGCCGGCCGGTCGAGGCGGCGTGGGCGCTCACCGCCGCCGCCGAGCAGCAGCGTGCCCGCGGCGTCGAGGACCCGGCGGCCTGGGCCGCCGCCGCCGCGGCGTGGGAGCAGCTGAGCCGCCCGTACGTCGCCGCACAGGTGCGCTGGCGCCAGGCCGAGGCGCACTTCGCCCTCGGCGACCGGGACGGCGCGACAACGGCTGCCGAGGCTGCGCACGCGACGGCCGTGCGGCTCGGCTCGGCCTGGCTGCAGGCGGAGGTCGAGTCGTTCTGCGCGCGTGCGCGACTGCGTGTCGGCGACGCCGCCACGCTCGCGTCGTCCGCGACCGGCAAGGCCGAGGCCGACGCCGACGCCGACGCCGTCGAACCCGATCCGTTCGGCCTCACCCCGCGCGAGCGTCAGGTCCTGACGCTCGTGGCCCGCGGCGCGACCAATCGCGAGATCGGCGAGACGCTCTTCATGGCCGAGAAGACCGCCAGCGTGCACGTCTCCCGGATCCTCGCCAAGCTCGACGTGCGCAGCCGCACCGAGGCCGCGGGCGTCGCCCACCGCCTCGGTTTGGACGAAGCACCCGTCTGATCCGACCGCGGGCGTCCAACCGCAAACCGCAGGCTGTCGGGGGGTCACCGCTTCCCGGGGCCTCCATGGCAGGCACCAGTACCGTGCGGGCATGACCGTTGCCTTCCTCGGACTGGGAATCATGGGCTCGCTGCAGGCCGCCAACCTCGCGCGGGCCGGCCACGATCTGCGCGTCTGGACGCGCACGCCGGGCAAGGCCGAGGACTGGGCGGCCGAGCACGGGGCCACGGCCTGCGCCACCCCGGCCGAGGCGGCCCAGGGCGCGGAGGTCGTGATCTCGATGGTGGTCGACGGAGCGCAGGTCGAGTCCGTCCTGCTCGGCGAGGACGGTGCCGCGGCGTCCGCACCGGAGGGCGCGGTCTTCGCGGACATGTCGACGATCGGCCCCGCGGCCGCGCGCGACATCGGCGATCGCATCGAGGAAGCCGGGTTCCGCTTCCTCGACGCCCCCGTCACCGGGTCCTCGCCGCGCGCCAAGGACGGGACGCTGACGATCATGGTCGGCGGCTCGGCCGAGGCGCTGTCCGTCGCCCAGCCGTTGTTCGACGTCATGGGTCAGCTGACGGTCCACGCCGGTGCGATCGGCCACGGCCAACTGGTGAAGGTGATCAACAACGCCGTGGGCGCCGCGAACCTCGCCACCGCGGCCCAGGCGCTCATCGTCGGGCGCGCGACGGGTGCCGACCTCGACGCGCTGTTGCAGGTCCTCAACGGCGGCTCGGGCGGCAGCGCGATGCTCGCGCTGAAGGGTCCCGCCCTGCTGGAGCACGACTACACCACGCTCTTCAAGCTCGAGCACATGCTCAAGGACGTGCGTCTCTGCCTGGAGGAGGCCCAGGCGGCCGGCGTGCCCTTCCCGGCGGCCTCGTCCGTGCGCGATGCGCTGTCGGCCGGCATGGGCCGGGGCCACGCCGACGCCGACTTCGTGGCGCTGGTGGAGTCCTACGAAGGACTCGCGAGCCGGCGGATCTAGACCGCAGGTCGGGAAAACCGGCCGACATGAGTGCTGACGCGCCATGTTGACATCCAGTAAACCCTGCAATTTGCAGGGACATTTGGGGATTGCTGCGGGACTTTGCGACAATACGTGCTGTCCCGTACTCCGGCGACTTGCCGATTGCGGTCGCAGACCGGGTAACGGACGATGGACTCACGCAGTACCTCCCCGTAGTACCAGCAGCAACTCCCTGTCTTAGCTCCTCAACCTCCCCTGAAACACGTATGCCTATCGCACTGAAGGAATGGGCGGTCACCGTCCGCGCGCTCGCCGAGGGCGAGCAGCTCCTGACCCTCCGCAAGGGGGGCGTCCGCGAGGACGGCAAGCACTTCGAGCTCAAGCAGGATCGCTTCTTCCTGTACCCCACCTTCGACCACCAGCGCAACGACCTCGTCCGCGAGTCGCACAAGCCTGAGATGCGTCGTGCCCTTGAAGAGGGCGTGTGGCCGGACGGCGATCCGCACCCCAACGCGATCCTCCAGGATGGCGGCATCTCCCAGCCCGACCGCGTTCGCGTTCGTGCCTGGGCCGAGGTCGCCGGTCACTTCACCGTGACCGATCCGCGGATCCTGAGCGACCTGTCGCCGTTCCACGTCTGGACCCCCGACTACGCCGCCCAGCGGCTGCAGTGGAAGCGCAACCACCCGCTCCACGTGCTCCTGCTGCGCACCTACCGGATCCCGCGTCCGGTCACCGTCAAGGTCCGCGAGGAGTTCGGCGGCTGCCGCTCCTGGCTGGACATCGCGCGTGAGCTGCCGTTCGAGGGCACCCCGGTGCTCGCCGACGAGGAGTTCGCCGCGGTCGCCGGCGAGATCGAGGCGATCTGCGCTGGTGCGCACGTCGCCGAGCTCGTCTAGCTCGCAGGTCTTCCCCGGCCACGGCCCCACGGGCAGCACGCACCGTGGGGTCGTGGACGGAAACGCACTCGCCGCACTTCGTCGCGCGGCACGATGAGGTCGACAACCGCGACGTCGTCCCCGTCCTCGAGCTGTTGGAGGACACCCGCGACCGCCTCGAAGGCGTCTTCGAGCACATCCCCGAGGACGTCGCCGTCGTCCTGCACGGCTCCAAGGGCCAGCTGTACGCCGCGCAGCCGGAGCTGCCGGTCATCCTGCGGCTGACGAACCCCGCCTCCCGTCGCTACCTGACCGGATGGCCCGGCTCGCGTGAGATCCACCTGCTCGCGCCGCGGCACCTGCGCTCGCGCGCCAGCAACGTCCCGGGCTCGGCCGAGATGGCGAGCCTGTCCCCCGCCGCGCTCTACGCGCAGGTCGTGGTCGGTGCCAACAACCCGCGCCTGCCGCCTCCGTTTCGCCCGCGCTCCTTCCAGCGGATGCTGAAGTGGGCATGGCTGTGGGCGGGAGCCGGCCAGTGGTTCGGCGGGCAGACGGCCTACGCCCGCCCCGCGATCGGCCGCCGCCTGCGCGAGGGCGAGCGCCCGAGGTTCCCACCGTCGACCGCCGACGCGCTGCTGCTCGGCGGCTCGGTGCTGGACCTGCTGGCGGCCGAACGGAGCGACGCCGCGGTGCTGTCGCTGGTGCTCGACCCCGACCCGGGCGACCCGCGGCGGGCGCTGGAGCGGGCCTTCGGCGGCGGCGACCTCACCGACATCGGGGGCCGCTGGCGGGCTCACCTCGCGCACATGGCCGGGGCCGACCTCATCGACCCGTCGTTGCGCCGGGACCGGGGCGACCGCGGCCGCGACCGCGACCTGGAGTGGTAGCCGGCTACCCCTGCGGCCAGATCCGCACGTGCACGTGGTCGTCGTGGTTGACGAGCGTCTGCACGATGGCGGGCGGGCCGGTGAGGCCCAGGTGCGGGCCGACGAAGCAGAACCGCGCCCCCGCGGCGACGAACGTGTCGACGAGCGCCTGCGACAGCGCCCGGTCGACCTCCTCCGGCTTGGACGCCGCGCGCTCCTGGCGATCCAGTCGCGGGTAGAGGACGTCGGCGTCCAACCCGTTCTGGTGCGAGGCGTGCCCGAGGCCGCCGTAGCCGATGAACTGGCCGCCGTGCGGCAGCGACAGGTCGGCGATGCCGATGCGCGGCGCCTGCGGGTACTTGGCCCGGAAGTAGCGCAGGACGCCCTGCAACCAGGTGACGAGCGTGTCGGTCCCCACCCGGCGCCACTCCGGGGAGGGCGAGCGGGCCGTGGGGAACTCCCACGTGAAGAAGTCCGGGCCCGACGCGGGCAGCAGCACGCCGCCCTCCAGCGACCCGTTGTCCGGCGTGCCCAGCGGTCGCGACCGGTGGGGGATCACGATGGCCTGCGCCCCCCGGTGCCGGGGGACGGTCGCCTTGCGCCGCTGGGCCGGCCGCCGCGTCACGGCCGTCGGCACCGACTCGACCGGCTCGCTCGCCACGGTCGGCGGTGGTGCCGTGATGCCGGTCGCGACGAGGATCCGCGGGCCCTGCGCCGCGGCGTCGCCCGACCCGTCGCCACCGGAGCGGACCATCACGGTGATCATCGCGCCGATCACGATCAGCGCGAGCAGCGGCACGAGCAGCCGCATCTCCGATCGCAGGCGCTCACCCACGTCCGCACCCTCGCCGACCGCGAGGACAGGCCGCCCGGCGAGTTCTCGCACCGACGGCGAACCCTCTGGGCGAGCCCGTCGGCGTCATCCGTGGATCTCGCTGTAGAGCCAGATCGCCAGCGGGCTGATGCCCGCCACGGCCAGCACCACCGACAGCACGATCGCCAGGCCGCGGGTCGACCCCGCCGAGGTCCCCGTCGACGGCGGCGTCTGGTCGACCGTCCCGAGGACCTCGCGGGCGACCTCCGCACCGCTCTCGGGGACGAAGATGTCGCGCGGCCCCGCGAACATCATGTCGGGCACGTCGAACCCGCCGGAGCGCTTGGCCATCGCCGGGACGCCCTCCTCCAGCAGCAGCCCCATGATCAGCTCGGCCTCGGCCTGGTGGCGCGCGGAGGCGACCCGCACGAGGCGCCCCTCGGCGTACTGCTTCTTGATCTTGCGGGCGCGGGCGTGCGCCTCGGAGACCGCGCGGTCGCCGACGGGAGCGCCGGCGTAGACCAGCGGCATGCCGCACTCCGGGCAGAAGCGCTCGTCGAGTGGGTGCGTCGTCGCGCACCGCGGGCAGGCGAGCGCCCCGTCGCTCACGTGATGGGCACCTGCGCGACGTGGCCGTCGGTGATCAGCCAGGACCGCACGTCGATCTCGCCGCCCTTCAGGCCGACGATGAGCCACTCCACCCCGGGCCAGCCGGCGGCGAAGTTGATATCCGTCTGCGACGGCTCGGGAGCCGTGCGGGTGTGGGAGTGGTAGATCGCACCGAGCGTGTCGGTGTCGTCCGACAGCCGGTAGACCTCGAGCGGGTCGACCTCGAACCGGAACGGCGACGGTTGCCGGTTCTCCAGCTCGATCACCTGGTAGGCCACGCCGTCCCGCGCGAGCACGATGCCGCAGCATTCGTTGGGCGCGTCCCGCTGGGCGTGGGCGACGATCTGCTCGAGCAGCTCGGGGGCGATCTCCATGCTCCCAGAGTAGAGCGACGCACCTGCTCACCGCCTCGCCGGAGGTCGTGAGCACCGGCGAGAAACCTCCAACGCCGGCGAAGCCGGCGCTCAGTCCTTGAGGGCGCGCCGGTTGGCGTCGACGTCGTCGTCGTCATCGCCGCCGATGCCGGAGATGGAGTCCTTGAACTCGCGCATGCCCTTGCCCAGCGACTTGCCGACCTCGGGGAGCCGCTTGGGCCCGAGGACGATGAGGGCGATGACGAGCACGATGACGAGCTCCATGGGCCCGATGTTGCTGAACATATGCCTACGGTATCGGTCGAAGCTCAGAAGTGGATGAGCCCGGCCGTTACCACCACAACGTCGAGTCGAGGTTGAGGACCTCCTCGACGGGCAGCGTGTAGACGCCGGAGCTCAGGTACTTCCAGCCGTCATCGCAGACGATGAAGACGACGTTGCCCTCGTCCATCTCGTTGGCGATGCGGACGGCGATCGCGGCGATGGCGCCGCTGGACACGCCCACGAACAGCCCCTCCTCGTCGAGGAGCCTGCGCGTCCAGACGATGGCGTCACGGTTGGTGACGAAGATCTTCCGGTCCAGCAGGGAGAGGTCGATGATCGGCGGGATGAAGCCGTCGTCCAGGGAGCGCAGGCCCTGCACCGGCTCGCCCTGCATCGGCTCGGCCGCCACGATCTTCACGCGGTCGCCGAGCTCCTCCTTGAAGCGCCGGGCGTTGCCCATCAGCGTCCCGCCGGTGCCCAGACCCGCGACGAACGCGTCGATCTGGCCGTCGAGCTCCTCGAGGATCTCCGGCGCGGTGCCGTGGTAGTGGGCGCCGGGGTTGGCCTCGTTGCCGTATTGGTATGGCATGTAGTACGAGGCGTCGTTCTGGGACATGTCGAGCGCCATCGCGACAGCGCCGTTGGAACCCTGGTCGCCCGGCGAGTAGACGATCTCCGCGCCGTACATCTGCAGCAGCTGCGTGCGCTCCGGCGTCACGTTGTCGGGCATGACGACCTTGAGCTTGTAGCCCTTGCGGCGGGCGATCATCGCCAGCGCGATGCCGGTGTTGCCCGACGTCGGCTCGAGGATGGTCTGCCCGGGCTTGATCAGGCCCTTCTCCTCGGCGTCCTCGATCAACGCGCGCGCGACCCGGTCCTTGACGGAACCGGTCGGGTTGAACGACTCCATCTTGGCCCAGATGCGCACGCCCGGCTTGGGGCTGAGACGCTTGAGCTCGATGAGAGGCGTGTTGCCGATCGCCTGCACGATGTCGCCGTAGCGACCCCCGCACGGGCGGTTCTCCAGGGGAGGGAGAGCCATAACTTCAAAAAGGATAGCGGGGTCGGCGCCCGCTGAAACCTCGCCGCGGTGGACTACTGCGGCAGGCGAACGGTGACGGTGGTGCCCGCCCCCTCGGAGGAGTGCACGATCAGCGACCCGCCGACGGCCACGACGCGCTCGCGCGCCGACGCGAGGCCGATGCGCCCCTGCACCAGCGCCTGCCGTGCCTCGACTGCCAGGTCGAAGCCGCGACCGTCGTCGGAGACGACGAGCACGGCGGTGTGCGACTCCGAGCGCAGCGCCACGCGCAGCTCCCGCGCATCGGCGTGGCGGACGACGTTGGAGACGATCTCCCCCACGAGCGACAGCAGCAGGACGTCGTGCTGCTCGCCGGCGCCCGGCTCGACGACCACCGTGGCGCGGATGCCGCTCCGCTCGGTCGCGTCGTTGACGATCGCCTTGATGCCGGCGCCCAGGCCGGCGTGGTCCATGGCCGCGGGATGGAGCCCCGCCAGCGTCTCGCGCATCTGCGCGATGCCGATGTCCAGGCCACGCAGCCCGGCGTCCAGCGCCTCGGGGTCGTCGGCCTGCAGGGCCTCCAGGAAGTCCTGCCGCGCGGCCAGCAGCGACTGCAGCGCGTAGTCGTGCAGCAGCCGCACCAGCAGGCCGCGCTCGCGGTCCTCGGCCTGCAGCGCCTCGGCCAGCAGTCGCCGGCCGGTGGCCGCCGAGCGCTCCAGCTCACCGGTGCGCTGGTAGAGCTCCTGGGTGGCGCGCTCGGCCAGCTCCTCGGCGGACCTGCGCGCCGAGCGCTCCCGCTCCAGCAGCTTGTACAGGCGCGACAGCTCGACCCGTGCGTCCCCTCCCGCCCCCGGATCCACCGGCCGCGTGGCGGCGGTCACCTGGGGCTTGGGGATCTGCACGGGCTGTGCGGCACCGGCGGCCCGGTCGGGAACCGGGCCGAGGCGCACGACCTTCGCGTTGTGCGGCTCTACCGCCAACGTGCCCGCTTCCACGTGGAGTAGTTGCCGGCACGGTCGATCACGCGGATCCAGGGCCGGGCACCGAACCCGGCGACCTTGATGGTCGGCGCGTAGGTGCGCGTCAGGCTGCGCCGGCCACCGCGCGTCGCGGCGATCTGCACCCGGGCCACGCCGGAGACCGCATCCTTGGCGCGGACCTTCAGCGTCACCGGCTTGGGCTTCTTGGCGACGGCGGCGAACGCCGAGCGCGTGGAGGCCGCCGCCTGGGACACCGTCACCGACTGCACGCCCGGCGGCGTGGTGTCGAGGATGATGTCGTCGGTGAACGTCTTCGTGTCGTCACCGGACCCGACGAAGCGGACGTAGACCGTGCGCGGGAGGCGCTCGGAGAGTCCGCTGACCGGCAGCGTCCAGGTGTAGCGGTCATCCGCCGACGGGGCGAGCGTCGTGGAGGTCACGAAGCCGCCGTCGTTGGCGATCCGCACGCCCGTCGTCCCCGCCGGCTCGTGGATCGTGATGATGACGTTCGGGTTGTTGACGTAGGCCGCAGCGGCCTCGATGGAGACGCCCACCGGGGCGTTGCCCGGGTTGCTCGGGTCGGTGCCGCCACCGCCAGGGTTGCCCCCGCCGCCCGGGTCACCGCCGCCGCCGGGGTTGCCCCCGCCGCCGCCTGGTGCGTCGGTCGTCGTCGCCGAGGCCCAGAATGTGTAGCCGCCCGAGCTCCAGCGCTGCACGCGGGAGTTGCTGTATTCGGCGATGAAGAGGTTGCCGGCCAGGTCGCCGCCGTACTGCCCGAACACGTCGAAGGCCATCGCATGGTCGAGATCGCCCAGGTTCGATCCGGTGCGGCCCAGCGTGCGGAACTCCACGCCGTCGCAGCCGAGCATGTGGATCTGGTCGGTGTTCTGGTCGGTGGCCATCAGCACGCCGTAGTCGTCGACGAAGACGTCGGTCGTGTCGCCCGTGGAGCGCGTGCCGGTCGGGTTGAGGTTCTCGTCGTACAACGAGGTCCGGCCCTGCAGCGGCTGGGCGACGGCGAGCTTGTAGCCGCACGACGCCCACTTGTTGAAGTCCAGGCCGTCGGGATGTTCCACCGCGACGGTCCGCTTGTTGCCGAAGTCGGCGATGTCGACCCGCGCGACCTCGTCGCGGCAGGTCAGCGCGACGAACAGGTACTGGTCGCCGGCGTCGATGCCGCCGCCCTTCCAGCCGTCCGCCGGACGCGTGCAGGGACCGGGCGACCACGAACGCAGCAGCGTGCCGTCACTGCCCTTGAACTGCTTGACCGTGTCGCTGCCGTCGACGACCCAGACGTTGTCGGACGGGTCGACGCTCAGCGCGGCGATGGAACCCGCCGCCACCGTGAGCGAGCCGAGGTTCGTGCCGTCGGCCTTGACCTTCTGGATGAAGCCGTTGCCGCCGACGTACGTCGTGCCGTCGGTCCCGACACCGATGGCACCGGATTGGTACAGGGCCGCGGACGCGCTCGTCGCGGGAAGGATGGCCAGCCCGGCGACGACCGCGCCGAGAACGCCTCTGACCTTCATATGTCCTACAACCTCCAAAAGTGGGGGAACGATCCGTTTCCCCTGCAGCCCCGCGGGCAGTGTACCCCAATGTGTCGCAGTTCATGCGATCGCGATCGCGCGCGCGTCGGCGCGTGATCGGGCACCGCGCCTCCCGATGCGCCGATGCGCACCGGGTGCGTGGTACCGCCGGAAGGGCGTCGCGGCCGCCGGCCGCGCCTACGAGGCGCCGCCGGCCATGGCCGGCAGGATGACGAGGCTGTCGCCCTCGCCGACGGCCGTCGTGAGGCCGTCGAGGACGCGGACGTCCTCGTCGTTGAGGTAGACGTTGACGTAGCGGTTGAGCTCGCCGTCCTCGCCGAACAGCTGGGACTTGGTGTCCGGGTGCGCCTCGACGAGGGCGTTCAGGACCTCACCGACGTTGCTGCCGTCGGCGGTGACCTCACGCTCACCGCCCACCGAGGGACGCAGGACCGGGGGGATTCGTACCGTTGCCATGGGTGCGTGAACCTATCCGGCGGCGGCGCAGAACGCCTCGTAGTCGGGGAACACGCCGAGCTCGTCGTCGGAGATCTCGTCCGGCTCGCGCGAGCAGATCGGGCACTCCGGGTCGCGGCGCACCTTGACCTCGTTGGTCGAGGCGTCCAGCGCGTCGTACATGAGCAGGCGGCCGATGAGCGGCTCGCCGGCGCCGATGATGAGCTTGACGACCTCGGTCGCCTGCAGCAGGCCCATGGTGCCCGGCAGGACGCCCAGCACCCCGTTGGCCCCGCACGACGGCGCCAGCTCGGCCGGCGGCGGCACGCGGAAGAGGCAGCGGTAGCAGGGTCCCTGGTAGGGCGCGAAGACGCTGAGCTGGCCCTCGAAGCCGAGGATCGCCGCGGAGACCACCGGGATCTTCAGGCGCACGGTGGCGTCGTTGAGCAGGTAGCGCGTCGGGAAGTTGTCGACGCCGTCCACGACGATGTCGTAGTCCTTGATGATGTCGACGATGTTGCTCGCGTCCAGGCGGACGGGGTACTTGTTGACCGTCACGTCCGGGTTGAGCTCGTGGATCGCCTGCTCGGCGGAGTCGACCTTCGGGATGCCGACGGTCGCGGTGGAGTGGATGACCTGGCGCTGCAGGTTGGAGACGTCGACCACGTCGTCGTCGACGATGCCCAGCGTGCCGACGCCGGCAGCGGCGAGGTAGAGCGCCGTCGGGCTGCCGAGGCCGCCCGCGCCGAGCAGCAGGACCTTCGCCTCGAGCAGCTTGCGCTGCCCCTCCTCCCCGACCTCGGGGAGCAGGAAGTGGCGGCTGTAGCGCTGGCGCTGGTCCGGCGAGAACGCGAACGGCACCTCGACCTCGTAGCCGCGGTCCTTCCACAGCGTGTAGCCGCCGGTCATCGACTCGACGTTCTCGAAGCCGAGGTCACGGGTGAGGGTCTGGGCGGCCAGCGCCGAGCGGTTGCCGCTGGCGCAGTAGAGGATCACGCGCTGGCTGCGGTCCGGGACCGCGGCGTCGATGCGCGACTCCAGGAAACCACGAGGGATGTGGGTCGCGCCGGGCAGCTTGCCGGCGGTGACCTCCTCGGTCTCCCGGACGTCGATGACGGCCACGCCCTCATGGAGGAGCTGGTTGACCTCGGAGGGGTCAACCTCGGTGACGCTGGCCTTGACCTGCTTGACGAATTCGCTGCCCGAGGGGCTCATGTGAAGAAAATCCTTGAAAGTCGGTCAGGATTACTTCACTAAGTATAGCGACCCTGACGCGGCGGCCCGCGACCCCCGGAAATGGCAGAGGGCCGGCACCCCGTGAGTGCCGGCCCTCTCATGTCGCGCCAGGTCCATTCCCGCATTCGGCCAGGGGGGTGGTCGGTGAGGTCGCGAGCCCGTGTTTCCCGCTTGCCCTCCGATCTTGTCCTGACGTCGCTGCGTTGCAAGAGGGGTATCGGAGGGGACCGAAAACGCCGATATGGGGTCTACACCCCAAATGCGCCGGTCTCCCCTCCTCACCCAGATCCTCGCGGTCAACTCGCTGCTGATCATCGCCACGGTGTTCGCGGCCGCCACCGCGGCTCGGCTGCAGGTCGACGTCCACGCGCCCGAGGGCCGGCAGTTCTTCGTGATCAGCGCCGCGATCCTCGCGACGGTCCTGGTCAACGGCTTCGTGCTGCGCCGGCGCTTCGCCGGGCTGCAGCAGCTCATCGACACGATGGAGCAGGTCGACCTCTCGCGCCCGGGCGTGCGCGTCGCCGAGGCGGAGGCCGACAGCGAGGAGGTCGCGCGCCTCAACCAGGCCTTCAACCGCATGCTCGCCCGCATCGAGGACGAGCGCGCCGCCGTCGCCAGCGCGGTGCTCAAGGCGCAGGAGGACGAGCGCGCCCGCCTGGCGCGTGACCTCCACGACGAGGTCAACCAGGCCCTGACCGGTGTGCTGCTGCGGCTCCAAGCGACCGTGCAGGACGCGCCGGCCGAGCTGAGGGACGAACTGCGCGAGACCCAGCGTGTGGCCGCGCAGGCGATGGACGAGCTGCGCGGACTGGCGCACGAGCTGCGCCCCACCGCCCTGGACGACCACGGCGTCAGCGCGGCATTGCGCACGCAGATCGAGGAGTTCCAGACGAAGACCGGCGTCCCCACGACGCTTGACCTGAGCGGCAACGTCGACGAGTTCCGCGAGGACGAGCAGCTGGTCGTCTACCGCGTCGTGCAGGAGGCGCTGTCCAATGCGGCGCGGCACGCGGGCGCGACGAAGGTCCACGTCGAGGTGCGGCGCAAGGGCGGTCGCGGCGTCGTGCGGGTGATCGACGACGGCAGGGGCATCGACCTCGACAAGGGCGCCGGCCACGGCCTGACCGGCATGCGCGAGCGCGCGCTGCAGGCCGGAGGGCGGCTGGACGTGCACTCCGCGCTCGGAGCCGGCACGACCGTCGAACTGCTGCTGGGGCGCACCGCCCCGGCGAAGACCACCGGGAGGTCCTGGGCATGAAGTTGCTGATCGCCGACGACCACGGCGTCGTCCGTGGCGGGTTGAGGTTCCTGCTGGACCGCCAGCCGGACTTCGAGGTCATCGCCGAGGCGGCCGACGGTGCCGAGGCCGTCGCGACCGCGCTGGCCGAACGCCCGGACCTCTGCATCCTCGACGTCTCGATGCCCAAGCTCACCGGCATCCAGGCCGCCCGTGAGATCAAGGCGCAGGCGCCGGAGATCGACGTGCTGATCCTGTCGATGCACGACGACGAGCGCTACCTCTTCGAGGCGCTGAAGGCGGGCGCCGGCGGCTACGTGCTCAAGCGCGAGGCCGACCACGACCTCGTCGAGGCGATCCGCGCCGTCGGGCGCGGTGAGCCGTTCCTCACCAACGCCGCCCAGCGGCGCCTGGTGCGGGAGTGGATGTCCGACGACTCCACCGGCCCGTCGGAGCCGCTGACGCCGCGGGAGCAGGAGGTCCTCAAGCTGATCGCCGAGGCGCACACCAACAAGGAGATCGGGGAGATCCTGCACCTCTCCGAGAAGACCGTGGAGTCCCACCGCGGCAACCTCCTGCGCAAGCTCGGCATGCGTGACCGCGTCGAGCTCGTCCGCTACGCCATCCGGCGCGGGCTGGTCGAGCCGTAGCCCCGGTGTGACGCGACCGCGTCCCCTCCGTGGCAGCAGGGGACGCGGTGCCCGCGTCAGGAGCTGGTGCCGCCGGCCTGGGCGGCCGCGCCCGATTGGGCGGCCGCGCCCGGCGCCGCTCCCGTCGGAGGCGTGCCGTTGGCCGGGGGCGCGCCCTGGCCGCCCGAGGGCATCGCGGCCTGCATCGCCGCCTGGACCTTCGCGGTCGTCAGGTTGAGCTTCTCGGCCAGCTTGGCGGCGATGTCGGTCGGCGCCTGAGACTGCGACGGCGGGCCGATCTGCTGCATCGCCGTCTGCAGGGCCGAGGCCGTCACGCCGAGCTTCGTGGCCAGTGCCGAGACGTCGGAGCCGCCGCCCTGCGGACCGCCCGGCCGGGTGCCCTGTGAGGTCGAGCCGGACTGCCCGGGGGCGGCCGCCGGCGCGCTCTGCTGCTGGGCACCCGACGCCCCGGTGGACCGGGTGGCGTCGGACGAGGTGGAGCCGCCTCCACAACCGGTCGCCACGAGGGCGCCACCGGCGAGGAGGGTTGCGGCTGCGGTGCGGATCTTGGTGTTCATGGGCGCAGCATCACCGCCGTGCCTCCATGTCCCGCGAGGAGGACCTGAGGGTTGCCTGAGGTACGGGTGGAATGAATGTCGTACCTTCCATAACATGGGCGTCATGCGGGCCAGGGTCCTTGTCCTCGCCACCGCGCTGCTGCTCACCGGGCAGGGCGCCGCAGCCTCGGCCGCCGGCCATTCGCGCTTGGTCTTCGCCGCGGCGGAGGAGGTGTCGACCCTGCACGGTTTCACGACGGGGCAGGTCCCCGACCCCAGCACCTACTGGACGGTTGAGCGCGACCTCAGCGCCTACACCCCGGCCGTCTGGGCGGAGCTGAAGCGGCGCCGGGCCTGGATCACGGTGAACATGCGCTGGCAGCGCGATTTCGGGCCGGTGCCGGCGGGCATGCCGCAGTTCGGTGAGCTGCTGCCGTTCCTGCGGACCGCCAGGGCCAACGGCGTCGGCGTCGTCGCCTGGCTCACCGTGCCCTACGCCGATGGCTACTGGGCCACCGAGGACAACGTCGCCGAGAACGCGCAGATGGTCCGCGACTTCGACGCCTGGGCGCGGGCGGTGGGCTTCAGGCCCAAGCAGGTGCTGCTCGACCTCGAGGCGCCGCTGACCGACACCGCCACCGCCAACCAGGCCTTCCGCGACCCGGTCTCCGTCATCGAGATGCTCAACCGCAACGTCGGGCCTGACCAGCAGTGCGCGGCGATGCACGGCTATGAGGACATCGCGGCGTGGCTGGAGGACCACGGCCACCCGACGATCGCCGCCGCGTACTCGTTCCTGTTCGACGACATCCGCGACGGCAACGTCGCGCTGTCCGACGGGCTGGACATGCCGCTGCCGCGACCCGGCACCTTCCGCGAGGTCGCCTTCATGGCGATGCGCTCGGTCTATGCCGCGTTGACCGGCAGCGACCCGGGCCCGTCGATCCACTCGGCCTACATCCGGCAGATGAAGCGCTGGTTCGGCGGATCGGCCACCTTCAGCCTCGGCGAGGCCGGCGAGGGTCCCTACGAGGACCTCGGCGAGATGGTCAGAGACACCCGCCTGGCGGCCGCCCTGACCACCGGCACCGTCGGGATCTACTCACTCGACAAGGCACTGGGGGCGTACGGCCTCGACGGGGTCTCCCGGCTGTTCGACGCGGTCGAGCACCCGCTCGCGGGCGAGGAGCTGCGCAGCGCCGCGAAGATCTCCGCCGGTGCGCGTGAGGCCCGGGCGCTGATCGGTGCCGAGAACGCCATGGTCAGCGCGGGGCTGCCGCTGGCGATGGCCGCGCGCGGCGCGCCGCAGCTGCCCAACGCCTGGCCGCCGCGGTGCTGACGCGACGGCTCAGCTGCGGATGAGCAGCCGGTAGCCGAGATCCAGCTCCTCGAGCTGCAGCAGGTCGGCGTGGCGCTCGGCCCATGCGCCGGAGGCGAGGTCGTCCTCGAGCGCCCGCAGGCCCGGTTCGAGCTCCTCTGCGCTGCGCCGCGCGAAGATCGACATGCCCGCCCGGATCTGCGGCTGCAAGTAGGCGGCCGGCCGGCGCCAGAACGCCCCGGCGAAGCCGTCGGTGCAGTCGTGCGGCACGGGCACGGGCACGATGCGGTCCGCACCGAAGGCCGCCGCCTGCTCGGCGATGGGCGCGAACTCCTCCTCCTCGCGCTCGGCGAAGAACGGGAAGTAGTCGCTGATGAGCCAGAACGGGTCGGTCACCCGCGGGTCCCAGCTGAGCACGACGATGCGGCCGCGGCTGACGCGGACGCACTCACGCGCGCCCCTGCGCCAATCGGGCCAGTGGTGCAGCGTCAGCGACGCCATCACCGCGTCGAAGCTGTCGTCCGCGAACGGCAGGTCCTCGGCGACACCCGCGATGCACGGTGCCGCGTCGGGCGCGCGCTGCTCGCGCATCACCGCGCTGGGCTCCAGCGCGGTGACGTCCCGCTCCGGCGGTTCGTAGGCGCCCGTGCCGGCTCCGACGTTGAGGACGGTGACCGCGTCGCCCAGCGCGTCGTCGATGGCCTTCGCGACGCGCGGGTCCGGGCGGCGGGTCGTCGCGTAGGTGCGGCCGATGCTGTCGTAGCGCGCCTGGCTCATCGCTGGGCGAGCATGCCCCGGACGCTGCCCGCGAACGCCTCGGTCGTGAAGCAGTTCGGCTCGGCGAACTCCTCCAGCGTGATCGCATGGTCCCACGTCGCGTCGGCCGCGGCGCGCAGCAGCGGCTTGCCCATCTGCAGCGCGTGGCGTGGGAGCCTGGCAATGTGGTCGCACCAGCGGTCGGCCGCGGACAGGAGCTCGTCGTGCGGCACGACCTCCTGGACGAGACCCAGCCGCAGCGCCTCCTGCGCATCGATGTGGCGGCCGGAGGCGAAGTAGGCGAACGCGCCCTGGTAGCCGAGGGCGCGGGTCAGCGCGTAGCTCGTCCCCACCTCGGGCAGCAGGCCGATGTTGCCGAACGCCGGGACGATCAGCGCCCGGTCGCTGGCGACGGCGACATCGCACGTCAGCGCCCACGCCAGGCCGACCCCGGCCGCGGGGCCGTTGAGCGCCGCGATGTAGGCGGTGTCGGTCCTGGCGATCAGGCGGGCCACCGCGCCGAACTCGTTGCGGATCCAGCGCCAGATGTCAGCCGTCCCCTCCGCGCCACCGAGGTTCTCGACGGCGCCGTCCATCATCCGCAGGTCGCCGCCGGCGCTGAAGCCCGGGTCGGTGCCGGTGAGCACGACGGCGCGGACGTCGCGGTCGGCGGCCAGGTCGGTGAGGACGAGCTTCAGCTGCTGGACCAGCGGTGCGGTCAGGACGTTGAGCTTCTCGCGCTCGTCGAGGCGGACGACCGCACGGTCACCGCGATGCTCGACGTGGACGCGGGGCTCGTCGTCGGCAAGGCCCTCGTCGACGAGGCGCTCGTAGAACGTGGTCATGGCGTGTCTGGCTCCTTGAGGGTCTGCCACGCCGCCTCGGCGAGGATGTCCGCGGTGGCCGGTGGCACCGTCGTCTCCCCCGCGTTGAGCAGGTGGCGGATGTGGTCGAGGGTCGCGCCGAGCCAGAGGCTCGACACCAGCGAGAAGTCGAGGTGCTTCAGCACGCCGTAGTGCGCGTGGCCCCAGTACCAGCGGCCGACCTTGCTGAAGAAGTCGCGGTTGATCTCGGCGAGGGCTGCCGTGTCCGCGGCGTTGCGACCGCCGAACAGCAACTGGGCCTCCGCGGGGTGCGCGGCGCACCAGTCCAGCGTGTGCCGGACCGCGGCGCGCACGCCGTCCTCCGCCGCCGGGTGTGCGTCGAGCACCGTGAGGAAGTGGTCCTGGTAGGCGCGCAGGGTCTCGACGTACAGCGCGCCCGCCAGCGCCGCCTTGTCGGCGAAGTGGTGGTACAGCGCGCCGACGCTGACCCCCGCCTCCACCCGGATCTCCTCCAGGGTCGCGCTGAGCGCCCCGTCCGTCGTGAACCGCCGCAGCGCAACCGCCAGGAGACGATCACGCGCCGACGACGGCTGAGCCTTGGAAACCTCGGTCGCCACAGAGCAACATTCATACCAGACCGAGGATTCCTCTACTACCTACGAACACCCTCAACCCCACCTAAAGGGTCCGACCCCTTCAGGCGCGTTGGCGCTAGGGGACGCGGATCTCGTCGGGGTTGGATCCGCGCCTGGGGCCGCCGCCGGGCATGAGCTTCTGGCAGGCCTTCTGGGCGGCCTGGAACCTGGGCGACCGCGGGTCGAAGCCGGGCGTGCCCTTCCGGATGGCCATCGTGATGCGGCCGCCGTCGACCTTCGGGTCGGGCATGTTCACGCCCTTGGAGCGCATGCAGGCGGAGAACTTGAAGGCCGCGTCCTGGAACTCCTGCTGCTCGGCCTGCGAGGGCGGCTTGGGTGCACCGTCGGGAAACTTCCTGCGGCACTCCTTCTCGGCCGCCTCGAGCTTCTCCGGGGTCATCCTGCCCGTCGACGTGATCCGCGTCGGGCCGTTGCCGGCGCTCGACGGGTCGGCGACCTGGATGCCGTGGTCGCGCATGCAACCGGCGAAGGCGATGCGGGCGGCATCGTCGTCCTCCCCGCCCTGGGCGGACGACGGGTCCTCGCCACCGCACGCGCTGAGCGTCAGCACCAGGATGGCGAGCAGGCCGGAAACGGTGAGCTTTCTCATGCCCACCATCTCGACGCCCAGGCCTGAGCGTTTGCTGAACCCGGACTAGGAGGTCAGTGAAGCCACTGGCAGCGCCAGGTGCAGGCGTGCACCACCGCCCTCGGCGCGTTCGGCCCGGACGCTGCCTCCGTGGAGCTCGGCGACCTGGCGGACGATCGCCAGCCCCAGCCCGGACCCGGGCAGCCCGCGGGCGGACGTCGCGCGGTAGAAGCGGTCGAAGATGTGTGGCAGGTCCTCGTCGGAGATGCCGGGGCCGTGGTCGCGGACGACGACCTCCCCGTCGCGCACGGAGACCTCGATGACGCTGCCGGGCGGCGCGTGCTTGACCGCGTTGTCGAGCAGGTTGCGCAGGGCGCGGTGCAGCCGCGCGGACGACCCGCTGACCACGCAGGGTTCCGCGTCGACCACCAGCGTGTGGCCCCGCGCATGGGGGCGCGCGGACTCGACGGCGTCCGCGGCCAGGAGGTCCAGCCGGATCTCCTCGAACTCCGCCCCGCCGTCGACGGGCCCGAGCTCCGGCCGCGCCAGGTCGACGAGGTCACCCACCAGCACCGACAGCTCGGCCAGCTGGCCGCAGACGTCTCCGACGATCTGCTCGCGCTCCCCGGCCGGCAGGTCCGGGGCCCGGGCCAGCAGCTCGACGTTGGCCCGCGTCGACGCCAGCGGCGTGCGCAGCTCGTGCGACGCGTCGGCCACCAGCTGCCGCTGGGCCTCACGGGAGGACTCCAGGGCGCCGAGCATCGCGTTGAACGAGCCGCCCAGGCGTGCCAGCTCGTCGGCACCGTCGGCCGGCAGCCGGGTCGAGAGGTCCTGCGTCACCGCGACCTCCTCCGCCGCCGCGGACAGGTCGCGCACCGGGCGCAGCGCGCGGCGGGCGACGAACACCCCGAAGCCCATCGCCAGCGCGATGCCCCCGAGGGTGACCGCCAGGAGGACCCAGCGCAGCCGGGCGAGGGTGTTGTCGACCTCGGTCAGCGACCGGGCGATCTGCAGCACGTCGCCCTCCGGCGTCCGCGTGGTCAGGACCCGCAGGTGCACGCCACGGACGGTCTCGTCGCCCAGGACCGACCCGACATCCCCGCGCGCGACGGCGCGCGTCGCCGCCGTCACCGGCAGCCGGGCACCCGGCGGCGGCCTCACCGCGGAGGCCGCGATGCCGTTCTTGCCGCGCACCTGCACGACGCTCGTCGCGCCGCCGAACTGGGGCGCGGGCAGCCGCGCGATGAACTGCTTGAGCTTCTCGTCCGCGGCCGGCGTGATCCGCCCGGTCTCACCGGAGACCCCGGGAAGCGGTGGGAGGACGGCACGCGCTCCGGGCCTGGCCCTCTTCGCGGCGACGAAGAAGACCTGCAGCTGGTCACCGCGGAGCTGCTCGTCCACCCCGGCCCGCAGCTCGTGGCGCACCAGCCCGTAGGTCGCCAGCGAGCCGACGAGCACCGTCGCGGCGACCGCGCCGAAGCAGAGCAGGACCAGCCGCCGCGAGATCGTCACCGGATCGTCTCCTTCAGGACGTAGCCGACGCCGCGCACGGTGTGGATCAGCCGCGGCTCACCGCCCTCCTCGGTCTTGCGGCGCAGGTAGCCGACGTACACCTCCAGCGAGTTGGACGCCGGCCCGAAGTCGTACCCCCAGACGCGGTCGAAGATGACGCTGCGGGTCAGGACCTGCCGCGGATGATGGAGGAACAGCTCCAGCAGCAGGTACTCGGTGCGGGTCAGCTCGATGAGCCGGTCGCCGCGATGGACCTCGTGCGCCCGTGGGTCCAGCGACAGGTCCGCGAAGCGCAGCATCTCCACCGGCTCGCTCCAGCCGGACCGCCGCAGCAGCGCCTTCAGCCGTGCCAGCAACTCCTCCAGCGCGAACGGTTTGGGCAGGTAGTCGTCGGCGCCCGCCTCCAGGCCGCGGACACGGTCGCCGATCTCGTCGCGCGCGGTCAGCATCAGCACCGGCGTGCGGTCACCGGTGTCGCGCAGCCGGCGGCAGACCTCCAGGCCGTCGAGCTCAGGCATCAGGACGTCCAGCAGCACCGCGTCGGGCCGCCCCGCCATCACCCGCCGGATCGCGTCGCGACCGTCCACGGCCAGGTCGACCTCGAACCCGTCGTGCCGCAGCACCCGCTCCAGCGACTCCCGCAGGGCCGGCTCGTCATCCACCACCAGGACCTTCATCGCGCCAAGCGTGAACCGTCGACCTGAAGACCTGCTGAACGGGGAACTGCCACCATCAACGGGGCATGGCCGCCCGCCTCCAGCTGTCCCTCGCCGCCGTCCTGGGCATCGTCGCCGTGGTCCTCGCGGCCATCCTGCTGTTCGGCAGGAGCGACACCACCAGCGGCAGCAGCACGCTCGACCTCGGCCCGACCGGGTTCGCCGGCGCGGTCCGCTCACCGCAGATCCCGCCGGGCGACTTCACGCTGACCGACCAGGACGGCAAGAAGGTCTCGCTGCACGACAGCCGCGGCCAGGTCACGGTCCTGAGCTTCATGTACTCGACCTGCCAGGACACCTGCCCGCTGCTGGCCCAGCAGAT